>CAYFQB010000086.1:0-5308 GCA_964345225.1 uncultured Nitrospiraceae bacterium | reverse complement strand
CCGCCTTTTTGACTTCCTCTTGAGTCAGGAGCACAACTCCACAGTCTGCGCAATGCTCGATATGCGCGTAATACTCACATGCACATTCAGGACATATCTTTAACTGTTCCATGGCGATTTATACCGGAAGAAAAAATTATTGTGAACCGCGGCTAACATGCTATATATAATAACAAAAAAGAAATGGTTTTTGTGTTTGGCAGTACCTCAGAAATTCGGGGATATTATTGACTAATTGAACTAATATCTTTATATTGGTTGTAACAACATAAGTAATTTTGTGTATTAAAGAAACAACAATATAACCAAAAAGTAAAAGGAGGTCAAAAGTCATGTCAATTAGTTTCAAGACACTTTCGATAGTTCTATTATTATTAGCAGTAGCAGTATGTATCATAATTTTGCCTGTTCAAATTGATGCTCAGGATCCTCAACAACAGCAACCGAATCAGGAAGAAATTATGCAGATGATGGGACCTATGATGGGAACAATGATGGAATCTATGATGGAAACAGTATTTAAAGTATTGGCAAAACCAGAAAATGCTGAAAGGCTTGCAACATTTACCAAGAATTATTATGATGCTTTAATTGCGAAAGGATTTTCTAAAGAGGAAGCTCTTCAAATGGCTATGGCTATGGGAATGCCGGCTTTGTCAGGTATGAATTAAAAAAATAGGATTACATAACCAAAAATTGTGAAGGGTTAGATTTGACTTTGGACGGTTTAATTGAAATTCCGAAGATATATAATGTCCAATGACAATTGCAGACCCAAGAACCTTGCGTTAGAAAGAAATAACCTTGACATCCAATATCGATAATGATAACGTATTACATGTAATGTATCGATGGAGGTAAATATGGAGACAGTAAAGGTTTCTCCAAAATATCAAGTAGTCATTCCTTCGGAAATAAGAAAGTCATTGGGAATTAAACCTGGCACAAAAGTTTATGTTTTACAGTACGAAAATCGTATTGAATACATACCGGTTAAGGATATGAAAAAAATGCGCGGATTTTTAAAAGGCATTGACACAAGTATAAAGAGAGAAAAAGATCGAATATGAACTTGGTAGATTCATGTGGATGGCTTGAATATTTTGCAGATGCACCAAATGCTAATTTTTTCGCAAAGCCCATTGAAGATATAGAGAACCTTCTCGTACCTTCTTTATGCATTTTAGAAGTTTTTAGAAGTGTTTGTAGGCAGAAAGGTGAAGATATAGCACTTCAGGCTATAGCTCTAATGGTACAGGGCATGACAGTAGATCTTGATACTTCTATTGCATTGAGTGCGGCTAAACTTGGTTTAGAATACAAACTTCCGTTAGCAGACAGCATAATATTGGCAACAGCCAGAGCAAATGATGCCATTATATGGACGCAAGATACTGACTTCAGAGGGGTAGATGGTGTCAAATATATTACAAGAAAAAAATAATGGATTACTATAAAAGGTAGACCCCAGAACCTTGTACATCAGCTCATCATATTCTATCTGTAGCGGTCTTGACACGACATCTTTATATAACATTTACTGTCAAAATGCAAGAAACCAGACCTGCCCTCCCACCCATGCATGTGAATTTGAAACCCCCATGTACATGTGACCCCCAGATCCAATCCGGCGATTCAATACAGTCAGGATCGTCATGTAAATATGGCCAGTGGTTTCATCTGGATGAACAGGTAATGGCACTGCCCTGACATAAAAAATTCGTAAAAATATCTGTTAATATAAAATAAAACCGACTAAAGGACAGGAGATTGGGCAAGAAAAAGAAACGCCGCAAAGCCTTAAAGGAAAAGAAGGCCTTAAAGGAAGATGTCTTGGTACATGATGTACCGGACGGGAAGAAGAAAAAACAGAAACAAAAGCCTGTCCTGACCAGGCGGGAGCATCCGAACTGGCCCCTGACCGGACTGGCAATAGCCGGGATGCTGCTGACTGCATACCTGGTCATTACCTCATTGCTTGGCGAATATCCCCTTTACTGCGATGAGGGGAGTACATGCGACATAGTTCAGAGAAGCAGATGGGGCACATTAATGTACCTGCCTATAGCCTTCTGGGGTTTTCTGACTTATGCAGTACTGGCATATATCGGATTCCGGGTCCGCAGTCATGGGTGGCACTGGAAGTCGGCTTGGGTAGTCTCCATGGTGGGCTTTGGCTACAGCCTTTACCTGAATGCCATCGCTGTTTTTGAGATAGAGGCAATGTGTGTCTACTGCCTTGCTTCACTCTCGATCATGGCGACAATCTTTGGAGTGGTCGTCTTCCAGCGGCCAAAGGGTCTTCCTGATTTCAGATACCCGGCGTGGGCAGGAGCGATGATTATCTTGACGGTCCTGATTGTTGGAGGGCTGCACCTGCACTATAGCGGTGTATTTGATCCAGCGACAGGCCCTGAAGACCTCTATCTGAAAGGTCTCGCAGAGCACCTTTCAAAGGAGAAGGCCGTTTTATACGGTGCCTTCTGGTGACCGGCCTGCATAGAACAGAGGGATCTGTTCAAGGCATCAGCAGAGCGGCTCCCCTACGTGGAGTGCTCTCCAAACGGCCGGAGTGCGCCAGTTGCAGCGGTCTGCGTGAGAAACAGGATCAAATCCTACCCGACATGGATTATCCGCGGGAAGAGGTATGTTGGGGTGTTGAAGCCCGATCGGCTGGCTGATCTCTCAGGTTACTGGCAGTAATTCCCAGCTTTTTAAATCCCTGACCATGGTAAATGCTATTCCCATAATCATTATTTATTCCACTTCTCTTCTAAATCCTATTTTTCTCTTCTTTGGTTCCGGTGGTGCCATAAGTTGACGTATAGCATCAAAGACGATCTTAAACTGTTCGTCATATTTCTTTTCCATATCATTCAGCTTACGAGCGAGGTCTTTATGGGTAGCCATAAGTTCACGTAATTTTACGAACGCGCGCATGATTGCGATATTTACCTCGATTGCTCTTTCACTGTTTAGCACGGTTGAAAGCATGGCAACGCCCTGTTCGGTAAAAACATAAGGCTGAAATCCACCGAGATGCTTGCGCGAAGGTATCGCATTTTGCGATACCATACTATCAATCTCCTGTTCATTTAACTGAAACATAAAATCATCAGGGAAACGCTTAATATTTCTCTTGACTTACTCTCTCAAACGTATAGGTTTTACCCCATAAAGAGCAGCAAGGTCCTTATCAAGAATGACCTTATGACCATGTATCAAATATATTTTTATCTCAATCAATTCAGCGGGAATCAGTGATTTCATTGTCCATCCAATCTTGATGTGTCAGTTTGTAACCTCAAATTGCCTCAGATATTACAATACATTACAGTAAAAAGTGAATAAAAAAGGCTTATGGCAAAAGGTAAAATGTTAAAAGGAAAATCAGATAACCTTCAGAAACAGGGTAGGGTCAGCCTTTGTCCTCTGTGCTGCCCTTCGTCTTTGAAATAATTTTATTTGGAAAATTGCAAACCCCTGTCTGATGAAAAAATATTCATTTTAAATCCCCTTGCGTTTAATTGAGCGTTTGCCTTGTGTATATCATCTTCAGACATATAGAAGGAATTTCCGTCATCATTTATAAGAGGATGGACAAACCATTGAGTGTCTACATACTCTATGGCATCTGTACTGAACAATTTATTAAGCCATTTGTTTACATTGACCATTAAAGGCTCATCAGTGTTAAATTCCAAAAGTTTTGCCGATGCAAAACCATGACCATCAGGAATTATGACTTTAACTTTTTGCCCGTCGGGTGCAGGACCTTGCAGAACAATGTCAGAACCGTCTTTGGATTGAAATATAGGCTTTTTCATTACAAATACAGATTTTTCTGATTGAGTGGTAGTGCCACAGGATACCAGGAGAAAACAAACAACAAGCATTAACACATTAACTCTGGGAATCATTGTTTAACCTCCGTTAAGTTTTTTTTATTTCTAACAAATGATTATAAAGTAGTGCTTCTTTATATCAGAAATAACTGTTTTATTCAATATAAAAGATAGTAGGAAGATAATAGGGACGGTTGTTAATGCTCACTAATTAGGTAACTCTTTTGGTATAGTAGAAATTTACCAAAGGAGGCCTGATAATGCATTACAAATATCAAATTATTCTTAAGCGATGGCTACCAATTTTAAAGGAATATGAGCGAACTAAATCTAAAGTTACCCCTCGTCCCTTCAAATTTGTAAAAGACCTTTGCAGAGCACACCATATCAGTGCAAAAGAACTTAGGCGATACTATTTTAAATGGATAGAAGGTGGTAAGAAAGCTGAATCACTTCTTCCACATAAGCGAGGAGCTAAGCCTGGTTCAAAACGAACGCCCAAGGATATAGAACGCAATATAATTAAGGCATACAGAAGATTCGGATCAAACAGATATGAGCTTGTACTTCTTTTTAAGCCTTATTATCTGGATAAAACACCGTCTCCTGCTACAATGGACAGGATTAAGGCACGTTATCCTCTAAATGAAGCACAGAAGAAGATAATTAAGCGCTACGAAAAACAGGCACCAGGAGAACTTGCTCATATTGATATGACCAAGATCCCAAAGGATATAAGATGCTCTTTTAAAGTCAAAGAACTCTATGTTGCAGCCTTTTGCGATGATTGTACAAGACTAACTTATGCTGAAATAGTTAAAGACAAAAAGGCATCTACTCTTACATATTTCATGGCTCGTTCCTTATCCTGGTTTAAACAGATATACAACTTCGAGTTTGAAGCCTTAATGTCTGATAATGGTCCTGAGTTTAAGGGTTCACTTGAGAGAGAACATCCTTTTGAGACAATGTGTAATCAATTAATGATAAAACACATATATACGAAGCCTTTCAGACCACAAACTAATGGTAAGGTAGAAGCCTTCTTTAAAATAATTAAGAACGAATTTTTTTATCCTAATTCATTTGAATCAGAAAAAGACATGATTATAAATCTTGGAAACTTTTTGTTTGAATATAATCACCTGAGAAAACATGGGGGTTTGAATTATGAGACACCTTTTGATAAACTCCAAAAAGTTACCGAATTATTGAGCTAGTACAACGGTTCTTAGATTATTTAACAGGGTTTAAGAAACTCAAGATTTGTTAATTCCTCTTTTTAGTAAAAATCTGTTTAATACTGCATGTCATTAATGCGGCAACTTTGATTTTGACAGACTATAGACTAAGGCGCCCAGCACTGCCCCGACCAAAGTAATAATTGCCGGATACTCACCAGCCCCTATCTGTGAAAAAATTGGCCCTGGACAGGCTCCGGTAATCGCCCAACCAATACCAAA
>CAYFQB010000085.1:0-2409 GCA_964345225.1 uncultured Nitrospiraceae bacterium | reverse complement strand
TATGATTTAACTGTCAGGCTGAAGGATATGGAAGATATGTGCGAATCGTGTCATCTTGATGTTAAGGCAGAGTTTTCATTGCCGAGCCACCATCCTATACATGAAAAAAAGATTGGCTGTACCGGCTGCCATGATCCTCACGGGTCGATAAGCGATTATATGTTGAGAGGAATGACTGTAAAAGAGTCATGCACCTTGTGCCATGCAGAAAAGGAAGGACCTTTCGTATATGAGCATGCTGAATTTACCGAGGACTGCAGTGTATGCCACAGCCCGCACGGCTCGGTAAATAACCACCTGCTTACCATAAGGGAACCTTTCCTCTGCCTTCAATGTCATGGAGGACACAAAATAGATGATACTCAACCTTATATAGAAAGGAAAGGAGCATATTATACAAGGTGTACTGACTGCCATTCACAGATTCACGGAACCGATATTCCTTCTGTAAGTGGTGGAATGTTTATTCATTAAAAACGGAGGATTAAATGAGGAAAGTACTATTACTATTATTTTTGCTTATACTACCTGTTCTTTTATCCACTGCCTCAGCAGAGGATATAAATACAGACGAAATCATTGAAGAAGAAATATATAAATTTCCATTTATAGAACCCGAAATAAATATATTCGGAGGCTTACGGCTTGTTGATATCAGCGACTCAGAAAGGGCAGATGAGTTTGAATACCTGCATAGCTCCATAACTTTAGGCGGAGAGTTAAGGATATTTAAATTCCCTCACAGATTCCATCTTGAACTTGATGTTAAAAACGAAAAAGATTATTATGGCGATATAAGCTACTCGTTTAAAGATATCTTCCTTTTCAGGGGGATAAACAGCACATTATTCCACAATCTCGAAAACATAAGACTTGTAGACATAGAAACTGGAACAGCATCACCCGGGATTACTTTTAGTGATGACCCCGATGAGGAATACGGGATAAAGGCTGGTATTACACAAACTTTCATTAGATTCAAGACACCTAATTTCCCGGCTCATCTTTACATCAACGCCAGATTGGTAGATAAAGACGGGACAATCCAGCAGAGAAGTCTTTTAGGGGAGGCATGGTGGACAAATTTAATAAGAGACTCACAAGAGCGGGATATCGACTGGTTGACAAAAGATATTATTATCGGGACAAACAGCCACCTTGGGCCAGTGGAGATCGACATCTCACATGGTGAAAAAAGATTTGATGTTGGAGGAGATGACGTTCTTTATAATCAATATACTCAAGTTTTTGGACCTCGGGCAACAGGCATATATCCCCATAATCGTATTTCAGAGTTTAAAGGCTCATCTAATACACTTAAACTCCATACATCATACACAGGAAGAATCGTTGCCTCAGCAACACTTTCATCAAAGGACAGGGAGAATAAATATAGCGGTGCAGAGTCAGATTACTTCATAGGCACAGGAGAAGTTGCATGGGTTGCATCGAAAAAGCTTGCATTTTTTCTGAGATACAAGCATAAAGACATCGATCTGGATAACCCTGACAGTGTCAGCATTTCAGATATAACCAATACAAATATATACACGTACACGGTAAAAAATTCCATTTCTTCAAAAACTGACACTGTTTCTTTAACAGGGAGATACAGGCCTCTATCAGGATTAAGTTTAAGGGCAAAATATACCTATGATGATATCCGCAGAGAAAATGCTGAAGAATGGGATATTCCAAAGTCAACACAAAAAAATACTGCTTCATTATCAGCAAACCTTAGAGTTATAAAGGGTCTAACACTAAAGGCAAAATACACTCATAAGGATATCAGCAGCCCTGCATACAACATTGAACCTGATTACTCCAATGAAGGCAAGATTTCTATTTCATGGATACCTCTGCCTAAGTTAAATACATTATTTAGCTATAACATCGCAAAAGAGAAGCGTGATAACCTGCATTTTGCTGACAAACCTGATCTTGAACCTGAGCCTGAAGAAAGGGATGTAACAAGGGAAAGGCTTCTTGGCAGTATTACTCTCCTGGCATTTAACGATCTTTCAGTTACAACAAGCTATGCATATATACGGAGTAAAACAAAGCAGGATATTCTTTACCATGATACTACATTAGCAGCCGCAGGTCGGCCAAATCCTGATTTTGATGTACCTTACGAAGATACCGCAAATAATTACGCGGCTGATTTAACTTATATCCCTAAAGACAACTTAACTCTTAATGCAGGTGTAAGCCATACAGTAAGCAAAGGGACTTTTTCTCCTAACGATTTATATCTCCTTGAACCAGTGTCAATATCCTCATTTTCCAAGCTTAAGATAAGAGAAACGGTATATTCCGCCTCCGGAGAATATGATTTCAAAGGCGGTTATTCAACAGGTCTCCAATATAGATTCACCGATTACCATGTTGTCTCAGGTGACCCATATA
>CAYFQB010000084.1:0-29664 GCA_964345225.1 uncultured Nitrospiraceae bacterium | reverse complement strand
TTAGGATAGGACGTGAATATATCGATGAAATATGTATGGTGAAGTTTTTAAAATAAGGGACACTTCCCATATTTAATTCGTTTCGAACGAAGACTGGTGGAGGCGGCGGGAATCGAACCCGCGTCCGAAGGTACTACTCTCATGCTTCTACATGCGTAGACTGTCTTTTGAATTTCGGATTTCAGGACACCAACAGCCAGGTTTCCTGATATCCTATCTCCCTTTATCTTGCTACCGGTTCAGGAGAAAACCCGATAGCCAGTCTGTTTACCGACGCTATCTCGGGGACACAGACAATCCCTGAGTAGCGTGCCGCTTTCTAATTAAGCAGCGAGTGCCAGTTCGTTGTTGGCGTTTGTGTTTTTTTCCACCTTTTAACGTGGTGATGGAGCCACGACATGCCACATGATCCTCATAACCCCCGTCGAGCCCTTTCGCCCCCAGGGTATATTTAATTATAACATAATCATCGGCTTTTCAAGGCTCGCTTTATCTCTCTGTCAGCCTCTCTTTTTTTAATGGCCTCCCTTTTTTCATAAAGTCTTTTACCTTTTGCCAGCCCGACCTCTACTTTTGCATGAGCTCCTTTAAAGTATATTTTTAGTGGGATAAGGGAATAGCCTTTTTGAAAGCTCTTTCCCTGAAGCCTTAATATCTCTTTTTTATGTAATAGGAGTTTTCTGTTACGAAGCGGGTCGTGATTCATAATATTGCCGTGTGTATAAGGGCTGATATGACAGTTCAGCAGGAATGCCTCAGAGTCTTTTACTATGACATAGCTGTCTTTCAGATTGGCCCTGCCTTCTCTTAGTGATTTTACTTCGGTCCCGGTAAGTACAATCCCGGCCTCTATTGTTTCTTCAATGAAATAGTTATGGAATGCTTTTCTGTTCTGCGTAACTATTTTCATTAAAAATATTAACATGCGCAGCTAATTATGTAAAACCCCCTTCAAAGAATAATCAATCA
This sequence comes from uncultured Nitrospiraceae bacterium, assembly GCA_964345225.1. Lineage (GTDB taxonomy): Bacteria > Nitrospirota > Thermodesulfovibrionia > Thermodesulfovibrionales > UBA6898 > CAYFQB01. Next base: position 28,695 of record CAYFQB010000084.1, on the reverse strand, counting down.
CCAAATTCCATATTCCAATTGCGTATAATAGGTAGTATATGTCTAACTTAGTTTCAGGCGAAGATAGAGCATGGGAAGGGCTTTCAAAAATCAAACCCGATGACGTATGCAGGAGGACAGGGGCTGATTTTGACAGTAAAAGCAGAATTTACAGCCTGAAATCTTTCGGGAAGGGCTTTTCTGTTGACATTGAGAAAAAAGAGATTTTAACTCTGGATAAAGAGGGTGAGTTATTTCTCGGCAGGCTATCATATTTCTTCAGGATTTCTATCCTTTGGTATCTTTTAAATGCAAAGGATATACAGCCGTCAGGAGAACTTGTGAAACCTTCCACTTTAAGTGGTGGAGATATTTTTTTTAGAGGAACTCATGTCCTGCCACTTGATGCTGTTGCAAAAAAATATGCCAATGACAGGGTTGGATTTACTGAAAGAGGCATTGAGATGGGAGGGAAAGAGGTCAAATACGGCGATGCGGCATTGGAGCTTTATGCTTTCCCGAAAATACCTGTTACATTAATTTTATGGCTCGAAGATGAGGAATGGGAATCAAGGGTTGATCTGCTCTTCGATTCAACGGTATCTTTACATCTGCCTCTTGATATAATCTGGTCTGTAGCAATGATGTCAACACTTATTCTTTTATAGGATTATTCGAATTAAGTGAAAAGAAAACTTGTAGAAAAGGCTGAATACCTGCTTTCTAAAGAGAACGGGACAGTTTTCAAGGATCCCGGTGGTAAGATCAGTATAGCACTGGTTTATCCGAATATTTATTCTGTCGGAATGTCAAGCCTGGGGTACCAGGGTATTTACGGACTATTCAACAGCTTTAATGATGTGGTATGCGAAAGGGTTTTTCTTCCAGATGCTGATGATATCGATGAATACTTGCGTACCGGAACAGAGATTTTTTCCATTGAATCCAAAAGGCCTCTTGCCAGGTTTGACATAATTGCCTTTTCTGTATCTTTTGAGAACGATTATCCGAACATACTGAAAATACTGAAAATGTCCAGGATACCGATTAGAAGCTCTGAAAGGAACTCATCACACCCGCTCGTAATTTTAGGCGGCGTATGCGCTTTTTTCAATCCAGAACCTCTGGCTGAGTTCTTTGATATATGTTTTATTGGCGAGGCAGAGGAAATGCTTATGGAGTTTTTGTCTGTTTACAGGAGTTCAGTGACGAAAGAGAAGCTGTTTAAGGAGGCTCTCAAGATTGAAGGTATATATATACCCCGATATTATTCGGTAGAGTATAGTGATGCCGGTAACATTATAAGAAGAAAATCGACAGGTAATGCCCCTGAAGTTATCCACAAGCGCACTGTTAAAGATATATCTAAGTCTTTCTTTGAAACGGTTATTACAACCCCGGAAGCAGAGTTTTCGGATATGTATCTGCTTGAAGCCATGCGGGGCTGCATCTGGTCATGCAGATTTTGTGTTGCAGGACATATTTACAGGCCTGTGAGGAAAAAAGATCCGAATGTGCTTAAATATGAGGTTGAAAGTGCTTTATCAAGAACAAGAAGAATTGGCCTTATAGGACCGTCTCTTTCAGATTATCCTCATGCTGAGGAAGTCTTGTCAATAGAAGGAGTTGATTTTTCTATTACATCTATGAGGGCAAGTCCAAGAAGTGGGCGTATTGTTCAATTGTTAAGGGGGCATAAGAGTGTTTCAATGGCACCTGAGGCAGGGAGCGAAAGGTTAAGGAGAGTTATCAATAAAAAGATTACCGAAACTGATATAATTGAAACAGCCAGACTCATCCTTGAAAGCGAAATAGAGACTTTAAGGCTTTATTTTATGGTCGGTCTTCCTACTGAAACGAGGGAAGATATCGACGAGATAGTTTATCTGGTCAAGAAAATACGGGATAATTGTCGAAAAGGATTTATTACATTAAGCATCAGTACCTTTGTCCCAAAACCTTTTACGCCCTTTCAGTGGCATCATATGGAATCTCTGAAGGAGGTTAAGGTAAGTTTGAAAATGATAAAGAAAGGTCTTTCCCAGGTAAAAGGCGTGAAAGTATTTCATGATGTACCAAAATACGCCTACAAGCAGGGAGTATTTTCACTTGGGGACAGGAGAGTTGCCAGGATAATAGAGGATACTGCATTTGAAAACGGTCTCCAGGTGAGAAACAAGGCATCAGAAATCAGCAGGGATTTTTATATCTTTAGAAAAAAGGACATAACAGAGATTATGCCATGGGATTTTATAGACATCGGGGTTTCTAAAGAAAAACTCTGGAAGGAGTATCAATACTCCTTATCATCAGCTTAACTTATTGAATTTTAATTTGATAGTTACTACTATAGTATTACTTTTATTCTTTTTAATAACATGAAATATGGATGATAAGCAGCTTCTTGAAAATATTAAAAACATATACAGAAGAATTGCAAGTGCTGCCATAAGGTCAGGAAGAAGCCCGGAAGAAGTTAGACTTATAGCTGTTACAAAGACCGTCGAAAGCAGTGTAATAAAAAAGGCTTTGGAAATAGGCCTGAGAGAATTTGGAGAAAACAGGGTACAGGAGGCACAAAAGAAAGTTACGAGTAAAGAGTTGCAAGTTACTTACGGCAACGTTAAATGGCATCTGGTCGGACATCTTCAGAAGAATAAGACAAAGATTGCTGTTAGGTTATTCGATCTGATACACTCTGTTGATTCCATAGAGCTTGCAGAAGAGATAAATAAACAGGCAGAAAAAATAGGTAAGATACAGAGTATTCTTGTTCAAATAAAACTTTTAGATATAGATAGTAAGCATGGAATTATAAAAGATAATTTTATAGAGTTGCTTGAACGAATTAAAGGTATGAGCAACCTTAGCACCGAAGGTTTAATGATGATGCCGCCTTTTTTTGATGACCCTGAAAAGGCAAGGCCGTATTTCAGAGAATTGAAAGAAATCAGGGATAAGACGGAAAAAAGTGGATTCAGGTTGCCTGAACTTTCTATGGGAATGACAAATGATTTTGAAATTGCGATAATTGAAGGGGCGACAATGGTAAGAATTGGGACTGCAATATTTGGAGAAAGAATAAAAAGTAAAAAGTGAAAAGTGAAAAGTGAAAAGTAAGGAGTGAGGAGTGAGGAGTGAGGAGTGAAAAGCAGGGTGCAAGGAGCAGGGAGCAGGGCGAACCTTTCGACAGGCTCAGGACTAACAAAGTAGGAAGTAAGCAGTAGGAAGTAAGCAGTAGGCACAAATTAAAAACAGGTAAAGGTACAGTTGCAGGCAAAGTAAGGAGTGAGGGGATGATAGGTTTTATCGGCGGCGGTAATATGGCAGAGGCCCTGATTAAGGGTATGACAGCAAAGGGAATGAAAGATATCCTTGTATCTGAGCCGGTAGAGGAGAAGAGAAAGTATCTGCAGCAGGCTTATGGTGTTAAAACGTTAAATTCCAACAGAGAGCTGGTTTCTTTAAGCAGTATTGTAATACTTGCTGTTAAGCCGCAGAACATGGATACAGTACTCGATGAAATATCAGATGTGATAACGGATAAACATACGGTTGTAACGATAGCTGCTGGCATCACACTCTCATATCTTGAGTCAAAACTAAGGACAAAGCAGATCATCAGGGTGATGCCGAATACTCCCGCAATTGTCCAGGAGGGCATGTCTGTTATGTCATTATGCGGATGTTTTTACGGTACGGAAGTCAATATTGTAAAAAGCATGCTGATGTCAATAGGCAAAGTGATAACATTGCCTGAAGAACATATGAATGCTGTAACTGCGATGTCAGGTAGCGGCCCTGCCTTTATTGCTCTGTTTATAGAGGCTATGACAGAGAGCGGTGTAAAAATGGGTCTTAATAAGGCGGATGCTGCTGAACTTGCAGTGCAGACGTTACTCGGCACAGCAAAGCTCCTTGATACAGGAATGTCTCCTGAAAACCTGAGGAAGATGGTGACCTCTCCTGGGGGTACAACAGCTGCGGGATTGAAGGTATTTGAGGAAAAGGATTTTCTTGGTATAGTAGTAGATGCCCTTCAGGCTGCAAGGAAGAGGGCAGAGGAATTAGGGAGGAGAGAGTAATGTTTATTTTCGGTGATTTGATTATATCCATAGCAAAAATTCTCGACTGGGTTCTGGAGATTTATATGTGGGTTGTAATAATTGCTGCTTTAGTAAGCTGGGTTAATCCCGACCCTTATAATCCTATAGTCAGGTTTCTTTATTCAGTAACAGAGCCTGCATTAAGACCTTTCAGGCGTATGATAGGTTACAGGCTTGGTCCTATAGATATCTCACCAATAATAGTAATTCTTGTTATTATATTTATTCAGTCATTTTTCATAACGTCTTTAATAAAAATTGGTTATAAATTAGGAGGAGGTTAATATGAGAATAACCCCGCTTGATATCCAACAAAAGACTTTTCCCACCCAGCTCTTAAGAGGTTTTGACGTTGAAGAGGTATATGCATTTCTAGAGATCATAAGAGAGGAGATGGAGGAGCTTCTCAGAGAGAATGCATCGCTTAAAGAAACTCTGCAGAGGACAGAAAGCCATATCAAGGAATACAAGGACATGGAGACTACCCTGAAAGAGACTCTTATGACAGCCCAGCAGATGGTTGATGAGTATAAGGTTAATTCAAGAAAAGAGGCAGAGCTCTTGATAAAGGAGGCAGAACTTAAGGCAGATGGCATAATTAAAGAAGCCCAGGAGAAGGTAATAAAAATACATGAGGATATCGTTGACCTTAAAGGAATAAGACGCCATTTTAAAGAAGAGCTTAAGAGGCTTGTAGAAAGCCATTTAAGAATGCTGGATCATGACAAGGAGAGGGAGGAGGAAGATAAAAATGAGGCTCAAGAGTGAGTTCTGAAGATAAATATAAAGCCCTTAAGGGCATGCAGGATATCTTGCCGCCTGATATTTATGTCTGGCAGAGAGTTGAAGCTATCGCGAAGGAGATATTTTCTTTCTACGGGTTTAAAGAAATACGCCTCCCTATAGTCGAATCGACAAATATATTTACAAGAAGCATAGGAGAATATACAGATATTGTTGAAAAAGAGATGTATACATTTAATGACAAGGCTGGCCGAAGCATATCTTTGAGGCCTGAGGGGACGGCTTCTGTTGTAAGATGTTATATTGAGAACAACCTCTATAACTTTCCTTCTCCACAAAAATATTATTATTCAGGACCGATGTTCAGGTACGAGAGGCCTCAGTCCGGTCGTTTTAGGCAGTTTTATCAGATAGGTGTTGAGGCATTCGGGTCTCCGCATCCGCAGATGGATGCAGAGGTTATTTCAATGCTGAGACACCTTTTTATGAGACTCGATCTTAAAGAGCTCGACTTTCAGGTTAATTCTATGGGCTGCGATATATGCAGACCTGGCTATAGAGACTCGATTGTTGGATTTTTTATGGAAAGACTTGACAATCTATGCCATGACTGCAGGCGTAGATACAATCTGAACCCGCTTAGAATCCTGGACTGTAAGGTTGAACGATGTGTTGAGATAAGAACCGGAGCGCCAAGAGTTACCGATTATCTTTGCAGGGAATGCAGAGAGCATTTTGAAAAGCTGATGTCTTTGCTTGTAATGCTCGGGATACCTTATTCGATAAATAATGATATGGTAAGAGGGCTTGATTATTATACCCGTACAACCTTTGAGGTCACAAGCAAAGATCTTGGTGCACAGAATGCAGTGGCTGCAGGGGGAAGATACGACAGGCTTGTTATGGAATTTGGAGGTCCTCAAACACCTGCAGTAGGTTTTGCCATAGGAATGGAGAGGATCATTGAATTACTTAAAAATACTGTCCGGTATGAATTTCCAACACCAGATGTTTTTATTGCAACAATTGGAGATACGGCAAGCAGAGAAGGTCTTGTAATTGTTGATAGACTTAGGGAAAGAGGGTTATGGGTAGAACTAGGAGATAGTGAGTCTTCTCTGAAAAGCCAGATGCGAAGGGCAGATAGATTATCAGCAAAGTATGTTCTTATCATAGGTAATGATGAGATTAGCTCAGGAAAGTTTAAATGGAAAAGACTTTCAGACTCAGCTCAGGGCGAGATTTCAGCAAATGAGATATCTGACTTTTTTACTAAGAAACCCTGAAAATACTTTGACTAAAAAACAGTTTAACTCGTTAGAGATAGTCGTCTTATAATAGCATGCATTTAAATTAAGGTATTTACCAACAATTTCATCGGTGGCTTTTCTCTAATAGGGTAAATAGATAATTTAATTATTGAAATTATAAAGTTTTTTTCATAATATTAGATTGAAACCATGTTTTTCTTATATATATACAGATTAGAAATAAAGTCCAGGCAGGTGGTGTGGTAGAATGGGCAAGGTTCTTGTATTTGATGATGAACCTTTTATACTAATGATGATTGAGGAAAAACTCAAGAAGGCAAATATTGACGTAAAGACCTTCAGGGAGAGTAAAAACGCTGTTGATATTATAAGAAAGGAAATGCCCGACCTTGTTATACTTGACTGGATGATGCCTGAAATAAGCGGGATAGAAGTTTGCAAGATGCTGGGAGAAGACCCTGATCTAGATAATATACCTATATTTATGCTTACTGCAAAAGGGCAGGATTCTGACGAAAAATTGGGAATTCAGTGCGGTGTTACAAGATATATAACAAAGCCTTTTAGTCCAAAATTACTGCTTGAGCTGATACAGGAGACCATTGGAAAGGACTGACCTTCACAACGACCTATCTTTGACGGTTAAGGAGTTGAGCAACGCCTATGAAGAACTATCGCTCCTTTACAGAATTTCAGAATTTTTTTCATTCCTGAGTATAGATGAGATATGTTCGAAGATTGTTAATGAAGCCATTACCACCATCGGTGTTAAAACTGCTGCTATACTTTTTGTTGACGATCAGGCCGAGGAACTGTATACAAAAATCTGTATAGGGACCTGGGACGTTAATAAAAGTTTCGATAAGGACTGTGAGGTTCTGTGGAAACCGATAGAGACAAAGAAATCTTCTGCCTTCTGTAATTTAATAGAGACAGAGCACAGTGATTATTTCCCCGGACTGTTGTCTTTAATGTTATGCCCAATTGTGGGAAAGGTAAGGGTGATAGGTGTTATTGTTGTAGCTGACAAGGAGTCAGACGAAGAATTTTTCTCTAATGACTCAAAGCTGCTAATGGCTATTGCTGGTCAGGCAGGTCTCGCTATAGAGAATGCCTTTCTCCACAATGAGCTTGAGTCTATACTAATCGGCTCAATAGAAGCGCTTGTCAGGGCTCTTGAGGCATCATCACAATGGACAGCCGGTCATACTGAACGTGTTACAGAATATGCTGTTGGTATAGGCAGATTTATGGGACTAAGTAAAGAATCTATCGAGAGGCTAAGAATTACTGCCCTTCTTCACGACATAGGGAAAATAGCTATACCAAGAGAGATATTAAACAAAGAGTCTGGCCTTACGGAAAGTGAATGGATAGAGATAAAAAAGCACCCGGGACTGGGTGCTGAAATACTCGATGGATTGATACATTTTGAAGACGTAGTTCTTGGTATTAAATACCATCACGAGAAATGGGATGGACAAGATGGGATTTTCGGGCTGAAACAAGAAGAAATACCTTTTATGGCAAGAATCCTTGCTGTTGCAGATGCATTTGATGCCATGACCTCAGAGAGACCGTACAAAAAGAAGAAATCAAAAAAAGAGGCATTAAGAGAGATAGTAGAATATTCAGGAACACAGTTTGACCCGGCTGTTGTGGATGCACTTATTAAATGGTTTGAGGCATCTAACCAACAACATTAAACTTGCGAATTCTGAATTTTACTCCGAGCCTTTCAGCTATTTTTCTGCATTTTTCGACATCAACCTCTTCAAGATCAACTATGGTCATTTGTACATCAGGGATGAACTGTTTTGATTTTTTTATGAAACTGATCACTTCATTGTATGCATTCTTGTAAAGTGGTTTGCATATTTTATTGTAAGTAGTTTCATCATGGGCATCGAGGCTTATTGAGATACTGTCAATCAGGCCCTTTAATTCAGGGATAATATTTCTCTTGTGAAACAGATTGGCATGACCGTTAGTATTAATCCTCACCCTCCCACCGTTTTCCTTGATCCATCTGGAGACATTTTTAATAAAATCAAGCCTGATCAAAGGCTCACCATACCCACAGAATACAATCTCTTTGTATACCGAAGGATTTCCAATTTCATCCTTGATCTCCTCTTCTGTAGGTTCCCGCATGAGTCTGAGCCTGTGACCTTTAACGAAGTCTGTTCGGAACTTAATACAGAAAGAACATTTATTGGTGCATCTGTTTGTTATGTTTAGGTAGAGGCTGTCCCTGATCATATAAGCAATTTCTGCTTTTTCAGAGATAACTCCTATTCCAAACAGCCTTTTTGCATTAAGTGTTGTAATCCTGGCCAGGTCTTCGAAACTTACACCCCTTAATTCTGCAATGTGTTTAACAGTGCTCAGGATATATGACGGTTCATTGCGTCTGCCCCTGAAAGGTTCGGGAGACAAATAAGGTGCATCTGTTTCCACGAGCAGATATTCATCAGGGATCGAACGGGCAATTTCTTTAGGTTTCGAAGCTTTTTTGAAAGTTACAGGACCGGCGAATGATATATAAAAGCCCATGGCCATAGCCTTTTCAGCCATATCCATATCTCCGGAAAAACAGTGTAAAACGCCCCTGTGTATATCCGATAGCCTTAGTATATCTATAGTATCGTTTTTTGCCTTTCTACTGTGTATTATTACCGGCAACCCTGATTCTTTCGCAAGTTCAAGGTGTTTTATGAAAACCTCCTGCTGTGTCTTCCTGGGAGAATTATCGTAATGGTAATCCAGTCCTGTTTCTCCTATTGCAATAATTTTTTGCCTTGCTGTCAGTTCTTTTAACGTGGAGAGGATTTCCTCTGAAAAATCTTTGGCATCATGCGGGTGGATTCCAACAGAGGCATATATAAATTCGTATTTTTCAGAAAGATTAATGCCTTTTAATGTGCTTTCAAGATCAGATCCAATGGTAATTATTGCTTCTACCCCGGTATCTTTTGCACGTTGTATGACTTCTTCCCTGTCAGTGTCGAAGTCCTCCATTTCAAGATGACAGTGTGTATCTATAAGGCTAAGTTTCAAGCCCCGAGTTATAAGTTCTGAGTTATGCACCGAATTTTTTCAGTCTTCCGGAGTTGGCAAGTGCAAGGGGCAGGATGTTGATTGTAAGAAAGATACCCAATTCTCCTTTTATACACTCCCTCTCGGAAAATGCCTTGCAGAGACCACCGAGAACGTAATTTGACTTTAGAAGTACCGGAACGGGGTGCCAGCTGTGATTCTTGAGTAACGACGGGGTGGAATGATCGCCGGTTATGATGATTACATCCGGATTGAGCTCAAGGATCTGTGGCAGCAGAAGGTCAAATTCCTCTATTCTTTTGGCCTTTTCATTAAAGTTGCCGTCTTCGCCGTATGAGTCGATTTTCTTTACATGGAAGAAAAAGAAATCATAGTTTTCATAGTTCTTTTTAAGAAAAACAATCTCATCGTTTACATCACCGGTAACATCAGGTGCATGCATCCCAACGAGCTTTGCGATTCCCCTGTACATCGGATAGTTTGCAATGGCAATTGCATTCAATCCATATAACTCGGAAAAAGAAGGCAGGTGCGGCATTACAGAGAATCCCCTGAGAAGTGTATAATTTGCCTTTTCCTGGTCTTTAAGAATTTCAGAGGTTGTGCTGATAAACTTTTCTGCTACACGGGCAACCTGTTCAGCAGATTTTGAACCAGGTACAGCCTTAACGGGCTGCTTCCCCACTTTTTGCGGGTCTGTGTCATTAATATTTGAGGCATCCTGAGTAAGAGGTTCAGGGAATCGGAATATTACAGCAAATCTGTGCTCCATACCAGGTGCAAATAAAATCTCTGCCTCATCTATTTTGCTGATATTAGACTGCAATTTCTCGGTTAACTTTCTGCTCTGTTCGGTTGGAATTCTGCCTGCGCGCCTGTCAATTACTATATCATTCTCCAATGTTGCATAATTACAGCGTATTGCAATATCTGTTTTTCTGACCTCCATGCCGAGACCGAGTGCCTCGAGTATGCCCCTGCCTATCTGATGTTCTATAGGGTCATATCCAAAGAGTGATAGATGTCCCGGGCCACTTCCGGGAGTGATGCCCATTGAGACTGGTACATGCAGACCGCATGCAGAAGCTTGTGCAATAACGTCCAGATTTGGTGTTTTTGCTGATTCAATCTCTGTTTTACCGTTTAAAGGAAGACCACCGAGTCCGTCAAGAACAACAAGGATAATTTTAGTATTGTTTTTCTGAATAAGCCCTTTTATTAATTTATGCATTATAAAAAGATATTACTTTAAAGATATTAAACTTTGCAAGTTCACTCCGTAGAAATGGAGTAATGGTGAGTATAACGTGACATGACACATTATTGTAATGACACAATTTTGTATCAGTTTACACTTACGCAGATATTTTAAAAATATACTATACCCTCTATACAATTTTAATTATCTGTTTTTATTATTAAAAATAAAATCTAACGATTTTTTTCCTTTTAGCATATATATTGCATTAAGATTTTTTGAATAGAAGAAAGTAACCCCTGCAGAAAGTATGAATTTCTTTAAGGGGTAAATCCCTTTCAAAAAAGAAAGGGATATGAAAAAAATAATTATTAAGTTTAATGTTATTGACGAAAGGGAGATAAAAAGATGGTAGAAGTATTAGATTATTGCGATAACTTGACTGAGGAGCTTACCAGATGGAAAGCTAAGATGTATGATATAATCAGAAAATTTGATAGTATGCCAACAGGCCAAAAAGAGAAGGTCATTAATGAAGTGAATGAGCTGCATATTTTTATTGAAGAGCTTACTGACAGGATAGAGAGGCTTAAAAGAGAGTGCCCGACTCATTGGGATCCTAAAGAAATAGACGAAAAAGTCGATGACCTCAGGATAAAATTAGATGATGTGTGGGATACTGTTTCTCCCAGTGATATCGGAGGATAAAATAAAACTCAGGGTCGAACTAAAGAAAAAGCTAAATAAAAGAATTATAGTTTGGCCCTGATTCTCTTTATAATCATGGATTAACTTCTGGCTCTGTCAAATCAACCTGATTTGGCTATTTCGTTGTAAGCCCTGACCAGAATGATAGAAATATAAGCCCAGTATAAACCCATTAATATAAGCCCGAGAATCTGGCCGAATACCGGAATAATATTTAAGATAGAGCTCACAATAACGAAAGCAAGTCCTATAACGGCAATCACAAGGAAAAGTACTATTGAATCTTTAAAATTCGTTTTAACCATTTCGATACTTTTCTTCATTGCATTGATAGCGCCAAGATTGCCGACCATTATCCCAACAAAGGTAAACATTAACAGTAAGGAAGCTATAAGTCCGGGCAGAAAAAATATAATTGTTCCTAAAGTCACAAGGATAGAAACGGCGATAGCTGCTACTATAAGGCTTCCGATCCTGTCTATGGCTGAATTAATGCCGTTGTTCAATGATGTTTTACCTTTGTCTATTGCCTCTTTGGCCATGGCAACAACCACCCCGTGTGATAATGTTCCAAGAACCATTGATATTATTCCAAGGATGAAAACCATGCCCATTAATCCTCCCTCTGCACCTATCATTGCCGAAGGATGACCCGTCTTTTCTTCTCCCATTATTGTCATAGAAGCAATGCTGCCTCCTATTAGAAGAACTGACAGAAGAGAAATAAAGATTGAGACAATAGTGGTTGGAATAATAATAATGGGATTATTTTTGAGCGTAACTGTGCATTCTTTTAAAATCCTGCCGACATCCATTTTTACCTCCCCTAAGTTTTTATAAACCAATTTGAGCTATGGAGTCAAGGTTTATTTAGGATAATAGATTTTTATTTTCATAAAGGTTAAAATAATTTATATATAATTTAAAATAAACCGTTTACCCACAGAAAAAATCTTAAGATAAAAAAAACTTTCATGAAGATCAATATTAATGATATGTCAAACAAGTTCTTGATTGCTGCACCGGGGTTGAATGACCCGAATTTCAACCAGACAGTTGTACTGATATGTGAACATACTAGAGAAGGTGCTTTTGGGTTAATAGTCAACAGAATACTTATGAACAGTTTTATTCCTATTCTTAATGTTTTTGATATCAAAAGGAGCGTTGTTGATATACCAGTTTATTTTGGAGGACCGGTAAAACCTGAACAGGGTTATGTCATATATTCGCCGTTTAATGAAAAGTATGTATCAATCAGAGTGTCTGAAAATATTTCTGTTACTGCTTCAAAGGACATACTTTTTGATATAGCAGAGGGTAAGGGCCCGGAAAAATTTATTTTTACTCTTGGTTTTTCAGGATGGGCAGCTAATCAGCTTGAACAAGAGTTGATAATGGACAGCTGGTTCGTTGCTCCTTCGGATAATGATATCATTTTTAATAAATCGGTTAGTGAACGCTGGAGGTCAGCTGCGAGTTCCATAGGTCTCGATCTTGACAGGTTTATTTACAGGAGTGGAAATGCTTGAGATTTCATTTAAAAATCAGTATATTCTATTATTTTAAAAATGGAGATTAAAAATGAAAGTAACAGCTTTTAACGGAAGTCCGAGGAAAAAGGGCAATACCTATCATTCCATAATGGTAGTTTTTGAGGAGCTTAGGAAAGAAGGCATAAAGACTGAACTTGTACAGCTTGGCGGTGCGAATATTAGAGGATGCAAGGCTTGTTTTAAATGTTTTGAAAAAAAGAATAAACGCTGTATACAGGATGACGACCTGAATCCATTTATAAAAAAGATGTTAAAGTCGGAAGGCATAATAATCGGTTCACCTACATACTTCAGCAATGTCTCCACAGAGGTAAAAGCTCTAATTGACAGGACTGGTCTTGTTGCACGAGCAAATGGTCATTTTTTAAAAAGAAAGGTCGGGGCGGCTGTTGTTGCTGTCAGAAGGGCAGGGGCAACACATGTATATTCGAGTATAAATTTCTTTTTTGGTATTAGCAACATGATTATTCCGGGGTCAAGCTATTGGAATCTGGGAATCGGCAAGGATCCTGGAGATGTGCTTAAGGACGAAGAAGGAATAGCGACATTCAGGGACCTTGGACAGAATATGGCCTGGCTGCTCAAAAAAATTAACAGACGATAATATCAATTCATTAGTAAAGTTTTGTTCTCTCAAGCAACCTTACTATAATAGTATTAGATAATATAAAATAAGCCTTTTCGTTTAAACTTTGAGCTGTCATCTTTAATCTTAATTCTAATATGAGAGTATTTTTATCGAAACTGGATAAGTTGTTATTTAAAAATGGAAAATTGGGCTTAGTGCTTTATCAATAGAGACTTTTATACTTTCTAATTTCCTCAAAATAACCAGGATATTATCTATAAGATTTTTTAAAACTCTGTATGTTAAAATGTCAATATGACTGAAGAAATTGGAGTTGTTAAGAGCTTAGATGGAATAACAGCTAAAGTGATTGTGCCCAGAAAAAGTGCGTGTGATGGTTGTACTTTAGGAACCTGTAAACCGGATGACCAGTCTATGGAAATCGAGACATTCAACCAGGCAGGTGCAAAAATAGGGCAGAAGGTTAAGGTCACTATGAAAACTTTTACTTATATGAAGGGCTCAATGCTTGTTTACGGCATACCTGCAGTTTCATTGGTTATAGGGGCAGTTCTTGGCAAAGAATTCTTTAGCAGGTTCTTTACAGGTATTGATTCTGATGTGCTTTCAGCCATTTTTGGATTCTGTGCGCTTGCTGTGTCGTTTATAATTGTAAGAATATGGATAAATAAAGCGAGTAAAAGAGTCGAGACTAAACCTATAATAGAAGAAATATTAAATTAGCAATTATTAAAATCTTTTAAAAAGCAGGTATATTTCTGGACATCTCGTGGTCGACGGTTCCAGCAAAACCTGTCCTTATTATATTAATAAGTAATTCAATTATTATTAAACAGGGGGATTAAATGGCAAATTATGAGGTATCAAAGATCAGAAATGTGGCAGTAATATCACATGGAGGTGCTGGAAAAACTTCTCTTGTTGAGGCAATGCTTTTTAATTCAGGTATGATAGACAGGCTTGGAAATGTCGAAAGCGGAAATACAACTACAGATTACGAGCCCGAAGAGATTGATAGAAAGATCACCATTACCTCATCTTTGGCATTCTGTAATTGGAATAAACACAGAATTAATCTTATAGATACCCCTGGTTTTATTAACTTTATAGAAGATACAAAAGGGTGTCTCAAAGTTGTTGATGGAGCTGTTGTGATAGTAAGCGCAATTTCAGGCGTAAAGGGAGAAACTGAGAAAGTCTGGAGGTATGCCAGTGAATATGAGATACCCAAACTGATCTTTATAAACAAAATGGATAAAGATACGGCAAATTTTGAGAGGGCATTAGGTGAAGTGGAAAAATATTTTGAATCAGAGGCAATACCTTTGCGTATTCCCATCGGGTCAGGTAATAGCTTTTCTGGTGTAATAGATATTATAAAGATGAAGGCTTATAAAGTTGAGAGTGGAAAGGTTGATGAGGCAGAGATACCCGGGGAACTGCAGTCCGAAGCTGATAAATACAGGAAAAAGCTTGTTGAAAAGATAGCAGAATCCGACGATACACTTCTAGAAAAATATTTAGAGGGCGGGGAGCTCACTGATGAGGAGATTATTAATGGAATAAAGGAAGGCTCACTTACTAAAAAGTTTATACCGGTATCATGCGGTTCAGCTCTGAAGAATATTGGCATAAACAGCTTGCTAGACTCTATAATTTTATGTATTCCCTCCCCTTTAGAGATGGTAACGGTATCTCCAATCAAAGGGAAAAACCCTAAAGATGGAAGTGAAGTTGAGAGGAAACCTGTTGATAATGAGCCGATATCAGCCTATGTTTTTAAAACAATAGCTGACCCTTACGCGGGAAAACTCTCTTTGTTTAGAGTATTTTCCGGAACAATTAAGGCAGATTCAAATGTCTATAATTCTACTTCAGATGTAAAAGAACGTGTAGGACAGTTATATTATCTTTTAGGAAAAAAGCAGGTTCCGACACAATTTCTCGGTGCTGGCGAGATAGGAGTTGTGGCAAAGTTAAAGGGAACAAATACAGGAGACACGATTTCTGATATTGCAAACCCTATTGTATTCGAGAAGGTTAAATTTGCAGATTCTATAATATCATATGCAATAGCCCCCAAGAACAAAGGAGATGAAGAAAAGGTCAGCATAAGTCTTCAAAGAGTATTGGAGGAAGATCCTACTCTGAGATTCTACAGGGAAGAGGAAACAAAGGAGATGATTATCTCGGGCATGGGGCAGGTTCATATAGAGGTTGCAATTGAACGGTTAAAGAGAAGATTCGGGGTAGAAGTTGAAATGAAGACTCCAAAAGTGCCGTATAGAGAGACTATTAAAGCATCAACAAAGGTTCAGGGTAAGTACAAGAAGCAGTCAGGTGGTAGAGGTCAGTATGGTGACTGTTATATTCAGGTTGAGCCTATGCCTAGGGGTGGAGGCTTTGAGTTTATAGATAAGATAGTCGGAGGTATTATACCAAAGCAGTATATCCCTGCAGTAGAAAAAGGGATAGTAGAGGCCATGCATGAAGGAGTAATTGCTGGTTATCCTACTGTTGATCTGCGCGTGACTCTTTATGATGGTTCTTATCATTCTGTTGACTCATCTGAGATGGCATTTAAAATAGCAGGATCCATGGCAATTAAAAAAGCTGTTCAGGAAGCAAAACCTGTTCTGCTTGAACCTATAATGAAGGCTGATGTTACCACGCCTGATGAAACTCTCGGAGCAGTAATAGGTGATTTAAACTCCAAAAGAGGAAAAGTGCAGGGAGTAGAGCCGCAGGCAGGAGGCAATCAGAAGATAATATCATTGGTGCCAATGGCTGAGATGCTTACTTACGCTAATCAACTTCACAGTCTTACATCAGGGAGGGGACTATATTCAATGGAATTTTCTCATTATGAAGAGATTCCGGCACACCTTGCACAGAAGATAATTGCTGATAGACAGGCTCAGAAAGAAGAAAAAAGTGCGTAAAAAATTATTTATAGGTCTCTTTTGTGTGCTGATTATATTAATACATGGCAGGTTTTCATATTCTCAAAAAACCAGCCAGGATGTTTCTTCAGACATAGAAATAGAAGAAGTAAAGGTTAAGTCAGAAGTTCCTGACAAGTCTTCCAATGTTGAGATAGACAATAATTTACTGACTGTTGAACTTCATGATGCTGAATTCAGTAATGTAATGAAATCCATTGCGGAGAAATCAGGTTTTGAACTCAAAATGAGCGGGAATGTATATAATAAAAAAATATCTACAAAATTCAATGATATAGACTTGGACAAGGGAATAGCCAGATTATTGGCACTGATAAGGGAGAAGAATTACATGGTTCACTATGATAAAGAAGGTATGTTAAGCAAGGTTGAAATTTACGGCGAAATATCAGCATCATCAAAAGCTCCCGAGCCTAAGAAATCTGTTAGTCCCAGGTATCAGAGAAGAAGGGTTTCCCCTTTCACCTCTGGCTCTAGCTCTAGCTTGAGACAAGCAAGACCAACACGTGTTAAGCCATCTTATCCCCGCAGTATCAAGAGTCCGCCAGCCAGGCAACAACCATTTCAAGCACAGGAGACGGAAAAAGTCACAGATGATGGAAAAGAAAGCACACACGAGGAAATCCCCATTTTCAGACGGAGGCGATAAAATGTTTTTATCCGCCTTCGCAGAAGACCATGGACCTGACTGCTCACCTCGACTCGCCTCGATTAGGCGAAGCGGGTTCTGCGAAGCGGGACTGCAGGCAGACTTGAACCCGTGAATAAATGCAAGAATTTCTCTTCTGCTTCTGCGGATTCCGCTCCGCCAAAGAAATAAAAGATACAGCATGCATAAGCTTGCGGAGCTTCATACTAGTAGAGAAACGCCGACATATAATTTATATTTGAATTCTTCATATTTTTTTAGATATCATAAACCACATGAAGGCTTTGATATTGAGCGGTGGCAAGGGGACACGACTAAGGCCACTGACTTACTCAGGCGCAAAACAGCTCGTTCCGGTTGCAAACAGACCTATTCTTTATTACTGTATCGACAATATTGTTAAAGCAGGTATAAAGGATATCGGTATAATAATTTCTCCTGAAACAGGACAGGAGATTAGAAAAGCTGTTGGAAATGGGAAAAGCTGGAATGCAAAGGTAACGTATATACTTCAGGAGAACCCTGCCGGTCTTGCACATGCAGTAAAAGTGGCAAAAAATTTCCTTAAGAACTCTCCTTTTGTAATGTATCTGGGAGATAACCTCATCGGCACGGATATAAAAAGATTTGTCGGAGATTTTACAAAGAAAAAATCAGACGCGCTTATTTTGCTGAAGGAAGTTGAAAACCCGAAACAGTTCGGAGTTGCTGAAGTTTCAGGAAATGGCAATATAATAAGACTTGTTGAAAAACCTGATAACCCTCCTTCAAACCTGGCTCTCGTAGGTGTATATATTTTTTCATCAAAGATACTTAAGGCAATAGAAAGAATCAGCCCTTCAAAACGCGGAGAACTTGAAATAACCGATGCCATACAGGAGATGATTCATATGGGGTATCAGGTAAAGAGCTTTTTACTTGATGTATGGTGGCTGGATACAGGCAAAAAGGACGACCTTCTGACAGCAAACGCCATTGTTCTTGATGAATGGGGTGAAAAACGTATTGAAGGTAATGTTGACATGTCAAGTAAAATTCTTGGACGTGTCATGCTCGCCAAAAACTCGTCAATCAAAGATAGCACAGTAAGAGGCCCTGTAGTTATCGGTGAAGACACTGTAATAGAAAATTCTTTTATAGGTCCGCATACAAGCATCGGCAATAATGTAAGAATAAAGAATTCATCTATTGAACATTCTGTCATAATGAACGGAAGCGAAGTCTTGGGTATCGAGAGGTTAGAGGAAAGCCTTATAGGCAGAAGGGTAAAAATTTTTAAGAAAAGCAAGCACAAGACACTCAGACTAATGCTTGGAGACGATTCTGTAATAGAGGTATAAATCTTGAAAGACGTTTTTATTAAAGAACTAAAAGTAAACGCTGATGACAGAGGATGGCTTCTGGAGCTGTTTAGGACTGATGAGACAGATTTCAGGCCACTAATGTCATATATATCTATGACCAAGCCCGGTGTTGCAAGAGGGCCGCATGAGCATGTTGAGCAGTCGGATTATTTCTGCTTTATAGGGAATTTCAGGCTTTATTTATGGGATAACAGGAAAGAGTTAAGTACATATAAAGAGAAGAGAGTTATAGATACTCATGGTAAACCTCATATTGTAATTGTCCCTCCAGGGGTAGTGCATGCATATAAGAATATTGGTTCAGAGAATGCATTTGTAATTAACTTTCCGGACAGACTTTATAAAGGTCAGGGCAAGGCTCACCAGGCAGACGAAATCAGATATGAAGATACCCCTGAATCTCCTTTCAGGATAGAATGATGAAGATACTTGTTACAGGCGGTGCAGGTTTCATAGGTTCAAATTTCATACAATATATGTTATCAAGATATCCTGACTGTGAAATAATAAATCTGGACAAGCTTACATATGCAGGAAATCTCGAGAACCTGAAGGATGTTGAGCATCTCGCCAACTACAGATTTATAAAGGGAGATATTTGTTACGGGCAACTTTTTGAAACTCTAGAGTTCGACACTATAATAAACTTTGCCGCTGAAAGCCATGTTGACAGAAGTATTCTTGATTCATTTCCATTTCTTCAGACCAATGTGATAGGAACTCAAAATCTCCTAGAGGTTGCTAAAAAGAGACAATGCCTGATGCTCCATGTATCAACTGATGAAGTTTATGGCTCTATAGAGAACGGACTGTTCACTGAAGAGTCACCTCTCATGCCAAACAGTCCTTATGCTGCAAGCAAGGCGTCGTCGGATATGCTTGCCAGAGCTTATTTCGAGACATTTGGCATGAATGTGATAGTAACCAGATGTTCAAACAATTACGGCCCTTACCAGTTCCCTGAAAAACTCATTCCACTTGTAATATCTCATGCGATTGAAGGAAAGAGTATACCAGTATATGGAGACGGTGAAAATGTAAGGGACTGGATTTATGTTCAGGATCACTGCAAGGCACTTGACATCGTTTTTCAAAGGGGGAAGGCTGGTGATGTATATAATATCGGCGGCAAAAACGAACAGAAAAATATCGATGTTGTTAAAAAATTACTCATGATAATAGCCGGGAAGATCGGTATGGATGAAAAGGCTATAATGAAACTAATAACATTTGTGAAGGACAGACCAGGACATGACAGAAGATATGCAATAGATCCTTCAAAGATTGAAAAGGAACTGGGCTGGACACCTGAGACAGGATTTGAAAAAGGGCTTTCAAGTACAGTTGACTGGTATATTTCAAACAAAGAGTGGTGGACTCGTATTATATCGGGAGAATATATGGAATACTATAAAATGCAGTATGGGGACAGGTTAGATTCATGAAAATAGCTCTGACAGGCTCAAACGGTATGCTTGGTCATGCTCTAAAAAATATCTTCAGAGATAAAGAAATTATCGCCTTCACTCATGATATGCTCGATATAATTTTACTTGATGATGTAATGAAAAAGGTTAAAGATGCAAAACCTGACTTTTTGATCCATACTGCTGCATTTACAAATGTAGATCAATGCGAACTTGAGCCGGAGAAGGCATTTCTTGTCAATGGCATTGGTACGAGGAATATAGTAATGGCTTGTGAGGAGATTAACTGCCCTGTAATTTATATTAGCTCTGATTATGTATTCGATGGCAATAAAGGTGCCCCATACGAAGAGTGGGACAGCACAAATCCGATTAACAAATACGGGCTTTCAAAACTATTGGGTGAAAAGTTTGTCTCAACACTCACAAACAGGTTCTATATCATAAGGACTTCCTGGCTTTACGGCAGGAGCGGCAAAAATTTTGTAGATACTATCATAAGACTATTGAATGAAAGGGAAAGAATCGATGTTGTTAATGACCAGATTGGATGCCCGACATATACCATTGACGTTGCTAGAAAGATAATGGAGATTATAGGGAAGGGCTACGGTATTTATCATATAACTAACAAGGGTAGCTGTACGTGGTACGAATTTGCAGTAGCGATTGCAACTAAAAAGGGTTATAAAAACCAGATAATACCTGTAACATCTGAAGAATTCAAAACACCAGCTAAAAGACCTGCATATTCTATCCTCGGTAGTACCATGCTGAGGCTTGAGGGAATCAGTGAACTCAGAAACTGGGAAGAGGCGCTTGAGGAGTATCTCGCAGATAATTCATGAATAGTAAAGGTATTCCGAAAGTCTCGGTTATTGTATTAAATTATAATGGAAAACACCACCTTAAAGAATGTATTGATTCAATCCTTAATCAGACATATAGAAATTATGAGATAATTGTTATTGACAACGGCTCTAATGACGGCTCAGTAGAATTTCTTAACGAAATGTATAAAGACAAGATTTATTTAATTCAGAACAGAACAAACCTTGGTTTTGCGGAAGGCAATAACATTGGTATTGCCTCTTCATCAGGAAACTATATCGCACTTCTAAATAATGATGCAGTAGCGGACTTTAAATGGCTTGAAGAACTTGTTTTGGCAATAGAAGACTCTGATGAGACGTACGGTATGTGGGCTTCGAAAATATTGTTCTATGATAATAAAAAAATAATTGACACTGTTGGTCACCTTATATATCCTGATGGTCTTAACAGGGGCCGGGGAAAGGGAGAGCTCGATTCAGGACAGTATAATATTAAGGAAGAGGTATTCTTTCCAAGCGGTTGTGCAGCGATTTATTCAAAAAAAATGCTTGATATCATCGGCGGATTTGATAATGATTTTTTTGCATATGGTGATGATACAGATATAGGTTTGAAGGCAAGACTTGCAGGGTGGAAATGCCTTTATGTTCCGACTGCTGTTGTTTATCACAAGTCCTCTGCGACAGCAGGAATTTACTCTCCGCTGAAGGCTTATCTTGTAGAGAGAAACAGGATATGGATTCTTGTAAAATATTTTCCCTTTTTCGTAATTTTCTTTAGCATCTTTTACACAGCATTAAGATATATTCTACAGGCATACGGGGCATTAACAGGTAAAGGTGCTGCTGGCAGATTTGTTGAAGGTTCATCCAGGATGGGATTACTGAAGGTCCTTTTAAGGGCTTATTGTGATGCACTTGCCAAATTTCCTTTAATGTTAAGAAAAAGAAAGGGCTTTCGAAAACACATTAAAACCCAAAGAGGTGAATTCTACACCTGGCTGAAAAGATTTAGAATAGGTGCAAGAGAGATATCGTTAAGGGATTAGGAGAATAAATTTGAAGATACTTTTAATACAATCCCCACCAAGAGAGATAAAGCGGGAAGACATTGTTGTCCCACCGTTAGGCATTGCTTACCTTGCTGCTGTACTCGAGAAGAAGGGATACAGGGTAGGAATTATCGACGGGTTTGCCGAGGGTCTTGGTTACACTTCATTGGAAGAAAGGATTAAAAGTTTTTCTCCTGATATTGTCGGTATAACAGGTATGACACCTGTAATAGACAATTCATTCAGAACTGCAATGACTGCAAGAAGGCACACGAATTATATTGTCATGGGTGGCCCTCATATATCAGTGGTAAAGAAAAAGATATTTGAACAGACCTCAGATATTGATTTTGCGCTACAGGGTGAAGGGGAGACAAGTTTTCAGATGCTGGTTGAAAGGATAGAATCCAATTCAGATATCAGTTCTGTGCCCGGCTTAATTACAAGGGATTTTGAAAATCCTCCTGCTTCTTTTATAAGTGACCTCGATACTTTGCCCTTTCCTGCGAGACACCTTCTCCCCAATGACAGATACAGGTATATACTTTCAAGGGGCAGGGTAACCACTATCTTTTCATCGAGGGGATGCCCATATCACTGTATCTTTTGTGACAAAGCGGTCTTCGGTTCAAAGTGGAGGGCAAGGTCTGCCGGTAATGTACTTGAAGAGGTAGGATCTGTTGTGAAAGATTTCGGGGTTAGATCTATCGTATTTTACGATGACCTTTTTACTGTCAAAAAAGACAGGGTTATAGAGATATGTAAGGGTATTATAGACAGGAAGCTTGATATAGAGTGGAAGTGCGAAGGAAGAGTAAACCTTGTTGACGAGGAAATACTGAGATGGATGAAAAGGGCTGGGTGTTCCATGATTGCCTATGGAGTTGAGAGCGGTAACCAGAAGGGTCTTGATTACCTGGACAAAGGGATAAAGGTTGAGCAGATAACAAGAGCATTCGAAATGACAAGAAAAGCTGGAATAAAGCCGATGGGTTATTTTGTCCTTGGCATACCTGTCGAGACATATGATGAAGAGATCAAGACAATTGAGTTTGCAAAAAAGATCAAGGCAGCCTATACCCAGTTCAGTGTTTTATCACCAACTCCTGGTACAAAGCTTTTTGATGATGTCGTCAAGATGGGGTGGTACAGAGAGGTTGATGCCCTGAATCCTATGGACAAGGATCTAAAAAGACCCGCAATTATCAATGAGAACTGGGATGAGCAAAGGCTCAATAAGATTTTGAAAGAGGCACACAGGAGATTTTATTTAAGTCCCTGGTATATATGGCAGAGCCTTAAGGAGATCAGAAGTGCAAGGGAATTTTTTATAAAGGCTGGTGCAGGCTTGAAACTTCTGAAATGGTATCTCGGGAGGTAATATGTCAAAGTGTCTCAATTTGTTAATTCTTATTGCTGTATTGGCTGTTATTGTTATTATAGGGCACGGTTTTGTACTTGATAAGTCTGGTGAGTATATTTATCAAAAGGACGAGCTCAAACCTGCTGATGTTATAGTTATTCTTGCAGGTGAGCAGACAGAACGTGTCGAATACGGTGTGAAACTCTTTAAGGAAGGATGGGCAAGAAAAGATCGCATCATAATGGCAGGCGGACCGCTAGTCTGGAAATATTCATGGGCTTCATTGATGAAAGAGCATTCCGAACACCTGGGAATATCAGGGGATGTTATTATTCTTGAAGATAAGTCAAGGTCAACAGAGGAGGATGCAAAATTTACGAAAGAAATTTTGATCAAGAATGGCTACAAGTCAATTATTCTGGTTACCTCGCCTTATCACAGCAAAAGGTCATTAAAGATATTTCAGAAGGTAATGGGTAATGAGGTAAAGATAATAAGTGCACCTGTCGAGGATAGCTGGTTCAGGTTCGATGACTGGTGGAAGAGGCGGCGTGACAGGGCTGTGGTACTTAGTGAATATTCCAAGTTTGTATGGCTATGGATTTTCGGGATAGGATAGAACTGAGTCTCAATACACTCTGAAACGTTTCAGTCTCAAGGCATTTGTGACAACTGTAATTGATGAGAGTCCCATGGCGGCAGCAGCAAACATGGGATTTAATAGTATCCCGAAAAATGGAAACAGCACACCTGCAGCAACAGGTATAAGGGTTACATTATATGCGAAGGCCCAGAAAAGGTTCTGTTTTATATTACGCAGTGTGGCCTTTGACAGGGCAATGGCTGTAACAACACCTTTAAGATCGCCTTTTATAAGAGTAATGTCTGATGCCTCCATCGCGACATCTGTTCCAGTACCGATCGCTATACCTATATCAGCCTGGGCAAGGGCAGGGGCGTCATTTATACCATCTCCCACCATCGCTACAACTTTTGATTCTGCCTGCAACTTTTTGACCTCGTTAGCCTTGTCTTGAGGTAAAACCTCTGCAAAAATCCTGTCAATTCCAGCCTGGCGGGCTATAGCCTCACCCGTACGTTTATTGTCTCCTGTAATCATAACAACCTCAATACCCAGATTGTGTAGCGATTTTACAGCATTTACAGAATCGTTTTTCAGTGTATCGGCAACAGCGATAATTCCGGAGATATTATTATCAATGCAAACAAACATCGGAGTTTTTCCCTGTTCAGAAAGTTTTGCTTCATCCTGTTTTAAGCTGCCAATTTTTATACCTTCATCCCGCAGGAGCTTCTCATTACCCAACAATACAGCCTTACCGTTAATATTTGCCTTAATGCCGTGGCCGGGTATAGCCTGGAAATGTTCCGGGTCATGAAGATCTATGTTACTTTCTTTTGACTTATTTATAATGGCTTCGCCGAGGGGATGTTCCGAGCCTTTTTCAGCAGATGATGCATATGAAAGCACTTCGCTTACTGATAATCCATGAGCAATAATATCGGTAACTTCCGGTCTGCCTTTTGTCAATGTACCTGTCTTATCGAATATAATGGTATTGATCTTGTGTGCGGTTTCAAGAGCCTCTCCGCCTCTTATTAATATGCCGTTTTCAGCACCTTTGCCTGTGCCGACCATTATGGATGTCGGCGTAGCCAGTCCTAATGCACAAGGGCAGGCAATTATCAGAACAGCAATAAAGGTAAGCAATGCATAAGTTAGAGCAGGTGAGGGACCGAATAAAAACCAGACAATAAATGTGAAAGTAGCAACTCCTATGACAGCGGGTACAAAAATGGAAGAAATTTTATCTGCAAGCCTTGCAATCGGAGGTTTGGAACCCTGTGCTTCCTGAACCATGTTTATAATCTTAGAAAGCATGGTGTCCCTGCCGACCTTAGTTGCTTCAAATTTGAATGAACCGGTCTTGTTTATTGTGGCACCGATCACTTCATCACCGGTCCTTTTTTCCACAGGTATGGATTCACCTGATATCATGGATTCATCTACTGATGAATATCCATCTTTAATTATACCGTCTACCGGGATTTTTTCTCCCGGCCTCACTACTATAATGTCCCCTATCTCTACATCCTCTACAGGGATATCGATTTCTTTCCCGTCCTTAATGATACGTGCAGTTTTGGCCTGTAATCCTATAAGTTTTTTGATCGCCTCAGATGTCTGTCCCTTTGCCCTGGCCTCGAAAAGCCTGCCAAGCAGTATCAGAACAATAATTGTTGCTGCAGTATCAAAGTAGACTTCTGCAGAATAGCCTTTTATCTCAAATATAGAAGGGAAGAATGTAGCTGCAACGCTGTAAATATAAGCAGATGAAGTGCCTATCGCTATCAGGGTGTTCATATTTGTTGTCTTGTGGCGTGCTGCTGCAATGGCTCCTTCATAAAATTGCCGGCCAATCCAGAACTGTACAGGTGTGGCAATTATAAGCTGGAGAAGATAATTAACCTGTTGGGGCAGTTCAAGTATCCTTGAGAGCCCGATATTATTCCAGTGAACGAGTATAAAGATGGGGATTGCAAGGCATGCACCTGTAATGACCTTTGTTTTTAAAGCCCTGTAAGCTTCCTCGCGCTCCCTCTGTTCTTTTTCGACAATATCCTCACCTTTTTCGACCTCAACAATTTCATAGCCAGCATCCTTTATAGCCTTTTTAAAGTCCTTTATACCGACCTGTGAAGGGAGATATTCGATCGCGGCTTTTTCGGTGGCAAAATTTACTGATGCGGATACTACACCATTAAGTCTGCCCAGGGTATCCTGAACGGTCTTTACACATGAAGCACAGGTCATGCCTTTGACCGGTAATATTATTTTCGAGATTGATAAACCATATCCAAGATCTTTAATAACCTTAATAAAGTCATCGACTGATACAACCGACTCATCATAGAAAACAGTTGCTTTCTCAACAGCAAAATTTACCGAAGCAGAGCTTACCCCTTTAAGCTCTGAGAGGCCTTTCTGAACTGCAGCAGAGCATGAAGCACAGGTCATACCTGTTACAGGCAGGTCTATACGACTTTCAGTATTTATAGCATCAGACATTCCTGTCTCCAAATTTCTCCAGTAACCTTTCTATTTCTTCTCTATTGTCCTTAAATCCCAGGAACATTTTATTGCCTATCACGATAGTTGGAGTGGCCATCCTTCCATATCTGGTTACAAGTTCTTCCCTCGCCGATAGATCGCTTGCAATATCCCTGTCTGTAAAAACTATCCCTTTTGCTGAAAGAAAATCTTTCAGTAAATGGCAATCATGTCAGTTTGGTGAAGAATAGACAGTTATCTGGTCCTTATTTCCCATCTCCTCCCCATGTACAGTTGTCAGTAAACCCCGTTAAAAAGGTACTGCGTGTCGGTGGCTTTAGACCACCGACTGAAACCTGCTTTCCGGCAGGCATATTATTTAACCTCCAATTTCATCAAAGGCTTTTTTTACGGGGTAAAACTCTGATTAATTATAACACTAAAAATATGAATAAATAACGAATTCAGGCCAGGATTGAGTAAGAATTAAGATTCGTCGACCTTGCTGCCTATAATGTATTTTTTTACCCCGTCAGAAATTGTTGATATTTTCTTCTAACGGGGTTTACTTCAGAGCCTTCTTCTGAACAGTACAAAGAACTTTTCCAGTATTCTTTCTCGGAATGGCCTAACTATCCATTTTTGGTATGTGACTTTTTCTGACTTTCTTAAGTCCTCTAAAAATATTTCTTTCATCTGGGCACCGAAATTTCTGTCTATTATGCCGACATTGCCCTCATCATTTCTTCTTAGTGACTGGAAATCCAGATTTGCAGAGCCTATTATGCTCCATGTTTCATCAAAAACAGCTGTTTTGGCATGGAGTATCTCTCCATAGTAGTTGTATATTTTTATACCTGCTCTTAGCAGTTTTGTGAAAAATGCCCTGCCTGCATAATGTGCTGCCATGATATCTGATTTCCCTGGTAAGAGCAGTCTTACATCAACCCCCCGTTTAACTGCCTTTTCAAGTATCTGTAACATTCTTCTGCTTGGAGTAAAGTAGGCGGTTGTAAGGTAGATGCTTTTTTGTGAGTGGTTGATACTGTAATACAACAATTTTCTCATCCTTCGACGACCTTTTGCAGAGCTTGCGAATATAGGAAGCACAGGGAGGCCGTCTATAACAGGCTTTGTATCTTTATTGAAAATTATGGGGTTGCCTTTCCATATCTTCCAGCTTTTTTTGAATGTTTCCAGAAGCGTTCCTGCTATCGGACCTTCAAGAAATATTCCTGTATCCCTCCATACGCCTTTTTTTCTGAATTTTGGATAGCCAATATATTCATTTGCAATATTCAGGCCGCCTGTAAATGCCTTAATCCCATCAATTATTATGAGTTTTTTATGATCCCTGTATACGTACTGAAAGGGTGCAGTCCATTTAAAAGGACGGGATGCCCTTATCTGAACACCTGATTGCTTAAGGCTTCTCCAGAATTTTGGTGATGTGCCTAATGAGCCAAAGTGGTCATATAGAATATAGACATTAACTCCTTCGGAAGCCTTTTGTTTAAGGAGTTCTGCTAATTCTCTTCCAGTTTCATCATTTCTGAATATATAAAATTCGAGGCAGATCAGTTCCCTGGCCTTTTTAATAGAATCGAATATGTAAATGAAAAAATCCTTGTCTTTCCATAAAAGTGTGACCTTGTTTCCGTCTGTGAATGATAATCCATAAACCCGTCTTATATTCTTCTTTGAAAAATATAGATTGGTATTGTAAACACCCATAATTAAATAATTACTTAAATATCATTGCCTGTCAATTCTTAAGAATAAAAATAAAATAATTTCCCGTTTCACTATTTAACCTGTTATTTTGAGTAAGTGGATATTTCCTCTGCAAATGAGCTACAATTTAACAAAAAAATTATTGAGATTCTGTAATAGTAAATGGATATTGGTATAAAGAATGTAAGGGATGTAGACTATCACTGCGATATTCTGATTCTTCCTGTAACAGAAGGAGATTCGGAGATCTATAAAAATATTGGTACAAAGACTGCATCTCTTATTAAAAAGTTAATTTCAAGAGAATTTCCCGGAAAACTTAATGAAGTTATGTTAATTCCTGCTGCAGATGATATAAAACCCGAGAAGATCCTGCTTGTTGGTCTTGGAAAAAGGGGTGAAGTTTCATCTGAAAAGACGAGACAGGCTGGCGGAAAAGCAGCAGTATACATTCGTGATGCGGGGATGAAAAATATTGCTCTATCAACGCGGGTCATTTATTCACTTAAATTATCTCCAATTGATTTTGTCGAAGGGTCTTTACTCGGACTTTATACATTTGACAGATACAGGTCAGAGGATAGTAAAAAGAAGATAAAGAGCTTTACAGTTCTTTCAGAAGTCTCAAAAGGTCTGGTTGATGAAATTAAATGGGCCAGGATAGGAGCCTCTTCAGTATACTTTACAAGAGATTTGATAAATACGCCGTCAAATGACATGACCCCTACACATCTTGCAAGGGAAGCATTATTTCTTAAGCGAAAGAACCTTTCAGTGAAAATTTTACAGAAAAAAGATGTAAAGAAGCTCGGCATGGGAGCATATCTTTCTGTTACAAGAGGTTCTAAAGAGCCACCCAGATTTATAGTGCTCAATTACAGAGGTGCAAAAGGTGCACCTCTTGTGTTAATAGGCAAATCAATAACATTTGACAGCGGAGGAATATCGCTAAAGCCTGCTGAAGGTATGGAAAAGATGAAATATGATATGGCAGGGGGTGCAGTAGTCCTCGGGGTAATCAAGGCT
>CAYFQB010000083.1:0-66329 GCA_964345225.1 uncultured Nitrospiraceae bacterium | reverse complement strand
CCTGTGCAGACCCCGAT
Organism: uncultured Nitrospiraceae bacterium; assembly: GCA_964345225.1. Classification (GTDB taxonomy): domain Bacteria; phylum Nitrospirota; class Thermodesulfovibrionia; order Thermodesulfovibrionales; family UBA6898; genus CAYFQB01. The sequence continues at coordinate 66,312 of CAYFQB010000083.1, read as the reverse complement.
ATCGTCTGTATTCTTATAGTTAATGCTTAATTTAGCATCATCTATCGCTAATTTTGCAGCAGAACAAAGTAATCTTGTGGTCCTGTCAAGGCTTCTTAAGCCTTTAGAGCCTAAAAAATAAGTTGGTTTGAAATCAGTGATCTCACCGCCTAACTTGCACTTAAACTCACCTGTATCAAATCTTTTAATTGGTTTAATCCCTGACCGACCTTCTTTCAAAGCCTGCCAGAATTCTTCCTTGCCTATGCCATTCGGCGCAATTACTCCTATGCCAGTTATTACAATACGCTTGTTATTCATTTTTTACCCCATGAGATATTGTGAATTTATCTCACGGGGTGAACCTCCTTAAGATAATTTCTTAGACGATTTATCCCATGAGATAAATAATATCTCACGGGGTTAACTCATTCCACCATCTATAACTATGGTCTGGCCAGTAATATAACGTGCATCATCGCTAACTAAAAATTTAACTGTTTTTGCAACTTCTTCAGGTCTCCCTAATCTGCTCAGAGGTATCTGTTTTATTATTTGACTCCTGTATTCTTCGTTTAAATCTTTAAGCATATCTGTTTCAACAAAACCAGGAGCAACAGCATTTACTCTGATGTTATAAGAAGCAACTTCCTTGGCAAGTGATTTGGTAAGCCCAATTATTCCTGCTTTAGACGCTGAATAATTAGTCTGTCGGGATATACCTATGGTACCGCTTACAGAGGTGATATTTATGATAACGCCACTCTTCTGTTTTATGAAAGTAATAATTGCGGCTCTGGTAAGATTGAATGTACCATCTAAATTAGTATTAATTACTTCACGCCAGTCGCTGGGTTCCATAAGGGCAAGTGCCTTGTCTTTAATTACACCTGCGTTATTAACTATAATATCTATTCCACCAAATAATTCTTTAGTATTATCTACCCATGATTTCACAGCATTATAATCTTTAATATCCACCTGAAATGATTTAACATTAACGCCCAAAGATTTTATTTCTCTTTCCAGATCAATTGCTTCTTTGTTGCTTTTTAGAAAATTAAAGCTTATATTCGCACCGTCGCCGGCTAATTCGATGGCGATAGCCCGACCTATACCTCTGGTAGCACCGCTAATTATAGCAGTCTTATTTATAAGTGGCACGTTCATGAAGTCCCACTGTTAGACACCAAGTTAATTAAACTCGTATCAGAATTAAACGCCTTTTTGATAGGATTTATAACAAAAAATGCAGAAAAAATCAAGAAAATTTTTTTAATTATAATATGTTATATGAGTTTTATAAAGGAAAACCTTAGGTTTCGAGTTTATATTATGCGGAGCTTCATCTTCTAATAGAATATATTCTTATTTTAACTTTTTCCTTTAATTTGGCATCGTTACTTAAAGTTAGAAATGTATGATAGTGGCTTTCAGCATCCCCGTATTTACCCATTGACTCTAATAAAAGGCCGATATTTAAATGTGCCTCGGCATAGGCTGGACGCAGTGTAATAGCCTCATTGTATAGTTTAAGTGCTTTTTGCTTGTTTCCAGTGATTTCAGTTGCAAGTGCAAGATTATTCAATGCTTCAGGGAAATCAGGTTTCAGTGACAGCGCTTTTTTGTATTGAATAATGGCCTCTTTATATCTTTCCTGGCTTCTTAGTGCAAGTCCAAGATGATTATAAAGCTCGGCATTATATGGTTCGGCAGATATAGCCTTTTTCAGTATGGCTTCAGCTTCGGAGAATTTTTTCTCTTTAATTGCCTTAATTGCTTTTTTGTTCAGACTCTCTGCATCAGCCATGTCCTGTTTTGATATTGAACGTGGTGCTGCTGTCTGTGCCTTTTTTATGGTTTTTTGGTTTTGGGTTACTTTAGTTTGTTTAAGCGTTACTTTACTGGTGGATAAATATGTAACTATTATGAATGTTATTACAACAGCAACAGGCAGTATCAGGAGTAATGGTTTCCTCAGTTTTCTACTTTTTTTATCGTATGAAAACGATTCTGAATCAGGTTGTATTGATGCTCCTTCCCTTGATTCTTCGGCCTTTTTAAGAGCCTTAAGGATGATACTCATATATGTTCACCCCTTTAGGCAAGGATAATTCAAAAAGCGAATTTTTCAGCCCTGTATTTATTTTAATATCTTTTAGTTCAATTTCGATCAAGTTTGAATTGCCGTCCTGAATTTCAAATGAATTTATTGGGAAATCCTCTCCAGACATTGTTAACTTTATTAAAGTGATATTCCCCATTTGCCTTTTAGGTTTTAAAATGAGCAAATTATCTTTGCATGATATGTTGAACTCATCTTCTATATTACCAAAACCGCTCAGAAGTGCAACCGGCGTCTGACCATATGTTGACCTGTCAAAATTCCCTTTGTACGCCTGATTGTCACCTTTTTTGTATATCAGTACACTATCATTGTTTATTGTTATGTCCTGTGATGCCTTTCCTGTATAGATCCATTTCATCTTAAATGGATATTTAATAAAAAATTCGCCTTCATAAATATCTGTTCTGTTTAAATCTTTTATTGTATTTTTTTGCACAAATGAGCCTTTCAGATCTTTAATGTTTTCGTAAGCTCTTTGGATTTTCAGAATATTTTCTTCTGATCCTGATGCAAAAGAATCTGTGGACAAATATAAAGTAATAAAGAAAGAGAATAAGCCAATTAAAATGATTTTTATTAATTTAATTTCCCTCAACGGTGTCTCCTGATAAAATCTCTTGGTTTGCCTGCACCTTTCGGCGGGCCTACAAGCCCGTCGTATTCCATAATCTCCATTATTTTTGCTGCCCTGTTATACCCGATCTTAAACCTCCTCTGTAGAGAAGATATGGATATCTCACCGACAGACTCTGCATAATCGATTGCCTTATAATACATTTCATCCCTTTCTCCAGATAGGTCTTCAGTAGAAGGTTCCTCTGTCTGCATATTTTCGAATATCGAATAGTCAGGAATTGACTGTAATTTAATGAAGTCGGTTACCGCCCTTATATCATCTTCTGTGATTAATGCCCCGTGAACACGCATTATCTTTGAACCCGGCAGCATTAAAAGCATATCACCTTTGCCGAGTAATTGTTCTGCACCTTGAGAATCGAGTATTGTCCTTGAATCGATTTTGGAAAAGACCTGGAAAGAGATTCTTGCTGAAAAATTGGCCTTTATTACTCCTGTGATAACGTCTACAGAAGGCCTCTGGGTTGCAATAACAAGATGTATTCCGGCTGCCCTCGCCATCTGGGCAAGCCTGGCTATCGAATCTTCAACCTCATTGGCTGAGGCGAACATCAGATCAGCAAGTTCATCGATATATATGACAATATATGGAATCTGTTCTTCTTCATGAACCTGCCTGTTAAAGCTTTCTATGTTTCGGGCACTTTTTTCAGCTAAAAGCCTGTATCTTCGCTCCATTTCAAAAACCATCTTCCTTAATGCCTCTGAGGCATATTTAGGATTTGTTATTACCGGTGAGATAAGGTGAGGAATATCCTCATATAGTGTAAGTTCAAGGAGTTTTGGATCGATCATCAGCATCTTCACCTCCTTGGGAGAGGCTTTGTACAGTATGCTCATTATCATTGAATTAATAGATACACTCTTTCCGGCACCTGTTGAACCGGCAACAAGGAGGTGGGGCATCTTTGACAGGTCTGCAACCACCGGATTACCAAAAATATCTTTCCCCAGAGCGACAGTAAGTTTTGATTGGCTCTTCTTGAAATTTTCCGATGAAATAATCTCTCTCAGCGATACAAGCTCTCTCTGTTTGTTAGGAACCTCTATGCCTATGGTGGCCTTTCCCAGAATCGGTGAGACCCTCATACTCTGAGCCTTCAGTACAAGGGCAAGGTCATCTGATAAAGATACAACCCTGTTAATCTTTACTCCGGGAGCAGGCTCAAATTCATACATTGTAACAACAGGGCCTGGATGTACATGGGTGATTTTGCCCTCGACATCAAAATCACTGAGCTTGTTTTCAAGAAGAGCAGAATTTGAAAGAAGTTCTTCCTTTGAGGGTCTTATTGAAGAGGAGTCATACGAGGTTAGAAGTTCCACAGATGGAAACTCATAACCTGCTCTAGTTACTGATTTTCGCGAGGCGCGTGTTGTTGGTACAGGTTCGGGTTCTGGTGCTGGTTCAGGTTCTGACGGAACATGGTCGACAACAGCTTTTTCAGGTTCGCGTATCAGGATTTCTTCTTCAATTACTGCCTTTTCAGGTTTTTTCTGTTTTATTGAAGATTTCAGAGTTTTTCTTTTTTTAGATAGTGAAGTTACAGGTACAGGACTCAGAAGAATTAATGAGGAAAGAAACCCTGATAGTGAAAAGATATATGCACCTAAAAGAGAAATATATTTTTTAAGGAAATTTGAGATATACATTCCTATGATTCCGCCAGGATTGTTTTCAGCGGTCAGGTTAAATGTTGACAGTAAAAGAGATGCCATTAAAGAACCAAAGAAAATAAATGATATTGTGCCAAAAAGATAAGTTTTTTGTCCTTTTTTGCCAAGAATCCTTCTTAATCCATAAGCAAATAAAAAGATTGGCAGTGCGAATGATGAGAGACCGATAATCGTAATTATAAAGTCGGAAATATACGCTCCTACTACGCCTCCATAGTTTTTAGCTGCTGTCCTTGTAAAGGTAAAGAGAGACGGGTCCCATTTTGAGTAACTGTAAAGGCTCAGGCCCAGATAAAGGCTTCCAAGTACTGATATAACCCCGAGGATTTCCTGTTTTGTTCTTTTTAACCTTTCAGCCATATTCCTATAATTATAACAAGTGCCAGTGCAAACCTGTAATAGGCAAATATATTTAAAGGATTTTTTTTGAAAAAATTAAGGAGAAACTTAATTGCAACAAAACCTGATATAGCAGATACCAGAAGTCCGGCTGTAAAAAGATTAAGGTTGTACTCAGCAGCCCCATCAAAAAGTTTTTTTGCATGCAGTGCTGTTGCCCCAGCAATTATGGGCGTGGAGAGGAGAAAGGAAAATCTTGCAGATTCCTCGCGTTCAAGTCCCCTTAACAGCCCTCCGGAGATGGTTATCCCGGAACGTGAAACGCCTGGTATTAAAGCAACTGCCTGTAAAAATCCTATTACGATTGCATCATAAAGATTGATTTCAGTAATATGTTTGTGTTTATACATCTTTTCAGAGGCCAACATTAATATGCCGATAATAATGAGAGATATAGTTATAATATAAGGACTTCTCAGGCTTTTTTCTACTATATCATTAAGCAATAAACCGGCAATTCCAGCTGGTATTGAAGCAATGACTATAAGTCCAAGGAGTCTGCGTTTTCGTAGTATAATATCAATCCAGTCTTTCCAGAAATACAGAATTACAGCAATCAGCGTGCCTGCATGGAGGGCTATGTCAAATGTAAGTGTGTCAATATCACCGCTCCAGTTGAAAAACCATGGGAATAATATTAAATGTGCAGTACTGCTGATAGGAAAAAATTCTGTCAGCCCCTGGACAATACCGAGTATTATCGCCTCTAACATTAGAGAATTATAACAGATTTGGATTTAAAGTATCTGTAGCTGTTGTTTTTCATTTACTACATACTGCCTACTTCCCACTTGCTATTTTTTGCTCCTTGAGAGCTAAAAGGTTACGTCTTACGGTAACGGTAATGAAGCCCGTTTTGTGTGTCGGTTAAGTCTTTCGGCTTTTTTACGATAAATTTTTATGCTTTCTTTTCTGTTTTCTGCCTACTGCCTACTGCTTACTTCCTACTTTTTTTGTCCTGAGGAGTTCGACCGAGACTCACTCGAGGTCCCTGTCGAAGGATGCATCCTGCCCTGTACCAGACGGTAGATGGGCCTTATACTATAAAGCTGTCTATACCTCAAATATAATCGGCATTATCATAGGCTTTCTGTCCATTTTGTTCCTCAGGTATTTTTTCAGTATGCTTCTTATCTTTGCCTGGAGTAGTGATTTATCAGAGATGATTTCACTGTCAAGTTCTTTCACGGTATCATAAACCAGCACCTTGAGTTCATTGAGTATCTCCTGTGATACATCCTCGAAGATAAAACCCCTTGAAATGATATCAGGTCCTGAAACAATATCACCTGTAAGTTTTTCTATAGCAATTATTATGAGTAGAATACCGTCATGTGCAAGCCTTCTCCTGTCTCTTAAGACCATATCCTGAACATCACCGACGCCCTTACCATCCACGAATATTCTGCCTGATGTAACCTTGCCGCTCTTCTGTGCGGTTTTTTCTGTTATTTCTAAAATCTCCCCATTTTCAAGTATGAATATGTTTGACCTCGGGATACCGGTTTTTTCTGCAAGCCTTGAGTGGTAAATCTTGTGCCTGTGTTCTCCGTGAATCGGCATAAAATATTTCGGTCTTATGAGGTTAAGCATGAGTTTAAGTTCTTCTTTTGAAGCATGTCCTGATACATGGATTTCCGAGACCTTTTCGTATATTACATTAGCACCTCGCCTGAAAAGGTGATTAATAATCCTGCCAATAGAGATTTCGTTGCCCGGGATCATCTTGGCAGACAGGATTACGATGTCATCTTCTTTTATCTTGATTGTTTTATGCTCGTCTGTTGCTATTCTCGAAAGCACGCTCATAGGCTCGCCCTGGCTTCCAGTGGTTATAATAACAATCTCATCGTCCCTGAGATTTTTCAGGTCCTCGAGCTTCAGCCATGTATTTTGAGGGATTTTAAGGTAACCGAGATCAAGTGCAATCTTTGCATTCGAGATAATGCTCTTGCCTGAAAGTATGACCTTTCTTCCGAACATGCATGCAACATCAATCACCTGTTGTATCCTGTGTATATTAGATGCAAATGTTGCTATGATTATTCTACCTTTTGCCTCTGAGAATATATCTTCAAAAGACCTGCGAACCTCCTTCTCGGAAAAAGTAAAACCACCTTTTTCTGAATTGGTGCTGTCTGACAGGAGAAGTACTGTGCCTTTTTCGCCATATTCAGAAAATCTGTGGAAATCCATTAACTGTCCGTCAACAGGTGTAGGGTCAAGTTTGAAGTCTCCAGTATGTACAACAAGTCCTACAGGTGTTTTTATACCAAATCCAACTCCGTCGACTATGCTGTGTGTTACTCTTATGAATTCTATATCAAAGGCACCGAGATTTATGACCTCTCGAGGCTTTATTGGAACAAGCTCAATGTAGTCCAGTTTATGTTCGGTTAGTTTTTCTTTTACTATTCCGAGTGTCAGCGGGGTTCCATAGACAGGGACATTTATCTCTTTTAGTAGAAATGGTAAGGCGCCTGTATGATCTTCATGGCCGTGTGTAAGGATAATTCCCCTTACTTTGTCTCTATTTTCTATCACATAGTTGAAGTTGGGGATAACAAAGTCAACCCCCAGCATGTCTTCTTCAGGGAACATAAGACCGGCATCAATGACAATCATGTCGTTTTCATATTGCATGACGGTCATATTCAGGCCGATTTCCTCAACTCCGCCAAGAGGTATTACTGAAAGTGTCTTATCCATCAGCGCAGATTATAACAGATTTCAAGTGATCCTTTTTTATTTTATTAAAACCTCAAGGAGAGCCTTTTGAGTATGTAATCGGTTTTCAGCCTGATCAAAAACAACACTCTGTGCTCCATCCATAACATCATCTGTAATTTCTTCCCCGCGATGGGCCGGGAGGCAGTGAAGTACAATTACATCTTTTTTTGAATATGACAGCAGTTTTGAATTCACCTGATAATCCTTAAATTTCTTTTTCTTCTCATCAGCCTGTTTTTCCTGCCCCATACTTACCCAGACATCTGTATAGACAACATCCGCCATACCCGCAGCTTCCCTTGGATTACCAAGTATTATGATTTCGCTTTTAGCAGATGCCCTTGCATTTTCGAGGATTTCAGCATCAGGCTCAAAACCCTCGGGACAGGCAACTGTAAGGTTGAATTCCATGAGTGATGCAGCTTCGATCAGCGAGTTGCATACATTGTTACCGTCACCTATAAAGGCGACTTTCAGTCCGCTGATCCGTTCATTCTTTTCGAACATGGTCATTAAATCAGCCAGTACCTGGCAGGGATGATGTTTATCAGTAAGCCCGTTAATTACAGGTATGGTTGAATTGGATGAGAATTCTTCAAGGGTTGAATGGCCAAATGTCCGTATTACTATCCCGTTCAGATAACGAGATAATGTTTTTGCTGTATCGGACATTATCTCTCCCCTTCCGAGTTGCAGTTCTGAGGGATTTAAATAGATGGTATTGCCACCAAGCTGGTATATGCCTGCTTCGAAAGAGACACGTGTGCGGGTTGATGGTTTTTCAAAAAGTAACCCGATATTCTTTCCTAATAATGGACATACGTTTGCATCTTTGCCTGCCTTAAGGTGGACAGCCCTTTTGATGAGGGATATTATTTCATCAGACGTTAAATCCATTAATGAAAGAAAATCTTTTTTCATTTTTCGCCTCTAAGATAAACGGTCAAAGACCTGTTCAAGTATATCTATTAAATGGTCTATCTCCTTTTCAGTAATAATAAGTGGCGGCATAAACCTCAATATATTACCAGCAGTACAGTTAATAAGTATATTCCTTTCAAAGCAGGCTTTTACTACAGGTTCACCGTCGCGTGTTAACTCCAGTCCTATCAAAAGCCCCTTACCACGTATATCCGCAATTATGCTAGAAAATTCCTTTTTCAATTCTTCCAGTCTCTTTTTGAAATAATCACCCATTCTCCGGCACTGGTCTAAGATGAAATCGTCTTCAAGAAGGACATCGATTGTTGCGACAGCAACATAGCATACAAGTGGGTTGCCGCCGAATGTTGAACCGTGAGTTGCAGGCTGAAAAGCGGATGCAATCTTATCTGTTGCAAGCATTGCACCTATTGGCACACCTCCGCCAAGACCCTTTGCAATAGTCATAATATCGGGGACAATACCATAGTGTTCGTATGCAAATAATTTCCCTGTACGGCCCATACCAGTCTGCACTTCGTCCAGAATAAGCAGGATGCCATGCCTGTCACATATTTCCCTGACATCACTTAGATAATAAGTGTCAGGCATTTTAACTCCGCCTTCTCCCTGTATAGGTTCAAGCATTATTGCGCATGTATCTTTGGTAATCGCTTCTTCCAATGCATCTATATTATTGAATTCTACATGTTTGAATCCAGGTAAAAGAGGTTCAAATCCAGACTTGAATTTTTCCTGCCCCGAGGCGCTGAGTGTAGCAAGTGTTCTACCATGAAATGAGTTAACAGATGTTATAATCTCGAATTTATTTTGCCTTGCCACTTCTTCTTTATAATATCTCCGTGCGAGTTTAATGGCAGCCTCGTTTGCCTCTGCGCCAGAGTTGCAGAAAAATACTTTATCAGCAAAAGAGTTTTGTACAAGCAACTTTGCGAGTTTAATCTGGGGCTCTATATGATAATAATTTGAGACATGAAGAAGACGCTGGGCCTGTTTTTGTATTGCTATGACTACCTTGGGATGACAGTGCCCAAGGCAGTTAACAGCTACGCCTCCGACAAAGTCAAGATATTCTTTCCCGTCAACACCCCATACCTTCATACCGCGTCCTTTTCTAAGTACTGTAGGGAATCTATTATATGTGTTCATCAGATAGCGCGTTGATTCATCAAAAAGTTTTTTCATCTCCATAAATTGAATAATAACGTATAACTTATTGAAAAATCAAACAAATCTGCCTTTGACAGAAAATTGAGTATAATGATAAGATTTCAAAATGAAGATTGCAGTTACAGGGAAGGGTGGGGTAGGCAAGACAACACTGTCTTCGATACTGAGCTATCTTTTTGCTTCATATGGGAAAAATGTTATCTCGGTAGATGCAGACCCTGATGCGAATCTTGCATCAGCCCTGGGTATCTCGAGAGAGGAATCTAATAAAATAAGACCTATTGCCGAGCTTGGCGAATTGATTGAAGAGCGGACCGGTGCAAAACCCGGAAGCATGGGCGGAATTTTCAAGCTTAATCCAAAGGTGGATGACTTGCCCGAGGGTCTCGGATATAAATTGAACGGGATAACGCTTCTTGTGATGGGAAAATCAAAGGCTGCTTTGTCAGGATGCTACTGTCCTGAGAATGTGCTCCTGAGAAGACTGCTTAAACATCTGGTTGTAGAGAGGGATGAAGTTGTTATAGTTGATATGGAGGCTGGAATAGAACATCTGACAAGGGGTACTGCGGGATCTGTTGATGCATTTATTGTAGTGGTTGAGCCAGGCCAGAGAAGCATACAGACAGCGAGTTTAGTTAGGGAAATGGCAGGAGAACTAGGTGTTAAAAAAGTATTTGTTGTTGCAAATAAGGTTCGCACTGAGGAAGACCTCAATTTCATAAGAAATGTGATAGGCGATATGGAACTTATAGGACATATAACATTCAGTGATGCGATTGTGGAAGCTGACATAAAAGGTATTTCGCCTTACAGTTATTCACCGCAAACAGTTGATGAGGTTAGAAATATCAAGGTCGCAATAGAGAAAGTCCTGGATGCTGGATAAGGTATTTAAAGATTCCATAAGAAGGGAGTTGCTCAGAAGGAGGGACAGGATTCCATCTGAAGTCAGGAGAGTAAAAAACAGATTGATACAGGAGCGGCTTGCTGCTCTTGATGAGTTTAAAAGTGCAAATGTTATATTTTACTTTGCTTCTTTCAGAACAGAAGTTGACACAATTGACATGATAAAAAGATCTCTTCTCGATAGCAAAATCGTATTACTCCCCAAAGTTGACAGAGAAAAACATACGCTTTTACTTTACGAAATAAAGGGCATTGATGAATTATCTCCCGGATATATGGGAATCCCTGAACCTGTTGTTAATACAGAAGAAAGAAAGTTTAGTATCAATAACGTTGATATCATAATAATTCCAGGTGCAGGTTTTGATATATCCGGTAACAGGATTGGATATGGTGCAGGATATTACGATATATTGCTGTCAGGTTTAAAAAAGAGTATACCTGTAATTGCCCCTGCATATGAAGAACAGATTGTTGATTCAATACCGGCCGAGCCACATGATATCAAAATTCACGTTATTATTACTGACAGGCGTGTCATTCGGTGTATTTGAGGAGGGTTTTTGTCAAAAACCTTTTATAACCTTAGTTATTGCTTTTGAGCCTTTGCCATGTCTTCGAGTATTTTTAACTTCGGAATTTCACCTAACGCTATCAATGTATCACCGGCGTTTATTGTATCGCGGAATGTTGGTATGAATTTCAACTCACCTGAAGCCATCTTGATTGCAACAATTAAAACGCCTAAATCTCTGCCTATACCTAATTCATCCATTCTTAGTCCTGCCAATTTGGAGTCAGGATGAACATATATTTCCTCCATCTGGAGGTCTATATTGCCACTCTTTGTAGCAAATTCGATGAAATCTACAACTGCAGGTTTTAATACTTTATGAGCTATCCTGAGGCCACCGATATGGTAAGGCGAGACAACTTTATCAGCACCTGCCCTTAGAAGTTTTTGTTCTGAACCTTCTTCACCTGCCCTTGCAACTATTAAAAGGCCAGGATTTATTCCTTTGGCGCTCAGAACAACATAAAGGTTTTCGGCATCCGTGGGTAGGACGGTTATCAGGCCTTTAGCTTTTTTTATTCCCAGTTCTTTCAGTGTTTCATCATCTGTGGCATCACCTTTGTATATAAGAAGGTCTTCTCTTACTTCTGTGATATTAGGCTCTTTTTCAACAATCACTAAATTTTGATTATTGCTTTTCAATTCCTTGCATATTATTTTGCCCATCCTTCCGTAACCACAAACAATATAGTGATTATTTAATTCCTTGATCTTTTTTTCCAATTTCTTCCTCCCGAATATTTCTTGCAGTTCGCCTTCCAGTATTATTTTTGCGCCTGAACTAAGTGTATAGGCCACTGTGCCTACACCGCCTATTATAAGAATAATTGTAAATAATTTACCATTTAAAGATACGTCATGGACTTCTTTAAAGCCTACGCTTGAGAGGGTTATAATGGTCATATAGATGGAATCGAGTATACCCCATCCCTCTATTATCATATATCCAACTGTACCAAAAGAGATTATAAGAACTATTAGAAACAGAGAAAGCAAAAGTTTTTTCTTGAGTTTTTCCAATGATTTCTAATCTGCCTTTATTATTCGGATCATAAACCAATAATATTATAGAAACAATTTATCATAATTTGTAATTATTATTTTTATGAATCATCTGCAACTTTGACTTATTTTTCAGCTAAATGATAAAATTCAAGTCCCTGGGTAATAATTAGTAGGAGAATTATATGAATCTCAAGAAGATAGAGAAAGGCGTAAGGCTGATCCTCGAAGGCATCGGAGAGAATCTTCAAAGGCCGACTATCAAGGATACCCCCCAACGGGTGGCAAGTATGTATAAAGAGATATTTTCAGGCCTTGAGACCCCTACTGAAGAGATATTAAAACCTATTGAAGGAGAAAGCCACGATGAGATGGTTCTTTTAAAGGACATACCTTTTTATTCGGTATGCGAGCACCACCTGCTCCCCTTTATTGGAAAGGCGCATGTTGCATATATTCCTGGAGCTGGCAAAATTGCCGGTATAGGGGAACTTGCAAAGGCCCTCGAAATCCTTGCTAAAAGGCCTCAGGTGCAGGAACGGCTTACCAGCCAGCTTGCTGACATGATTATGGAAAAGTTAAAGCCAAAGGGTGCTATGGTTATTATTGATGCTGAGCATCTATGCCTTTCAATGAGAGGCATAAAAAAACCCGGTGCAAGGACTGTTACATCAGCAGTAAGAGGACTATTCAGGACCAAAGAGTCTACGAGAGAAGAGTTGCTTGAACTCATTAAAAAGCGTGACTGAAGGTAACAGTTTTAAAAGCATTGACGTATAAAGACTTGTTAACTTAATGACAAAGTAATTCAATAACTTAATACTCGGGAGGAATAAGATGAGTGCGAAGATCATAAGCGGCAAGGAGATCGCCGCCCAGATAAGGGAAGAGCTTAAGAAGGAAGTCGCCGAATTGAAGGAAAAGCATGGAATAGCGCCTGGACTGGTTACCATTCTTGTGGGTCAGAACCCAGCTTCAATAAGCTATGTAACAGGCAAACAGAAAGCTGCACACGAACTGGGTTTTAATTCGATCCAGGATGATCAGCCTGAGAACATTTCCGAAGAGGACCTGCTAAAGCTCGTTGACAAGTACAATAAGGACCCTATGATACACGGTATCCTTGTCCAACTTCCCCTTCCCAAACACATTGATGAAAAGAAGGTTCTAAACGCTATTGATCCTGACAAGGATGTAGATGGCTTTCATCCTGTTAATGTCGGGCGCCTGATGATAGGCGGCGATGAGGCTAAGTTCCTTCCGTGCACTCCTGCAGGAATCCAGGAATTGATTGTACGATCCGGCTTTGAGACCAAAGGTGCCGAAGTTGTTGTTGTAGGACGCTCAAATATAGTGGGCAAGCCTATCGCCAACATTATGCTCCAGAAAGGCAAAGGAGCGAACGCCACAGTCACTGTCGTGCATACCGGTACAAAGAACCTTGAGGCACACTGTAAACGCGCCGATATTCTCATCGTTGCCGCAGGGGTACCGCATCTAGTGAAACCTGAATGGATCAAGCCCGGTGCTTGTGTGATTGACGTTGGTGTCAACCGTGTAGGTGAGAAAATAAGTGAGAAGACGGGGAAACCGGTTGCTATCCTAAAGGGAGACGTTGATTTTGATGCTGCCAAAGAGATAGCCGGGGCTATCACTCCGGTGCCAGGCGGCGTCGGACCGATGACCATTACAATGCTTTTAAAGAATACTGTGAAATCAGCAAAGTATAGTATAAAGTGATCCCCCATAAAGAAAGCCATGGCTTTCCACGGGGCATGCCCGTAAAGAAATTTGCAATTTCCACATCAATAGTCAATAGTCACTTGTCAGTAAATTCAAAAAAAGCCGTGCAGTGCTGGGTAGAGCGGCATCAGATATTTTTCGGTTACAGTTCTTAGCGAAATGAAGCGGCTACAGCCTCGAGTGTCTGACCCCGTAAAACGGGGAAACCCGTCTACGGGGGAGTTTCGAGGCTGTAGCGGAATGAGCTTAGAATAGTCGAAAAATATCGTAGCAAGCGAAAGGTAGTGCTGTCCGGCTTTTACATTACTTACCCTGTAAAGAAGTTTATCATTTCCATGGGGCGTATTTAACTTTTAGGTACATGTATTGCCTTACCATGGACATCCTCAGCAGCCTCCATTATACCTTCTGATAATGTAGGATGTGCATGGATTGTTTCAGCTATGTCCTTAACATTAAGCCCTGTCTTTATTGCAATAGCTGCCTCATGTATAAGGTCTGAGGCATGCGGGCCGATTATATGAGCACCTAAAACCTTGTCTGTAGACTCATCAGAGACTATTTTGACGAAACCTGCTATTTCACCCATTGCATGTGCCTTGCCAAGTGCCCTGAACTGGAAATGACCTGTTCTTACCTTTATCCCTTTCTCCTCTGCCTCAAATTCCCTTAGACCAACAGAACCTATTTCAGGAGAGGTGAATATTGCTGAAGGCACTACACTGTAGTCTATTGTATCATCTCCTCCTGTTGCATTTATTGCTGCAACTATACCACCTTTTGAGGCAACATGGGCAAGCAGTATGCCGCCTGTTACATCACCAATTGCATAAATATTTGTTATGCCGGTCTGCATTTTTTCATTGACAGTTATTTCACCCCTACTGCCCCTATTGATACCAACGTTTTCTATTCCAATATTATCACTGTTTAGAGCCCTTCCTATTGAGACAAGGGTCTTTTCTGTCACTATTTCTTCTCCATTAGACAACCTGGCATTTACCTCGCCATTTTTTACCTTAACATCCTCAACCTTTACGTTTGTATAAAGTTTAATCTTTTTCTTTTTTAATTCCCTCTCCAAGAGCTGTGATATTTCAACATCCTCTGTAGAAACGGCCCGTGGGAGCATTTCTACCATTGTTACTTCAGTGCCTAGTTCAGCAAATATGCAGGCAAATTCACAGCCAATAACACCTGCTCCTACTATTAGAAGGCTCCTCGGAATATCCGTAAGGTTAAGTGCTTCATCACTGGATATGATTCTATTGCCGTCAAATGGAAATATTGGTATCTGTGCAGGTCTCGATCCCGTGGCTATTATTATCCTGTTTGCCTGTATTTTTTCCTTTGAGCCGTCTTTTGTTGTAATCTCTATTTCATCAGGAGATGTGAGTACTCCCCGTCCTTGTTTTAGATTTATCCCCCAGCTCTTAAATAGTCCTCTTATACCCTTTACTTGTGTGTTTACTACTTTATTTTTTCTCTCAATAATCTTTGCAAGATTGGGTACAACTTCACCTTTTAGTTCAATACCAAATTTATCAAGCTGTCTTGCCTTAGAAAGTGCCTCTGATGATGCAACAAGCGCCTTAGTGGGGATGCAACCTCTGTTAAGACATGTGCCCCCTACCTCTGATTCTTCTATTATGGTTACATTTGTACCTGACTGGGCAGCCTTAATCGCTGCAACATATCCTCCAGGCCCAGCTCCAATAATTGCTAATTTCATCTTGCCTCCTATTGAACATATTTTTATACCTAAATTTTTATTATTTCTAAAGATCGAGATACAGATTCACCTGGTTTATACTTTACCTGTTTCTTTAATAAAACCTTTAAAATCATAAATTTACCCCGTAAAAAAAGCCTTCGATGAAATCGGAAGTTAAAAAATATGCCTGCCTGTCGGCAGACAGGTTACAGTAGGTGGTCTAAAGCCACCGACACGCAACACCTTTTTAAAGGGGTTTACAAAATTGAGCAATTATTATCACAGATCTTTCTCCTTTGTCAAGGAAGAACTGGGAACTAAAAAGAAAGTAGGAAGTAGGAAGTAAGGAGTGAGGAGTGAGGAGTGAGGAGTGAGGAGTAAGGAGTAAGAAGTAAGAAGTAAGAAGTAAGAAGTAAGAAGAAAAGGAAGCATTAAAAGATTTTTATGAAAATAAAAACACTTAGCCGCTAGAAGATAAACGAAACGGGCCTTGTAAAGTAGAAAAGCTTACTTGACAGGGGGGCATCGTAACCGTTTAACTGTTTAAATACTCCTGTGTTTTCATTTACTGCTTACTCCTTACTGCCTACCGCTTACTTTTTTACCATGCGCTATGCGATTGTTAAGAGGACGGTTTTGACATATAAATAAAATAAATGATAAAATTCTGACTCTATAAAACATTTGCATCTGCCCGAAATTTAAACAGTTAGATATATTTAATAAAGATAGAAAAAATTACTCATTTTGTGGGTACATTTACCCCATTAGAAAGACTCGCTACTTGTCCCGTACCCGTAATAGACCAGATGTCTTTCGGGGCTTGAAGCGAGGATAAAATAAATTCTTTTTTGCAAACAAGGGGTTTACCCCGTTTAGAAATTGTTGTTATTTTCTTCTAACGGAGTTTACTGTTATTCCCTTATAATTGTTGTAATAAATATATTAAAATATATATAAAATATAAATAATTAACTATTTAATTACTTGATAGAGCTTAGGATCCGGAAAGGGTAACCCCCGTTTACGGGGTAAATGTCACAATAAACGGAACCGTCTGGAGGATTGAACACAATGACTACTAAAACTGTGCCTCCATGCCAGGCAGCATGCCCTATTTATACAGATGTAAGCAGCTATGTCTCTGCAATTGCAAAAGGCGATATAGAGAAGGCTATTAAGATTATCCGTCAGGTAAACCCATTTCCTTCTGTTTGTGGCAGAATCTGTACTCGGCCGTGTGAGAGCGTATGCAGGCGTGCACAGATAGACAAACCTATTTCCATTGCAGCGCTGAAGCGCTTTGCAGCAGATCATACCAAAGGGCTAAAACTTACTCAGAGGCCTGAACATTTCTACGATGAAAAAGTCGCTATAATAGGGGGTGGCCCAGCCGGCCTAACAGCAGCCCACGATCTTGCATTACTTGGATACAGGGTTACTGTATATGAGGCACAGGATGTACTTGGAGGTATGCTAAGTGAAGGCATTCCTGAATATAGGCTTCCAAAAGATGTGGTTAATGAAGAGATTGATTTTATATTATCCCTCGGTGTTGAGGCTAAGACCGGTTTGGCACTCGGTCGAGATTTTACAATTGAAGAACTTCTTAAAGATTATCAGGCTGTCTTTTTAGCTACGGGTAGTCAAAATAGTTTATTGCCCAAATGTGGTGGTGTAGAACTTACAGGAATTATTACAGCCGTTGAATTTCTAAAACAAGTTAGCAGGGGACAAAGACCGCCTTTAGGTGATCGTGTTTTAGTCGTTGGTGGAGGTCATACAGCAATTGATGCAGCTCGTACTTCTCTTCGTCTGGGCTCTCGAGAGGTTACCATTATTTATCGTCGAACCTTATATGAAATGCCAGCTGGTCGTGCAGAAGTTGAGGATGCAGAGAATGAAGGGATAAAGATTAGGTATCTAACTGCCCCGATTGAATTTTTAGGTAATGGAAATGTTCAAAGGGTTCGGTGTATTGAGATGCAACTCGGTGAGCCAGATGAGTCAGGCAGACGCCGACCTGTACCTATAGAAAAATCGGAATTTGAAATTGAAGCTGATACAGTTATCTTAGCAATTGGTTACATTCCTGATGCAGATGCCTTAAAGAATACCGGGTTAATCTTAGACAAGAATTGTACTGTTATTGTAAAGGATGAGACAGGCAAAACTGATTTAAAAGGTGTTTTTGCTGGTGGTGATGTTGTGAGTGGACCTTCAAGCGTGATTGAAGCTATAGCAGCTGGTAAAAGGACGGCTGAAGCAATACATTGTTATCTCCGCAATCTACCATATAAAAGTGTTGAAAAGCCTTTAGCTTTTGAACCGCTTCAAGAGTATGTAGTTAATTTAATTAATAAATCAAACAGGTATAATATGCCCACTATGCCAATCGAAAAACGCCTCGACAATTTTAACGAGGTAGAACAGGGCTATAATTGGGATGAAGCAGTAAAGGAAGCACAATGCTGTTTAAACTGCGGTGCAGGTGCACTCGTTTCAGAGAATTGTGCAGCCTGTCTTAACTGTGTTCGTATATGTCCTTATGGAGTGCCAACTCCAGGCAAAGAAATAGTTAAAATAGATATAAGTCAATGTCAGGCCTGTGGGATTTGTGCATCAGAATGTCCAGCATTAGCAATAAACTTAAAACTTGAGACCATGGAAGAAGCACGTACTGCACTGGAAAAGGTTATAGATCTTGATAAGCAAGAGATTCAGGAAATATTTATAATTGGCTTTTACTGTAAATACAAGTTACCTGCCGATCCCCCGAGCAGCGGAGATGGTGTGCACTGGCTGGGAAAACTTTGCACAGGTCGGCTGGATGCTTTTCAGCTAATTTATCCTTTTGAATTGGGTGCTGATGGTGTGGCAGTACACATGTGTCCTGATCAGGAATGCCGTTTTAGGGATGGAAGTCGGTGGTTACTTGCACGTATAGAAAAGGCCAAAAAGATATTAGATGAGATTGGTTTAGGTGCGGGGCGACTGAATATAATCTCAGAGAGTAAAGATGTCTCTGAATTCAGAAAGAGTCTTGAGTCCTTAGGTATAAATCCTATAAAAATGGGAAAGAAGGTGAGAGAATGATTGTTGCTGAGGTTAAACCCTTTGAAGAGATAAAAGATATGCTTAAAGATTATAAGAAAGTTCTAATTGTGGGTTGTGGTACCTGTGTTACTGTATGTCTTAGTGGTGGCGAGAGGCAGGTTGAATTGTTGGCGTCAGCTATCCGAATGGCAAGAAAAATAGACGGTGATGAAATCATTGTGGAGGAACGGACAATACCCAGGCAATGTGATACAGAATTCATTAATCAGTTAGAGGATGAGGCTTCTCAATACGACGCAATCCTCTCAATGGGTTGTGGCGCAGGTGTCCAGGGTATTGCTGAGCGATTTAAGAATATCCCTGTTTTACCAGCACTTAACACCAAGTTCATTGGAATTTCTGACGTAAAGGGCACATGGGTTGAAGCGTGTGCAGCATGTGGTGACTGTATCCTTGCTTTGACTGGTGGAATCTGCCCTGTTACAACGTGTTCCAAGGGACTTTTAAATGGCCCATGTGGTGGAACAAAGAATGGGAAATGTGAGGTAAACCCTGAAATTCCATGTGCCTGGGTAAGGATTTACGAAAGACGTAAAGAATTAGGTAAACTTGACGACTTCAAAAAGACAATCGGCTCAAAAGATTGGTCAAAGGGACAAAAACCGGGCAGCTACAAGGTAAGTGCATAAGGTTGCAAATAAACGATATTAAGAGTTATGATATGCACTCAAGACACCAAAGTTAATGTGTAACTGATAAGCACTATAATCCTACTTTTCTAAAGGAGAGACATGAGTAGTTACAATAAAATATAAAATACGATGTGAGGGAAAATGATATTAACAAAGAAACGGGAATTAAATGAAGTGTTGGAAAACATAAAAAATTACAAGAGAGTTTTTCTCTTAGGATGTTCTGAGTGTGCAACTTTGTGCAAAACAGGAGGAGAACCTGAGCTTAAGGCAATGAAGGAGGCCCTGGAATCAGAAGGAAAAGATGTAACAGGAATATTTGCCGCAAAGACAGGTTGTCAGGTACTTGGAACAAAATTAGAGCTTAAACCATTTAAGGAAGTTATAAATAAAGCCGATTGCATAATTGTTATGTCCTGCGGTGCCGGTACACAGACAGCAGCGGAGTTATACGAAGACAAGCCTGTCTTTCCTTCAAATGACAGTATGTTCCTTGCTAACATGACAAGACTTCAGGTATTTGATGAAAGATGTTCACTGTGTGGTAAATGTATACTGGATAAGACAGGAGGGATCTGCCCGATAACAAGATGTGCTAAAAGCTTGCTTAACGGCCCGTGCGGAGGTTCTCAGGGCGGTAAATGTGAGATTTCACCCAGCATGCCCTGTGCCTGGCAGCTCATTATTGAGCGTCTCTCCAGGATTGGATGCCTCGATAATCTGGAGGATATTATGATCCCAAAAAACTGGGACCCAAGCCTCACTCAACAGTGAGGCATAAATTAAAAGAGGTTAGTGGATTATGAAAGCGGGAAGCAATCTTGAAAAGGTTTTAGAAGGCGGCTATTTCGCTGTAACTGCAGAAGTGGGCCCCCCAAAAGGTACTTCAGCAAAAGTCATCCAGAGGAAAGGTGAACTCCTCAAATCTTATTGTGATGCTATGAATGTAACGGACAATCAAACGGCCATTGTCCGTATGTCAAGTATGAGCGGCTGTATCCTCCTAAAGGAGATGGGGGTTGATCCCGTAATGCAGATGGTGGTCAGGGACCGGAACCGGATAGCTATCCAAAGTGACATCCTGGGTGCAGTTGCCTTAGGGATTCAAAATGTACTATGTCTTTCAGGTGACCATCAAAGATTTGGCAACCATCCTACAGCTAAAGGTGTCTATGATATTGATTCTATTCAACTCATTCAAACCCTTAAGACCATGAGGGACGAAAAAAAATTTCTGTGCGGCGATGATATCTCTGGCGAAGTTCGCCTGCTTATAGGTGCGGTTGAGAATCCATTTGCTGATCCCTTTGAGTACAGGATCAAGAGGCTGGCCAAAAAGGTAAAGGCTGGTGCAGACTTCATTCAAACTCAGTCTGTCTTTGATGTAGGTAAATTTGTCAAGTGGATGAAGATGGTGGTGGATCAGGGATTGGATAAACAGGTTCACATTCTTGCTGGTGTAATACCGATAAAATCTGTTGGAATGGCTCGCTATATGAAAGATAATGTATCAGGAATTAGTGTACCGGATGAGATATTGACCCGTATGGAGGAGGCCAAGGATGCAAAAGAAGAAGGGGTAAAAATATCTCTGGAGATCATCGACCAACTCAAAGAGATTAATGGTATACATGGCATCCATATCATGGCCGTAGCCTGGGAAGATATTGTACCAATTATTGTAGAAAGGGCTGACTTACTACCAAGACCGATTATTTAACAGTTTAGAAAAGAACAGACCCTCACTTAACCCATTCGCAAAAGGGGAAAGGCAGGTCTTGGGTATAAGGAGGATATGATGAGTGCGAAAATATTGGTTGTTGATGATGATCCCGATGTCTTGGATGCTATCAGTATTGTTCTTGAAGCCAAAGGCTATAAGGTAATCACGGCTCGGGACGGAATAGAGGGCCTTAACAAGCTGAAAGAGGAAAAACCCGACTTGATGATTTTGGATCTTCTCATGCCTAATCTGGATGGATTTGGTGTATGTAAAGAGTTAAAAGATCCTCGATGGGCTAAGTACTCCTATATACCCATCATCATTTTGAGCAGTGTAAGGGAAGAGGCCAGCCGTCGCCGGTATGAATTAGAAACGGGGTTGCAACTCGATGTTGATGATTATGTAGAAAAACCTATTGAACATAATATTTTATTGGAACGTGCAGAGAAAATCCTCAAGAAAGCAGGCAAGGTTTAAAATCCTTTTTGGGGGAAGACATGGAGAAAAAGAAAATCTTATTAGTAGAGGATGATGTAGAATTTGCAGAGGCAACCAAGCTCATTTTAGAAAGTAAATCATATGATGTGACTCTAGCCTATGACGGGCAGGAAGGGCTTGAAAAAGTCAAAACAGAAAAGCCCGAATTAATCATTTTAGATGTCATGATGCCCGAGATGGATGGCTATGAAGTCTGTGCTAAGCTTAAAGCTGACCCCAAATATGGACGTATCCCCGTTCTTCTATTGACTGCTGTAGGTGAGGCCATACCTACTACAAAATATACCAAGGAAATGGGCATGAAAACCGAGGCTGATGACTACATTCCCAAACCCGTAGAGCCTGTGGAGTTGGTACAAAGAGTTGAAAATCTTTTCAGAAATTTCTATGGGGGAAAACCTTGAACCTGGTTTACCAAAACAATATCGGTTCCTGTCATTCCTGTGAAAACAGGAATCCAGAGTTTTCGCAAATGTAGCATCTGTATTCCCGCTGGAGTTTATCCAATACTGCGATACGGGGCGGGAATGACATCTGGAGACCTGGTATTATTGGGGATTGTAAAGTTTGGAACTAATAGGATTTTATTATTAAGGAAGAAATATGCCTTATAGAGTAATAAAAGAATCATTAAATCCTGTAATTGACAGCCTGTCTGATGGGATACTGGTTACCGATGTGCAGGGCAAGGTTATCCTATATAATAAAAAGGCTGAAGCTTTGCTGGATATAACGGAAAATGCTGCCCTGGATCAGCCGGTCCAAGATCACATTAGAAATGAAGCGTTAGTTGGAATTATAACCAAGATATTGAAGCATGATGTGACCAATCATGCTGAAGAAGTATGCCTCTTGGATACAGGTACTGCCAGGCTCAGCATTCATGTCAACCCTGTTAGAGATGCGAGTGGATTAATTATTGGATCGGTGACTTTGCTCCATGACGTCGGACAAATCAGTGCTATAGACAAAATCAAGTCTAATTTTTTGTCCATGGTTTCTCATCAATTAAAATCCCCTTTGAGCTCTACTTTGCTTCAAACATCTATCCTTCTGGGTGGTGTAGTAGGAGAGGTCAATGAGAAACAGAGAGATTTACTTCAAAAAGTCAAGGCCAAGATAAAGGGAATGACTGAATTGGTTAATGATATCCTGGATGTCTGCTTTATCGAAGAAGGAGGACATGTCTCGCAGATTGAACCCATGAATCTCTCTGAGATTTTGCAAAGAGCTATTGAGGTTATACAACCCCAGGCCCAGGATAAGGGTATTGAACATCAGGTAACCATGGAAGATAAACTTCCTTTATTTTGTGGGAATAAAAGCGCTATGGAGGCCATGTTTATTAATCTCATTAGTAATAGCATTAAATACACACATTCAGGTGGTAAGGTTAACATCGAGCTAAAAAAGGAAGCAGAACATATTCAGGTAAAGGTTTCTGATACCGGAATAGGCATTTTAGACAGTGATATGCTTCGTATTTTTGATAAATTCTACCGGGAAAAATCGGAGAGGACAAAAGATATTAGCGGTACAGGCTTGGGCCTTTCAATTGTTAAAAGCGTTGTTGATGCCCACCATGGCTCAATACGTGTAGAAAGTAAGGTAGGGGAGGGTACCATATTTACCGTTTTACTTCCCACATGTTAGATTGAGGATGTTAAGAGAAGATTTGTAATTAAAGAATCAGTCAACAAAAGGAGTATGACGAGATGGGATTCAGGGAGGTTTTAGATTCCGGCAAGTTTCTTATAACGGCAGAGATAGGGCCGGTGAAGGGAACAGAAGTAGATGGATTATTAGAAGAGGCAGAGCTTATTAAAGGAAAGGTAGATGCCATTAATGTTACGGATCTTCAGAGTTCTGTCCTGCGATTAGGTTCAATGGCGGTTTGCCATCTACTGAAAGATCGCGGAATTGATCCAATATTACAGCTAACATGCAGGGATAGAAACAGGCTGGCTCTACAATCAGATCTGTTAAGTGCTTGGGTTTTGGGCATCAGGAATGTGTTAGCCTTAACCGGAGATCATCCAACATTGGGCGATCACCCTCAGGCGATGCCTGTTTTTGATTTAGATTCTGTGAGCCTGTTAAGGGTGATAGGCAGGCTTAATGAAGGCTTTGATATGGCCGGAAACCAGCTAAAGGGTGCTCCGGACTTCTTTCCCGGTGCAGTAGTAAATCCAGGAGCCGACACAGGTGCTGCACTTGAAATGCAGATCATCAAGATGGAAAAGAAAATTGAAGCAGGTGCAAGATTCATTCAAACCCAGGGAATATTTGACCTGGATCTCTTCGAAAGATTTATGAAGCGAATAGAGGGCTTTAAGACCCCAGTATTGGGTGGTGTCATATTGCTCAAGTCAGCCGGTATGGCAAGGTTTATGAATAAAAATGTTGCCGGTGTATTTGTACCCGAACCTCTTATTAAAGAAATGGAAGAGACAAAAGATAAGGTCAAAACCAGTGTCGAGATAGCTGCAAGGCTGATTAAGGGAATGAAGGATCTTTGTGCAGGAGTTCATATCATGGCTATTGGCTGGGAGAAAAGGATTCCCATGGTCCTGGAGGAGGCTAGATTATAAAGGCTGGACATTTTCCGTGCAGACCATGCATAAGGTAGCGATTATAGGTGCGGGGGTTGTGGGGACTGCCATGGGTTATCTCCTGAAGGAAAGTGGTTATAAAGTTGCAGGTATTGCAAGCCGGACTCTTGAATCGGCAAAAAAGGCAAGTGAGTTCATAGGGGAGGGCAGAACATCAACAGACCTTATATCTGTTGCTAATAAGGCAGATATAGTTTTTATAACTACACCTGACAGCGCCATAGAGGAAGTTTGCACTAAATTGGCCTCGGAGGGGGGATTCAATCCAGGGGTTGTCGTTTTTCATATGAGCGGTGCTTTATCATCAGAGGTTTTAAAGTCTGCTAGAAATGTTGGCGCTAAGGTTGCATCTTTTCACCCCCTCCAGAGCCTGGCAGGTGTAAGTGAGGCAGTAAAAAATCTTCAAGGTTCATATTTCTGTATTGAGGGTGATGAGGAAGCACTTTTTGCTGCAAGGGAGATAGTAACTGCCATTGGCGGAAAGGAATTAACCCTGGGGGTTGATAAGAAGCCCTTATATCATGCAGGGGCATCAGTAGCCTCGAATTTCCTTGTGTCTACCGTTGGATTTGGACTGGACCTCTTCGAGTTAGCAGGTATCAACCGGCAGGATTCCCTTAACGCCCTTATGCCATTGATAAAAGGGACAGTAACAAATATTGAAAGCCTTCGTATCCCCGCAGCACTTACAGGTCCTATTTCAAGAGGAGATACAGGAATTGTCGAAGATCATCTGAAAGCAATATCAAATTACAGCCCCGGCATGGTAAAACTGTACTCTGAACTTGGAAGATATACTGTCAAGATAGCAATTGAGAAGGGAACTATAAATAATGATGAAGCAGCGAAATTACTTTCATTATTTGATAAGTATCAATAAGTTAAAAGTGAACTCCTTAACCTATTCTTTTAGCGAACTAAAAGGTTACGTCTTTCGGTTACGATGCCCGTTTCGGTTATCGGTTACGTCTGTCGTCTTTTATGTCCTATGTATTTATACTTAGTCTTTACCCGCCTTTAGTTTTCAATATTCAATATTCAATTTTCAATTAACGAATTACTGCCTACTGCTTACTTCCTACTCCTTACTTTTCACTTCTCACCCCTTACTCCTTATTCTTAAATGTGCGCATACCTGCGAAAGGGATTCAGTGAGTTAAGAATTCTAAGGCTGGTAAGCTGATTTATCCCCGATATCATAGTGCATGGGCTGGAAGACTTTTCGGAACATGAAGAAAACGAGCATTACTGCTATCAAAGCTAAACCAAAAGTAGCACTTTTTGGATTTAAAGCACCGATAGAATAAAGGAAAATATATGCCGGCATAATTATGGCAAGCATATAGCCTTCGTATAGTCTGAAACAGAATGCCTCTTTTGCAGTTACAAATCCGAGACAAAGCGAAAGAGGTATCATAAGAATAGTGCTTGTTGGAACCCTAAATAAAGTTATTGCTGGATTGCCCTTGCCTATTATTGAGAGAAAAACAAGGCATAAAACAGCAACATAATATATTTTCTTCAGCATCCTGTAATAACTTCCAACATATAAATGAATAAAAAATACACTAAGGCCAACACTGAAAAAAATCATTAAAAGCAGGATGTTCATACTATAGCCTGATATTATCGTCTGATAATTTTGTATATCAGTACTGACAGTACTTTTAATCGCAAGTAAAGCTGTAATACTGATTATGAGAGTAGAAATAAATATACCTGTCCTGTAAAAGAATACAGTTATTTTGTCCTGTCTTGTCAGAGGTTGAAATGGATATTTCTCGCCCATATAAAAGTATAACATATAATAAAGTATCTTTTTATTCTTGCTTATTATCGCACTGATAGTTTGGTACGAAATTATTCGGGATAAAGCAGCTTAAGGAAATAACCAAGCACCAAATTCCAAATAATAACCAATGACCAATGACTCGGTGTCCTTTGTTCTTTGCGAACTAAAAGGTTACGTCATACGGTTACGGTAACGATGCCCGTTTACTCATCGCATGGCGCATGGCGCTCGGCGCATGGTGTTCTTAATTACTGCTTACTTCCTACTTCTTATTCCTTTTTCTTTGCCCCTTGCTCCCTGCACCCTGCTCCTTGCCTTTCAGTGCCTACTGCTTACTTCCTACTCCTTACTTCCTACTCCTTACTCCTCACTCCGTACTTTTCTTTCGACCTAGTGACCAATGACTATATAGTGAAATTTTTTTAAAAGGAAGTTATAATTTGTTAGAAAATGAATATTAGAAAATGAATATAGGAATAGACAAATCAAGGAGAAGGGCATGCCTAAGGTGACAGTGCAAGACTTTTTAAAGAAGAAAACAGAAGGTAAGAAGATAACGATGATAACGGCATATGACTATCCATTTGCCAGGATAGTAGATGAGGCTGGTGTTGACGGGATTCTCGTTGGCGATTCCCTTGGCATGGTTGTCCAGGGACTGGAAAACACCCTGCAAGTGACAATGGATGAGATGATCTATCATACAAGACTTGTATCGCGTGCTGTGGTGAATGCGATTGTAATCGGAGATATGCCGTTTATGTCCTACCAGGCAAGCATTGAAGATGCTATAAGGAATGCAGGGAGATTTTTAAAAGAGGCAGGGGCTTCTGCTGTAAAACTCGAAGGAGGGGCAGAAATAAAGGAACATATAAGGGCCCTTACAAAGTCCGATATCCCTGTAATGGCTCATATTGGACTGACACCACAGTCAATCCATAGAATGGGAGGATACAAGGTTCAGGGGAAGACAGAAGAGGCAGCGAGGAGATTGATTGAAGAAGCCCATATAGCAGAAGAAGCCGGTGCCTTTGCTCTCATTTTAGAAGCAATACCCGTAAAGCTTGCAAAGCAGATTACAGGGGAGCTTTCAATACCGACAATAGGAATAGGTGCAGGGCCTTATTGTGACGGACAGGTGCTTGTGTTGCATGATGTTGTTGGCATGTTCGAAAGATTTGTACCAAAATTCGTTAAACGCTATGCAAATCTAAAAGAAGAAGCCCTCGCGGCAGTTAAGAAATATAAAGAAGAGGTTGAAAAGGGTATATTTCCATCTGAAGAGCATGGTTTTAAATAAAATAAGGAAATAAATAAATATATTTATTATTATTAGAGATATTGATTAGCTACTTATATATTGGTATAATCCAGTAGGAATGAATCAGAATGGCTAATTATACCGGCTATCTAATAAAATAATGATTAACTATATAAAAAGAAGCCTGAGCATAAAAATCCTCCTTGCCCTGTTTCTGAGTGTTTCTCTAATTATGATAGCTGTTATATTTTTTACGGTAAAAAATCAAATTAAAGAGATGCTGAATCAGATGAAAATCGAAACCGAACAGGCCTCGGAATCTATTTATACAGGTATTAAATACCCGATGTCTATTGGTGACAGCCAAGCTGTAGAAAAACAGCTTCTTATGATAAGAGAGAGAATGAAAGACATAATGGTATTCATATGCGATAACAACTTGGACATTGTCTTTGCATGTCATGAGAATATGTTAAAAGACAATTTAAGCAGTTATATTAATAATAAGGAAGCCTTGCAAGGTTTGAGATATGCTATTGAACGAGGAAAACATGAGGGCAGGCTATTTGAAGAATATTTCAAAGGTAAAAGAAATATTATTCATGTCCATCCTATTCTTAATCAGGAAGATTGTTATCATTGTCATGGTTCTTCCAGCAAGGTACTGGGGGCGATTGTAATAAAAAAATCTACAGACAGAAATTATGCTGCTATAGCAAATATAAGGGATACCAATACAATCATAAGCATTCTGGGTATATGCTCAATCATTGTAATAGCATATACGCTGCTGGCCAGGCTTATAAGCAGGCCTATTGATACCCTTGCGAATGACATAAGAATACTGCCACAGAAAATTTCCGATGGTTCAGGTATTACTGTATCTGAAAGTAAGCGTTTTGATGAGATAGGAGACCTTCAGAGTTCTTTTATTGATATGGCTCTGGAAATAGAGGAAAAAAACCGTGCTGTAGAGAAATCAAGGGCCGAGCTTGTAATCGCAAACAAGGAACTTGAGGCATTTGCATATTCTGTCTCGCATGACCTCAGGGCCCCTTTAAGGAATATTGACGGATTCTCAAAAATACTTTTAGATGATTTTCCTGATGCACTTGATGATAGGGCAAAACACTTCCTTAAGAGGATAAGAAATGGCACGATGAGAATGTCATTACTGATAGATGATATGCTGACTTTTTCAAGAATAGGCAGGGCTGAAATACAGTTAAGGAGGACAAATCTCAATGATGTTGTAAAAAGCGTTTTAGGATATTATAAAAATGAAATTGAGGGAAAAAATGTCTCTATCCATGTGGAGAACCTTCCTGTGGTAAAATGCGACTCAATAATGATGCAAAGCGTTTTTTCCAATCTTATATCAAATGCATTGAAATTTACTGTCCATAATGAAAAACCTGAAATTGTTATAGGATATGACAGTACGAATAAGGTAGTATTTGTCAAAGACAATGGTATAGGTTTTGACATGCAGTATCACGAGAAGATCTTCCAGGTGTTCCAGAGACTTCATCTGCCAGAAGAATATGAGGGAACCGGTATCGGGCTTGCCATAGTAAAAAGGGTTATAGATCGTCACAAAGGCAGTATATGGGCAGAATCTGAGTTAAATAAAAGTGCAACATTTTTTGTAAAATTTCCTGATTAAAAGGAGGGTAAAATGATAACGATAAGCAAGTTTGTTAATATATTACTTGTTGAAGATAATCCTGATGATGTGGAGCTAACGTTGCATGCCCTGAAAAAAAGCAATATCCTGAATCCAGTGGATGTTGTTCGTGACGGTCAGGAGGCAGTAGATTACCTTTTCTACCAGGGAAAATATTCTCATTCTACTCACAAAATGCCACAACTTATACTGCTTGACCTGAAATTACCCAAGGTTGACGGCATCGAGATTCTTAACAAATTGAAAAGCGACAGAAAGCGTAAGCTTATACCGGTTGTGGTTCTTACTTCCTCAAAGGAGGAAAGCGATCTTGTAAGAAGCTATGACATTGGTGTTAATAGCTATATCAGAAAACCTGTTGATTTCGACCAGTTTGTCGAAACAGTCAAACAGGTGGGTTTTTACTGGCTGTTAATAAATGAACAGCCTCATCTTGCATAACTTATGAATTATGGAGAAAAGAAACTAAGGATTTTTTTTCTTGAAGACAATCTTGACGATATAGAGCTTGAGCTATATCAGCTTAATAAGGCAGGAATTGATTTTGAGTATGAAGTTGCGAGGGACCGGGAAGAATTCCTGAAGAAGATACCTGATTATGGTGCTGATATTATTCTTGCTGATTATTCGCTGCCTGATATTACCGGGATTGAAGCCATTGAGATATGCAAGGAGCTGGGTTTAGATGTACCTGTTATTTTTATAACAGGTGAGGGTAATGAACTTATAGCTGTTGACAGCCTCAGGCTCGGTGCAACCGATTATATTATAAAAAGAAATATTGCCGGCCTTCCCGCAAGGATTAAGAGGGCGCTTAATATATGGTCTGACCATAAAGCCAGGGAAAGGGCTGAAGCAGAGGAGCGCAGACTTCAGGTGCTCCTCTATGAAACACAGAAGATGGAGGCTATTGGAAGGCTTGCTGGAGGTATAGCCCACGACTTTAATAACATACTTACTGGTATCTTGGGGTTCTCAGAAATATGCCTGAGTGATATCCCTGAAGATTCGAATATACGCACTAAAATAAATTCGATAAGCTCACTGTCCCGAAGAGGTGCTGACCTGGTAAAACAGTTACTTATTTTCAGCAGGAAGATGCCGTTGGAGTTCAATATAGTTAATTTTAACTCTTTTATAAAGGAAACCTTGCATTTTTTAAATCGTATAGTCGAGGAGACAATCGAGGTTAAATTAGATATCGAGAAAGATGTTTTTAATATAAAATGTGACACAGGACAATTTACACAGGTAGTAATGAATCTTATTTTAAATGCCCGTGATGCCATGGATGGAAAAGGCGTTATAACAATAAAGACCGAAAAGTGTGTTCTGACAGATGATCTTCTGCAGTTAAAACCCGAAGGATACTGTAACGAATATATATGTTTTTCTGTATCAGATACTGGTACAGGCATAGATTTAGATGACATTCAAAAAATATTTGATCCTTTTTTTACTACTAAGGAGTTAGATAAGGGGACAGGCCTCGGCCTTTCAATTGTGCATTCAGTGGTAAATTCACACGGGGGTTTCATCAAGGTTTTTAGTAAAAAGGATGTTGGTACGGCCTTTAAGATTTATCTGCCTATATGTGAGTTAAGTAAGCTTGAACAAAAGCCTCTATATTACAAAAAATTTGATAGAGGGGATATAGAAAAAATCTCCGGGAATGAGACTGTTCTATTTGCCGAAGATGAAGATGTTATAAGAGATCTCTTCAGTTTCGGACTGTCCAATTTAGGTTACAATGTAGTAGTTGCAAAGAATGGTGATGAAGCCTTTGAAATATACAGATCTGGACATCAGAAAATTGATATTGTAGTTTCTGATATGCTCATGCCTATCAAGGGCGGAGTAGAACTATTTAAAGAACTGGAATCAATAAATCCTGATATTAAGTTTATTCTTTTAACAGGCTACAGTCTTGCTGGTCAGGACGAAAATGCACTGAAGAAGATGAAAGCGATTCAGACAAAACCATGCACACCCAGAAAGATTGCCAGCCTGATGAGAGAAATTTTAGGGGGTGAACCCCGTTAGAGAACATAGTTCTCTAACGGCGCAGACAGTGGCATTATACTACCTTCATTTTTAATAAGGTAATTAGCACCGATTTTATAGGTAGTTTTCTATAACAAGGTAAAGGACAATAAGGTGGATAGATGATTCCAAAAGTATTGGCTTTGATTTTAGCAGGAGGAAAAGGCGAGAGGCTCTTTCCTCTTACTGTTGATCGTTCAAAACCAGCAGTTCCTATTGGAGGGAGATATCGCATAGTTGATTTTGTACTCAGCAACTTAATCAATTCCAGAATATTTTCGGTCTATCTCCTTGTTCAATACAAATCACAGTCCTTGATAGAACATATTAGAAAAAACTGGATGTTCACGTCTGTTGCCAAAGACCATTTTGTTGCCCTTGTGCCACCACAGATGAGAATGGGACCAGACTGGTTTCAGGGTACTGCAGATGCGGTGTTCCAGAATATTAACCTTATACGCCAGCAAAATCCAGCAATAGTTGCTATTTTTGGAGCAGACCACATATACCGTATGGATATTCGCCAGATGATACAATTCCATATTGAAAATGACGCAATCGCTACTATTGCAGCTCGACCGGTTCCAATAGAAGTTGCAAGGTCGTTAGGTATTATCTCAACTGAGGAAAATGGAAGGATTGTCGGCTTCCAGGAGAAGCCTAAAAAACCCCAACCCATGCCTGGTGACCCTGATCGCGTTTATGCCTCAATGGGAAATTACATATTTAATGCAGATACACTTATAGATGTTCTTGCAGATGCGCAGAGGAAGAAACAGCATGACTTCGGCGGCTATGTAATGCCCGGTTTAGTCAAGTCAAAAAGACTTTTTGCTTACAATTTCGAGTCAAACCTTATTCCAGGGATTAAATCCTACGAGGAGGTTGGATACTGGAGGGATGTTGGAACCATTCCTGCATACTGGCAGGCCAATATGGATATGCTCGGCAAACAACCTCTTTTTGAACTTGATAACAGGGACTGGCTTATACATCCTGCAAGCTACGAAGGCCCTGCAGCAAAATTTTTTGATTCAGAGATTATAAACAGTTTTGTTGCAGAAGGGGTCGTGGTCCATAATGCAAAAATAAAAAATTCAATTATCAGGGGAGGCGTGTTAATTGAAGATGATGTAGAAGTAGAAGATTCAATAATTATGGATCATGTTGTACTAAAAAAGGGCTCAAAGTTCAGGAATGTGATTATCGACAAATTGAATGTCCTTGAAGAAGGTGTTAAGATTGGATTTGATATAGAGGCTGATCGTTTCAAATGTCATATTGATCCTTCCGGAATCAGGATCCTGCCAAGGGGTAAAAGATACGTTTCAAGGATGGTTAAATAATATTCAGGTACTTTTTATTTCTTCTGAATCTTCCAGTATCTCAATTCTTATCTTTAAAATGCGTCGGCCTTTCATACTGATGATTGTGAACTTATGTGTTTCGGTATTAAAACTGTCACCGACAGAAGGAACTCTCTGGAGGCTGGAAAGAAGAAAACCTCCA
This sequence comes from uncultured Nitrospiraceae bacterium, assembly GCA_964345225.1. Taxonomy (GTDB): domain Bacteria; phylum Nitrospirota; class Thermodesulfovibrionia; order Thermodesulfovibrionales; family UBA6898; genus CAYFQB01. The sequence goes on along the minus strand of CAYFQB010000083.1, from coordinate 33,835 downwards.
ATTGTATCATATTCGATGGATTCAGGAATCTTGAAATTATAATCTTCATTAAGGTCCCTTATCGCCAGAGAAGCATCTACTAGCGTTACCCCGTTTTTGAGTATCTGCACAGGGCTTTCAATATCATATTCATCCCTTATTTCTCCAACAATTTCCTCAAGCAGGTCCTCGATTGTTACAATGCCCGCTACTGATCCATATTCATCTATTACGATCGCCATATGCTGTCTTTTCTTCTGCATTTCCCTCATCAGGACACTAATCTTCATGGTTTCCGGTACGAACAGGGCATAATGTAAGAGTCTTGGAATTACAATCTCTCTTTTGTATGCAAGTTCATTGAAGACGTCTTTACTGTAAAGTATACCTTTAATATCTGACCTGTCCTTGTCATATACAGGGTATCTTGAGAGGTTTTCTTCTGAGATTGTTTTAATAACGACTTCAGGCGACTCTCTTATATTGAAAGAAACCATTTCAGTAATAGGTACCATTACTCCTTTAACGGATATGTCAGTAAACCGGAAAACACTGTGAATCAATTCCTGCTCTGTTGGGCCGAATATACCCCGGTCTTTAACCTCTTCTATTAAAAGTTTGATCTCTTCCTCGCTGATGAATGAACGTTCAGAGAATGACTTTGCTCCGAATGGTTTCAGAAAAAAGTTACTGCTTGTTGTCAATATGTTCACGAAAAATGATGAAATTTTTGATATGAACGATATCGGTTCTGCAACGAAAAGCCCGATTTTTTCGGGATGTCTCAAGGCTATTGACTTAGGTACCAGTTCACCAATGATTATGGAAAGATATGAGATGATGAAGACCATGATACCTATAGAAATGGCCTCGGCTCCTTTTGAAATAAAGGGGACAGGAATGTTGGCAATAATGGGTTTTAAGGTTTTTACTGCCGCAGCGCCTCCGATGGCAGATGCAAGTGCACCCATAACAGTTACGCCTACCTGGACTGTGGCAAGAAACCTGTCAGGCTCTGCCTGAAGCTTATTAAGTTTTTCCGCCTTTCGGCTGCCTTTCTCTAATAGGTTTTTTACATAAGATTTACGTGAAGTAACAACGGCGATTTCTGATGCTGAGAAGAATCCGTTAAATATAATAAAAACAAGGATAAATATTATTTCGAGTACCATTACTGATTGTAAATATTATTATACACGATTTGATGCCTGTTGAACCTTTTTTTTGCATCTATTTAAAATTATAGCGAAATAAGCAAGTTTGACTATATAACCAAAGATAGATTATATTTCCCAAAAGGATAAATAATACATCCTGTATTATATTGAATATTTTAATTAAGTTAACCAGAAAAGGAGAAATTAATGCAACCATTCTTTTTAAAGGCTAAAACCATATCTGATGCATGGTTTCAGTTGATTTATAATATATTTGATAATGCCTATATACAGGAGATACAGAGAGGTTCGTTTGAAAAAGAACAGTACCGGCTTCAATATCCAGGTATTGCCGTGTATATTGAACATCCAAGCGAGGATATGATTCCAACAATGCCACCTGGTTCGGGGTTGCCTGCTCCCACTACTATGGAATATATAGAAGACTATTTTGTGAATTACTTAATGAATCCAGAGCTATCCGAAAACGAAACATATAAATATGCAAGCAGAATACACTATCCAATGCCAAACGGGGGCACCCAGCTCGAGAGGGTGATAAAAGTGCTCAAAGAGGCCCCTCTTACCAATCATGCTGTTGTTGAAATAGGGACTCCAGAGGACCATGATATTTGTTTTGGAAACGATGGCAAGCTTGATCCTCCTTGCCTGAGGCTTTTAGATTTCAAGGCTATCCCTGTAGAGGATGACCTGGTTCTTACAGTAAGCTGCTATTTTCGTTCCTGGGATCTCTGGGCGGGGTTCCCGACAAATCTTGGCGGTATCGAGCTTCTTAAAAAATTTGTAGCTATGGAAAGCAGAATCAATAATGGTCCTATATGTGCATACAGTGCCGGTGCTCATATTTACGGCTATCAGGAGGATCTCGCCAGGTTGAGAACTCTCAGATTAAAGAAAACCTGAAAGCCTTAACTTTCAGTGTGCTCCTCCATGAATCAAGGGTTTAAATCTAAAAGCCTGAACCCTTTCCGATATATGGCAGGCTTCACAGTCTTCCCTTTTCAAATTTACTTTTATGTATTTTCTGTCTGTTGTCTTGACATGTAATTCACCCGGACCGTGGCAGACCTCACAGCCAGCGCCCTTCAGATGCGGCGTTTTTTCAGGACTGATGAAACCACCTGCCTTGCCATATCCTGTTGTGTGGCAGTTATAGCATTTTTTAATCTCTTTTTCGGTCAGATTTTTTTTAACCCTTTCTATACTCTGAAATGACTTGCTCTTTTTTGCATATTTAAAAAAGTTTTCGTATTCCGAGGGATGGCAGTCCTTGCAGGCATCGGTACCGACATACTTAATGATTTTATTTTTGTTTTTACCATAACTTGGAGGAATGAATATTATAGTTATAGCAAATAGTATGATTACAGCACTTTGCAAAAGATACCTTATTAAGATTTCAGATAGTTTATACATATAAAAACCTCCATATTTCAGGCTGATTGAATTATAATAAAGTTTATAAACATATTTTAATCAATTTTCCCTTATTATATAAAAAATTTCAACAAATCTTTGTTATATTAAACTAAACTGGACTGAGGTTTGTTCTGGGTTGGGAAATATCAGCTTCAGTATTAATCTTGCATATAAAATGAGGTAAAACCAAATGGCATTTGTAATTGCAGTAGCAGGTAAGGGCGGAACAGGTAAAACCAGTATCGCAGGGCTGACAGTAAAGTATCTTATGGAAAGGAAGAAGAAACCTGTACTTGCAGTCGATGCTGACAGTAATTCATGTCTGAATGAGGCATTGGGTGTTGAAGTTCATGCCACGATAGGTAACCTGAGAGAAGAGTCTTTACAGACAATCAGAAGCGGGACAGAAAGGCCCGGTGGCATGTCCATGGAACAGCTCTTCGATTACCAGGTTCAACAGTCAATCATTGAGTCAAAGGGAGTTGACCTGATAGTTATGGGAAGGCCTGAGGGACCTGGATGCTACTGTGCTGCCAATTACATAATCAGGAAGTATACAGACAAGCTTGCAGAAACATATCCATATGTTGTTATAGACAACGAGGCAGGCATGGAACATCTCAGTAGAAGAACTACTCACAAAGTAGACCTGCTTTTAATAATCAGCGACCCGACTGTAAGAGGTATAAGGACAGCACAGCGGATTGACAGCCTTGTTAAGGAGCTTGACCTGGATGTTGACAGACATGCACTAATAATCAATCGCATATCAGGAGACGGGGAGGAGGAGGTCAGGAAGCTTGTAAAAGAATTTCCGCTTGAATTTGAAGGCTTTGTACCTCATGATGTAAAGATTTTTGAATATGACCTGCATGGGAAGGCAATAATTAACCTGCCTTCCAATTCTGCTGCAGTTAAAGCCATGTATGAAATTCTGGATAAATTTGAGATCCCGTAAGTGATTTTTGCCTCAGCACATCCCGATTTATCAAAAAAACCAGCACCGCCCGGTTTTTTTACTACTTATTTCTTAACTATCGCATAGCGCATGGCACAAAGCGCATAGCGAATAATTTCCTGATAACCTGATATCCTAATCCCTGCTTTTTCTTTTAGAATTCTGCCGATTGGTCTTTTTAGCAACTAATACTGTAGTATTTTCTGAGGTTAGAACTATGTCCTGTATCTGGCGTTTATATGAACATACTCCTCTGTCAGGTCGCAGGTGAGGACTTTTACTGATGAACTACCGGAATGCAGGTCTATAGTTATCTTGATTATGTCCGATTTCAGGACATTAGTTGCTTCTCTGTCTTTATTGTTTGATATTCCACTTTTTACAACCTTGACATTATTTAAAAAAATGTCGGTTTTTTCTTCGTTAAACCTGATTCCAGAATAACCGAGAGCAGCCATTATTCTTCCCCAGTTTGCATCATTACCGTATAGGGCTGTTTTCACAAGGTTTGAATTTGCGACAGCGAATGAAGCCTTTTCTGCATCAGATTCGCTTCTTGCACCCCTTACCGAGATTTCTACAAGTTTTGTGGCTCCTTCACCGTCGCTCACTACGAGCTTTGAAAGTTTACAAGTAATTTCATCGACAGCTTTTTGAAAAGGTTTAAAGTAATCTGATTTCGATGTAATAGCTTTGTTACCCAGCATGCCGTTTGACATCAGTAGTACCGTGTCATTAGTTGACATATCACCGTCAACAGTTATACGGTTGAAGGATTTTTGTACAGATGCTTTCAGGACTGAGTTCAGGGTTTTATGCTCTACTGCAATATCAGTAATGATAAAGCAGAGCATGGTTGCCATGTTTGGAGAGATCATGCCGGCGCCTTTGCATATTCCTGATATTATCCCAGGTTTTCCGCCAATTCTTATTTTTTTGTAGGCCATCTTGTGAAAAGAATCAGTCGTTGTAATTGCCTTTGCAACGTCCTCAAAGGAAGAATTCCCGATCTCTCTTGTAAGTATATAAAGTGAGGGGATTATTATTTTCATAGGCATTGGTTTGCCGATTACTCCTGTTGAACAGTTATAAATGAGAGATGGCTTTATTCCGAGCTGTTTTGCTACTATTGAGACTATTTTGACTGCATCCATCAGACCCTTTCTGCCGGTACATGCATTTGCATTTCCACTGTTTACTATTATTGCCTGTCCTTTGCCTGATTTTATTTTCTGCTTGCAGAGTTTAACCGGTGCAGCCTTGACAGAATTTGTTGTAAATGTGCCTGAGATATTTGCCTCTACTTCTGAAAGTATTAGTGCAATATCAATACTGCCAGGCCTTTTTATAGATGCCTCAGCGGTTGAAAATAAAAATCCTTTAGGTATCATTTTATTCTCATGGGAACAGTGCTGGATTGTTAAGCCCAGTGGTTTCATCAAGCCCCATCATTATGTTCATGTTTTGTACTGCCTGGCCTGAAGCACCTTTGACGAGATTGTCGATCGCTGTTACTATTATTAGCGTATTTGTCCGTTTGTTAAGTTTTAGCCCCATTTCACAGAAGTTTGTGCCCCGTACATTCTTTATGTTAGGGAAAACATTGTTTTTCAGAACATTTAAAAAGGGTTCTTTATTGTATGTTTTACAGTAGATTTTGAATATTTCCTGCTCGGTTATCTTCTTCTTTAATGGAGCATATATAGTTGTCAAAATGCCCCTGTCTACCGGGATAAGATGTGGAGTAAAATTTACTTTTATCTTTTTTCCTGCCAGAAAAGATAATTCTTGTTCAATCTCAGGCGTATGACGGTGTGTGCCGACTCCATATGCCTTGAGTCCTTCATTAACTTCACAGTATGAGACAGATAAATCAGCCTTTCTGCCTGCACCGCTGGTACCGGATTTAGAATCTATAACTATTGAAGAAACATCAATAAGCTTGTTCTTTACCGCAGGTAAGAGCCCGATGATTGCTCCTGTTGGATAGCACCCTGGATTTGCTATTAAGCTAGCCTTTTTGATCTTATTTCTGTAAATCTCCGGAAGTCCATATACAGATTTTTTTAGAGTAGAGGTATACTTGTGCAGAAGCCCATACCATTCTTTATAAATTTTTGGATCAACAAGACGGTAGTCTGCTGAAAGATCAATTACTATCTTATTATTCTTGTAAAAGAAATCAACTGTATCTTGAGATGCACCATGAGGGAGTGCACAAAAGAAGATATCAGCCTTATCAAGCAGTTTTTCCTTATTTAGGTGTTCATAAACATAATTGTCAAATTTGTAAAGGGATGGAAAAACCTCACTAACCTTCTTCCCTGATGATTTCTCAGAGGTTACGGCAGTTATTTCGATGTAAGGATGGCTATGCAGAATGCGTAAGAGTTCCACCCCGGTGTAACCACTGCCACCGCATACAGCAACCTTTAGCTTTTTTTGTTTTTTAAATAACATCTTCATTGAAACATTATAAGAAAAAATAAAAGGCTCGTCCAGTGAACGAGCCCTTTATTTAATAGATAAAAGTTGAATATTATCTCTTAGAGAACTGGAAGCGTTTTCTGGCACCTTTCAGACCGTATTTCTTCCTTTCTTTTTCTCTTGGATCCCTTGTTAAAAAACCATCTTTTTTAAGTTTGATTTTTAAATCGCTGTCCATTTTAACAAGCGCCCTGGTTATGCCATGTCTGATTGCGCCGGCCTGCCCGGTCAGTCCACCACCCTGAACCTTTACAGATATGTCATGCTTGCCTGTTGCTCCAACAAGTTCAACAGGCTGCCTGATTATCATGCGCAAAGTTTCTCTTGGAAAATACAATTCCAGAGGTTTTTTATTAACAGTTATTTTACCGGTTCCGGGGGTAATATTTACCCTGGCGATCGATGTCTTTCGTCTACCTGTTGCATTATATGTTATCAAAGCCATCTGAACTCCTTTGCCCAGTTAGAAGATCTTCGCGCTTCTAACGGGGTTTATTGTAAAATTTCAGGGGCCTGGGCTTTATGTGGATGTTCAGCCCCTTTGTATACCTTAAGTTTTTTAATCATTTTCCTGCCAAGCCTGTTCTTGGGAAGCATTCCCCAGACAGCCTTCTGTATTATTTTCTCGGGGTTTTTCCCGAGCAGTTCATTAGCAGTCCTGGCTTTAATTCCTCCTATGTAGCCGGAGTGATGGTAATAAACCTTGTCGGTTAGTTTTTTCCCTGTAAGTCTGACCTTTTCAGCATTTATTACAATTACAAAATCGCCGGTATCAACATTTGGAGTAAAAACAGGTTTATTTTTACCCCTTAGATATGTAGCTACTTTTGTAGCGAGTCTCCCGAGCACCGCGTTTTTGGCGTCAACAACAAACCACCTGCGTTCAACATCGCCTTTTTTTGCAAATTGAGTTTTCATTATTATATTTTTCACTTTACCAGCAGAAAATAGACATTAGATAAGATAATTTAATTAGAGATAAATTGTCAAATTTTTAGAGTTAATTTTAAATTAGTTTTGAGAAATCGGCAATTAGGGAGGCAGTTAACCAGACTTCTTTTAGAAGTGCAAGCCTATTAGATTTTATCTCTTCCTGCTTATCCATTACAAGCACCTTATCAAAAAAATTGTTAATTGGAGTTGTTATTTCAGAAAATATCTTAAGACTATCGTAGAACCTTCCTTCTTTAATACAAGGGGTAATCGCAATACGTAATTTTGTGATATGGCTGTAGAGATTTTTCTCCTCTTCCTGCAGAAGCAGATCGCCCCTTATCAAAGGCAGAGGGGTATCTGGTAATATATTATTCACCCTCTTCATTGCAAGTAGAAAATCAGGGAAGATAGCTTCACCCTTGAATTTCTTTAATGCATCCATTCGGTCGATGATTGTCCTTAATGGATGGATAGAAGACAGTGATAGAACGGAACTTATAAGTTCCTGTGTATAACCCAGGGATGAAAAAATGAATTCGAGTCTTTGTTCCATAAAGTTTATGATGTTTTCAAGGCTACCGGTATCAAACTTAATTTTTGATATATTCGAAAGGTTTTGCAGAGCTACATCAAATATTTCCCTGATAGTTATCGAATATGCCCTGTCAAGAATTGTTGAAACAATACCCATTGACTGTCTTCTAAGGGCAAATGGGTCTTCTGAGCCTGTAGGTATAAGACCTATGCAAAAGAATGATGCAACATTGTCTATCTTGTCTGACAGGCTGAGCAGGGCCCCGACATCTGTTTGCGGAAGCATGCCACCAAAAAATTTAGGTAAATATTGTTCTTCTATAGCATCAGCGACTTCACTTTCTTCTCCGTCCCGAAGGGCATAATATTTTCCTATTACACCCTGAAGTTCTGGAAATTCTCTCACTACCCCTGTAACCAGATCTGATTTTGACAGAAAGGCAGCCCTCTCAAGCTTGTCCTTGATAGACGGATTGAGCATTTCTGAGAGAAAGGTGCTTATAGAAACCAATCGTTCAGTTTTGTCAAAAAGTGTGCCAATTTCATCATGAAAGGTCACATGTTTTAGTTTTTCAACTCTGTCAGAGAGGGGCTTTTTTAAATCTTCCTGAAAGTAAAACTTTGCATCATCAAAACGTGCCTTTATGACGCGTTCAGCACCAATTCTAATAGTCCCGGAATTCTCAGCCCCTGTATTGCTTATTACAACAAAATTATTGGTCAAGTTGCCGTTGATATCCTGTACTGCGAAATACTTCTGATGGTCTTTCATAACAGTAATAAGGAGTTCTTTTGGTAGTTTAAGGTAATCACTGCTAAAACTGCAGGCTACAGGCACAGGGAATTCGACGAGAAAGTTAACTGTATCTATAAGATTCTTATCCATTATTGGCTGCATTTTAGAATTATCAAAAAGGCTCTCGATTCCTTTACGAATGATGTTTTCCCTTTTCTCATGGTCTATAATGACGAAGTTATTTTCGAGAAGCTTTGTATATGAGGAGATTTCATTAATTTGAATTGCCCCGTGAGAAAGGAACCTGTGACCCTTTGTGGTGTTGCTGCTCTTTATTCCATCCAACTCAAAATTGACGGTCTCAGTGCCGAACATAGCAAGGATCCATTGAATCGGTCTGACAAACGAGATTCTGCTGTTTCCCCACCGCATTGATTTTGGGAAATGTATTGAAAGTATGATCTTCTTCAAGATCTCGGGTAAAATCAATTTTGTGCCTGCACCTTTTTCTTCGATTGCTGCGACTATATATTCACCTTTGCCCTTTTGTTTTATTATGAGATCCGAGATTTTTATCCCTTGTGAATTTGCAAATCCTATCGCAGCTTTTGTGGGATTGCCCCTGTCATCGAAAGCAGCCTTTTTAGAGGGGCCAAAAACCTCCCTGACATTATCATTTTGGACCGAAGAGATTCCGCTCATTATAAATGCAAGCCTTCGCGGTGAGGCAAAGACGTCAATATAGTCATATTCTATGCGATATTCATCAAAAATTTTTGTAGCTGTATTTCTTAGTTCTGAAATTGCTCCGGGAAGAAATCTTGCAGGTATTTCCTCTGTTCCTATCTCCAATAAAAGTGAGGAAACAGTTTTTAGTTTTGTATTACGGGTTACGGATTGCGGGTTTTTGTTTAACCGTCGCGCGCTCACTGTGTACTCCGTAGAAGTGGAAATTCCATCTCTTCCCTCTGCCTGTAATAGGCATCTGCACATAACTTTGCCAGATTTCTCACTCTTGCAATGTATTTTGTTCTTTCTTCAACGGAAATGGCACCTCTTGCTTCGAGCAGATTAAAAAGGTGCGAACATTTCAGGCAGAATTCATAAGAAGGGATAACTAGTCCGAGTTTATTCATCCTGATGGACTCTCTTTCGCAGTCGTCAAAATGTTTTACCAATAACTCTGTGTCAGAATAATCAAAGTTATATTTAGACCCTTCCACTTCGCTTGTATGGTGAATATCACCGTACTTGAGGTCTTTGTTCCACATGAGTTGATAGACATTATCAACACCCTGCAGGTACATTGATATTCTTTCAAGACCATAGGTTAGCTCAAGTGATACGGGCTTCAGGTCTATTCCTCCAACCTGTTGGAAATAAGTAAACTGGGTAATTTCCATACCGTCCAGCCATACTTCCCACCCGAGTCCCCATGCCCCGAGAGTAGGTGACTCCCAATCGTCTTCAACAAACCTTATGTCATGTTTTGCTGGATCAATTCCGAGTGTTGAGAGACTTTCTAAGTAGATGTCCTGGCTATCTGCTGGAGAAGGCTTGATTATTACCTGATACTGATAATAATACTGAAGCCTGTTTGGATTTTCTCCGTATCTGCCGTCAGCAGGTCTTCTTGAAGGCTCGACATAGGCTGTTCTCCATGGTTCAGGACCAAGCACTCTGAAGAATGTTGCGGGATGAAATGTGCCAGCTCCCACTTCAATATCGTATGGCTGAAGAAGGACACATCCTTTTTTTGACCAGAAATTATTAAGTGATAAAATTAAGTCTTGAAAATACATTTAAATTACCAGATTGAAAAAATCATAAATAAAGAATTCAGATTTTGTCAATTGAATACCGATTTTCATTTAATGTTCGACAGTATTTTAAAATTAATTTTAGATTAGGCTTTTGAAATATTTTTTGGTTCTTATCCCAATTAGTTATTAAAAAACAATTTAAGCGATTGATATTATTAGTTTTTTTATGAATTGTATTTATGTGTTGAAATAACCGCTAAACAAATGGCAAATGACTAGTGACCAGTGACTCAAAAGGAGCGGGCGAGCGGTTTTTTAGCAACTAATTTGGAGATGATCCATATTCTTCTATGTTATAATTATTCGAAATCTGCCCGGATATGATTTAATGTTCACAAGAGCACATAAAAAATTGTTATTAATGAAAGGTAATGAAGCACTTGCTGAAGCTGCAATACAGGCCGGATGCCGATTTTACGCGGGTTATCCCATAACACCCCAAAATGAAATTCCAGAATACATGTCCAGGAGAATGCCAGAGGTTAAAGGAATTTTTATTCAGGCTGAAAGCGAGATTGCTTCAATCAATATGGTATATGGTGCATCAGCCGCTGGTGTTAGGGCAATGACCTCTTCAAGTAGCCCTGGAATAAGTCTAAAACAGGAAGCCATCTCATTTCTTGCAGGAGCTGAACTGCCTGCTGTGATTGTAAATATTCAAAGGGGAGGTCCAGGGCTTGGAAATATCACAGGGAGCCAGTCTGATTATTTCCAGGCGGTTAAGGGGGGAGGCCATGGAGACTATAAATGTATTGTTTACTCTCCTTTCAATGTTCAGGAGATGTGGGACCTTACAATGCATGCATTTAACAAGGCTGATGAATACAGAATGCCGGTAATAATACTGGGTGACGGGGTTTTAGGTCAGATGATGGAGCCTTTTTATCCAAAAAAATATATAAGACCAAGACTTCCCCAGAAAGATTGGATTCTGGATGGTTGTAAAGGTCGTAAACCGAGAATTATCCGTACCCTGTTTATGGGGGCCGGGGAACTGGAGCAGTGGAATCTCCATTTAATAAAAAAGTATAACCTTTTAAAGAAAAAAGAGGTAATGTTCGATGCCTATGAAATAAAGGACTCTAAACTGATAGTTGTTGCTTTTGGCATAGCAGCAAGAATAGCCCAATCGGCAGTGAAAGAATTGAGGCAGAAAGGCATGAAGGTAGGACTTTTCAGACCCGTGACACTGTTTCCTTTCCCTGAGAAGCAACTTGCGGATATTTCGAATAAAAAAAGGCGCTTTTTGGTTGTTGAAATGAATGCCGGCCAGATGGTTGAAGATGTAAGGCTTGCGATTAACGGGAAGTCAGAGGTTTTATTTTATGGAAAGCCCGGAGGTGCGGTTTTTAATCCTGAAGAGATTTATAAAAAGATAAGTTCTATATATAGAATCTGTAAAAAATAACCAATTACTCATCGCATGGCGCTCGGTGCATGGCGTTCTTATTACTGCTTACCTATTACTTCCTACTGCTTACTTTTTACTCCTTGCTCCCTGCACCCTGCTCCTTGCACCCTGCTTTTTACTACTTACTTCTCACTCCTCACTTCTAACTTTTTTTGCTAGCTGAGGTTATCAAATTCTCTTTTAAAATAGCTCAATGTAAGATCGTCGTAAATACAAAATTCTATTACTTGAAGACTGCTATCTTTATTTTTTTTAAAAAATTCTACCGCTTCTTTAACCAATATTCTGGCACATCTGTCTTTAGGAAACCCGAAAATTCCAGAACTGATTGCAGGCAGAGAAATACTATTAAGATTTTTTTCTGATGCAGTTAAAATGCTGTTCAGTACAGCATTTTTAAGTTTGTTATCCTCATCACCTTCTCCCATTCTGGGGCCAACAGCATGGATAACGTGTTTTGAAGGCAGTTTGCCAGCTGTTGTGATTACTGCTGTTCCAACTGGTGTGAAACCTATTTTATCGCTTTCTTCCTGAATTATACTTCCCCCTTTTCTTACTATTGCTCCAGCAACTCCACCGCCGTGCTGAAGACGAGAATTAGCAGCATTTACAATAGCATCTACATCTCTTTCCGTGATATCACCCTGGACGAGACGAAGAAGATTACCTTCGATTTTATGCTCTGAAATGATCTTCATTATACATCCCTCCTTTTATAAAGCCCTGAACTTTAGTTAAATTATATGAAATAATTATATGAAATTGTTGAAAAAAAAGGAATGTGTATATATATATAATCTTCTCCTCCCTAGTTCCTTAACCCAAAAAATAAATTTTTAAGGTTAATCAAAAGAATATATGCGCTGTTACATGTAGTATTTTTTATGCTAAAATATTAAAAAGATTGAATTATATACATTAATATACTCTTTAATGGAGGAAAATAAATACCTACACTATACGGAAAGTTGTCAGGACTCAAAAAGAGTCAAATTAACGTACTTGAACGTATATACCGAAGAAAAGTACATGATGAACTTATAAGCACTGAACTTGCTAAATATCTTGCCAAAATTTCCTCAGAATTGAACAGACAGGTCGGCCTTCTGATTTCAAGAAAGGGCATAATCACACATGTCATCGTCGGGGACGCAAAAGGTATATTTTTGCCGACGCTTGAAGATTATCCGCTTGGCAAAAAGGTATTAAGAGGTCTGAGATTTATTCATACACATTTAAATGATGAGGTTCTCAATAGGGATGATTTGACCGACCTTGCCCTTCTCAGATTTGATATAATTGCAGCTCTTGGATTGAAAGATGGACAGCCTTCAAGAATTCATCTTGCACATCTGAGTCCTTCTGAAGTGAAAAAACATTATGAAGTCCTGCCAGTAGAGAATTTCTACCAATTCAGATTCAATTTTTACCCGTTTATAGAAACACTTGAAGAAGAACTTGAAAGGGCAAGGAGATTTGAAATTGCTGAAGCATATAAACAACTGGAAGAAAAGGAGAAGGGAGAAAAAGCCATACTTGTCAGTGTGTCAACAAAACCCAGATATGAACAGGAGGATTCTATTGATGAATTGAAAGAACTTGCTTTATCAAGTGATGTTATTGTTATTGACAGCTTTATTCAGAAACCTAAAGAAATAAATTCCAAGTATCTTATGGGTGAAGGGAAGATCAAGGAGCTTATAATTAACTCAATGAATAAGGGAGCAACACTGCTCATCTTTGACCAGGATTTAAATCCATCTCAGATAAGGGAGATAAACAGACTTACAGAGTTAAAGGTTATAGACCGTTCCCAGCTTATTCTGGATATATTCGCAAGACGTGCTCATAGCAGAGACGGCAAGGTTCAGGTAGAACTCGCACAGCTTAAATACAGGTTGCCGAGACTGACAGGAAAAGGTACAGCTATGTCTAGACTCATGGGTGGAATTGGTGGAAGAGGTCCCGGAGAAATGAAACTCGAGATTGACAGAAGGCGTGTTAGAGACAGAGTAAGTCTGCTGGAGAAAGAGTTGAAAACATTAACTGAGGCAAGGAGGCAGAGGAAAGCGAGACGTGTTGAAAAGGGTATCCCGATCGCCTCAATCGTTGGGTATACAAATGCAGGAAAATCAACATTGCTGAATGCCCTGACAAATAGCGAAACATTTGTGGAGAATAGATTATTTGCAACGCTCGATACTGCAAGCAGACGACTCAGGTTTCCACGGGAGCGTGAAGTTGTGATAACAGATACAGTTGGATTTATCAAAGACCTGCCGAAGGATTTAATGGCAGCATTCAGGGCCACGCTCGAGGAACTGAAAGATGCAGATATCCTGCTGCACATTGTCGATGCATCTAACCCGAGATTTGAACAGCACATAAAGTCAGTAGAAAGGATTCTCTCAGAGCTTAATATTATCAATAAGAAAACTCTCCTTGTATTGAATAAGATTGACAGGCTGAGTGCAGAAGAGGTAAGTAACATCTCTTTGAGATTTAATGCAATTGCCATCTCAGCCCTTGATAGAACAACTTTTAGTCCATTACTTAATGCGATAGAAAAGAATGTCTTTAATGAGATAATGAGCAGATAGGTATTTTTAGTTTTTACTCATAGTCTTTTGTTTAGTTTTAAGGAGATTTAATGGAATTCTTACCTAAGTGGATTGCATGGGAGATAACAAGGAGATGTAATCTCCGTTGCGTTCATTGCCGCTCTTCATCTGAAATAGAAGTAAAAGGACACCCTGATTTTCCTACTTCTGAGGCATTCAGAATCATAGATGATATAGTAAGTTATGCTAGACCCGTTGTTGTCCTTTCCGGTGGTGAGCCGCTTGTAAGAGGGGATGTATTTGAAATTGCTGGATATGGAACTAAAAAAGGATTAAGGATGTGCCTTGCAACAAACGGTACTCTTGTAACAGATGAGATTTGTGAAAAAATAAAGCAATCAGGGATTAAAATTGTATCTCTCAGCCTAGACGGCTCTGAAGAAGCAGTTCATGACAACTTCAGAAATCAGCAAGGTGCTTTTGCAGGCACAATAAATGCAGCAAGGCTTTTTAATAAACACGAAATAGAATTCTTAATAAATTCATCCTTTACTAAAAGAAACCAGGATGAAATACCCAGGGTATATGAACTTGCGAAAGAACTCGGTGCAACAGCATGGTATCTATTCATGATTGTCCCTACAGGCAGGGGTGAGGAGATAATGAATGAGCTAATTTCAAAAGATGACTATGAGGAAATACTTGACTGGCACTATGACATGGAAAAAGCAGAGCAGGACATACTGGTGAGGCCGACATGCGCCCCTCATTATTACAGGGTGGTATTGCAGAGATCCAGGAAAGATAAAGCTAAATTCAAGAGGCGTACGCTAAAATTTTCTACAGGAGGAGCAAAGGGTTGTATCGCAGGACAGCTTATATGCCTGATAGATGTAGACGGTAATGTTTTACCTTGTAGTTATTTCCCAAAACCTGCTGGAAATTTACGCGAAAAATCATTCATGGAGATATGGGAGAATTCAGAGCTTTTTAAGGAATTGAGGGACTTTAAAAAATACAAGGGCAAGTGCGGTTTATGTGAGTATATAAGTGTCTGTGGAGGCTGCAGGGCAAGGGCATATTCAATTTATGGCGATTACCTTGAGGAGGAACCATTCTGTAGTTATATACCGAAGAAACACAGATTAACACAGAAAGAAACGCAGATTAACACATATAAAGATACAGGATATATTTATAAAGACTTAACTTAAAAAATCATTGGACACAGATAAAATATCAGCGGTCATCAGTCCTTATCTGCGTTCATCTGTGTCAACATGGAGGATTTATGAACGATACATTTTTAAGGGCATGTAGAGGTGAAAAAGTTAATTATACACCGGTATGGCTGATGAGACAGGCGGGCAGATATATGAAAGAATATCAGGAGGTTCGTTCAAAGGTGGACTTTTTAACGCTCTGCAAGACTCCAGAACTGGCGGTTCAGGTTACTTTGCAACCCGTTGACATACTCGGTGTAGATGCGGCAATACTCTTTTCCGATATACTAATACCTGTCGAGGCTATGGGAATGCATCTCAAATTTTCTGATAAAAAAGGGCCGATATTAGGTGAGTCAGTCAGGAATAAATCAGCTGTTGATAAATTGATTATACCGGATACTGAAGACAGCATGCCTTTTGTACTCGATGCGATAAAGATTTTAAGGCAGGAACTTGAAGATAAAGTTCCACTTATAGGGTTTTCCGGCGCTCCCTTTACGCTCGCAACATATATTATAGAGGGTGGAACTTCAAAGAATTTTATACATACAAAGAGAATAATGTATATGAATTCGGCCTTTTTCAAAGCACTGATGGATAAGATAACATCAACTGTTATAGATTATCTTTCATCTCAAATCAAGGCAGGTGCCCAGGCTGTTCAGCTTTTTGACTCTTGGGCTGGTATTCTGTCACCTTTTGATTATGAAAAGATTGTTTTTCCATACGTAAAAACCGCCATAAATGTGATAAAGAAACTGGGTGTACCTGTTATTTACTTTGTTAACAACTGTCCCGGTCTTCTCGATATAATTAAAAAATCTGGTGCCGATGTTATAGGGATAGACTGGAGGGTTGATATGGAAAAGGCAGTAAAACGTCTTGGCAAAAAGGTCTCTGTTCAGGGAAACCTTGATCCATGTGTCCTTCTTGGACCAAAAGAACATATTGAAGAAAGGGTCCAGGATATCCTTAATAAGGCATCATCAGCACGCGGACATATCTTTAATCTTGGCCATGGAATCCTACCTGAAACTCCTATAGAGAATGCTATAGCAGTGGTCGAGGCAGTACATAAATATGGCAAGAAAAAATAATCTAAATATGTAATAATTAAAATACATTGGCAGCAAGATACTCGCGAATTCCGTATCTGAATATCTCAGGTCTGGGGAGGTTATAGCATTGACCCTTCATGAACGGTGGGACGGGAAAGGTTATCCAAGAGGACTCAAGGGTGAGGAGATTCCTCTGATGGGGGGGATTATGAACATAGTTGACCGGTATGATGCACTGCGGAGCAAACGGCCGTATAAGCCAGCACTAAGCCATGAAAAGACATATGAGATAATCACAAAAGGCGACGGCAGGACAATGCCTGAGCACTTTGATCCTGATGTCCTTCATACATTCACAAAGGTAGCAGATGAGTTTAATAATATATACAAAAGGCATCAAGACTAATATTGAAATCTGAAGGAACAGGATCAATCGGCGTTTTGCTTCTGAATCTCGGTGGCCCAGACTCATTAAGTGCGGTTAAGCCATTTCTTTTTAATCTTTTTTCAGACAGAGAGATTATCAGACTCGGCCCTTCATTTATGCAGAAACCCCTTGCATATCTTATATCTTCTCTCAGGGCTAAAAAAACAGCAGATGCTTATAGGCTGATAGGAGGTAAATCGCCGATTTTAGATTTAACTGTTGCTCAGGCAAAGGCATTGGAAGAAGAACTAAATAAGTTAGGAGTCAGGAGTGAGGAGTCAGGAGTAAATGGCTCTTCGTCTATTGTCTCTTCCCCCTCACACCTTACACCTTACGCCTTACATTCTTTTAAGGTATATGTTGCCATGCGATACTGGCATCCTTTGATTGAGGATACTATAGAACAGATGCACATAGATGGTATAGATAAAATCTTGGTCTTGAGCCTTTACCCCCATTATTCCATTGCTACAACAGGTTCTTCTATTAAGAAATTCGAAGAGGTTGTTACAAAGATTTATCAAATAAGCGGCAGGAAATACGCAGTAGGCACATCAAACTATAAAAAACAATTAGAAGATTCTTCCTTTGCTGCTTATTCCTTACTTCCTACTGCATACTGTGTAACTTCATGGTTCAATAATCCACTATATATAGATGCACTCGTTGATGTTATTAGAAAGGGTATTGATTCTTTTAAAATTAGCTCTGTGCCCCATGACCCAAGCTCTATGCAAAATATCCACGTGCTTTTCAGTGCTCACAGCCTGCCGGTAAAATTTATTGAGGAAGGTGATCCATATGTTGAACACATAAAGGGAACGATAAACGAGATAACAAAAAAGATCAATATCACATGGGATCTTTCATATCAATCAAAAAGTGGTCCTGTGGAGTGGCTTGAACCCTCTACAGATAAGAAGTTGGAGGAACTTGCCGGAAAGGGCATGAAGAATCTTCTTGTTGTTCCGATAAGTTTTGTTTCTGACCATATAGAAACGCTTTACGAGATAGATATATTATATAAAAATGTAGCAGATGCCCTTGGAATTAGGCTTGAAAGAGTTGAATCACTTAATACATCGCCACTTTTAATTTCTGCGCTAAAGGATATTGTATTTAAAAGTATAAAAGAGGCCAGATGGGAAATATAGCTATAATAGGCGGGGGAATTTCCGGGCTTTCCCTGGCATATTTTCTCCTTGAAAAGGCTCCTTCTTCGGAAATTAAAATCTTTGAGTCGGATAAAAGACCCGGAGGAAAAATCTGGACTGACAGGACCGAAGGGTTTTTATGTGAAGGCGGAGTAAATGGCTTCCTTGACAATAAACCGAAGACCCTTGAGTTAGCAGGAAAGATTTCACTGAACCCCCTGAGAAGCAATGATGCTTCAAGAAAAAGGTTTGTATTTTCCGAAGGCAGACTCCATTTGTTACCAGAATCCCCTCCGGCATTTCTTTCATCAGGCTTATTAAGCCTTTCAGGAAGGATCAGAGTAATGGCAGAAATGATTATTTCAGGCGATGCAAGGGAGGACGAAACACTTGCCGAATTTGCCAGAAGAAGGCTAGGAAGGGAAGCATATGAGAAACTTATTGATCCGATGGCTTCGGGAATTTATGCCGGCAATCCTGAAACATTAAGCCTGAGAGCCTGTTTCCCGAGAGTATATGATCTTGAAGTCAAGTATGGTGGACTGATAAAGGGTTTGATAAAACTCAAGAAGGCAAGGAAAAAAGAGGGCTCCAGAGATAAGGTTGGTCCGGGACCAGGTGGTGTTTTAACTTCTTTTTACAATGGAATGGGGGAATTGACAGATTTACTAGGGAAGATTCTCGGGGACAGATTAAAGCTAGGTCAAAAGGTTGTATCAATTGATAAAAAAGGTGACGTATATTCTCTTTTTCTCTCAGACGGCTCGAACATCGAAGCTGACATTGTTGTTATAGCTTCTCCTGCATATTCTGCATCTGAAATACTTAAGAATATGGATAAACAGCTTTCAAATATTACTTCAGAGATTCCATATCCATCTGTATCTGTAGTATGTTTCGGTTACAGGAAAGATAAAGTTAGGTCGCAACTTGATGGTTTTGGTTTTCTGATACCTGCCAAGGAAAAGAGAAAGATTCTTGGCACACTCTGGGATTCGAGCATATTCCCGAACAGGGCTCCTGAAGGATATGTGCTTTTAAGAAGCATGGTTGGAGGTGCAAGGAATTCCGAGCTGGCGATGGAAGATGACTCAAGGCTTATTGATAATGCAAAAAAGGAAATAGCCGATATAATGGATATCAGATCAGATCCGGATTTTATTCGAATATATAGACATGAGATGGCAATTCCACAGTATACAGTTGGACATCTCGACAGATTAAGATATATTGACGATTTACTCTTAAAACATAAGAATCTATATTTGACAGGGAATGCATACAGGGGAATTGGGGTAAATGATTGTATCGAGAACTCATTTAAACTTTCAGGAAAGATTATGGAAGGTTACTTTTAAATACCCGGGGATAGAAGCCATGCGTGTTGACAGGATGATAAAGATGAATTTTATGCTTGGAAATTTTTGGTTTGAAAAATTTCTCTAAAAGTTTTATTATTTCATATAAACCGGCATGCATAAACAGATTTTGATTTTTCCCGCTATATCTATATTTTTGTGCACATTCAAGTGTTTTTTATTTTCTGAATCCCCCTTAATTAAACCCGAACTCAGGGCTTCGTATGCCTGTAATTTAATAAATTTTTTACAGTGAGGAGAAGACTTTGAAAGAGCAGGAAATAATCGAAAGGTTAAGGGTAGAGAACGAAACATTCAGGAAGCTTATCGAGGAACATAGGAGCCTGGAGAACGTTCTTGAAGAGATTGACAAGAAGCGTTACCTTACCGCTGAGGAACAGATCGAGAGAAAAAAGGTACAGAAGCAGAAATTATTGAAGAAAGACAAGATGGCTGAATTAATAAGGGATTTCAAAAAGACTCACGCTTCAAATTAAAAAGTAAGAAATAAGAAATAAGAAGTCTTTCTAATCCTTAGTTTTTTCTAAGCTGCTTCATATTTCTTGGTCTCTGTTTCTTAATTTAATTTTAGGGGGTATCTTTTATGAGAAGCAGGATAATAAAAAAGGGACTTGAGCGTCTTCCTCACAGGGCTCTCCTTTATGCTACAGGAATTCCGAGGTCAGAGATAGGTAAACCATTTATCGGTGTTGCCACGAGTTTTACAGATTTGATACCCGGACATATCAGCATGAGGGACCTTGAAAGATTTATAGAGAAGGGAATTCATACCGCCGGTGGTTATCCGTTTTTTTTCGGGATTCCAGGCATCTGTGATGGGATAGCAATGGGACACAGGGGGATGCACTATTCGCTTGCTTCGAGGGAGTTGATAGCCGATATGGTTGAATCAATCGTGGAGGCCCATCAACTTGACGGACTTGTACTCCTGACCAACTGCGATAAAATTACACCCGGAATGCTGATGGCTGCCGGTCGAATTAATATACCTTCAATAGTTGTAACAGCCGGGCCAATGCTGGCAGGTCACCTTCGCGGGCGGAGGCTTTCACTTGTAAATGATACATTTGAGGCGATTGGCAAATATAAAAAAGGATTGATTGATGACAAAGAGATTGAGGAACTGGAGGTATGTGCATGCCCCGGTGCCGGCTCTTGCCAGGGCATGTACACAGCAAACACAATGGCTTGTGTTACTGAAGCGCTGGGCATGAGTTTGCCTTATTGTGCAACTGCACTCGCTGTATCTTCAGAGAAGAGAAGAATTGCTTTTGAAAGCGGGAACAGGATTGTTGAACTTGTAAAGAAAAATATTACACCTAGAAAGATAATGAATCTGAAGGCTTTTGAAAATGCCATTAGGGTTGATATGGCTCTGGGCGGTTCAACAAATACCGTGCTTCATATTACTGCCATTGCCCACGATGCCGGGATTAAACTGCCTCTTGAAAGGTTTGATACCCTGAGCAAAACATCCCCTCATATAGCAGATATGCTCCCTGGCGGTAAACATTATCTTGAAGACCTGCATTTTGCAGGTGGCATTCCTGCTCTATTTAAGAGACTGAGAGATAGAATTAATAATAATATCACTGTTTCTGGCAGGAAGGTATTTGATATTGTTGATAAGGCTGAAATAGTTGATCAAGAAGTTATCCGGTCACTGAGTAAGGCTCACCACAAAGAAGGCGGAATAGCCATAATTAATGGCAATCTTGCTCCTGGCGGTGCTGTTGTTAAGCAATCTGCGGTCAGCAAGAATATAATGAAATTTGAAGGAACCGCAATTGTTTTCAATTCGGAAGAAGATACAATGAAGGCAGTTCTTGCCGGTAAAGTGAAACCAGGGCATGTAGTAGTGGTAAGATACGAAGGTCCAAAGGGAGGGCCTGGCATGAGAGAAATGCTTTCTCCCACTTCAGCAATATCGGGTATGGGGCTCAGTGAATCAGTTGCCCTTATTACAGACGGAAGGTTTTCAGGTGGTACTAGAGGGCCTTGCATAGGTCATATATCACCTGAAGCTACGGAAGGGGGGCTACTGGCAATAGTTAAGGACGGAGACAGGATAAGTATCGATATATCCAGAAGAAGGCTTGATGTTAAATTATCACGGCAGGAAATAAGTAAGAGGCTGAGGTTGTGGAAGCGGCCAGCACCCAAAATAAAGAAAGGATATCTTGCCAGGTATGCAAGGCTTGTTAGCTCTGCAAACGAGGGAGCAATAATGAAGTGAGATATGCCTGATCGATATAACCCGCCCGCTTTAGTTAAAGTCAATAGTCAATAGTCACTAAAAAAGTAGGAAGTAGGGAGTAAGCAGTAGGCAGTAAAACGCAAACCAACAACAGTTTCTTTAGTTAGTTTAGTTTCTTTAGTTTAAACCAGATAAATTAGAGGAACAAGATAAACTAGACAAACTAGATTACGAAACGGGCCCTGTAGAGTAGAAAAGCTTACTTGACAGGGCGGGCGTCGTTACCGTAACCGTTAGACGTAACCTTTTAGTTCTCAAATAGTAGGCAGTAAGGAGTAAAAAGCAGGGTGCAAGGAGCAGGGAGCAGGGCGAAAAAAGTAGGAAGTAGGGAGTAATCAGAAAATACGTTCTCCATTTGATGTGCCTGAATGTGAACCTGGCTAACTTTACAAATTATTGATATTTATATGTTAATATAAATACTGTTAAAAAAGTAGTTTGCTTCTGAGCGGCTGACAAAGGAGTGGTAGAGATATGAAATTATCAGGGGCAGAAATTTTCATAGAATCTCTTAAAAAAGAAGGTGTAAGGCATATATTCGGATACCCCGGCGGTGTAGTACTGAATATATTCGACTTACTGCATGATGAGAAAGATATTCAGCTCATACTCACAAGACACGAGCAGGGTGCTGTTCATGCAGCCGACGGTTATGCACGGGCAAGTGGAAGGCCTGGTGTTGCACTTGTGACTTCAGGGCCAGGAGCTACCAATACAGTGACAGGAATAGCGACCGCTTCCATGGATTCTATCCCTTTAGTTGTGTTTTCCGGGCAGGTTCCGACAATGCTTATCGGGAATGATGCATTCCAGGAAGCTGACATAGTTGGAATTACCAGGCCATGCACCAAATACAATTTTCTGGTTAAAGACGTTAAAGATATTGCAAGAATCATTAAGGAGGCTTTTTATATTGCAACTACCGGACGCCCCGGGCCGGTTCTTGTGGATCTTCCAAAGGATGTTACTTCATCAAAAATTGATTTTGTTTGGCCTGAGGGTATTAAGATCAGGAGCTATAACCCTACTTATGAAGGCAATAAATGGATGATAAAGAATGCTGCCAATTTTATTGCGAAGGCAAAAAAGCCAGTGATAATTGCAGGTGGAGGTGTAATTATATCAGGTGCTTCAAAGGAACTGAAGGAACTTGCTGAAATTTGTCAGGTACCCGTGACCATGACCCTCATGGGCCTCGGTTCATTCCCCGGAAGTCACAAACTTTCACTAGGTATGCCTGGTATGCACGGGACATACTATGCAAACAGGTCTATACAGGATTCAGACCTTTTAGTTGCTATCGGGATGCGTTTTGATGACAGGGTTACAGGTAGAATAAGCGCATTTGCTCCAAATGCCAAAATTATACATATAGATATTGACCCGACATCTATAAAGAAGAATGTTCGGGTTGATGTTCCTGTTGTCGGAGATGTAAAGAGAGTTTTGAATACACTTATCCGGATTTTAAAAGAAGAGACCAAGGAACAGTGGAAGGAGATAAGAAAAGGATGGATAAAACAGATAAATGCATGGAAGGCTGAAAGACCAATGTCATATGATAAAAGTGCTGATATTATCAAGCCACAGTTTGTTGTCGAGAAAATTTATGAGCTTACAAAGGGAGATGCTATAATAACAACCGAAGTCGGTCAGAATCAGATGTGGACAGCACAGTTTTATAAGTTCGATAAGCCTCGTACACTTCTTTCTTCAGGAGGTCTTGGAACGATGGGTTATGGATTCCCGGCTGCCATAGGTGCACAGCTTGCATTTCCTAACAAACTGGTGGTTGATATAGCAGGTGATGGAAGTATTCAGATGAATATTCAGGAGCTTGCTACTGCTGTTATAAACAAGCTTCCTATAAAAGTAGCAATATTGAATAACAGGTATCTTGGAATGGTCAGACAGTGGCAGGAACTCTTTTTCCAGGAAAGATATTCTCATACCAAACTTGATGAAATTGTGCCGGATTTTGTTAAAATTGCCGAGGCTTACAGCGCGGTAGGCTTAAGGGCAACCAAGAAATCAGAGGTAGAGCCTGTCTTAAAAGAGGCACTTAGAATTAAGAGACCTGTGTTTATGGATTTTGTTGTTGACTGGAAGGAGAAGGTTTTCCCAATGGTACCTGCCGGTGCTGCAATAGACGAGATGCTTTTTCTTGAAGAGAAAAAAAAGAAACCCGAAAAGAAGCTCAAGGCAGTTTAGTAAAATTTACAGAGGAGCGCCATGAGACATACTATATCAGTACTTGTTGAGAATAAATTTGGTGTACTTTCCAGAATCTCGGGCCTGTTCAGCGGCAGGGGATACAATATTGAAAGCCTTTCTGTTGGTGAAACAATAGACCCTCAAATATCTATTATGACAATAGTTACGAGCGGTGATGACTGGATTATTGAGCAGATAACCAAACAGCTAAACAAGCTTATAGATGTTATAAAGGTAGTTGATATGACAGAGGTCGATCATGTCGAACGCGAAATGGTAATGATAAAAGTTGCCCCACGCCCTGAAGACAAGGCAGAAATATTAAGACTTACGGAGATATTTCGTGGCAGGGTGGTTGATTCGAGCTCGAATACTTATACAGTAGAGATAACCGGAGATGAAAAAAAGATTGCTGCGATAGTGGATCTCTTAAAACCGATGGGTATTAAAGAATTTGTGAGGTCAGGCAAAATTGCAATAGCAAGAGAAGGCATAAAGAAGAAATAAACTTATTATATTGTTCAATAAGACATATTATCCAGTGTAAACTAAATTCCAGTCACCTCATGCTTCCCTTTGTGATGTGGTCATTAATAAAAGGGCATTATAAATTTTATGATTGAATAATTTAGGAATTTAGGGATTACAAAAAAGTAAGCAGTAGGCACTGAAAGGCAAGGAGCAGGGAGCAGGGCGTAAAAAATAGGAAGTAGGCAGTAAGCAGTAAAAAGCAAAGCAACAACAGTTTCTTTAGTTAGTTTAGTTTCTTTGTTTCTTTAGTTTTAACCAGATAAACCAGAGAAACTAGATAGACTAGATAGACTAGACAAACTAGATTACGAAACGGACCCTGTAAAGTAGAAAAGCTTACTTGACAGGGCGGGCATCGTAACCGTATGACGTAACTTTTTAGTTCTCAAGGAGTAGGCAGTAAAAAATAACGCTATGTGCCAAGCGCTCTGCGCATTGTGACAAATGAGCGGATATCGTTACCAAGTGACATAACCGTTTATCTAAAGAGATAATATAAATGGGACTTAAAGAAGATATAAAACTTATTGTAAGCGGAAATCACGGTGATCCATTTTCTGTGCTGGGTATGCATCTTACAAAAGAAAGAGGCAAGAAGAGCTTAGAGGTCAGGGCATTTTTACCAGAGGCTGTCGAAGCATGGGTTATCGATGATAAAACGGAAAATGAATATCTTATGGAGAAGATCCACAGGAAGGGCTTTTATATAACTGAACTGCCCAAAAAGGGGATTTTCCCTTACAAGATAAGAATAAGAACAGATCAAGGTAAAATATCAGAGTTTAAAGACCCCTATTCATTTAATCAGGTTCTTACCGATTATGACCTGTACCTTATAGGTGAGGGCAGTCATTATAAGAAATACGATAAACTTGGTGCACATATGACTGAAATAAACGGCATTACCGGTGTTCATTTTGCAGTATGGGCACCCAATGCAAAGGTCGTCAGTATTATAGGGGACTTCAACAGGTGGGACAACAGAAGGCATCCAATGCGTTTTATTTTTCAATCAGGCATATGGGAAATATTTATTCCTGGAATTGGTGAAGGCGAAATCTATAAATATGATATAAAGTCGCGGCATCAAAAATATCATACTGTTAAGACCGATCCGTATGGTTTTTATTTTGAGTACAGGCCGAAAAGTGCCTCCATAGTTTATGACATAAATAAATACAAATGGAATGATGAAAAGTGGATGAAAAACCGCTCAAGGAAAAACTGGTTTGAATCTCCTGTATCGATTTACGAAGTGCATCTTGGTTCATGGATGAGGGTGCCGGATGAGGAAAACAGATTTCTTACCTACAGGGAGCTTGCAGATACGCTGATAGAGTATGTTAGGCAGATGGGCTATACCCACATAGAGCTTATGCCCGTGTCAGAACACCCTCTGGATGCTTCCTGGGGTTATCAGACAATAGGTTATTATGCACCTACAAGCAGGCATGGGACTCCTGATGACTTCATGTTCTTTGTTGATAAATGTCATCAGAATAATATAGGCATTTTACTCGACTGGGCTCCTGCACATTTCCCAAGAGATGGTCATGGCCTCGGATTTTTTGATGGTACATACCTGTTTGAACATCAAGACCCGCGAAAGGGAGAACATAAGGATTGGGGTACGTTAATTTTCAATTACGGGCGAAATGAAGTAAAAAATTTCCTCATATCAAATGCGCTATTCTGGCTTGAAAAGTATCACATTGACGGACTTAGGGTTGATGCTGTTGCATCCATGCTCTATCTTGATTATTCGAGGAATGAGGGGGAATGGGCACCTAATGTCTATGGTGGAAATGAAAATCTGGAGGCAGTTGATTTTATAAAAAAATTTAACGAGGTTACACATCAGTATTTTCCAGGAATACTCACAATTGCAGAAGAATCTACTGCATGGCCTGCTGTTTCAAGGCCTGTTTACCTGGGCGGTCTCGGGTTCGATTTAAAATGGAATATGGGATGGATGAATGATTCGCTTGAATATATATCAAAGGATCCGGTTCACAGAAGATTTCAACATAATAACCTGACTTTCGGGCTTCTTTATGCATTTACAGAAAATTTTATACTTGTGCTTTCACATGATGAGGTTGTCCATGGCAAGAGTGCAATGCTAAGCAAGATGCCAGGCGACATGTGGCAGAAATTTGCAAATTTAAGGCTCTTCTACGGGTATATGTTCGGTCATCCTGGCAAGAAACTGCTTTTCATGGGTGGGGAGTTTGGACAATGGGATGAATGGAAAGAAACACATAGCATTGACTGGCACCTTACTCAATACAGGCCGCATAAAAGACTTCAGAAATATGTCCAGGATATCAACAGGTTATACTCAAACGAACCCGCTCTTTATGAGATTGATTTTGACTATCATGGTTTTGAGTGGATTGATTTTAGGGACACAGATAACAGCATTATATCCTTCATCAGGCGTGCCAGGAATCCCATCGACCACATTGTAGTAGTCTGCAATTTTACGCCGGTCCCGAGATTTGAATACAGAGTTGGCGTACCAGAAAAATGTTTTTACAGGGAATTATTAAACAGTGATTCTCGTGAATACTGGGGAAGCAACCTTGGGAATGCTGGTGGTGTACATTCAGAGGATAAACCATGGCATGGGAAGAAATATTCATTAGAAATTGCGCTTCCTCCACTTTCTGTTCTGTATTTTAAGCCAGCCAATATTCCTCCAAAAGTCATTTCTTGACATATTTCTTTGCAGGTTGTAGGTTACAGGTGAAAGTATTGATAGAGGAGTTATAGGTCGCGGTCTGCAAGGTTAGCGGCTGGTCTATAGGGGAACTTTGATAAAAAAGCCTAAAGAACCTGTTATCCCTGTTGCAAGGCATGACACTGTCCGTAGGGAAATAATTTCTGTTCTTGAAGGACGGACACTTTCGGCCAAAGAAATATCATTTTATGTCGGCATTACCGAAAAGGATGTGTACATGCACCTTGAACATATCCGCAGAACAGTCAGTAAGAAGGATATTCGCCTTAAAATTACCCCTTCCGAATGTATGAAATGCGGATTTGTTTTTAAAAAAAGAGAGAGACTTAAAAAGCCTGGCAGATGTCCTGTTTGTCACAGAGAATTAATAAAGGACCCGCTTTTTTCTATTAAAGACCAGAAGGCAAAGGGCAGAGAGTAAGAAGTAAAAGCAGGCAGTAGGCAGTAAGCCATTTAGCTGGATATCAGGACATCAGGAAATCAGGGAATCAGGGCGAAAAAGGCAAAGGACAAAGCAAGAAGAGCAAAGAATTTAAAAAGTAGGCAGTAGATACAAATTAAAGACAGGTAATGGTACAGTTGCAGGCAAAGTAAGGAGTGAGGGGTAAGAACTAAAGAGTAAAAAAGAACTCCATGCACCGAGCGCCATGCGATATGTAAACGGGCTTCCTAAACGTAACCGTAAGACGTAACCTTTATTAAGGTGTGAAATAAAAACCCTCAGTAGAATAACCGAGGGTTTTAAGGTTTTAAGATTTGATATAGTTTATTTTTTCTTATGGCTGGCGCAGTATTTAGATTTTCCGACAACGATATTTTTACATTTTGTTCCCTTCTTTGTCTTGGCTGAACATTTTGCCTTTTTTGCTTTTGCCATAACCCCTCCTTATTAATTTTTTTCAAGTATATCATAAAACATATTAAATACAAATATTTTTTTTAAATTTATTAAAAAATTTTTAATTGAAAAATGGCTATATAACCATACCTGTCGTTGTTATGATTTACAGGAAATTATATAATATCCATTATTTGTATAGCCATATTTAAGTATGCTTAAACTGTTTACCCCGTTGAAAAAAACCACACTATTTCTATGGGGTCACTATAATCTGTAATAATAGGAAGGCATTCGATGAGATGGGTTGTCTATATCCTGGTAATCTTGGCACTTGCAATCTGGATTTTAGTTAAGAAGCTACAAATGAATCGCGAAGAAAAGGAACTGAACAAGTGGCTTAAATCTAATGATCTGACACGCTATAATAAAGACCCTTTTGGCTTAATATCTGTTTTTCAAAGGGCTGAATGGGTTATGAATCTAAATTCAATTTACAAGGTAATTCATGTCAGTTACAGGACCAGATCTCTCTATATTTTTAATGCAGATAAAAAAATATCAGAGCGTCGTTACAGGACTTATGGTTGTGTTTTAATAAATATTCCAAGACACAAGGCATTGTTACTATTTTCAAAAAATAGAAGTGATCTGGATAAACTTGGTAGTAATATAAATTTAAAGAGATTAGATCATTTTAAAGGGGAGAGATTAACAAATTTGTTTAACATTTATGCTGCAGATGCAGAAGATGCCCTCAGAGTACTGTCTCTTTTGGAATCTGTTCTCTTTAATGATATATCTGAAGAATTAATCATCGAGATTCGGGATGATAATTTATTGATCCTGCTTGATGAATACTTCAAGTTTACTGATATCGAGAAGTCCCTTGCACTCGCAAAAAGACTCAATGATGTATTTATTAATTAGTATTGGATAAAATTAAAGAAGTTACTTCTCTAATAACCTTGCCTGCCACGTGTAAACATCTCCTCTAATCGGTGGATGAGTTTTATGGTCACTTTGACCCTGCTGCTTCCCATGTGCCAGTAGTCAACCTCAAGAACATCGATTTCTCCATAGACAAATGGCTGATATAGCGGTCTTAATTCATACCCGATAGTATTGCCTGCTTCATCAAGGATTCTTTTTGTCTGATAGTGGTTAAAGGCATGGTGAGAACTTATAAAGTTAACGGATCTTTCAACGGCATCTTTGCCACTTACGCTTTTACTTGTAGTGTAATCATACCCAGGAGCATATGGTACCAGCTCATAACCATCTCCTTCTATATCAAGAATAGCTATGGTCATAAGGCTGTCGTAGTGAGCAGTCGTGTAAAGTATCAAGGTGAAAAGTCCTTTTATGTCTCCGGCATCTACAACCTGATTTGACCTGAGGTGTTTTCCTCCAGTACAAGAACTTAGTAGTAAGGACGGGATAATAAGAAGTGTAAAAAAGATAGATCTGATGATAAGGTTTTTCATAAAATTATTATATCATTTATATTATTGTGGTTAAATAGATCTGCCCCCTCATCTGAAAAACTATTATTGTATAATAAATTACGAATGAAGAATTTTAAAACTTTATTGCCTTTCTTTATCTGTTCCTTTTTATTGTTTTTTATGAACTGGATGATAATGGCATTCCTTCCCATATTCCTGAAGTCCATTGCTTTTCATGATGAGAATATAGGAATTATCATAGGGATCTTTTCTATATCATCAATTATAATGATCCTGCCTGCAGGATTTTTTTCAGATTATTTTTCCCCGAAGAAACTCGCAATTTTCGGTGCCTTCCTGTTCATTATATATACGGGTGGTCTGTACAAATTCCGCGAATATCACCAGATCATGATCCTTGCCTTTATAGGTGGGTTAGGCAACTCGATCCTCGGGGTTGTCCTCTATTCTCTATTTCTTAAAGTGATAGGCATTAATCTCCGCGGCAAAAAGATAGCATTTTATCAGGTCGGGGCATATTTTGGCTTTGGCGGAGGACCTCTCTTTGGAGGTTTTATAGTTCAGCATTACTCCTTCGATACCCTTTTCCTCATTGCAGCGGGATTGAGTCTCGTTCTTTTTGCTTTAACTTTTACATTAAAAGACAGCTCACCCATTAAATTTAACTTCAAAGATTACAGGGTCGACCTCAAGGATAACAGAATCTTTATTCTTCTTGCTATTGTTTTGGTCTATGCCACACATTTCGGCTTTGAGCAGACCTCGTTTTCACTGCTGCTTAAGGAAAAGCTTGCTTTTACCGGCAAACTTATAGGACTTGTTTTTTTCATACTCGGGATATGGATGGCTATCCTTGCACCAATTGCAGGACACAGCTTTGATAAGTCCAGGAATATCAGGGTACTTCTTATTGCAGGGCTTCTTTCATCAAGTCTGTTTCAGTTTATAACCGGATATGTCTCAAACTTTGAACAGCTTATAGTAATCAGGGTTCTCCATACAATGGGAGATGCACTTGTAATACTTACAATTGGGATTTTAACGGCAGAGTTTTTTCCGGAATCAAGGCTTGGGGGACATTCAGGTATTATTCAGCTGGCCAGAACCTTCGGGATATTTATCGGCAACATAGGCTCGGGCTTTCTTAACCAGCTTTTATTCTATGATAAATCCTTGATTATTAACGGTACGTATACATTTATTTTTACTCTTTTAGTACTTAGACTTATTAGAAGAAAATTTACCCTATAATATCATGTATTAATATGGTATTATAGATTCTTGTTGTTGACTTGTTTTGCGTTTTAATAGAATATATAGCCAGAGAATCAGGATTTACAGCCGTTTCTACGATATGTGATTGTATTCCTTTATAATCTGAAATTCATACAAGCTGGATAATTTATTTAGTTAAATCTACTTTTCTTGTTAGGAGGTTGTATGGCATTTAAGAACAAACGGAGTGTAGAGCGATATCCATTATTTGGAAGGTGTACAGTGATAATGCCTGATAAAAATGAAGTTATAGCCCACATTGCAAACATATCAATTTGGGGAATAGGTTTATATACTGTTATGCCTGTTGATGAACTGGCACAGGTTACCGTGAAGATAAATTTTAGAGATACTTCCAGCAATGAGCAGGAGTGCTTTATAAAAGGCATAGTTTATTGGGCAATCAAGAAGGAGGAAATATATCAGATAGGTATACGTTTTACCGAGGAAATTACTTCAGAGAGTCAGACTCTTTTATACAATCACATAAATGAAATTGCTAAACTGAGCAGTATAGTCAGTAACCCCAGATAGAAAGGACGGGGATTTTTCTAATGGGGCAAACCTTTAAATGACCTTTATCTGCTAAATAATTGAATACTTCATTCTATTTGTTTAATTCCATGTCTGAAGGTTAGGTGGAAAATCACTGCGGCAACGGCTATCATGACAGCAAGCATTACAAAGATATTGCTGTAAATCCATGCCTGTACTGATGAAGTCAGAGGGTTAATACAGAACCCTAAATTCTTTATGTCGAGAAGTCTTCCTATACTAGCTGTAATAAAGGCTCCGGAGATAAAAAATATAAGGTTATATATTCCCATACCGATACCTGTCTGTTCCTTGGGTAATATAGAGGAGACAGTGTGGGGGAGTGATGATTGAAGAAAGGCAAAACCCGCATAGCTTATGACCAGGTTAAAGGTGATTATCAAGGGATTCTGACCAGCAAAAGTGGAAAGAAGCAGGAATCCGCTAATCAACAAACTTGTCCCGATATAGAAGACGAATCTGCTTCCCTTTATGTCGGACAGCCTTCCGCCAAGGGTGCCCAGTAAAGCAGCAGTCATTGCACCAGGAAATATTGAAAGTCCTATGTAGTTTGCATCTAGACCATTAAGGTCTCTGAGCATTATGGGAACAATGAACAGCATTCCGAATACTGTGCCTATTGAAAAAAAGGTGGTTATAACGATGTTACGGTAAGGTTGTCTTAAGAAAAGTAAAGGGCTTACAAAAGGCAGTTTAGTACGTGAAATGTGTACAGCAAACCATATAAGCATAATTACCCCTGCAGGCAGAGACAAGTTATCACCATGTGTAACAAATATGAGAAGTAAAGCGGTTCCGCCTACAATAAGGAGTGCACCAAGTGTATCAAAGCGATGTTTTTGCCATGTTTCATCCGGCAGGAGCATACGGAAGCACGGAATCATAAAAATAGTTGCAAGGGGAAATAAAAACAGGTAGCGCCAGTGGAATGTACCTGAGACAAAGCCACCGAGAATAGGTCCTACTCCTGCAGCAAAGGCTACAGTGGAGGCTATTATACCGAATATCCTGCCTCTGTGGTCGGGTGGGAAATACCTTGTCACAATAGTCATTGAAAGGGCAGGTATTGCAGCACCTCCTGCTGCCTGCATGAAGCGAGCTACGATAAGCATGGGATACCACATGGAAAAAAGACCTATAAGGGAGCCGGCATTCATGAGAAGAAGCCCTATACTGATAAGATTTTTTGATGAGTAGATGTCTGCGAGCTTTCCGTAGACAAGTGAACCGAGTGCAAAGACCAGAATATAGGCTGTCATAACCCAGCTTACTTCAGAGGGCAGGAGACTGTACTCAGCGGATATATCAGGTACTGCAATCTGGAACATCATACCGTTGAGCACGGAAAAAAAGATGATAAAACTTAGCGGAATGGGGATTTTTCGCTGTACCAGTGTTTCTCCTGACCGAGATACATGCTCCATGGAGATAAGTATATCCTAAATATATATCAACCTGCGAGATAATTTATGACAAGTTCCGGCTCATGAGATCTGTTTTTTAATGTTGACATTAGGGCTTCTTGTCAATAAATTAAGTATATGAAAAGAAAGAGATATTCACCGATAGCAGTAATTGTATTTCTAATCATAGTAATCTATTATTTTGCCTCATCTGAGAGACACGACAAATATGTTAAGGAACCGGCTTATGTTGATAAGACAGCAAAACAGGAGTTCGGGCTTGGGGCCGACATGAGGAAATACATCATAGGTGAAGATAAAGAATATTTCATTTACAGAAGCCCGATAAGTAAGGGTGTTAAGGGAAGATTTCCCAAGAAGTGTCCAGAAGGACACACGAGTTACATAAACCCTGACACTGGTGAAATGGGCTGGGTACCTGAGGATATAGAGATTCCGGATGGATATGTGCTGGTATTTGATACAGATACAGGGCGGTTTACGGGAAAAAGAAAGAGGGAATAGGCATCAGTATATGTATGTGGTCGGGCTGAGCCCAATTTAATATGACTTTAGAAAATATTATCGGATTAAATATAATAATAGACATATACAAAACTGCAAGGAAAACCCGTTAGAAGAGAATAACAATACTTTCATACGGGGTAGAGGTTGAATGTGCAAGAAATTCAGAAATTCCTGGCTAAAAACGGTGAGGAGATTACACTAAGGTCCGCAGTAACAGAGGATTTTAAAGAGCTTAGAAATACCGTAAGATCTACTTCACCTGAACGCAGTTATGTTTTAATGGAACTATATGGTAAGGATACGGAAAAGGATAAAAAATATATAAGCGAAATTGACCAGCAACATAATCTGCTCCTGGTCGCAATTGCCAAGGGTATAGTGGTTGGATGCCTTGCCGCTCTTCAGGCGGACAGTGGTAGCAGACTAGAAACAGCACACATTCTTAATGTAGGAATACATATTAAAGAGCCGTACAGGGGGATTGGGATTGGCTCAAAGATGTTGCAGTATACAATTGAATGGTCACGAGAACACAAATTTAAAAAACTTGTAGCAGACATTTTTACCACAAATAAACGTTCCCTTCATGTGTTTAGCAAAGCAGGATTTAAAGAGGAATGTATAAGAGAGAGACAAATTAGGATAGGACGTGAATATATCGATGAAATATGTATGGTGAAGTTTTTAAAATAAGGGACACTTCCCATATTTAATTCGTTTCGAACGAAGACTGGTGGAGGCGGCGGGAATCGAACC
>CAYFQB010000082.1:0-69698 GCA_964345225.1 uncultured Nitrospiraceae bacterium | reverse complement strand
GTCGCTATCGTTATCCCCCTGGCCTTCTCCTCAGGTGCATTGTCTATAGACCAGAAATCTCTATACTCTACCTTAGGATTCTTCAGGCTCAACATCTTCGTAATTGCACTCGTAAGTGTAGTCTTCCCATGATCAACATGCCCTATCGTCCCTACGTTGCAATGTGGCTTCGTCCTCTCAAATTTTGCCTTTGCCATATATCCTCCTCATTTTCGAGATTGCCAGTTTTGAGTGCTTACAACTTAAAACCAGCAAATTATAACTTAATGACTTTTCACTTCATCTTTATGGAGCCCATGACCGGGATTGAACCGGTGACCTCATCCTTACCAAGGATGTGCTCTGCCAACTGAGCTACATGGGCACCTAAACGGCTGAAACCGCTGAAACCGTTTAACCGATCATGGAGCGGGAAACGGGATTCGAACCCGCGACCCTCAGCTTGGAAGGCTGACGCTCTACCACTGAGCTACTCCCGCACTCCAAAACCATCTATATAATGCCATGAACTAAGTAGAGTCCACGGCACTGAACCCTTCATGATTCAGTGGTGGAGAGGGGAGGATTTGAACCTCCGAAGGCCACGCCAACGGGTTTACAGCCCGTCCCCTTTGGCCACTTGGGTACCTCTCCATTTTCAGCAGGAAGCAGAGTTTATTGCTTACATCCTACTTCCTACTACTTACTGATTCATGGAGCCACCGAAGGGAATCGAACCCCCGACCCGCTGATTACAAATCAGCTGCTCTGCCTGCTGAGCTACGGTGGCAGTTATCATAAAATATAAAACACAGCAAGCAGAGCAAGTAAAAGTGATTTTCTGTCTCCTGTGTTTTTTATCTCTGGCTATAGTTTCTATTATATTTGTTCCTTAAAAAGACACAGTTATAGACTGGGTTTGCAAACCTTATAATATAAATAAATATTATAATATGGTCAAGCTTTAAAAAACAACCAATAATTAAAAAAATATTAAGTTTTTTTATCTTTTCTTTTTATTGCTCATTCTTTGACGTATTATCTCAAAAATTATGATGCCTGTTGCAACCGATGCATTCAGAGAGTTTATCCTTCCTTTCATTGGAATACTCACCAGGATATCACAATCTTCCTTTATGGTCCTCCTCAGTCCCCTTCCCTCTGAGCCTGTCACAATCGCCAGAGGTATACTAAGGTCAAGGTCCCATATGGTTTTTTCCATTCCGGCTTCAGCACCGATTACAGTCAGCCCCATTTCTTTCATCTCTCTGATTGCATGCTTAATATTCGGTAGCATAGCTATCGAAATATGTTCTGATGCACCGGCGGATGTCTTTATTGCCTCAGGGCTGAGATGTGCGGACCTACGGGACTGTATTACAACCCCGTGAACCCCGCCTGCATCTGCAACCCTTAGAATAGCCCCAAAATTTCTCGGATCTTCAATACAATCAAGGATAAGAAATACCGGTACCTCACCCTTTTTTGAAGGTATGCTAAGCAGATCCGCAATATCCGTATATTTTCTTGACGAGACAATTGCAGCTATGCCTTGATGACCCTTGGGAAACCTGTTGTCAAAAAAGCGCTCATCAGCCTTCCTGAGTTTTATACCACGGAGAGATATCTCTTTGATAATTTCAGAAGCCTTATCTTTTCTTGATGAAGAAAGGAGAACCGATTTTACTTTTCTGCCTGACCTTATCGCTTCAAGAACCGGGTTAAGACCGTAAATCCATCTCTCAATAGATCTTGACTTTCCAGTTTGTTCCATCCTTTTTATCTTCAAGGATAATTCCTTTTTCCTCGAGTTCTTTCCTTATGGAATCTGCAGCGGCCCAATCCATTTGGTCTCTGGCCTTCTGTCTTTCTGTAATCTTTGAAGCTATATTTTCTTCTGTGAGATCAATATTCCTTACTGACATTAAGGCCTTATACCATTCTTCAGGGGTTCTGGTAAAAATATTCAAAACATTTCCGGTTTTATTTAAAAAATCTCTTGATCTTGTTATTAATTCAACGGCTTTACTTCCTGAAGGCTTTCCGTCCATATATTTGTTAAGGACACGGATGAGTTCAAAGATAGTGCCAATTGCAAGAGCAGTATTAAAATCATCGTCCATTGCATCATTAAACTTATCAAGAAATTTCTCCTGCAGGGTTTCAAGTGCTTTTTCTTCAGAAGCTGGGCTGCCTGTATTATTATCCTGAGTAAAAAAATCCCTTATTCTTACTGCTGTTGTGTAATATCTGTCAATAGATGACTCGGCTTCTCTTAATTGCTCGTCGGAAAATTCGATCGGGCTTCTGTAATGCGTGGAGAGCAGAAAAAATCTTACTGTTTCTGCATCGAATTTATTCAAAATCTCTTTTAGCGTAAAGAAATTCCCGAGAGATTTTGACATCTTCTCCTTGTCTACCGTAATGAATCCATTATGAATCCAGTATTTGACAAATGGTTTGCCAGTATAAGACTCCGACTGTGTTATCTCGTTTTCATGATGCGGAAAAACCAGGTCAGCGCCGCCTCCGTGTATATCAAATGTTTCACCTAGATGTTTCAGCGACATTGCTGAACACTCGATATGCCAGCCTGGCCTGCCTAATCCCCACGGGCTTTCCCATGACGGTTCTCCTTCTTTGGATGCCTTCCATAGAGCAAAGTCCATAGGGTTCTTCTTTCTATCGTCGACATCAATACGCGCACCCGCAATCATATCGTCAATATCCCTTTTTGAAAGTTTCCCGTATTCAGTAAATTTTTCCACCTCAAAATAGACATCCCCTCCCACTTCATATGCATATCCTTTTCCAATAAGTCCCTTCACTATTTCAACAATCTCTTTTATATGCTCTGTTGCCTTTGGCTCAACATCAGCTCTCCCTACACCAAGCCTGTCCATATCCATGTAATATTCATCCGTATATTTTCTTGCTACTTCATCCCACGGAATACCTTCCTGTCCTGCCTTGTTAATAATCTTATCGTCAATATCCGTGAAGTTTCTTATATACTTGATATCAAACCCCTTATATTTGAAATATCTCCGGATTACATCAAATACAATCGCACTCCTTGCGTGCCCGATATGGCAGTAATCATAAACAGTTACACCGCATGCATACATCCTTACCTTACCCGGCTCTAAAGGAATAAATTCCTCCTTTCTGCCGGTAAGGGTATTGTAAATCCTCATGCGTCCACCTCTTTCTTTTATCTTTTCAATTGAATCAAGCCTTTTTGTAATCTCTTCGATTTCGGACTCTAATTTGCTCAACTTTTCTACGATAGGGTCCGGGAAATGATCCATTACCTCGATCATTCCCTCTTCTGTTGTCATTCTGACAATCTTCTTCTTTGTAATCCTTCCCGGAACACCAACACATATTGAGTTATCAGGTACGGATTTTAATATTACTGAATTGGCACCTATAATAACATTATTGCCTACTGTAATGGGTCCCAGTATCTTTGAACCGGCACCTACAACTACCCTGTTTCCAAGAGTCGGGTGGCGTTTGCCTTTCTCCTTTCCGGTACCCCCGAGTGTAACACACTGGTAAAGAAGACAGTCCTCGCCGACTTCAGATGTCTCACCGACTACAACCCCCATACCATGGTCAATGAAAAATCCAGCTCCGATCTTTGCAGCAGGATGAATTTCTATGCCGGTCAGAAACCTTGCAATATGTGATAAAAGCCTCGGAAGTACAGGGATACCCTCTTTCCAGAGTACATGGTTTATTCTATGAATAAATATTGCGTGAAAGCCTGGATATGCAAGAATGACCTCAAGGCCGTTTCTTGCTGCAGGGTCTCTCTCAAAGACAGCCTTATAGTCGCGCCTTATATCCCTCCAGAAACCCATTTCTCTTTTAAACTATTATACATTAAAAATAATCCCTGTCTGTGTTATTATTTTCTCTATGGATAAAGAAAAAAGCTCAGGTTTTGATATCAGGTCAATGATAGCAGAATATATGGAAAACGGCTTTCTCGAAAATATCATAGACATGTTCAAACACGATGGAAAACTTTACAGCCTGATAGGAGAATTAATAAAGGATGAAAGAATGAGGGTCAGGCTCGGGATCACCGCCCTGATGGAAGAACTCAAGAGAATAGACAGTCATAATATTTCAAAGGCAGTCCCAAATATCCTGCCCCTTCTTAATCATAAAGATCCAATACTTCGGGGTGACGCTTCCAACCTGCTTGGGATTATCGGCGACAAAACCACAATACCCTTTCTAGAGAAAGCACTACAGGATGAAAATCCATCTGTGCGGCAGATTGCAAATGAGGCAATTAAGGAAATAAGATAGCAATATTTTTACTTACTATAGTCATTAACCCAAAAAATGCATTTGAAGCAGGTATACATGTTATATAGTTGGGCATGTTTCTTGAGCGGACATAGGGAAATTTTTGGCACCCGTCATGGCGAAATAAGCGTGTCGAATCGACCGAATTTTTACTGTCTGACCCCGTAGAACGGGGGTAACCCGTATACGGGGGAGTTTAAAAATTCGAGCGAATGAGCCATGCGACGGGTAAAAATTTCCCTCTAGGGAGCGAAAGGAATATGTCCAACTAATTAATTTGCGAACTATTTTTGTACTGAAACGCATTTCTCGGGTTAACCCAAAAAATGCTATATATATATATATATTTCTCAGTTGCTAATCTTATTATTTCTTTTTCAGTTCTGCATCTATCATAATCTGGAAACCCTGAAGACTCCTGTTTTTCAGCAATTTCCCATTGACAAAAATAGTTGGGGTTCCCCGGACTCCTACACGCATGCCATCCATAACATCCCTGTTTATGAGATTCTCTATCTCGGCGTCATTAATATCTTTGTTAAATTTATCCATATCAAGGTTGAGTTCCTCTGCAAACTCCCGAAGTTTATCATCATTTAAAGCTTTATAGTTCTGAAATATTTTATGGTGATATTCCCAGAACTTACCCTGTTTGTGTGCTGCAAGGGCTCCCTTTGCAGCCGGTTTTGCGAATTTGTGCATGGTAAGAGGAAAGTTTTTAAAGACTACTTTTACATCTTCTGGATATTTTTCCAGCACCTGCTGGAGAAGCGGCTCGAGCCGCGCACAGTATGGTCATTGATAGTCGCTGAAGACTGCAATGGTTACCGATGCATCCTCAGGACCTTTAACTGCCAGTTTGGAAATATTAATCTCTTTTCTTATTTCAACCTGAAATATCTTTAACATTTTCTCAGAACGGCTTGTTAAGATTAACGAACGGTCTTTTGCAGAATATTTCATCTTATCAAATGAACTGTTAACAGGAATTCTGTCTGTAGTTTTATTTTCCAATTTAGAATAGATAAGTATCTCTCCTGGAACAAGTATAAATATATATTGCCCATCATCTGATGGAGAAACATCCAATGGCTCGGCATCCAGTCTTAATTCTTTTTTAACATCCCAATCTACCTCAGCAGAGGTAAATAGCGGTATGTTTAATAAACTAAACAGGAAAGTAACAACAATTGTGTAGATCAGTAATGTCTTTTTCATGAAATTCCTCCAAATCAATTAAAATAGTATTTATATAAGATAATTATTTTTTAAAGGGCTTGTCAACAAGTCATGTTTCAAGACCGGGCTAAATCTTGTCCAGTAGACACACGGCATATGCAGCAATTCCCTCTCCCTTGCCTATAGGGCCCATCCCTTCATTTGTCTTTGCCTTTATATTTATATTGCCTGCAGGAATTCCTGTCCGT
Source organism: uncultured Nitrospiraceae bacterium (assembly GCA_964345225.1). Classification (GTDB taxonomy): domain Bacteria; phylum Nitrospirota; class Thermodesulfovibrionia; order Thermodesulfovibrionales; family UBA6898; genus CAYFQB01. The sequence continues at coordinate 63,966 of CAYFQB010000082.1, read as the reverse complement.
GACAAGGCTTCTTTTATCTCTTCTGTATACTGTGAAAACCGGGGTTTTTCGGCAATTATCGTTGTATCTAACCACGTAATAGAGTATCCGTTGATGCGTGCAAGTTCAACAACATGTTTAAGTAACTCTATGCTTACTGCGTCCTTCCATTCCGGAGCATTGTCAGGAAAATGGCTACCGATATCTCCAAGTCCAAGCGCCCCGATTATAGCATCTGTGATAGCATGGCACAGCACATCGGCATCAGAGTGGCCGATCAGTCCCTTTTCGAAAGGAATTTTTATTCCGCCTATGATTAGTTTGCGCCCTTCAACAAGTTTGTGTGAATCGTATCCGAAGCCAATTCTCATGTCTGTTCAGATCTCTGTTTTAGAAACAGCTCGGCAATTAACAAATCCTCTGGTGTGGTTACCTTTATATTTGTATGAGAGCCCATTACTATCTTTACACGGCCTCCGTATTTTTCTACAAGTGCAGAATCATCGGTAGAATAAAAAGAACCTTTCCGGGCCTTTTTATAAGCTTCATAAAGCGGTTTATAAAAAAATATCTGCGGAGTCTGAACGGACCATAATAAATCTCTTTTCAGGGTCTTTTTAATATCACCCTGTTTTACTTGTTTAACGGTATCCTTTAAAGGTACACCAATAACAACACCATCGCAATCCTTAAATTGTTTTATTGCCTCTCTAATAACATGACTCTCTATTAATGGTCTAACTCCGTCATGTACGAGTACCATGCATCTTTTTTCATCGATAAGCCTAAGCCCTTGAAAGACAGAATCCTGTCTCTCTTTTCCCCCTGGAGCAATCCGTCTGACTTTTGAAATGTTATATTGCTCAAATATCTCTACTCCATGTTCCATGTCTGTATCTTTCAAAACAGGAATTATCTCATAAATTTCAGACATGCCTTCAAGAACTTCAAGAGACCACACTATCAATGGTTTATTATTCAGATACTCAAAAGGCTTGTTTGTTTTATCGCCAAATCTCTTGCCTGTTCCCGCAGCAGGGACAATAGCTATAATTTTATTCTTCACAAAAATACCTTTCAACGACGGGATTATTCATAAACACACTACCAACTCCCATCTCTTCCTTTACACCCTGGATTCCTCCCGATCATATTCCTCTTTTGTCTTTGAAAAAATCATCCGCCCTGCAGTTGTCTGAAGTACACTTGTTACAGTAACCTCGGTATTTTTGCCTATTAATTTTCGTCCGTTCTCTACAACTACCATTGTGCCGTCATCAAGATATGCAATGCCCTGGTTATACTCCTTGCCTTCCTTAAGGACAAAGACCCTCATTGTCTCACCAGGAAGAACAACAGGTCTTAAGGCGTTGGCAAGCTCATTAATATTAAGGACTGAAACCCCCTGAAGCTGTGCGACCTTATTAAGGTTGAAGTCATTTGTTACTATTTTTGCATTCATCATTTTGCCGAGTGCAACAAGCTTGGAGTCGACATCTTTTACCTTATGGAAATCTTCATCCACAATTCTCACAGTAATATTAGACATCTTTTGCATTTTATTGAGGACATCCAGTCCCCTTCTCCCCCTTGCTCTTTTTGTCGAATCCTGGGAATCGGCAATATATTGCAGTTCCTGCAGAATAAACTGTGGTACAATGAAAACTCCCTCTATAAAATCTGCATCGCACACATCAGCTATACGGCCATCGATAATTACACTTGTATCCAGGATTTTAAGATTTTCCTCCAACTCCTGTCCTCTTATAAGTCTGAATATCGAAGCCAATGTCATTCCTTTGCCTTTACTTAATCCAATCAGCAGTCCTCCATAACCCAAAAAACATTTCAGTGCAAATGATACTACCGCTACGATATCTTCCTTTAATAGAAGTTTTAACGGCATTAAAAAAAGGCTTGCAAGAAGAAGTCCAGATGTAATTCCTATTATTCCTCCTGCCAGTGTTCCGAAATCAATTTTCTTTAATATACGATCAGAATAAGCCGTAATAACTCCTAGTATTATCCCTGCGGCAGCACCGTAATTCTGATAACCGTATTTAAGGCCTAATAAATATCCAGAGAAGGAAAATAAAGTAAGTACTGTAAATTTTAAGAAATACATCATTGCCATTACCTCCTAATAAAAATGATAAGTAATAAATGACAAGTTAAATGAAGCCATATCCTTAAAGATACTTGTAATTAATTTATAGCTGCTGATCTTTCAGGATGCTTTAACCGCTACATAAAACTTCTTTCCGCCTCTATTAATGAAAAAAAGAACTGTATCTCCAGGCTTTATATTAGATACAATTTTGTTATAGTCATTAAGGCCCTCTATTTTTTCCCTGTCTATTTCCTGTATAACATCCCCCTTCCTTAAGCCCGCTTCTTCTGCAGGGCTTACAGGCTCGACCCTTACGATAACAACGCCCTTTTCTTGCTTGTGAAGACCTAACTGTCTTGCTATTTCTCTTGAAAGTTCAACCACAGTCAATCCTGTCAGCCCTTCTAATTTTAAATCTTCTGTAATATCGCCTGGAACAACTTCAGCGATCTCCCTTGGAAGCTCGGCAATAATAACTTTAAGAGAATACTTTTTCCCTTTTCTCAGTACTGTAATAGAAACCTCTGATGCCACCTTGCTCTGAGCTACCATATTCCTAAGATTTGCAACATTCTCGACCTTCTTTCCATTAAATTCAAGAATTATGTCACCTCTTCTTATGCCTGCCTTTTCAGCAGGGCTACCCTTAACAATATCTCCAACAAGAGCTCCCCTTGAACTCTTAATTCCGAACTTCTTGGAAAGCTCAGGAGTAAGTTCCTGAATAGTAACTCCTAACCATCCCCTTATTACTTTTCCTTCCTGAAGGAGCTGATCCATTACAAGGCGAGCCATATTGCTCGGGACGGCAAATCCTATGCCCTGATAACCGCCAGACTTGGAAAAAATCGCTGTATTTATTCCTATCAATCTGCCTTTAATATTTACAAGCGGACCGCCTGAGTTGCCAGGGTTAATCGCAGCATCAGTCTGAATAAAATCCTCATAGTCTGCAATGCCTACGTTTGCCCTCCCGAAAGCGCTGATAATTCCCATGGTAACTGTATGACTCAATCCAAAAGGATTACCGATTGCCAGCACAAATTCCCCGACCTGCAGCTTGTCAGAATCACCCCATTGAATCGCATAAAGATTATCAGCATCTATTTTTATGACAGCCACATCTGTCTTGGGATCGGCACCTATTACCTTGGCCTTGAAAGACCTCTTATCATAGAGCGTTATCACTATCTCATTAGCATGTTCAATAACATGGTTATTTGTAATAATATACCCTTCAGAAGAAACAATAACCCCGGACCCTAGGCTCTGCTCTTTCCATTTTCTGGGCATCTTGAAATTGCGAAATGGGTTAAAAAATTCGAAAAAAGGATCATTAAAAAAAGGGGTTAAATCTCTTCGTACAATTTTTGTAGTTGAAATATTAACTACAGACGGGGAAATAGCATCTGCTATCTCGGAAAAAGCCTTGCTGGTTTCGATAATCTGTTTTGGGACACTTGGCTCTCTTATTGGCACATAACTCTTCTGTGGCCTTGTGATTTCCCCCAAAAAATAATATGAAATGCCGCCCAGAAGAATTCCTATAAATAAAACGATAATTCCTGTACTTATTTTATTTTTCACGATATTTAATTATAATAGTCTGGTTAAGATGTTGTAAACCCCGTAAGAAAGCTAGGATTGTTATAATTGTTCTTTAAGGGATCTCTTTAATTATGCTAATTTATAAGGTATACGCCGTTAGAAGAAAATATCAATACTTTCTAAACGGGGCAAATGACTGAAAGGTCTTGCTGGGCTCCGCCCTAAATAGCGGACATCTATTTAAAAGGGGGAAAACACTGTTCTTGACAAACAGTTAGATCCAATGATAATTTTCAAATTCAATACAGCTTCGGGGTTCTGTATTAGGGATTAATAATTTACCTGTCAGATTTGACCAATCCACAGAAAATTAATCCCTAAATTATCAACGAAGGAGGTTGTAAATGTTAAAATATTATCTTCTAGCCCCTGGGCCAACTCCGGTTCCTCCAGAGGCACTTTTGGCAATGGCAATGCCGATAATACATCATAGATCTCCTGACTTTCTTCCGGTACTTGATGAAGCCAAGAAAGGTCTTCAATTGCTATATCAGACAAAAAATGATGTTCTCATTATCTGTTCAACAGGTACAGGCGGAATGGTTGGGGCAGTAAATAATTTTTTCAACCCCGGAGATAAGGCGCTCGTTATAAATGCTGGCAAATTCGGAGAACGATGGACAGAAATATGCAGGGCATATAATCTTGATGTTGACGAAATTAAGATTCAATGGGGATATTCTGTCAATCCTGAAGAAGTCGAAAAAGCTCTTAAGAAAGATCCTTCAATCAAAGGGGTTTTTGTCCAGGCATCAGAGACATCAACAGGTGTGTATCATGACATTAAAACCCTTGCTGCAATCGTGAAGAAATATAAAAATACCATACTTATTGTCGATGCAATCTCTGCTCTTGTTGCTCATGACCTTAGGATGGATGAGTGGGGAATAGACGTAATGATAGGCGGCTCACAGAAAGGGATTATGCTTCCGCCCGGACTTGCTTTCATAGGTATAAGTGAAAAGGCGTGGGGATTTGCTGACAAATCAAAATCACCGAGATACTATTTCAACTTAAAGAAAGAACGTGAATCCCTCTCAAAAAACCAGACGAATTTCACCTCCCCTGTAACGCTTATAATTGGTCTTAATGAAAGTCTGAAGATGCTGAAAGCAGAAGGTCTGGAAAACGTATTCAATCGGCATACAAAACTTGCACATGCTACAAGGGAGGCTGTAAAGTCACTCGGTCTTGAGATGTTTACAAAAGAGTCCCCAAGCAACTCCGTTACTGCGATACTTGCACCTGAGGGTATTGACGGACAGGAAATTTATAAGAATCTAAGGGGTAAATATGGTGTTACCGCAGCGGGAGGACAGGGATCTGCCAGGGGCAAAATCTTCAGGATCGCGCATCTCGGATATGCTGGTACATTTGACATAATTACAGCCATAGCTGCTGTTGAAATGGTACTGAAAGGTATGGGGTACCCTTTGAAGCTCGGAACAGGGGTCGCTGTCGCCCAGGAACTATTAATGGTCTAGGAGGATTACAATTAATGAAAGTTCTGGTAAGTGACAATATTTCGCCCAAGGGCATTGAAATATTGAAAAAAGCTGGCCTCGAAGTGGATGTTAAAACAGGCATGAAGCCTGAAGAACTTAAGGCATGTATTGGAGAATACAGCGGTCTCATAATACGTTCAGCCACAAAAGTAACAGCTGAAATCATAGAGGCGGCATCAAAACTGAAAGTCATCGGCAGAGCCGGTTCAGGGCTTGACAATGTTGACAAGATCTCGGCCTCAAAAAAAGGCATTGTGGTTATGAATACCCCGGGCGGCAATACAATCACAACAGCAGAGCATACCATAGCGCTGCTTTTTGCTGTTGCCCGGTTGATCCCTCAGGCAACATTATCTATGAAATCAGGAAAGTGGGAAAAGAAAAAATTTATGGGTGTAGAACTTCTCAATAAAACATTAGGTATCATCGGGCTTGGAAATATAGGGTCACATGTTGCAAAGAGGGCACAGGGACTTCAAATGAATGTTATTGCATATGATCCTTTCTTGAGTGAATACACGGCAGAGGAAACAGGCATAAGAAAAGTCTCTATTGATGAACTTTTCTCACAGTCTGATTTTATTACTATACATGCCCCGTTGACAACAGAAACCAGGGGGCTTATTAACTCCAAAACCATAAGCAAAATGAAGGAAGGGGTCAGGATTATCAACTGTGCAAGAGGTGGTATTATAAAAGAAAGTGATCTTTATGAAGCTATAAAGAACGGGAAAGTTGCGGGTGCAGCCCTTGATGTTTTCGAAAAAGAACCAACTGACAATAACAACCCCCTGTTTACACTTGATAATTTTGTATGTACCCCTCATCTCGGTGCCTCTACAGAAGAGGCTCAGGAAAATGTTGCAACTGCTGTTTCTGAGCAGGTTGCTGACTATCTGATTAATGGAACAATCAGCAATGCCGTGAATTTTCCATCTATTCCGAGTGACCAGATTCACCGCCTTCAGCCATATATTAACCTTGCTGAAAAAATAGGCGGATTTTCCTCCCAAGTCTTTGAAGGAGGCGTTACCGAAATTACAGTTGAATTCAGGGGTGATGCATCTGAAATCAATACGGCACCGGTGACAATAGCAGCTATTAAGGGATTCCTTGCGCCTATACTTTTGGAAACTGTCAATTTTGTTAATGCCCCTTATATTGCCAAAGAGAGGGGCATAGAGATAAAAGAGACTAAAAGTGATGATGCCGGTGACTATCAGAATATGATAGCACTGAGGATAAAAGCAAAAGACAAGGAGATTTATCTTGCCGGTGCCCTGTTCAGTAAAATAGACCCTCGTATTGTACTTATAGATAATTTTAAGGTTGAAATAGTGCCAGATGGTGAACTGCTTTTAATTTATAATAACGACAAACCCGGTGTTATAGGAAATATCGGAACATTGTTAGGCAACAACAAGATAAACATAGCAAGGATGCATTTTGGGCGAGAAACCGCTGGGGGGAAGGCTATTTCTGTAGTCAGCATCGATACACCTCCGTCTCCTGAAATAATTGAACAGATAAAAGAATTGCCAAATATTTTATCTGTAAAAAAGATAAGTCTCTGATGCAAAATGTATATGAAGGGGTCAATGGGTCTTTAAAAAACCTTTATATAATCTTTTAAATTTAGCATTATAAGAGAGGGGTAAAATGCCTGTTGTAATTGTTGTAGGGGCTCAGTGGGGAGATGAAGGCAAGGGAAAGATTGTCGACTCCCTCACAAAAAAGGCAGATATAGTTGCAAGGTATCAGGGAGGCAATAATGCAGGACACACTGTTGTTATTAACAATGAAAAATTCATCCTGCACCTAATTCCTTCTGGAATACTTCACAGAAATACTACCTGTATTATCGGTAATGGTGTAGTTATAGAGCCGGCTTCATTATTACAGGAAATAAACGAACTTAAAAAAAGAGGAATAAAAATATCCGCAAACCTTCTTCTCAGCAAAAATGCCCATATGATAATGCCCTACCACATAGCTCTTGACAAGGCAAGCGAAAAACTAAAGGGCAAAAAATCCATAGGAACAACGGGCAGAGGAATAGGCCCTACATATGTTGACAAAATAGCAAGAACAGGGATAAAGGTTGGAGACCTACTTTTTCCTGATACACTCAATGTAAAGATACAGTCAAATCTTAAAAATATTAATTTTCTCATGAAAAACCTTTATGACTCTCCAGGTTTCAATGCCCGGAAAATCTTTAACGACCTCACGGAATACGGCAAAAAACTGAAAAAATATATTGCAGATACTGACATTGTAATAAATGACGCTATCTCGGAAGGGAAAAATATATTATTAGAAGGTGCACAGGGAACTCTTCTTGACATTGATCACGGTACATATCCCTATGTGACCTCGTCGAATTCTACTGCCGGGGGTGCATGTACAGGACTCGGCATCGGACCCACTACAATATCGAGAGTCTTGGGTATTGTAAAGGCATACACGACCAGGGTTGGAGGAGGACCCTTCCCTACCGAGATACTTGGCCCAACAGGAGAAGAACTTCGCGCAAAAGGCGGTGAATTCGGAGCAACCACTGGAAGACCGAGAAGGTGCGGATGGCTTGACACAGTAATTTTGAGACACTCTTCAAGGATAAACGGTTTTTCAGGAATTGCCATAACAAAGCTCGACATCCTTGATGATTTAGATAAAATAAAAATATGCACTTCATATAAATACAGGGGTAAAATCTATAAAGATTTTCCCAAGGATTTAAGTTTATTCCAAAATTGCACTCCGGTCTATGAAGAACTTGAAGGATGGAAGCAAAGCACCGTCGGATTAAAAGAATTCAAAAAGCTGCCGGTTCAGGCACAGGCTTATATAAAAAGGATTGAAGAACTTGTAAGTGTTAAGGTACACATAATATCAACCGGGCAGAAAAGAGATGAATTCATAATGCTCAAAGACCAGTTTTGAAAACTAGAAGAAAGCACCATAGAATCATTAAACGTCTTGAGATAGAATTCTCTGCAGAAAATAAAAACTATAGAGCCATATCAAGTGACCTCTCCTTAAACGGACTTTTTATAAGAACTAATCATGCTTTTAGCAAAGGAACTATACTTTATATAACAGTTTATCTGCCTGACGGCACAAATTCAAAGCTAAAAGGCAGGGTTATAAGGTCTATTAAAACATCTATTGCGGCTCTTAAAAATGGAATGGGCGTCGAGCTTATTGATGTAGATTCATATTACATTAAATTCATTAATTCTCTTTCATCCGGTGACCAGACAAAACCTCCTGATGAAGAGGTCAAACCCGAAACAGTTGCTAAAACAAAAACTGATGAAACAACCGAATCAACCTCTTCTGATTATTTAATCCTTAACTGTTCAAAATGCGGTGTAAAAAACAAGGTTAAAAGGACAAAAATGTCCCAGGTACCTAAATGCGGGAAATGCGGAGCTTCACTGGTAATTTTAGCCTGATTGCAAAAATAATCAACTATCTGTATCCTTCGAAGTGCCCTTCATGCGAGAAGACTACAGATAACTTTATTTACGCCCCTTTGTGCACTCGCTGCTGGTCCAGAATCAAAAGATATTCCGGCCCCTCATGTAACATATGTGCTGCCCCTTTTGCATCTGAATACTCCGGGCTATGTTCTGAATGCCTGAAAAAACCGCCTGCATTTTCGAAGGCAATGAGTTTCAGTCTGTATGACGGGGTGCTTGCAACTGCAATAAATTTGTTTAAGTTTTATGGTATAAAGAGGCTTTGCCGGCCGCTGGGAAAATTTCTTCTCGAATTTGACATGAAAGGGATTGATGCAATAATACCTGTCCCTTTAAGTATAATGGTGCTCAGAGATCGTGGATTCAATCAATCACTTCTTCTTTCAAAAATTCTCACTGATAATACCAAAATTCCACTTATATTAGACGGTCTGGTAAAAAGGATTGAAACACCTCCTCAGATCGGCCTGTCAGCAAAAGAGCGAATATCAAATCTCAAGGGCGCTTTCAGGGCTGAGAGAAATTTCTCCGGGATGAAACTTTTGTTGGTAGACGATGTAATGACCACGTGTACAACATCTAATGAATGCTCAAAAGAACTCCTTAAAGCAGGTGCTGAAGATGTAACTGTTCTGACATTAGCACGTGCAAACAAACTCTGAGGTTTAACCATTTTGTTCTTCTCCCATTTGGTTGCCGGAAAAGTAATTTAAAAAATCTGTTACAAAAGGCTGGGCACAGGGCGTTCTATTTACTCCTTACTCCTTACTCCTTATTTTTTACTCTTTTTGAAAACTAAAAGGTTACGTCTAACGGTCACGGTTACGAGGCCCGTTTACTTTTCGCTTGGCGCATGGCGTTCTTTTTTACTGCCTACTTCCTACTCCTTACTTTTCACTCCTTACTCCTTACTTTTTTAGGAGAGTCGACATCATAAACCTAAGGTTTTGCCAGAAAGTCTGCGAGTCGTGCAAACTCCTCACTACTTAATGTCTCCGGCCTTCTTTTAGGATCTATACCAGACTTTATCAATATCTCTTTGATATCTCTGCCAAAACTCTTTAATGAGTTTGCAAGGGTCTTCCGCCGCTGTAAAAATGCAGTTTTAACAACTCTGAAAAACAGTTGTTCGTCTTTTACGTCCACAGTAGGACCCTCCAGTATTTTAATATGCACAACGGCTGAATCAACCCTGGGCACCGGTCTGAAGGCTTCTCTGCTTACAATGAATTCTAATTCAGGCTCTGCATGATATTGAACCATTATTGAAAGTACTCCGTAATCTTTCCCCCCTGGTCCTGCAACAATCCTCTCGGCAACCTCTTTCTGAATTGTCAGGGTCATTGTCATCAACATCTCTTTTGCATCGAGAAGCCTGAAAATTATCGGGGTTGTGATATAGTAGGGGACGTTTCCTACGACCTTAAACTTATCAATATTTTCAAAAGGGAATTTCAGGACATCACAGTGTATTAATTCTACATTTTCAAATCCCTTTAGGTCTATCTTCAATCTTTCAAACAACTCATCATCAAGTTCTATGGCTATGACTTTTTTTACCTTTTCTGCGAGCATTTTTGTGAGTCTTCCAGTCCCCGCGCCAATCTCAACAACTAAATCCCAGGGAGAAAGCCTTGCAGCCTGGATAATCCTTTTTAGAATTGAAGTGTCATAGAGGAAATGCTGCCCAAGACGCCTTTTTACCATTCATATTCTCAATCTTGATGCTAATTTTATAGCTTCGATGAAACTAAATGGATTGGCCTTGCCTTTCCATGCAATATCATATGCAGTTCCATGGTCAGGAGATGTTCTGATAATAGGCAGTCCAATTGTCACATTCACCCCTTCATCAAACGCAATCATTTTAAGAGGAATAAGCCCCTGGTCATGGTACATACAGACAATAATATCGAACTCACCTCTGTATGCTTTGAAAAAGACTGTATCAGGAGGAATTGGCCCTTCTGCAGGAAAACCCTCTTTTACCGCCTCATCAACAGCGGGTTTTATCTCTTTGACCTCTTCCTCTCCAAAAATTCCTGATTCACCTGCATGAGGATTCAACCCTGCCACGGCTATCCTTGGATTGTTGATGCCCATCATATCGCATGCCTTTTTCGCAAGACGAATGCTCTTTAGCACATTCTCTTTTGTTATCATATTGGGTACACTTCTGATAGAAGTATGTATTGTCACAAGTATGACTCTTAACAGCCCCCCAACAAGCATCATTGCATACTCTTTTGTTCCTGTAAGTTCGGCGATCATCTCTGTATGGCCTTGCCAATGGAACCCTGCCATTTTCAAAGCCTCTTTTGAAATCGGGCCTGTAACGATAGCATCAACTGTACTGTCCATTGCAAGCTCAACAGCTTTCTTTATATAACTTGCTGATGCCTTGCCGCCGGAAGCCGTAGCTTCACCCTTTTTAAAATCATTAAGCTCTCCCATATCGATTAATTCCATAGCTCCGGGAGAGGGGGCAGACTCTTCCGGCGAATTTATAATGTTCAGTCTAATATACAGGTTAAGAGACTTTATCGCTTCATCCATAACACTTCTGTCGCCAATAACTATCGGTATGCAGTATTCATTTATTTCAGCACCATAAAGTGATTTTATAATTACTTCAGAACCAACCCCGCCAGGGTCTCCCATTGTTATGGCGATCTTTTTCATATTCCAGTTCCAGATTTATTCTTTAATTTTCAGAAATATACTAACACATTTCAAAATGCATTTGGAGCAGGCAAGTAACCGCAAAGCGCCTCGCGTATAGCGCAAGAGGTTACGTCTTACGGTTACGGTAACGACGCCCGTTTACTCTTCGCATGGCGCATGGCGTTCTTTTTTACTGCCTCCTCCTTACTTCTTACTTTGTTAGTCCTGAGCCTGTCAAAGGGTTCGCCCTGCACCCTTCTCCTTGCCCTTCAGTGCCTACTGCTTACTCCTTACTCCTTACTTTTCACTCCTTACTCCTTACTTTTTTATAACTTAAAAAGCGTGGGTGAGGGATTTCTTAGCATCTAATTTGATGGTATTATGTCTTCGCTCTTTTTATTCCGTACATCATTTTATCCGCCTGAGCCAGAAGTTCATCAAGAGAACAGGGAATCACTGGATCGTACAAAGCTATTCCAGCACTTACAGACAACTTGTGGATGCGATTTATTGTTTTATTGTAATTATCAAGGATTTTTTGAAAACGGGCAATAATAATCTCGACACTGTCTGATGAGGTCCCTACCGGAATAACCACAAACTCATCCCCGCCAATACGTGCAATAATGTCGGATTCTCTATAATTTTCCTTAAGGAGATTGGCTGTTTCAATTAATGCAAGGTCACCTTCCCTGTGACCCCATGTATCATTAATTTTCTTGAGATTATCAATATCGGCATAAAGCATAAATATTCCTATCTTATAACGGTTGGCCAACTTCAACTGCTGTTCGGCCAGAGTAAAGAATCCCCTTCGATTGTAAAGACCTGTAAGTTCATCTGTAAGTGACACAGATCGCAGTTCCCTTTCCAACTGCTTATGCATAGTAATGTCTCGAACATACTCAATAACATGAGATATGTTGCCTTCATCATCGTAAATTGGGTAAGTATGAATATCAACCCACACTTCTGGACTTTCTGTGAAAATCGCTTGCTTCTCTTTTGCAAAGGGGTCTCCTGATCGAAATGTTTTTTCAACTATGCAATTATCACATACACTTGTTCTCTTTTGTGTTATTTCATAGCATTTCCTTCCTATCAGTTCCTGAATAGGGATGTTTTTCATCTTTGAATATTCCTCATTGACCCTTATGATTCTGTAATTACTGTCCAGAATTACAAATGGGTCTAAAATGCTATCAAATATTTTATTATGGAATTTTACAGACCTTTTTAGTTCCTCATTCTCCTGATTAAACTCTGTTATTGATCTTTCAAATCCGGTAATCTGTTGTCTTAGTTTGTCTAATTCGCTGTTTACAATTTGATCTTCTGTTTTATCGCTATCTTTCATAATCGTTTGTGTTAGTTATTAAAGGAATCAACATTATTCTAAGCCTATACATATTAAAAGAACGTGTCAATAATTTTTTATTCTATAGGCCTTTTTAACTTTTAATCATTGTTCTTTCACACAGGAAGGCTTTCTTTTGCGGCAAGGAAAAGTGTCAACTTTGATGCTTTGATATTTTATCCTCTTTCTGTGTTTCTGTATTTGAGATCGTTCTAAGAAAGGCAAGACCTAGAATGCCCGATATAAGAGAGCCGGCAAGTATGCCGAGTTTTGACAGGTCGAGTAAAATGTCTTCTGTAAAGCTCAAGCTCATAATAAAGAGCGACATTGTAAACCCAATACCCCCCAGGATTCCTGCCCCGATAATGTGAGACCATTTTACACCGGAAGGCAGCGATGCCATTCCTATTTTAACGGAAAGATAGGAAAACAGCGTGATTCCTAAAGGTTTTCCCAGAAGAAGGCCGATAGCGATGCCAAGTGTCAACGGTGACGTCATGGCGTTGAATATATTAGTTGCAGTGATAGTCACGCCCGCGTTTGCCAGGGCAAAGAGCGGAATCACGCCAAAGGCAACCCAGGGATGAAGGGAATGTTCAAGACGCTGCAAAGGTGTCTCAGCATGATGTGCAGCAAGCTCAATGGACTGAACTGCATTAAGATGATCCTGATTGAGAAGGATTGAATAACCGCACCCGGACGGCCCGCATTTAAACTCGTTAAGGATCGTGCCGACTTCAGCTATGAATCTGTCCGTATCATACTTGCCCCGTGCCGGGATGAACATTGCTACCACTATTCCCGCTATCGTTGCATGGACTCCGGAGCCGAGAATCACCAGCCAGAGACCAATGCCGAGAAATGCATATACAAGCGTTCGCCGAATCCATAGAAAATTGGCCAGTGCGAGTCCTCCGACGAAGAGCAGGCTGATGAGAAGATAATTCCATGAAATCGTTTTCGTATAAAAGAGCGCGATTACCAGAACTGCACCCAGGTCATCGGCGATTGCAAAGGCTAAGAGAAATACCCTGAGTCCAAGCGGAATCCTTTGGCCCAAGAGTGCCAGTGCACCAATGGCAAAGGCAATATCTGTTGCCATTGGGATTCCCCAGCCTTTCACCGCTGCTGTGCCATGACCAATGATAAGGAAAATAAGGGCAGGGAAGAGCATACCCCCGAATGCTGCAGCAGCAGGAAGAATGGCCTTCCTAAACAAAGAGAGCTCTCCAACGAGAATTTCTCTCTTTATTTCAAGACCTATAGTGAAAAAGAAGAAGGCCATTATGCCATCATTAATCCAGTGAAGAAGATCCTTGCTTATGGAATAGGGTCCGATGGTCAGGGAAAGCTTGGTATGCCAGAAGGAATAGTATAGTGGAGAGAATGGTGAATTTGCCCATACAAGAGCAATAACGGTGGAAGAAAGCAGCAGGATACTACTTGAGGCCTCTTTATGGAAAAATCGATTGAAAGGCCGCATAAATTGTTCAGCAATTTGCTCGCCGGATGAGATGAGATTTTTCATGTTTGTATCAGTAAATTCCTTCCCCTACACCACACCATTACATTTAGTATAAATCAGAAAAGTTAAATAGTTAATCCAGATAATTCATAAATTTTTTTCGGGTACCGAGATGACATGGTATGAGAGCGGCTTTTTTTCGCCGGAAGTCAGGGAGTTATGATGATAGACCGGCGAAAACCTCCCGACTTATTAACAAAAAATGCATTTAGGAAAAAATGCAGCTGTTGCGAAAAAATTAATTTTTCGATACCTTCAGGAAGGCAATTAAACGAATCTTTTATTCAATCTTAATCTTAAAATCTGACATCCCTTTTATCAAATGAATCTTTTCCTTAAGCCCCTTTGAATCAAATCTCCCGTAAGCCATAGAGTTGTCATATAAATATATGTACTTTTGCGTCTCATCTATTTCAAACTTGCCTCCACCAACAATAATCCATTCAGGATCATGTATATCGAAACGTTTTCTCTCTACATTATGGAACCCGTCTATTCCTTTCTCTAAACAAAACTGCTCCACAAGATCTGCATGGTATCGTGTAAATTCCTTCGGGGAGAAAACAAGATATTCTGTGTTACTGTTCCTTATCTGGACAAACTTCCCTGTACGTTTATCAGGCACGGGTGCTTTGGCTATACCCGAATAATATTTTTCAGAGTAATCTATATAAATGACATTCATTTATCTGCTAACCCAGAAAATGTGTCTGAAGCAGGTATACATGCAGAAAAATCTTTACAAATCACAATCTGCTACTTATTAATACAGATCCTTTTATATGATAACGTAAAGGCAATCGGGTATTGAGAGGACTTACAAAGGTGGTGATGGTAAAGACTTTTTCTGCACATACACCTGCTTTTTTTATACTGAAATGCATTTTTAGGGTTAACCCAAGAAATGCTTTTAGATCAAACATACATGTTGTATAGTTGGGCATGTTTCTTGAGCGGACATAGGGAAATTTTTGGCACCCGTCATGGCGAAATAAGCGTGTCGAATCGACCGAATTTTTACTGTCTGAGTCCCGAAACTTCGGGACGAGTTTAAAAATTCGAGCGAATGAGTTATGTGACGGGTAAAAATTTCCCTCTAGGGAGCGAGAGGAATATGTCCAACTAATTAATCCAACAACTATTTTTATACTGAAACTCATTTCTTGTGTTAACCTCTTATGCTATCGCAACCTGGGCATGAAGCGCGGCACCTTATTACAGTACTCTTCATACGCGCTGCCAAACCGCTCCCTTAGCTCTCGTTCCTCAAGCAGGACAACTAAGTATATTACGGGAATATATGCAACAAACAGGAGGTAGACAGCCAGATAGTTAACGAACAGAGCGATCGCAGCAAGTATAAATCCAATCTCAAGATAGCGGGGGTGTCGCACCCTCCCGTATATGCCATCTGTGACGAGCTTTCCCGGCTCACCGCCCTTAGAAACCTCAGGAACTCCCAGCATCACAGAAAGCGCAAGATACCGTATGCGTAGCAAACCGATGTAAATCCCTGCAATAAAAAAGAGCACGGCTATAACAGCTAAAGGTATACTAACACCAAAATGAATATTGAGCATGGGATTACGATTTAGATAGATCGCTGTTCCTATCAAAACCAGTACAGGGGTTACAGCTAAATATGTTATGACGGGGCCCACTTTGCGCCACCAATTTACAAATGGGTGTATCAGAAACCATAACAGAATCCCCGGTGGAACACCAACTATAGTGAAGAGTGCAATATAATATGCTGACTTTTCCAGTATTTCTCCATCCATTTCTATTGCCGCTATATATCATCTCCTTCATTTAAAATACTGTCTTCTTCCTCGTCCCTGTATTTTTTCAGCCTTCTTCTGAACCTCAAATAACCTATTAGTGTTACAAGTGCAGCTGCAAAGAAAATAATCCAGTAAATACGGTTTGCAAAGTAAGACATCCACGAATATTTTCTCTTAAGACTCTGCTGCCAATTCTGCTCAAGCATATTCAACTCTATGGACAGATTCTCACTTACAGACTTTTCAACTGATTTTCCTTCTTTAAGGCTGTTTAAAATAGAAAGCAGCTTCTCCTCACCGTATTCATGCACAATAAATTCAACGACGCTTTTACTCTCCTGGTATGCAAGCAGCAACCCCCTTGAATGCCCGGGAAATCTAAGCGTAATGTCTTTTAAAGGTAGCAGGTTCTCTGAGAGTACAGCCTGTTTCAAAATATCTTTTCCGCCGGGGTTCATGATATCGGCAATTCCACCGCTTGCCCATTGGGCAACTCCTTCATCAAGCCATTTAGGTATACTCTGGGCACTGATCTGATGATGAAGCAGCAAGTGGTATAACTCGTGTTCAAAGGTTTCCTGAAGATCATAGGGTTTCCTGTCCAATTTTGAATAATCCATAACAATATGGTTTTTCCCCGGTACGGCAAAGGCTGTGATAAGATCATTTTGAGCCATCCTCCTAAACATGTCTCTTTGATGGATTAATATAACTCTGGGGATGAATTCCAGCCTCCATCCAATTTTATCCTCGATCATGTTCCTGATCTCTGGATAAGCTGCTGATATTTTTTTTGCAGCATTTTCAAGGGGAGGTTCGTATCTGATGATAATTCCAGGACCGTTATATTGAAGAAGTTCAACTGCTCCGGCAAGATCCGTGCATATTGTTAAGATCAAAAATATATAAAGGAGTTTTTTGAGCATAAGATTTAAGGGCCAGGTTTATCATTCACCGATAATCTTAAGAAGAACCCTTTTTTTTCTTCTTCCGTCAAACTCTCCATAAAAAATCTGCTCCCATGGCCCGAAGTCCAGCTTTCCTTTGGTAACAGCTACAACAACCTCTCTTCCCATTATCTGGCGTTTCATATGTGCATCAGCATTATCTTCCCCGACATTATGGCGGTATTGGGAGACAGGTTCATGCGGTGCGAGTTTCTCAAGCCATACATCGTAGTCATGATGCAATCCTGACTCGTCATCGTTAATAAAAACTGATGCGGTAATATGCATTGCATTAACAAGCACAAGGCCCTCTTTAATGCCGCTTTCCTTGAGGCATTTCTCGACCTCGGGGGTGATATTTATGAACGCCCGGCGTTTCTGCACCTCAAACCACAACTCTTTGCGATAGCTCTTCATGATATTTTCAGTCTCCTCCTCCTCCTGTAACCAATGTTTTCATGAGTTAAATAATATCAGCTATCCCTGTTTACTACAAGATTCTTTTCTCATTTACAAATTGACTGTCATCGCCTCAAGAGGTTATGATAATTTCAATGTTATCACCCGAAAAGCAACTCGAGATTATCAAACGGGGCACAGTCGAGATAATCACTGAAAATGAACTGCTGCAGAAATTCGAGAAATCCTATAAAAATAATTCTCCACTGAAAATCAAGGCAGGGTTTGACCCTACAGCACCTGATATACACTTGGGGCATACAGTCCTTCTCGAGAAGATGCGCCAGTTCCAGGAACTTGAGCATGAGGTCATCTTTCTTATAGGCGATTTCACAGGGATAATAGGCGACCCATCAGGCAGGTCTGAATTAAGAAAGCCTATGACAAAAGCAGAAGTGCTGAAGAATGCAGAGACCTATAAAAAACAGGTGTTTAAAATTCTTTATCCGGAAAAAACCCGGATATTATTCAACAGTAAATGGCTCAGCAAAATGGACAGTATGGAGCTTGTCAGATTGGGGACTATGCAGACTGTTGCAAGGATGCTCGAAAGGGATGACTTCAAAAAAAGGTTTAAAAGTCAGCAGGATATAACCATTCTTGAGTTCTACTATCCCCTTTTTCAGGCTTATGACTCAGTTGCCCTGAAGGCTGACATAGAGCTTGGAGGTACTGACCAGAAATTCAATCTGCTTATGGGAAGGACAATGCAGAGAAGGATGGGGATGGAAGAGCAGGCTGTAATTATGATGCCCCTGCTTGAGGGGCTTGATGGTGTAGAAAAAATGAGCAAGAGCTCCGGTAATTATATAGGTATAGATGAACCTCCTTTTAAAATTGATAAAACTACAGGGGAAGCAACCGGCATGTTTCCGAAAATCATGAGAATACCCCGTGAATTAATAATACGTTACTATGAACTCCTAAGCCATATTACCATTGAAGAACTTAACTCTCTCAAAAAACAAGAACAAGATGGTTCACTAGACGACTTAAAGGCAAAGAATGATTTTGCAATGGAGATAATTACAAGATACCATGGCTTAAAAAAAGCAGAAAAGGCAATGAAAGAATATATGAAAATACAGACAAAAGCAACTGCTGAACTGACACTTCCCGTAGCAAAAGTTTCAATCTCTAAACGACCTAATATTAATTGGCTTCCCCAGACAATGAAAGAAATCGGTCTGACTAAAAGCACAAGCGAGGCAATTAGACTGATTAAACAGGGGGGGGTAAAACTAAATGAAAAAACTGTATTTGAACCAGGCACGTATGTTCCTCAAGGTGAACATACCATAAAGGTAGGAAAGAGAAAATTTTACAAGGTATTAATAGAGTTGTGAATATTATATCGTTATCTAGTATAATCAAAATAAATAAGTATGCTTGCTCCTTATGAAATAATAATCAGACTGCTGCTCGGAGCACTGCTCGGCGGCATTATAGGGTTTGAACGTCAGGCCCATGGAAGGCCTGCAGGGTTCAGGACACAACTACTTGTCTGTGTCGCTTGTGTGCTTCTAATGATAATATCTGAGAATTATTACGCTCAAAGCACTTTAGATAAAGGTTTTGTGAGGTTTGACCCTACCAGAATAGCTGCAGGAGCAATGACTGGTATAGGGTTCCTGGGTGCTGGTGTGATACTCAAGACCGGCTTTACCATACTTGGGCTTACAACCGCAGCCTGCATATGGATTGTTGCTGCAATCGGTCTTTCGATTGGGGCAGGTCAGTATATTGCTGGAATTACTGGATTTATTATAACGTTTTTTTCTCTCTGGGTTCTCCGTATTTTTGAAGCAAGAATCCCTAGATTGACTTTCAAGCATATAAAAATGGTTATGGAAGAAACATGTGATGAAGAAGCAATAACTTCAATTTTCAAAGATCGAGGATTTGAAATAAGCAGACTTGGATACGAAATTGAATTCCCCAAGAAAGAAAAGACATGCGTATTCACAGTATCAGCCAGAGATGATATATCGATAAATGATGTTGTCCAATCCCTGTCAGAGCTTGGGTCTGTTAAGAAACTGGAAATCAAAAACTAAGTGCTATTCTGATCAGATTGCCTTTTTTGCCAATTCAACCAGCCCGTAGATTTTCAAGTCTATATAATTTCCTGCTTCCTGGAGTTCAAACAGCCTGGAAGTTAATTTATTTAATGGCACCTTCATAACCTGTATGTCTTCTGTCTCATCTCTTTTCCCTACTCCTACAAAGTTGAGATCAGTTGCAACAAATACATTTAGCATTTCAGAGGAAGAGCCGGAAGACATCGGACCTTTGATTAAAAACTTCATCCTTCCTGCTGAGTAACCGGTCTCTTCTATCAGTTCCCTCTCTGCTGCATTCTCTATGGACTCCCCGATATCACAAAGCCCTGCCGGCAGTTCAATAACATATCCATTTATGGGTGGACGAAATTGCCTTATAATTAAAACTTCACCATCGTCTGTAAAAGCGACAACTGCAATAATCCCGCTACAGTTGACCCTTTCAACGTATTCCCAGTCCCTGATTTTTCCGTTTACCTCTTGTCCCTCACCGGGGATGTCTGACTCGCTGATGTCAAGGCTGCTCGCTGAATTTAATAGCGATTCCCGTTTGCTTGGGGAAACTATGTATCTGACAAGAGCAGTCTTGAGAAACTTTCCTTCCCAAACAGACTTTCTGCTTATTATTTTCATCGCCACAATCCTCTCAAATATAATACCTACTACATGAAACTTTATAAAAGTAAACTTCTGGCCCTTATAAAAAGCCCCTCTAACCTCTCTGTTTCATCAGCTATCTCTTTTAAAATCCTGGCTAATTCTTTCTTCCCTGATGCATCGGCCTTCTCTGACCAATCAAGATATGTCTTTGCATGGTCTTTATTATGTTCTGCCCAGTGCTCCAGCAGGTGCTTCAGTTTCTCCAGATCATCCATATTGTGTTCCTTAAGTTAATTGAAATAATTAAGGTTTCTCCTTAATTTAGTTGGCAAAAAAACATAAAGTCCCTGTTCGGGATTCTAGGGTCCAAGGATTCGAGGATTCAAGTGAGATTAAAATTTAAAAAAGAATAACCCAAAAAATGCATTTTGGTTTTAATTCTTTCACTCGAACCCTAGACCCCTCGGATCCTTGAACCCTTTAACCTTTAACTCCTGACCCCTCTACAAGCCATAAGCCACACAATTCCCTCAAGAGCCTAATTTAGAATCATAAATGCACTCTCTGTAAAGACAGAGGCAGCTCAAGACTATTCGCCTCGAGCAAGGTCCTGTCAGACAGAATCTTCTCTGTAGGGCCGTCAGCAACTATGCTGCCCTCTTTTATTACCATGCACCTTTCACAGACATCCAGAATTAAATCAAGGTCATGAGATGCTATTATCTTGGTATGTTTAAAGTCTTTCAGCATGTGAATAAGGTATCTTCTCGATTTAGGATCAAGATCCGATGCCGGTTCATCCATTATAAGTATATCCGGTTGCATTGCAATGACTGAGGCTATTGAAATTGCTCTCTTCTGCCCGCTCGAAAGATGATGCGGGGGTTTATCTTTTAACTCAAGACAGCCAACAGTTTGTAGTGCATAATATACCCTTTCCTGGACTTTATCAGCACTCAATCCAAGATTAAGAGGCCCAAAGGCTATATCATCGAATACCGTGGGCATGAAAAGCTGGTCATCCGGATTTTGAAATACCACACCGACTTTTTTTCTTATCTCTGGTCTTGTCCTTTTAATAAGCTGCAAATCCCCTATAGTAATTGCTCCGCTCGAAGGCATCAGATATCCATTCATATGCATGAGTAAAGTAGATTTTCCCGCACCGTTTTCTCCTACAATCCCTACCGACTCCCCATGAATAATCCTGAACGATATGCCCTTGAGTGTTAAGGTCCCGTCAGGATAACTGAAATATACATCCTTCAATTCAACAATATGGTGACTCATGATGTCCCCTGTTTACCCCGTTAGAAGCCCTGTTCTTCAGCAGAACAGAAATTGTGGAGTATAAAGTCCATTTAAACCTTCTAACGGGGTTTACATTACCCATTTTTCCATATTACCGAACATCCAACTAATGTTATATTTCCTGAATAGGTAGAAAGCCATCAGTGTAATTATTACAAAGATAATATCGGCCCTGGAAATTCTGTATCTTTTAGACGTCTCAATTCTCCCGCTGAATCCCCTTGAAAGCATTGCCTGATAAATTCTTTCTGACCTTTCAACCGTTCTGATAAAAAGCACCCCGATTAAGTTTATAAAAATCCTTGCCCCTTTCCCTTTTTTACCGAACGCCCTCATGTCTCTAGCCCTGACAATTCTCATCAACTCTTCCATTAAAACAAATATATACCTGTAAAGAAAGAGAAGCTGGGAGACAAATATCTCTGGAACGCCCAGTTTCTGTAAGGCAAGGCATACCCCGGGGAAAGATGTTGTGGCAATCAAAAGAATTGCAGCACTTATTGTGAGAAAAAATTTAATTATTATTGACAAGAATGAAATCCAACCACCTGAGATAAGAACACCATATTTATCGAACAGTACTGTTGTATCTAAAAACGGATTAAATATCCCGACCAATATCGCAAAAGGGGATACTAACAGAATCTTTTTTATGATAAATTTTGCAGGTATATCCCCTAATGAAAGAACCAATACAGGAAAAAGGAAGAAAGGTATTAATCCAGAAACCTCATATTTATTGAATGAGACAACAGTTAGTATAAAGATAAAAGTCACTATTAACTTAATCCTGGGATCGAGCCTGTGGATGATGGTATTTTTATAAGAAAGTATGTCGAGATAGCCAAGGTTAAAATATTCTTTATCAAAAGTCATCATGTTTTAAATTCCTTATGACTTTTCATCACCTTCTGCATAAACATCCCGACAAGGCAATGCGTCAAGTTTTGATTCATCATATATACTCTTGCCCTTTCCCGTTTATCTCCTAAAATTTCTTTTTCCGCAGAGCTTTTATTCCAATTCCTAATATAAATATTAAAACAAGTACCATTATAGAACCGGTTATGCCGGATACTGATGTTTCGGGTTTAATGTCAGGCCAATAATTCACAGCTTCTTCCGGTTCACCTTCCCGGGATGTATCATTGCCTGCGGAAAACCTGTAGTCAGGCAGGATGGCCGTCTTTTCCTGTACCTCTCTTAATACACGGGCGATCCCTTTTTCAGTCTCTGGCAGCTCAGAATTCCCGAAAACTTTCACTATTGACCACTCAAGTCCGTCAGGATTTCTTGAGGAAAACCACGACAGTATTCCTCCGGTAATTATTGTAATAAACAAAAAGCCCAGAAGAATATTTTTAAAGGATATCCATGGGGTCAGGGATTTCATACCGGAAACACTTTCGAGGATTTCCGGTCTTAAGCTTCTTACATAATTGATTACTCCGGCTGTAATAAAACCTTCTATCAGCCCGATTGCCAGTTGTATCGGAAGCATAACAGAGGAAAACGCAGCAAATGAAAGCTCACTCTTACCTGACAGCAGTGTCTGGAAGATTACAGAAAATGTTCCAAGTTGCATGCCGATAACTACGCTTATAACCGAAGCTATGAGAATCCTTCTAGAATTATTTTTATCTTGTACAATAACCCTGTAGATGAAAGGATATGAGATAAAACAAGGATATATACCAAGATTCCATATATTGCATCCGAGCGCAAGTATTCCTCCGTCCGCAAAAAAAAGAGACTGTATAATTAATACTGAGGCTATAGCAATAAATCCAGCGTATGGGCCTAAAATGATTGCGAGGATCATCCCTCCCCCCAGGTGACCGCTTGAGCCGGTTCCGGGGATTGTAAAATTAATCATCTGTGCTGCAAAGATAAATGCTGCGATTACCCCAATAAGCGGGATCAGCCTGTCATCGAGGCTCTCTTTCAGTTTTTTTGTACAGTAGGCTATTGCTGCCAACGAGCCGGCCCAGAAAGTCGTCCCTACTTCTGGTGAAAGTAATGCGTCTGCCATATGCATTATTATTCCTCTTTTCCCCCGCCGAAAAAAAAGCCACGAAAGCATTATTTATGGACTACTGTCCTTCGTGCCTTCATGGCCTTGCGATTCCAGATTTATATTAAATTTTAGCATATAAAAAATGTCTTATCAAATGTCCTTATGAATCTGATATATTTTTATGAATTATTCATTTTCTAAGTCAAATATTGGGCCACTTTATGTTAATATTAAGAAGCGATATAACCGGGGGAGAAAGCAATTATAATTGGCAATCAAAAAAGCAAAAAAAGATTCGGTACCAAAGGGCTACAAATAAACAAAACACTAAAACATCGTATCCCTCAAACAATGTATTCTATCCCTGAAATTCATCCTTCATGCTTTTCAGACTTATCAGATAAGTTTCACGAAGAATGCGGCGTATTCGGGGTATTTAACCATCCAGAAGCATCAAACCTTACATATCTTGGATTACATGCTCTTCAGCACAGGGGGCAGGAAGGTGCGGGTATATGCTCATCTAATGGCAAGAATATGTATGTTGAAAAATCCACTGGTCTCGTTGCAGATATTTTCACCGAAAAGAGAATTAAAAAGCTTTATGGCCATATCGCTATCGGGCATAACCGTTATTCTACCGCTGGCAGCAGCGTATTAAAAAATGTCCAGCCTATTGTTGCCAACTTTTCTCTCGGTTCTCTTGCGATTGCCCACAATGGCAATCTTGTTAACGCTAACGAATTAAGGAAATCCCTCGAGATTGAAGGTGCGATATTCCAGTCAACATCAGACAGTGAAGTTATAGTACATCTTATTGCTCATTCAAAGGGAGAAAACTTCTATGAGAGGGTTATAGAGGCACTTAAAAAAGTCAGCGGGGCCTTCAGTTTACTTATCCTGAGAGAAAAAGAAATTATTGCGGTCAGGGATCCTTATGGTGTCAGGCCTCTCTGTATTGGAATGGTCGATGGAGCATATATTGTCGCTTCTGAGACATGCTCTCTGGATTTGATAGGTGCTAAATATATACGCGATGTCGAGCCCGGTGAGATGGTTATCATTAATGATAAGGGACTTATATCTCAGAAAGCGCTTTCAAGCAATAAAATGGCTTTCTGTATATTCGAGTTTATCTATTTTTCAAGGCCGGATAGCTATATATTTTTCGGCCAGAATGTTAACAATATCAGGAAAGAATTCGGCAGGCAACTCGCAAGGGAATCAAGCGTACAGGCTGATCTGGTCATCCCTGTTCCTGACTCTGGTGTGCCTGCTGCTCTTGGGTTTTCTGAAGAAACCAACATACCCTTCGATTTTGGTCTAATAAGAAACCACTATATAGGCAGGACTTTTATTGAACCAAAGCAAAGCATCAGGCATTTTGGAGTCAAGATTAAACTAAATCCTGTAAAAAAACTGATCGAGGGCAAGAAATTAATTGTTATAGATGACTCAATAGTCAGAGGAACCACCAGCAAGAAGATTGTAAAGATGTTGAGAGAGACAGGCGGAGCAAAAGAGGTTCATCTCAGGATAAGCTCTCCCCCTACGATCATGCCGTGTTTTTATGGAATTGATACTCCTACAAGACAGGAGCTGATCGCCTCAAGCCATTCTATCGAAGAAATCAGGAAATATACAACTGCAGATACACTGTCATATTTGAGCATAGAAGGGCTACTTAAAATAGTGCCGGATTCCCAAAATTACTGCGCAGCCTGCTTTAACAATGACTACCCGATAAGTTTTCCAGGCGAACATCTGGAACAGATGGAGTTTTTCTTTAAATAAATATTTAATATATATAATTAATAAAATCCGGTAAAACCTTGACAAATTAGTCTTAACCTCATATATTGTTAAAGTAGAGCTTTAACTAAGAGGGTATAGCTATATATATAGTAAATAAATCCACCTTTATTGTTCTGCTTTCATTGCTAATGTGTTCCTTATTTTTAGTTGTTCCTTACGTAATGGAAAAACTAAATAAGTCTTCTGTTAAAATGTTACAAAAGACCTATATATCAGTATTTTCTTATAGAACAGTACCTAGTTTTTCTATCATTATTGTAATTGCATTTATCTTCTCTGTGGAATATTATTTTACATGGATATGTTTGTGATTAATCTTTTCAGAGGTATACGGCGTTCAAAAACTATTGGTGTAGACCTCGGAAGCAGTTCTATTAAAATTGCGGGAATATCAAGGAAAAAAATATCTTTAGCAGCACTTTTGGAAATCCCTCCGGCCGAAAGAGTTGAGGAAACAGCCCTCATACGTAAGCTACGAGGGTTTTTCGAGGAAATCGGAATTATTGGCAGAGAGTCTGTCATATATATCCCTGGAAGTTATTCATTCATAAGAACTATATATTTTCCTGCCATGCCTGACTCTGAGCTGAAAGAGGCAATCAGATGGGAGATCAAAAGACAGATCCCTTATTCTGAAGAAGATGCTATCTTCGATTATATATCTCAGGAGGTAACAGATGGGATTGCAGCTACATTTGCTGCTGTCGAAAGGAAAAACGTCGAGAAATACGTATCTGTTTTAAAAGAAGCAGGACTTAAAGTCATGGCTGTAGATGTAAGTCCCCTTGCGCTTATGCGGGCATTGGGTCCTGAAGACAGGAACAATGTTTTATTGATTGATTTAGGAGCAAAACATTTAGAGATTAATATCATACGAGTAGGCGTTCTCCGCCTGACAAGGACTGTAGAGATGGGTGGAGAGCTAATTATCAATTATCTGATAGGCCAGGGCATCTCTCATGAAGAGGCCGATAAAATGTTGATGAATGCATCTTCAGATGTTATAAAAGAACCATTGGATCAGATTCTGAGGGAGGTTATACGTTCAATTGATTATTATAAGGCTAACTTCAAGGAAAAGATTTTCTCTGGAATTATGCTTACAGGTGGACTCAGCCTGAATTCAAATATTAATGAATATCTTTCCAGATCATTAAATCTTCCGCTAAGCGTGCCTAATCCCTTTGAAGGATTTGCTTTAAGCGATGAAAGTATCAGGATGCTTGGGTCGCGATTTTCTTTAGCAATGGGACTTGCACGGAGGTCTGCTTGAAAGAAACACTGAATCTTCTGCCCCCTGAAATCACTACAATAAAAACCCGAAGAGGAAATCCCCTGTATTATCTTATTTATATTGTATCTTTATACATTGCCGTCATCATGATTCTATGGATTTTTAATATAATAGAATCCAGAGGTATACAGGCGGAAATAAACACACTTAAACAAAAGAAGGCCGAGATTCAGGCAAGGTATGCTGTTATGCCCAAACCTTCCTCTGGTGTTGCTATACCCATAGAAAAAGAAATATTACATGAGCTGGAGAGGGTACCTCAATGGAGCAAAATCATCAGTGAAATCTCTTTAATAATCCCCGAGCATATATGGCTTTCATCTGTTGAAGCAAACCAGGATACTGAAAGCATTGCTTTCAAAGGATATGCTTTTACACAAATGGAAATTGCATCATTCATTGCCATGATAGAAGATTCTGATTTATTCGATGATGTAAAGATTGTCTATTCACAAAAAGGGGAGAAAGAGGTCTCATTTGAACTTAAGGCAAGACTGAGATGGATTTAGAAAAAGTAAAGGGCAGATTTAAAAGACTTACTAACAGGGAGAAAATTATCTTCTTAACTACTATCGTCCTGTCTGTTATAATTGTGCCATATATGTTTTTATATGGACCTTCAGCCAAAAAGGTTGACTCACTTAAAATAGAATTAAACAGTCTAAAGAGTGAAATTAAAGCTTTAGACGCTGCAATTGTTTCAATATCTGTTCGGCAGCCTGTTATTGAAGGACCTATAGAATTGCCCGATACAGAGGATTTAGCAGGAATGCTTGCGGCAATCACACGCGAGGCAAATCGTGCTGATGTTGAATTTATTTCTCTGGTACCAGAAAGTATAAAGAACAAAAACAGCTATGTTCAGATGAAGATTAAAATAGAGCTGAGGGTGCGGTTTAAAGCACTTTATGATTTTTTAAGGAACATCGAGGAAAGACAGAGACTTTTTATGATAAAAGACGTTAAATTCGAAACAAATGATACTGTCTACCCTTCTGGCATCGCATTAGTTAAGGCAGTAGTATATCTGAGGAAAGGATGAGAATTTTTCTTTCAATTGCATTGCTTCTTTTAACTGTTTCAGCGGGATATTGTGAGAGTCTGTCGGATATAAATATAAACCGTCTTCAGGAGCAGACAAAGGAAAGTTGGGGGAAAGATCCATTTATAAAATATAAGTTTAATGATGAAAAGGCAAGACAAGAGACAATTGATACTTTTATCAGAATAAAGGTAGACGGCATAATCTCTGATGGCGAAAAGGCACTTGCAATAATTGACGGCGGTTTTTACAGGGTAGGGGATAAAATCGATGATTTTGTCATAAAAGATATTTCGAAAGAAAAAGTACTCCTTGAAAATAACAGGAAAAAATATTACCTTGGTATTGAAAGGTTTGCCATCAGAGGAGGAAAAAAATGAAGAGACTCCTTTTTTTAATAATCTTCTTTATAATTTTTTCTTCTATTGCCCTTGCAGATGATAGAGGCCCTGCTGTTTCTATTGAACTAAGGGATGTTGAATTGAAAGATGTACTAAGAGCCCTGAGCCAGGAACACAGGATAAATATTATTGTTGATGAAAGCGTTACAGGGAAAGTTACTGTAAGCCTGAGGAATGTGCCTTTATGGGATGCAATAGAATCAATCCTGAAAGGCAAGGGATATACCTATATAAAAGAGGGCAATATCGTCAGGGTTGTTAAGGCAACAGTGGATGAAGAACTTGTAACACAAACGGTTACTTTAAGCTATGCCAATCCACAAGATATTGAGAAAATAATTAAAAAAGTAATGAGCAAGAGAGGCGAAATAGCTGGAGACACAAGGTCAAACACGGTAATTGTCAAGGATCTCCCGGCCAATATCCCACAAATTGAGGCTCTGATCAGAACGCTTGATAAAATACCACCGCAGGTCATGATAGACGCAAAAATAGTTGAGGTGAATAAAAATACTGACAGAAGCCTCGGAATTCAGTGGGGCGGTACATATACCAAGGGTAATTTTACTTTTTCAGGGGCAACTGAAGAGGATAATTTGGCTGTAAACCTGCCTGCTACTCTAACGACTGTTGCAAATCCTTTTGCCGCCTTAAAGATTGGTATTTTAACTAATAGACTTAACCTGGATATTAGATTATCGGCAATGGAACAGACTGGAGATGCAAAAATACTCTCAAATCCCCGGATCCTGACAGCGAACAACAAAAAGGCCTCAATCTCAACCGGGCAAAAGCTAAGAGTAAGATCGACAACTGATACAACCATTGTTACCGGAGGAACAACAGGTCTAGGGACAGAGGAGATAGAAGCACTGCTGAAACTCGAGGTTACGCCACAGATAACGCCTGAAGGAAATGTCATGATGAATATAATTACTAAAAAAGAAGAGTTCGACTGGACAAGGACAGTTGAACAGATTCCAGCAATCAACACAAGGGAGGCAATTACAGACGTAACTGTTAAAAATGGTGAGACACTTGTCATAGGGGGTATCTTTACAAAGTCAGATTCTACCGGAGAAATGAGGGTCCCTCTCCTTTCCAAGATACCAGTGCTAGGCTGGCTTTTCAAAAAAGAAGATAAGTTTCAAGACATGAAAGAATTGCTCATCTTCATTACCCCAATTATTGAAATAGAAAAATTGTGATTACAGAAATACTAAGGAATATATTCCGCGTAAACCTCGGTGTAAAAAAAACAGAAAAAGCCCTTATTTTTACTGATAGACCATCTCCGGCTGAAGATATTGATAACTCCGAGTTTGAGAGAAGATCCAAGCTTAAGTGTATAGCCTTTCTTACATCGGAAACAGGGAAGAGTTTTGCAAAAGAAGTTATTGTTCATGAATACCAGGCCACAGGAAGCCACGGGGCAGAACCACCACCGGAACTATGGGAAATTGCTTTCGGTAAACGGGCAATTAGAGCATTGGCAAAAACCGGTATCCTTCAGCAGTTACTTATGAAAAATGCCGATGATTCAGATATTAAAAAGGCAGAGGGAATCTTAAATAAATTCAAGAATGATGCTGTTACTGCTGTCATTGCTCTCTCTAATTATTCAACCAGCCATACAAGATTCAGGGATCTGCTGACACGGGTATGTAATGCAAGATATGCAAGTATGCCGCTTTTTGAGATGTCAATGCTTGAAGGTCCTATGAATATTGACTGGAAACATCTTGCCAGGATAACAAACAATATCACCAGGAAGCTCAATAAGGCAGAAAGGGTCGAAATAACAACTGCAAATGGTTCAAAGCTTTCATTCTCAACCAAAAACAGGAAAGCTTATGCTGATACAGGAATATTGACCAAGCCCGGATCTTTTGGCAATCTTCCCGCAGGTGAGGCATATATCTCACCGGTTGAAGGAACTGCTAAAGGCAAGCTCATTCTGGAATGGGCTCCTACAAGGGAACTTAAATCACCGGTAACGCTTGCAATTGACGAGGGCTATGTAAAAGATATTTCAGGAAATGAGGAATATACATACCAACTGAAGAAAAAAATATCCGAGAGAAAGGAAAACGGAAATATTGCAGAACTTGGGATAGGCACAAACAACAGGGCTAAAAGACCTTACAATATCCTTGAATCAGAAAAGATTATGGGAACAATTCATATCGCACTTGGTGACAATAGCTCATTCGGGGGAAAAGTTAAAACACCTTTTCACCAGGATTTTGTATTCTTCAAACCCACAGTTACACTTATTCATAAAGATAAAAGCAGAAATATATTAATGAAAAAAGGGGAACTTGCGTTGTGATATCATGACAGATTGCATTGTAGTATTAATAACAGTTCCAAAGGAAGATGAGGCCGTAAAGATTGCAAGGGCTATTGTTGAAAATAGGACAGCAGCATGCGTAAATGTCGTAAAAGATATTCGTTCTGTCTACAGATGGGAAGGAAATATTGAGGATGATAATGAGGCGCTTTTGATCGTGAAGACCAGGAAGGATTTATTCGAAAGCCTTATGAAAAGTGTAAAGGATCTTCACAGTTATTCCGTACCTGAGATTATTGCACTGCCTATTGTGGAAGGCTTTGAGGATTATCTGAAATGGGTTAAAGAGGAGACAGGGGAAAAGACTTAAATTCCGGCACACCACATTAGAACAGAACTAAAACACTTTTTACCTGGAAGAAATTGTATTATAATATTATTTAAGATCATCGATTAGAGTGTTTCAATGAAATATCCAGCACAAATAACCTTATTTATAATAATAATTCTTTTAATTCCTCTTCTTGCATTAGCTCAAGCCCCGCAGAAAGAGATTCTTATCGGTCTCATACCAGAGATGAATGTCTTCAAACAGATTGAGAGATTCAAACCTCTGGCAGAATACCTGTCAGAGAAGACCGGGGTAACCGTAAAACTCACTATCCTAAGCAGATACGGCAATATTATAGATAGATTCGCCTCTGCAAATATGGACGGTGCTTTCTTTGGTTCATTCACAGGGGCACTGGCAATACAGAAGCTTGGTGTAGTACCCTTAGCAAGACCGGTCAATCTCGACAACACCTCTACATATCACGGCCACATATTTGTAAGAAAGGACAGCAATATAAAAAGCGTGAATGACATGAAAGGCAAGAAGATGGCTTTTGTCGAAAAAGCAACCACAGCAGGATACATATTTCCCCTTGCATATCTGAAGAAAAGTGGAGTCTCTGATATCGATGAATTCTTCAGTGAATATTATTTTACTGGAAGCCATGATGCCTCTGTACATGCTGTCCTTGAGATGGATGCAGATGTGGGTGCTGCGAAGAATACTATTTATGACAGGGTCAGGAAAGATCAACCGAGGGTGAATACTGAAATCGTAATACTTGCAGAATCTCCCAAGGTGCCTTCAAACGGCCTCTGTGTAAGAAAAGACCTTGCAACCGGTATCAAGAAAAAACTCAAAGATGTTCTTTTGAATATAGACAAGAGCCCTGAAGGCAGGGCTGTTCTTGAGAAATTCGGTGCCATAAAGTTCATTGAAACAACGGTTGATGATTACAAACCTGTATTTGATCTTGTAGAAAAAGCAGGAATAGATATAAAAACGTATCACTATAAGAATGAGTAACACCAGCTTTATTTAGGGACACTTCTCGTATTTTTTAATCTTTGAAATTGCATTTGAAGCAGGTATACATGTTGTATAGTTGTAGTTGGACATGTTTCTTGAGTGGACATAGGGAAATTTTTGTCTACGACTCGTTGAGTCAACGACTCGTAGAGGTATACCCATCAAGAAATATGGGAAATGTCCCTGATTTAGCAGGTGAGGTGAAAAGCTCCTATTATCTTCTTGTCTGCGGGCTGTTTATTAAAAAGTGCTACCGCATTTACTGTTCTTTCAATGTATACTTTAATTCCCTTTGATTCCAGAAAATCTCTGGTAACCTTAGGAACATTCATAACGCCGGAGTATCCTGTGCCGATAATGAGTATGTCAGGTTTTGCGTTAACAACTTCCCGGAGGTCAACCTCCTGAAGATAATGGCCTTCCTTTCTCCACCATGACGAGTCAACCCTGTCTGGATAGATAATTACATCAGAGGTATAAGTCTTTTTGTCTACTACTATTCTGCCAAAACTATAATCATCAATATGCATGTTTATCAGGTTTCCATTTTAAATATCAAAATATTAACATATCAATACAATTCATGATAGAAAACTGTAGTTTAACCTATGACTTTGACTCTATCATCTTTAATAACTCAGAATACGAAATTGTCCTAACCCCCAGGACTTTGGCTTTCTTCAGTTTTGAACCGGGCTCTTCACCGACCACAAGGTAATCTGTTTTCTCTGAAACAGCAGATGAAAAACGGCCTCCATGGCCTTCTATCAGGGCTTCTACCTCTTTTCTTGCTACCGGCAGTGTACCGGTAATCACAAAAGTAGTTCCTTCAAATGGCTTTTTTTTCTTCTCTTCGGATGTATAACCCGGATTGGAAATTTTCATACCAAGGGATTTCAGGAATTCAAGGGTGTTTATGTTCTTCTCGTCATTGAAAAAAGAAACTACTGAAAATGAGATCTTTTCACCCATCTGTTTGATCCGTGTAATCTTCTCTGGCTCTACTTTATACAGGTCTTCGAGTCTTTTGAAATTCTTTGCAAGCACCTTCGCTGCATACTCCCCTACATGAAGAATACCTATAGCAAGCAGAAATTTTGCCAGTGTGGTATTTTTAGACCTTTCGATAGCATCGATAAGGTTCTGGGCTGATTTTTCAGCAAACCTTGGCAACTCAAGAAGATCCTTTTTCTTTAATTTATAGATATCCTCAAAGCGTCTTACAAGACCCCTTGAGTAAAGCAGTTCTACATTCTTTTCTCCAAGACCATCTACATTCATAGCCCCTTTCGAAGCGAAATGCCTTATCTTCTCCTGAACCTGTGCAGGACAGTTTAGCCCAACACACCTAAAAGCCACTTCACCTTCTCTCGTAACCTCGGAGCCGCACACTGGACACTTCTTCGGTATAGGGAAAGACTTTTCTTTACCGGTTCTTTCCTCTTTTATTACCATCACAACATGCGGAATAACATCTCCCGCCCTTTCGATAACCACGGTATCTCCAACTCTTATGTCCTTTCTTTTCATCTCATCCCAGTTATGCAATGTGGAACGTGATACCGTAACTCCACCGATCATTACAGGCTCAAACAATGCAATAGGAGTTATAACCCCGGTCCTTCCAACGCTGGGAATTATCTCCTTTATGCTGGTTGTTCCCTGATGTGCAGGAAATTTATATGCTATGGCCCATCGGGGCTCCCTTGTCTTAACTCCCAGCAATTTTTGCAATCCAAAGTCATTTACCTTTATAACGGTACCGTCGGTTTCGAACGGGAATGTTCCTCTTTTTTCCTCTATTTGCTTTTTAATATCGAGAACCTCCTCTATATTTCTTGCTAAATTTATGCTGGCAGGGATTGGAAATCTTGCATTTTCAAGCCACCTTACAAAGTCCCATTGACTATTGAACTCAGCTCCTTTTACCGACCCTATTCCATAACATGCAAGGTGTAGTTTTCTCGTAGCAGTAACAGCAGGATCAAGCTGACGCACTGAACCAGCCGCTGCATTTCTTGGATTGGCAAAAAGTGGCTCACCCATCTTTTCTCTTTCCCTGTTCAGAGCTTCAAAATCCCCGGTGACCATATATACCTCACCACGGATATCTATTTCTTCAGGCACCTTGCTAACTCCTTCAATCTTAAGTGGAATAGACTTTACGGTTTTTATATTCTGTGTAACATCCTCACCTTCATATCCATCACCTCTCGTAGAAGCCCTGAAAAGAAACCCGTTCCTGTATGTCAGCTCCATTGCAAGGCCATCGTATTTTGGTTCAACAGTATATTCAATCTCCTTATCGGTACCAAGCAGTCTTTTTATCCTCTTGTCAAATTCTCTTACTTCATCACCTGAGAAGGCATTATCAAGAGAAAGCATTGGTTCTGTATGTTTAACCTTTTCGAATTTTTCGAGAGGTGGGGCGCCGACTCTTTGTGTAGGGGAGTCGGGGGGTATATAACCATAATTTTCTTCAAATTCTTTCAGGCGCCGGTAGAGCCGGTCATACTCGGAATCGGATATTACAGGCGAGTCAAGTACATAGTAGCGATAGCTGTGATGGTTTAACTCTTTAACAAGCTCATCAATATGCTTTTTCACTTCTTCAGAAATTTTTTTTGACATGCTGTCTGCTCTAAAATCAATATCTCCTGCTTTATCGCTAACTTCTAACTTTTATTTTGGTATCCATACTTTACCTTTGTCAATAATATGTTCCACATCCCATCCCCTGATCTGAAGTTCTCTGGATATCCATTTCCTGTGGCATTTCCATGGAAACCTTTCAGCACATGCTAAAACAGAGATCTTATCCTTTGCAACAGCTTCTATCATCTCTATACCCTTAAAAAATTCTTCAGTAATAATATAGGCAGTATATCCACCTTTTCTGAACCCCCCCAGCTCCTTGCCGAGAAAAAGATACTCAATGCCGTTCGACTGTAAAAGCTCTGAAAGGATATCTCTGTTGAAATGGGGAAGCTTGCTTCTTGGAAAGCTCCTGACATCAATAAATGTCCTGATCTCGTATGCAAAAAGGATCTCGATAAAATCCTCGCTGTTTCTCAGACCGGTACCGAGTGTATAGATAAGCTTTTTGTGCATCTATTAACAGATTCTATATTTACGAAGTCATATGTTTTTCAATGCTTTGTTAAAAAATTTGATTGAGCTTGATAAAAACAGAAGAATAACCTAACTGCTTCTGTTAGCTTTCCTTATTCTCTCCAAGCTTGATATTGGCTTCTTCAAAGTATGGCGACTGTGGAAATTTCTCTGTTAGTTCTTTATATTTGGCTGTTGCCTCTTCCTTTTTGCCGTCCATTTCTAAAATCCTTGCTGATTTAATAAGGGCATAATCCTTAAAGATATTAGTGCCTGAATTATAAAGATCATCAAGAACTCTCAGTGCTTCCTGCTTATTACCCTTCCTAATATGTATCATTGCCATATTCTGGGATACCAGAGGTAGTATATCCTTCTCTTCTGCATATCTTTTTATGAATTCATCAAGACTTGCTAATGCCTCATCATATCTGCCAAGTTCATAATAAGAGCTTGCTATGTAAAGAAGCCGCCTCGGAGATTTGCTTTTACTGTATGACTGTTTGAATATATCTAAAGCCTTCTCAAAACGTTCCTGTGTTGTTAACGTATCTTTCTGAAACTCATTGTAGTAAATTTTATAAGCCTCGTACTCCAGTTGCCGGGATTTAACTTCTGAATAGTATTGGTAAAACAGAATAGCCGCTATAACTAATATAACTGACAGGGCGCCCGCACTATATATAAATATCGACTTCTGCCTTTTTTTAAAAGTATCTATTAAATCAGAAAACCTGTCTTTTACTTCGGCTTCTGTCCCAACAGTTTTTTTCTTTACTTTCTTCTTAATTGCCTTGGGCATTATGTTAACTCAAAACCTTTTCAATCAGTAATTTAGAATTTTCAAATACCGAGGAAACCCTGTTTTCATCTACCCCGGCACCAAGCAGTATCTGCCTTGCCATTTCTTTAGTTATCAGGTCTGACGGACTATGTGAGTCTGTATTCATACAAAGAGGGACTCCGAATCGCATGGCTTCTTTGGCTACATATCCGTTAGACAGCGAATGACCCTTACGAGAAGTAATTTCCAGCAATACATTTTTCTCTTTTGCAAAAAGGAGATCTTCAGTTGTAATTAATCCGGGATGTGCAAGTATGTCTACACCTGCATTTATAGCTGCATTGTTTGTACCTTTTTTTACAGGTTCAACAATAGTCTCTCCATGGACAATAACAATTTTCGCACCAAGATTTCTAGCCTCTTTTACAAGATCCGGTATAAGTTCAGGAGAGGCATGGGTTATTTCAGCACCTGGCAAAGCCTCAATCGAGATAGTGGGCTTGATTTTCTCAATCGCCTTAACTATTCGAGGGATAATAAAATCTATATTAGATGCATCAATATGATCTGTTATTGCAATTGCAGTATACCCTGCTGCCTCAGCCCTCCTTATAAGTTCATTGGGGACTAGTTCTCCATCACTAAATATGCTATGTGTATGCAAATCAATCATTACTATTAAAAGATACAAGACACGAAAAAAAATGTAAAGCCGATGTGAAAAAAATATAATTATTTTTTGTGACTTACTGGGTTAATATTCACGCCAGCTCATGGGAACGGCATGTCTTACAGCGTATCCGTTCAGCCTGTTAAAGAGTTTATCAGCCTCTCTGTATTGCCTGTCCGCAAATTTCTTCAAATCATTTAGCTTTTGAGGGTCTCCTTCTTTCTTATCAAGGCTTTCCCTGTAATTTTTCCACTCTGCACGCATCGTAGCAAAACTACGAAAGTAGGTTTTCCACCATATCCTGTCGTGACCGGCAGGCATGTTCGGCCTTTGTGGAAGCTCCTCAAATACCACAAAGTGCCTTCTGGTGTCTATTTTGATGGAGTAGTTTGCCATGAAATCCATTCCTATAAGACCTTCGAATGCATTTGATAAAGACCTGGTGATTATGGTGGGAATAAAATGATCTTCAGCCCCTTCTACCTGTACCGTGTCTATAATGGTAAGTATAGCTGGAGCATAACCGCCAATGCCGGCAGCTATTGTCATCAGCTTACCGTCATCTTTCTCAAAAATTCCCAGCTTATTTGCCAGCATGTCAGAAATTATCATTCCAGGTGAACCTGTATCAAGTGCCATATTGGCTGTAACAGAGCCGTTTAACGTTACTGGAATGATAATCCTCATTGCTATTCCTTCATAAGCTCTATAAGGTATTCGATATTGCCTAAGCTTCTGCACTTCACCTCCGGTATCGGACAATGTATCCTTTTCATCAACAGTAACGCCAGTGGACTCGGTCTTATCCTGGAGTTTATATGTATCAGAGGATTTTTTGTATCTATTAAGATCCTGGTCTGTAAATATGTGGGGTGTTTTCTGCTGACCTCTATCATCAGCAAAAACATGATTTACCATAAATAATGCCAGGATTATGAATGCTGCTCTTTTCATTTTATACCACCGCTAAAGGTTTATCTTATTTGATATTTCATATACTAAACTGTTATAAATATTCTACCAATATCTTTTTTTTTAAAATTATTTTATTTTATGATATTACAATAAATTTTACAGTAAGATAATTTATGTCTCTGGATAAAAAACAATATGAAACTGCACTTAGAGATCCTGTCCGGAAATGGATAGACAAAATCAAAGATGTTGATATCTTAGTAGGAATCCCCACGTATAACAATGAGGAGACCATCAGCCATGTAGTTTCCCAGGTAGGCAAAGGCCTGAAAAAATATTATGGGGATTTTAAGACTGCTATTCTAATAGTAGACGGCGGCTCTATTGATGATACACGTGAAAACAGTCTGAAAGAAGAGACCCCGGAAGGCATTGAAAAACAGGTAACAATATACCGTGGGATACCCGGTAAGGGAACTAGTTTCCGCGCTGTTTTCGAATGTGCATCAAATCTAAGACCTAAGGCTATATTGGTATTTGATTCTGACCTCCGCAGCATTACTCCCGAGTGGATAAAATGGATGGCTGAGCCAATCCTTTCCGGCAGGGCAGAGTTCTGTTCCCCTTACTACAGGAGACATCCTTTTGATGGAACTATTACGAATATGATAGTTTATCCGTTAACTGTTGCCATCTTTGGCAAAGATATTCGCCAGCCGATCGGCGGGGATTTCTCTTTTACAACTTCAATTGCAGAGCACCTTTCATCTCAGCCTGTCTGGATTACAGATGTTGCCAAGTTTGGTATAGACATCTGGATGACACTGACAGCAGTAAATGAGAATTACAAGGTTCTTCAGATTGACCTGGGTAATAAGGTTCACAATCCCAAAGACCCTTCTGCTGACCTGAGTGCAATGTTCTTTCAGGTTCTCAGCACACTCTTTTACGTAATGGGAACTTACGAGGAAAAGTGGCGTAGAGACTATCACTACTCAACTGTTGAACTTGTTTCTAACAACAAAACGCTTCATGAATTAGAAGATATCCATGTTTCTTTCGAAAAAATGAAGAGAGAATTTGAAGAAGGCTTCAATCACTTTAAGCCGATGTACAAACATGTCCTGGATCCTGAAACCTTTAATACACTGCTTGAGGTGGTATCCCATCTCAGAGAAAGAGGCGAATTTATTCTTGAGGCTGATCTATGGTCAAAGATACTTTATGATTTTTTCTTTATCTTTCATCTCTGGAATCGCAACCGGCGACGCCTGGTTGACATCATTACACCGCTATATTTTGGACGCACGGGGAGTTTCTGCTCCCAGATAATAGGTAAAAGCTGGGAAGAGAGTGAAGAGGTTATCAAAAATCAGATGGAGGTTTTCATAAAAAACCGTGATTATCTAATAAGAAAGTTTGAGGTCTGGGAGTAATATTTCTAATTTGTGCATGGGTCTGGGAAAGCGACCTTTCCTGATTGCCTGCCCCGATTTCCTCCTTATGTGGAAACTTCGGGGACGATTTTTCACCTCAGGCGGGATCTCTCCAAACAATGGCAAAATGATATGAGTTTGTTTAAAAATATTTTTTCAGCTTTAACTTTATTAATACTATTAATATCAATAGCCTCTGCTGATACAAGAATACGATGTGCATCATCAACTAGTATGCAGAATTCAGGCCTTTTTGAATATCTACTGCCGATCATTGAAAAAGAAACAGGTGTAAATGTCAATATAGTGGCTGTTGGTACAGGAGCTGCACTTGAAATTGGTAAAAGGGGAGATGCTGATGTTGTATTTGTTCATGCAAAGGATGAAGAATTGAAGCTTGTCGAGAAAGGCTATTTTATAAGCCGTTATGATGTTATGTATAATGACTTCGTTATCGTTGGCCCTTCCGATGACCCTATAGGCATTAAAGGATCTAAATCAACCCCCGAGGTTTTCAAAAAGATTAACAGGATGCAAGCCCTTTTTGTATCGAGGGGGGACAATTCCGGGACACACAAGAAGGAGCTGAAGATATGGAAAGAAGCGGGCATAAAACCTAAAGGCAGCAAGTGGTATCTTGAGGTTGGCCAAGGAATGGGTAAGACCCTGCGGATTGCCAAAGAGAAGAGGGCATACACACTAACTGACAGGGGGACATGGCTTGCCTTAAAGGACAGGTACAAGCTAGATATGCAGATAATGACAGAAGATGACAAAAGGCTCTTCAATCAATACGGCGTAATGGCGGTTAATCCTGTAAGACATCCGCATGTTAAATACAGTGAGGCAATGAAATTTATCAATTTTCTCATATCAGAAAAGGGGCAGAGGTTAATAGCCGGTTTCAGGGACTCCCTCGGGAATCAACTCTTTCATCCCAACGCAAAATGATTATAAAATAAAACTCAAATGAATGAGATATTCCTTTCCTTTAAAAATGCCTTTTATCTGATTGTAACGCTGGACCGGGAGCTAACGGGCATTATTTCTCTGTCGCTTTATGTATCTATCACTGCTATCATAATTGCCTCTATCACAGGGATAATTTCTGCGTATGTTTTAACGTTAAAGAAGTTTCCACTCAGGGGGGGCATTATCAACGTTCTTAATACCTTTATGGGCCTTCCACCTGTCGTCGCAGGGTTATTTCTGTATCTTATACTTTCAAGAAGTGGCCCCCTCGGCTTTTTAAATCTCCTTTATACCCCTTCGGCAATGATTACTGCCCAGACAATTCTTGCCTTTCCTATTATAACCGCAATGAGTTATTCATCAATTATATCTGTAAAGCCAAACATCAGGTTGGCAGCTCTCGGTCTTGGAGCCACAAATATACAGGCATCAATAGCAGTCCTGAAAAATGCAAGATACGGGATTATATCATCCGTAATGGCAGGCTTTGGCAGAGTAATGGCAGAAGTTGGTGCGGTCCTGATTGTGGGGGGGAACATCGCTGGATATACGAGAGTTATTACAACCACCATAGCCCTTGAATATGACAAAGGTAATTTTGAACTTGCAATAGCACTTGGGATAATACTGCTTTTGCTCTCATTGGGTATTAACTCTGCTATGCATATATTCCAGAGAAGGACAGACAGATGAACATAATGCTAAAAAACATTTTTAAGAATTATGACACTTCTGTTGCTCTAAATGACTGCAGTATTATTATTAATGCTGGTACTTTTAATGCCATTATTGGTCCAAATGGAAGTGGAAAGTCCACTCTGCTGAGGATAGCCTCATTACTGGAAGAACCTGATAGTGGTGAAATCATATACAGAGACAGCACCGGTACTCTTAAGAAAGATATTCTTCTGAGAAGAAAAATAGCTGTTGTCCTTCCCGGTGACTCGCTTTTTAATGATTCGGTTTTTAATAATGTAGCATACGGCCTGCGTATTAGAAGAATGAGCAGAGAAGTTATTTTAAATAGGGTTCATGATATCCTCAATAGGTTTAAACTTTCAGAGAAGACATACAAAAACGTCCGGATACTCTCATCTGGAGAGGCCCAGCGTGTTGCAGTAGCGAGGGCATTTGTTATAGAACCTCAATATCTCTTTCTTGATGAGCCAACAGCATCACTGGACATTGTTAATACAGAGATTATCGAAGATGCTTTAAGAGATATCAAGAAGAATAACGGGATGACTACTATAATGATAACTCACAGTATGTTTCAGGCAAAGAGGCTTGCAGATAGGGTTATTTTTATGTATGGAGGACTGATTATTGAAGATGCAGACTGTGATAAGATTTTTAACAATCCCGAAGATGAAATAACGCGCAGATTTATCTCTGGAAGGCTGGTTTGGTAATTGTGTAAACAGATCCTAAATTCTTACTGCTTTTCAATGGCGAAGTTTAAATATTAAGCGAAGCCTTGGCGAAGTTTAATGGCGGAGGAGGTAGGATTCGAACCCACGGTACCTCTCGGTACAACGGTTTTCAAGACCGCCGCCATCGTCCACTCGGCCACTCCTCCGGGTTAAATATTATACCAGAAACAATTTATCTCCATCCGTGTTAATATACTATACATAGTATAATATTCATTGCATTAATTTGACTTTATCGAAAAAAATTATTTAAAGTCAACAAAACTATTATGAGGTAAAATATGGAAAATTCAGTTCTCCAATTGATATTTCAGGCAGGATATGTTGTTAAGGGGGTTTTATTATTACTCCTTTTTTTCTCTGTTATGTCATGGGCAATTATTTTTTTTAAACAGAGATATTTCTTAAAGGCAAAAAAAGAGTCAGAACTTTTTTTGCGTGCTTTCAGGGTTAACAGAAATTCAAAAAGCCTTTATCAGGCAACAAAAACTCTATATTTAAGTCCGATTGTAAACGTTTTTAAATCTGTATATACAGATCATCTGAACAGGGATCGATCAGAGATTAAACGCATGCTCAGGAGATACGAAACACTCGAATCTGTAAAACTCGAAAAATATCTCAGCTTTCTTGCAACAACAGGCTCATCAACACCTTTTATAGGACTCTTCGGAACTGTATGGGGCATTATGAACTCCTTCAGAGGAATTGGCACCGCTGGATCAGCATCTTTAGCCGTTGTAGCACCTGGAATTGCAGAAGCCCTTATAGCAACAGCACTGGGGCTTGCTGCTGCAATACCAGCAGTAATTGCATACAATTACTACCTAAGCATGTCAAGAACAATGATTGTTGAAATGGAGGATTTCTCTGAGGAGCTGCTTGAGCTTTTCACGGAGGTGAACGAATGAGAACGAACAGAAACAGAAACGTCCTCTCGGAAATTAATGTAACTCCTTTTGTTGACGTCATGCTTGTGCTGTTAGTCATATTTATGGTTACCGCCCCCCTTCTACAGCAGGGTATTGATGTGGATCTGCCCGAGGCAAAGGGAAAAGACCTGCCGCCTGAGGAAAGGATAACCCTGGTAATAAAAAAAGACAGGACCATCTATATGAACAAAATGCCGGTCACGATTTCAAAGATGCGGAAAAAGCTTGATGCTATTAGCAAACTCAACCCGAACGTCTTTTTAAAGGCAGACAAGGATGTGTCTTATGGAGTAGTCGTTGAGGTTATGGGCGAAATTAAAGAAGCAGGAATTGAAAAGCTAGGGATGATAACTGAACCAAAAATCAAGTTAAGATGAAAGGTCCCAGTCTCCAGAGGACTGCTGTTATATCAGCAGCACTTCATTTGACCATTTTGCTTCTGACACTGTTGACTATAAGACAGACCAATCATATCATTATGCCTTCACCATATATCGTAAGCATCGTCGAACCTAGCAATAAATCGTTTCGAGCAGATATTAAATCTCAAAAATTATATACAAAAACAACAAAGACTGTTTTACCTAAAAAACTTTATGAAACAAGAAAAAGGCAAAAGGAGAAAATCGAAAGTAAGAGGGTCGAGGAAAGGATTTCTGAAATCGAGGCCAAGAAAAGAATAGAGCGTATAGTCAGATTGAGATCTATTATTTCAGAAACAGGCGCAGAACATCACATCCGGAAGCCATTACCTCAAAGCACAAAGAACGGTCCTTCTGAAGGAATTCCTTTTGATACCGACAATTATTATCTGAAAATCCATGATGAAATATGGCACGAATGGAGCTGGGGCGACTTTAAGAAAAAGGATCTCCTGACAATCATATCCGTAAAGATTCAGAAAGACGGTACTATAATACTGCAGGGTATAGAAAAAAGTTCAGGCAACAAACTCTTTGACAGGTCAGCGCTTAAGGCTATTACAATGGCAAGCCCTGTAACTCCCCCGCCATATGAGATTGTAATAGGGATAAGGTTCTATCCATGAGAAAAAAGTTACGTGTTGCGGTTTACGGGTTGCGTGTAAAAAATTTTGTTTTACTTATAACTTGTTACCTTTTACTTGTCAGCTCTATTGATGCAAAAGTCTATATTGACATCACTTCTCCTGCGATTAAAAAATTGCCTATCGCTATTTTTGATCTTCAGGGACCCTCAGGAAAAGAGATCTCTGAAATCGTCAGGGAAGATCTTATTTTTACAGGTATTTTCAGGTATATCGACAGTTCATCATATATAGAGTCTATTTCACAGCCCTTCAATCCAAAAAACTGGACTCCCCTCGGGATAGAGGCTGTAGTTAAAGGTACTGTCCATGAAGAAGGGGATTTGATTGTCAACATAACTGTTTATGATACTTTTGAGGGGAAGGAGATATTGATAAAACAATATCAGGCTGAAAAAAGACTCCTCAGGCAACTTGCACATAGTATCGCTAATGATATATACCAACTATTCACAGGAAAACCAGGTATTTTCAGAACGAAAATCGCTTTCGTTGCAGAAGATAAAGGGAAAAAGAGTATCTACATTATGGATTGGGATGGGCACAGGATCAAAAAACTTGGTTTGAAGGGCACTATTGTATTGACACCACACTGGTCTCCAGATGGAACAAAGATTATTTATTCATCTGAAAGAGGTAGACAATGGGGGGTATATTTGATAAACTTTCTTAGTATGACCGAAAAAAGAATTTTTGTTTCCAATGGTGTAAATATGGCAGGTGATTTTTTTCCTAACGGTAATATTTTTACCCTTTCTTCATCCAAATCCGGTACCCCTGATTTATATATCTTTGACATCAATGACAATAAAATTAAGAAGATAATGTCTTCTTACGGGATCGAAGTATCACCTGCGGTTTCACCTGATGGAAATTTCATTGCCTTCGTTTCAGACCGTGGTGGCAGTCCACAAATCTATCTAATGCGCTCAGATGGCAGTAACATAAGAAGACTGACTTTTGAAGGCTCATACAATACATCTCCAAGCTGGTCTGCTGATAGTGACCGACTTGTTTTTTCGGGAAGGAGCGGTGGGAAGAATCAGGTTTTCATAATTAAATCTGATGGCTCTGAATTAACTCAGCTTACCGAATACGGCAATAATGAAGACCCTTGTTTTTCACCTGATGGAAGATATATAACTTTTTCTTCAGACAGAGCTGGAACTAAAGGCATATATATTATGAGGGCTAAAGGGGAAGCCCAGAGAAAGATAACACCTGGAGGACTGAAGGCATTTGGTCCAAGGTGGTCTCCAAACTAATCTTTTTAATTAAAAAAAGGAGGAATTTATGAGAAAGTACTGGATATTTATTCTGTTTCTGTTAATTATTGCATATGGTTGTAAACAGAGAGTAATAACCCAGCCCGGAGAAAAACCTTCGGAGCAAAAACCTTCGGTAACACAGCCTAAAGAAACTAAAGAAATGATACCTGGAGAGAAAGCCGAGATTATACAATCTAAAGTTATAACACCTGAAGGAAAAGAAATATTGTTAGAAGATGTCCTTTTCGATTTTGACAT
The DNA here is from genome assembly GCA_964345225.1 of uncultured Nitrospiraceae bacterium. Classification (GTDB taxonomy): domain Bacteria; phylum Nitrospirota; class Thermodesulfovibrionia; order Thermodesulfovibrionales; family UBA6898; genus CAYFQB01. Next base: position 19,496 of record CAYFQB010000082.1, on the reverse strand, counting down.
GTATAATCTGAAAGATAAATATAAACCCATGGTGAAGACTGTTTCTTCATGGATGATTAGAAACAGCGAATCCAGACTCTTAATTGAAGGCCATTGCGATGAACGTGGTACAAATGAATACAATCTTGCACTTGGTGACAGAAGGGCAAAGACAGTTAAAGACTATCTCATCTCTCTCGGGGTAGCATCCCCCAGAATCAATATAGTAAGTTACGGAGAAGAAAGGCCTCTTTGCACAGAGCAAAACGAGGGCTGCTGGTCAAAAAACAGGCGTGCACATTTTATTGTTGAATAGGGGAGATCAATGATGAAATTTTTTTCTGTTTTTCTGCTCCTGTTTCTCTCAGCATGTATTGTTACAAGTACCGATCTCGATCTTCTCAGACAGGATGTAAACTATTTAATGAGAGATTCGGAAAAGACCCAAAACGAAATTAATTCACTAAAAGAGAAGACCGAGGTTACTGTCAAAGAGGATTCATTCCATGCAGTTCGAGAAAGCCAGGCAGATCTGAACGCAAGAATCTCGGAGATTTCAATGGGTCTTCAGGAATTAAGGGGCAGGTTCGAAGAAAACAGATATTCTGTTGAAAATTCTTTAAAAGGTTCTGCTTCAGAAATAGAGCTTTTGAAGGCTCAGATAGCCAGTCTCGAAAATCAACTAAAAATCCTTAAAGTTAAATCTGGTGCTGTTTCTGAACATATTGAAACCCCGGAGAGGCCAATTGAGCAGCCAGGAGCTGAAGAGGGGGTAACCGACATCGAGGATAAATCTAAGCTTGCAGAAGCAGAGATAAAAAAGCAGGAAGAGGTTATAAAGGAAAAAGAGGTTCCAGATGACAAGACGATAGACTACGAAGCTGCCTATCAAACATTTAAAGACAAAAATTTTAGAGAAGCAAGGAAGATGTTCGAATCCTTTATAAAGGATTATCCCGAGAACGACCTGACCGATAATGCACATTTCTGGATTGCAGAGACATATTACAGGGAGAATGATTACGAAAGTGCTATTCTTGCCTATGAATCATTACTGAAAAAATTCCCTGACAGTGAAAAAACAGCTGGCGCATTCCTGAAACAGGGTTTTTCTTTTATTGAATTAGGAGACAAAAAGACAGGCAGGATTATACTTGAAAAACTGATTGAAAGATTTCCGGATTCAAAAGAATCAGAGATTGCCAAGAAGAAGCTTACAGAAATAAGCAAGAAGAAATGAATACACTTAAGGACAGTTTTTTCAGGGTAATAGATTACCTGAGACTGTCTATTACTGACAGATGCAATCTTAAATGTATTTATTGTATGCCTTCAAATGGTGTTCCGCCCTCCGCACATCAGGAGATACTCACCTATGAAGAAATTACAAGGATTGTCAGAATAGCCGCGGGACTCGGTGTAAGAAAAGTCAGGCTTACAGGTGGAGAACCGCTTGTCAGAAAGGATATAACTTTCCTTATATCATCAATAAAAAAGATTCAAGGTATTGACGATCTCAGCATGACTACAAATGGTACCCTCCTTGAAGAATACGCAGAAGAAATTGCAGATGCAGGGCTGGATAGAATCAATGTAAGTATCGATTCATTAAACCCTGAAAAATACAGGGAGATTACCGGCGGAGGAAGCCTGGATACCGTCTTAAGAGGAATTTATTCTGCTGAAAAGGCAGGGCTCAAACCGATAAAAATAAACATGGTTCCGATAAGAGGCTTTAACGATGATGAAATAATAGACTATGCCAGAAGAACTATTAATACAGACTACCAGGTACGTTTTATAGAATTAATGCCATCAGGATCTGTTGATTTCTGGAGTCCCGGCAAATACATAACAACCGATGAAATAAAAGGCATCATTGAAACCATAGCTCCGCTTATACCTGTGCGCCTGAGAAGAAACGGGCCTTCAAAATATTTCAGGCTCAAAGGGGCAAAGGGCGTTGTCGGCTTTATCAGTGCACTGACACACCACTTCTGCCAGGACTGTAACCGCATAAGACTTACAGCAGACGGAAAAATAAGGCCCTGCCTGTTCTCTGAAACAGAAATTGACCTGAGATCCCCTCTCAGAAACGGTGAACCTGATTCAGAGATTAAACGTCTCCTAAGGCTGTCTGTTGAAGTAAAACCAGAGGGACATAAAATTCTAAGTCAAATTACAGAATCCAGAAATCAGAATGAAAATACCTTATATCCAACAATCAGAAGACAACAATTTTCAAGACGGCCGATGTCTAAAATCGGCGGATAACCTTTAAATAAACTGAAATGGCCATGTTTACCCATTTCGACAAAAAAGGAAAGGCACAGATGGTTGATGTTTCTGCAAAACCTGAGACCAGGAGAGAAGCCGTAGCAAGAGGTTCTGTTTATATGAAAGAGGAAACCCTGCGCCTCATAAAAGACCGCAGAATATTAAAAGGGGATGTGCTTGGTGTTGCACGCGTTGCTGGTATAATGGCTGCAAAAAAGACCTCTGAGTTAATTCCCATGTGTCACCCGTTGAAAATCTCTTCAATCAATATTGATTTCGAACTGGATTCTAAAAAAAGCAGAATTAAGATTGAATCACGTGTAAAGGTAACCGGCCAGACCGGTGTTGAGATGGAAGCACTGACCTCTCTTTCAGCAGCAGCCCTGACAATCTATGACATGTGCAAGGCCGTCGATAAAGAAATGGTAATCTCGGACATTATGCTGATCAAAAAACAGGGAGGAAAAAGCGGTACTTTCAAGCGTTCAAAATGAAGCTCACCCATACTAAAGTCCGGGATTTTCGAAGCGTCGCGGGATAAATGTATGTTACTCTGTAATCTTATCTCTTTTAAAATCTTTATCAGAATCTATAAATTCCTCTATTTCTTCTTGGGTGAGGGATACTTTTACTGACTGCGGAATTTTACCCGGCTGTATTTTGGAACCAGATAAATATCCAGAGGGCAAATTATTTTTGTTCTTCGGGTCCTTCTCCTTGGACTGTTTATTATTAAAAACTTCCTCAAATATGATGGCATCCATGTCAACAGCGATTAAATATTTAAACTCTATAAATTTCATATCCAGATACAGAAGCTGTTTAGCAGCTTCTTTTAATTTCTCTGAAAAACCGGGTCCTATAAGAAGAACTTGGGGAGACCTTTTGAAATCTGCCTTTTCGTTAAAATAGAGCCTTTTCAGCAGACCTTCATTCTTTTTTAGCCATTGTATCTGACTTAAAGCAGAAACCATCATCCCGACATTCTCCTCAATATCAATATTCACAATAACCAGTCGTCCAGTATTATCAACTCCCAGAAAGTCAATAATATCGTGGTCTCCTGTGTCTAATTGGTGATCAACTAGACTAAGCCCGGATTGTAAATAATCCGGATTTTTTAAAATTATTTCTCTTAATTTATCTTTATCAATTTTTGTGCTGCGAAATACTACAGTCATTTACTACCTCTTTTTTATTAGTGAGCATGCTCAGCAAATATCCTTTTAAAAAACAGACCTGATGACAATGATGATTCATCAAGATTCAACCTGTGCATGATAATCTGGGCAATATTAGAGAGACAAGCGGTGAGATTGTCTTCAACAGAAGAGCTGTTCGAAAAAGTATTAAATTCTCGTTTTATTTTGTAAAGAAAACCATATTTATATAGCTCTTTATCCAGGAATTTCTTAACCGCTCCGGACATTTTATTATTAACCCTGTCTACCTCTATCATATAGTCAATACCTGTAACAACGGTGCCAACCTTTGCCATGGGATTACGAGAAAATAACACCTTCATTATCCTATAGGCTTCGAGCATTTTATCATCATCTGGAGAGACAAATATAATAAATTCTTTCATTGATTCTGCAAGCACTTTATCCATCTGCAATAAGGTATTCTGCATAGTACTAACAAGAACTAAATCAACATCATTCTCTATTTTCTCTAGGTCCAGGAGGATCTGATCATTCATTTCAATATTTAATAATTGCTTTATGCTCGTTTTACTTAAACCAACCAACTTGACGCCCGAGGATCCTGTTTCAATCAAGCTATCGGGGGTTGTTGATATATTACTTCGTACTTCATTACCCATAAAGAAATGCAAACAGGGAAGTCCTTCGTCCATATCAACCAGTACAATACGCATACCAAGCCGTGCTAAAGCAAAAGATAAATGTAACACCAAAAAAGCATGATAAAAATCCGTTTCATCTCCTACCAGACAGATATACTTATTTTTCATTCCAGGACTTGACGCATTTATTCCGTTTTTTTCTTCCAAGTCTTCTTTAAGAAGAAACTTCCCTTGTTCTGAAGAAAGAAACAGATACGATATATCTTTCAAACCCCTGCCCAATCTTTTGAATTTACTCATTTAAAAATTCCAAATGTTATTTCATTTCAAACAGGGAATTTATATTACCATAGTCATCCATTTCATAATTTGAATTTAGCGGGTCAATAACCCACTTGCCGTCAACAATAAATTTATAACGGTATAACCCGGGTTTTAGATTAAAAATCTTTGTCCAATTACCTTTTTCTGACTGTTCTAATTTGCTTAGCTGTGTCAAAGTCCAATTGTTAAAATCACCTGCGATTCCCACACTCCGAGCATAAGGATCGTAATAGGTAAATTTCTTTTGTTTTTTTGCCGCCTTCCTTACAAGTTCTTCCTTCGCATACTCTTTCTCCTGCTTGACGACTTCTTCTGCCAATGACCTGTAATCATGTGATCCACGGCATCTACTATCATATGCAATAACCGGGATACCAAAGCTTGAAGCTTCTTTTATACGTACATTATTATGTATCACGGTAGAAAATACTTTTCCGGAAAAATACTCATATATCTCGTCCTTAACCTCGTGTGCAAACCTTGTCCGGCTGTCAAACATGTTAACCAAGGCTCTTACAACAATTTCAAAATTTAACTGCTCTTTAATCAAATTAACTGTTTCCAGTAATCTGCTGATTCCATGCAAAGAAAAAAATCCTATTTCAACAGGAGCGATAAGTTCTCCGCATGCACGCAGTGCGTTGAATGTCAGCAAACTCAGGCTCGGTGAACAATCAATAATGATATAATCATATTTCTTTTCGGAAGCCATTAGTGAAATTGCCTGAAACAAAATGTCTTCCCGGCCAGGCTTCCCGGAAAGCTCCTGTTCTATTGCCGATAAAACGATATTTGAGGGTACAAGATCAAAACGTTGAGAAACAGGGGTAATAATTTCATCAAGACTGGCTCTTTTTTCAGGAATAGGAGTCAGAACATTATATATTGTTTTATCCATAAATATTGTTCCATCAATATGCTCAGATATATTATTCAACCCCAAAGTTGCATGCCCCTGCGGATCCAGGTCGATAAGCAAAACTTCTCTATCGGCTTCTGCCAAACAAGCAGAAAGATTAATTGCAGTGGTGCTTTTACCGCATCCCCCTTTCTGATTGGCTATTGCAATTATGCGCATATTCCCCTCCTTGCTGTTAAAAAGTTCATCTGTTTACCCCCTTAGAGTGTGCAGTTCTCTAACGGGGTTTACTGTGAATAAAAAAAAGCCACTGGCACCTCTATAAAAAGAGACAATAGAGTATAAGCCAATGGCTCTTTATTCACTTAAGCCTTCTCCTCTTTATCTATCAGAAAGCTATGCCTATGTTACCTCTTTTCAATAATTCAGAATGTATTTGTTTTTTTCACCATCCTTTAAAGTATTCAAAATCTACAATGTACATTTTTTGAGCAGTATACTATAAGATAAAATGGCGGTCAAGTTATATTTCTCTTTCCGGTTATGCCGTCATCTGCACCCTGAGGATAACCAACTTCAGTCAATTTTTAGAACCTTTGCTCCCCTTATCTTTCTCATCTTGAGCTCGATCAACGCCTCGTTTGCCTCTTCCAGTGCAAATCTCTGAACTTCAGGTTTAATGTTAATCTCAGCAGCAAGTACCAGGAATTCGCTTACGTCTCTCCTGCTGACATTGGCTACGCTCTTTATCTCTTTTTCCATCCACAGGTGAGCCGGGTAATCCATTTGCAGAAGATGGTCTTTGTCTAAATCCTCTTTACGGATAGCATTGATGAGCAGCCTCCCGCCGGGTTTGAGATTCTTAAGGGCCTCAACTATCGGGGTCCATGCTGGTGTGGTATCAATGATTGAATTTAATCTCTCAGGTGACTCTTCTGTGATATCCCCTGCCCAGTCAGCACCGAGTTCTTTTGAAAACTCTCTTTCTTTTTCGCTTCTGGCAAAGACGAAGATTCTGGAGGCCGGATATTTATGCCTTGCCATCTTCAGCACAAGATGCGCCGAAGCCCCGAACCCTGTAAGTCCAAGATTCTGCCCGTCTTTCAGCCCGGTCAATCTCATAGACCGATAGCCAATCGCTCCTGCACACAGCAGTGGCGCAGCCTCTTCATCGGAAAAGACCTCTGGAATACTAAATGCAAAATTTTCCAAAACTTTCATGTACTGTGCATAACCGCCGTTGGCATCCCTTCCTGTCGCCCTGAAACTTTGACATAAATTTTCATTACCCTCCAGGCAAAACCAGCATTTTCCGCATGCGGAATAAATCCAGGCAATTCCTACCCTGTCTCCAACTTTAAAGGCATTTGCCTTGCTCCCGGTCTCTTCAACTCTTCCTACCACTTGATGACCTAAAACAACCGGCAGCTTGGGCGGAGGTGTTCTGCCTTCAATCTCATCCAATTCAGTATGACAGACACCGCAGGCCAGAACCCTGACCAATATCTCATTTTCTCCAGGGACCGGGACCGGTATATCTTTCAGCTCCAGCGGGGTTTTGTTGTCTTTGAGACTACATATTTTATTCAATACCATTGCTTTCATCAGGCTTTAATTTCTCCTTTCGTTACCCTGCCGATATATACCACTTTACTTATAATTATACAGATAAATAAAACTGCTTTTTCCCTGCACAAGTTCAATATAAGCTGGTTACAAAAATGATTATAATATATTGCCATATGATCAAGGTAGTGCCAAAGAGGAATGATTTTTGAAGCCCTCAGGACGTAAACAGAAAAAGTGGCACTTTCAATCGTTCGAAATATATTACCCTAAATTAATCTCACTCTGATTACTTTACAATTCACTCTTACACCTGCAAGGCTTCAAAGAAAGAGACTTCAATAAAATGAGGATTATATCTCAAAGGTTGATTCTCATTTAGATAAAAATTTTGAGGATTAACAGTTATACTCTCCAGTCTTTGGTATGCTGTAAGATGATTTTTGAAAAATTTCCTTCTTCCTGTTAGTCTTGTAATCTGATATCATCTATGAGATGAAGGTTACTGCAGTAATCGTTAATTGGATTGTTCTAACAGGGTAATAATGTTCTGTCCAGTATGCAGATCAGAATACAGACCAGGATACACAATATGTAAAGATTGTGATGTTGAATTAGTTCCTGAGCTACCACCTGAACCAGAATTAGAATATGTAGAATATGAAGAAATTTTAGCAACACATAGTCCAGGTGATAGATTACTTCTTAAATCAATCTTAGATGCTGAAGATATAACGTATTTCATTCAAGGAGAATACGTTGCAGCATATGTATATCATGCTGTACCTATGAGACTAATGGTGAGAAAAGATCAGGTAGAAAAGGCTGTTGAGATTTTGAAGGATCTTGATCTCTCATTTACTTTTGGAGGATCAGGTAGATTAATAGAAAATGGAGATGAAGAATAATAAAAAGACTTCTTCCTGAAGCCTTACTTCACAAAAGAGTAAAAATGGTGTAGGTTATAACCAGCAATCAATAGGGCGAATCAATAAGTCTAAATAATAATAAACTGTGCGCTGAATTATGAGATTAAGATGAGTAAAGAGATTTACAAAACAACACTGATATTTATAGCTTTAATTGGTTTTGTAGCATTTCTGTTGCTGACTACAAATGTAGAGGCATTGGATCCAAAGTTGTTATGGGAGAAAAAGTTACCTTTCAAAATTTATGACATAAAAATGGCAGCCGAAAGTGGTGATGTGATTTTGAGTTCTAAGGACGCACGTCAGATTATCCTTTATAACAAAAACGGCAACGAAGTATTCCACTGGGGGCCCAGGGTAGATAGACAACCGCAAGAAGTCGGAATTTCGGACAATGGCAACTACTTTATTTATGCCTCTTCTTCGACAGAAAGTTTTAGAAATAAAATGAAAAAGGAGGATTGGGACGAGAGACTGCACTATGTCCAGAAGAATGGTAAAGAACTCTGGGTCAAACCATTTCCACCAAATAATTACACGATGGCTACTCTTTCATCTGATGGTAAATATATTGCTTTTACTGGGGTGCCCAGTGAGGGCGGTGATATCGAATTGTGGGATTCTATGGGAAAAAGGCTATGGACGAAAGATGCGTCAGATGCTCAGGATTTTAAATTTTCTCCTGATTCCAAATATTTAGTAGCAAATTGGGGAGGAGTAATAGATGTATTTAATTTATTAGGAAATACGGTGTTTCAAGGAGAAGGTGGAATGGTTATTACATCTACTGCCAATGAAGCAAATTATATTGCTACTTTCGAGGGTGGCTCAGAAATAGGTGTGAGGTTATTTGATAAGCAAGGCAAAATTGTTCTACAAGGCGGGCCAGATGATTTGACATTAGTTTCGGGTAACGGAACTAAAGGAATACTTTGGGACAAAGATGGAGTCAAAATTTACAATCTGCCAAGTAAAATCCGAATAAAGACATATTCGATTAAACCAGAATCACGCCAAACCTTTTTTTACCCAGCAGATATTTCCTTTGATGGAAGATACTTAGTGATGGCTGGAAGTAAAGCATCATCACCCAGTAATATTTTTGTGATTGACTTAGGGGAGGACAGGGTGTGGGAGACTACCATAAGCAATCCAATACTATTAGAAATATATTTAAGCAATGACGGGAAATTTTTTCTTATAGCAGTTAAGAATGTAACATCAGTAATAAAATCTACACTTTATTACTATCAGATATATTAGAGTTGATTGGGACTATGGATGCTGAAAGCAGAATAGATAGTATTTTAAGAGTTTTTTTATTTTTACTTTTCATTTGTGGCTACAGAGAGAATATATATTACCCTAAATTAATCTCACTCTGATTACTTTACAATTCACTCTTACACCTGCTACTGTTGAAAAAGCAGTAGTTCCTAAAAGTGAGTATTAACGATTGTAATGTTTAACGCTTGAACTCACTGGTTTTTACGGAGCTCAGCGAAGTAAAATTCCAGTGAAGTGGTTTGTTAAAATCTGAATTCATTTTCAATTCTCTTATACTTTATCTGAGTCCCGATAATACACTCATTCTTATTAATGCTTTATTAAATCATGGAACCGTTTATTATTCTTTAAATTATCAAAATCTTTATTATTTTTTATTTCTTCCATACACTTTTCATCAAGTGCAATTGCCATTTCCAGGTTAATTATAGCCTCTTTCTCATTATTCTGTAATGAATAAATCCTGGCCATTTGATAATAAGTTTTTGAATCGTTTGGATTTATTTTAGCGGCATTTTTTAGTTCTGTAAGTGACGCGTCATAATTCTTTAGTGAAAAATGAATTCTAGCAAGATTATAATATGCCAAAAAATTATTCGGATCTAATTCAATTGATTTCTTATAGGTGTTTATAGCTTTTTCATAATTTTTTAGCTCTTGATAACTATTACCCAGGTTCATGTAAATTATAGAATTATCAGGTACAATTGTGATGAGTTTTTCATATATTTCCACTGATTCTCTATGCTTTCCGGTAAGTGCATATACGATACCTAATTCACCATTAGCAAAAACATGATTAGGTTCTTTTGAAAGTATATTTAGAAATAAATTTTCGGCTTTTTTATATTCGCTGGAATTTATATAATTTATCCCCAGCGAGTTCCTTATTTTAACAGAGTCAGGCAGTAATTCATGCAATCTTTCCAGATGTAATACTGCGTTCTTATAATCGTTTTTTTTCAGATAGATATCAACCAGATTGTTCCTCACATTAATATACGGTTTATTTGCATCATCAAGTGTAAGTTCTAAAGACTTTTCGAACATTTCCTCAGCTTGTCCGTATTCCTTTTTAACAAAATATAAATTTCCTAATTCCAGATAAACATTAGACAGATAAGGGGCTTTTTCCATAATCTCAAGAAAAAGAACATGTGCAATATCTATTTCCCCGTTTTCCAAATAAGCCATGCCTAATTCGTATTTTGCACCTAAATATGAAGGGTCTTCTTTTAAAGCTTTTAAATATTCTTCTATTGCAGCCTTATAATCACACCCATCAAAATATTTAATCCCGCTCTTTATATATTCTTTAGCTTTTTCAGAATCAGTTTTTGTTATTTCATAAACCGCATCAGAGATATGTTCCCTTGCTTTTTTATTTGAAAAATTGAGTTTCAATACTTTATACCAGCTTCCCATCGCCTGATTAATTTTATTCTCTTTTAAATAAGTTGATCCCAGTTTTAAAAGTATATCAATTTTAAAAGAATCGTCTATATCAAAGGTTAAAGCTTTTTCATAATCATTGATCGCTTCCGGATAGTATTTTAACTTACTGTAGCAGATACCACGATTATAATAATTCATTGCATTATGCGGATTTGATTCAATTAATTTATCAAAAAGGTCTTTGGCCTCATTATATTTTTTATCGTTCATCAATATTGTTGATTTTTTGGAAATATCATTATCCCCACTTTTATTTTCAGCGGATATTGTCTGCTGAAACGTGAAAAGCAATAAAATTATTAATATATATCTTTCTATTAATTTCATATTATTTTTAACTATTAATATACCAACTGGTTATTTTTATCTTTCATGACGGTAATATATCATACTTCCTGTTATTTATAAATAATAAAAATCCTTTTAAATCAGGCAGAACAATATGGTTCTTCAATGAATAAATCCTACAATTTTCACCTGCAAAGAAACATGTTTCAATGAATTGAAACTATGAGGAATACCGGATGAAATGTTAACCTGCGAAAATCACTTCCTTCCTGTAATCAATCATTGACAGGCTGTCTGAATCGTTGTAGATTTCAAGTAGTAGTTGCTAAATTAAGGATGTGTTATAAGACGTCAATTGGGCAATATAATTGTTAGTTATGTGACTCTTGGAATTGGCAAACAGCGTTGAAACAACAATAGCAATGAACAGATCATTTACCAAAGAGTGGTGTCCTATGGCAGTCTGGTTTTTGCTGTTATTCACCGGACTGTCGCTGAGCGGCTGCCAAGTGGCACACATGGCTCTTCCGCAAGACTTGCAGAGCGAATCCAGTGAACTGACTGTTGAAGGGCGGTCACTTTTGATCTTTAGTAAGTCATTTCAATTCGGGCTCTACCACGTCACCGATGTTCACCGGGGGTGGACCAGAGGGGAGGGATTCTCGATATGGGGATATAGTGCTTCTGAAGCAGAGCAAAAATATGAGTTCTCAGTCAATGAATCAGATCGCACCATCTGGGAAGTGCAATGCACCACAGAAGCTGACTGGAGTCAATTAGAAATGCAAGGTTTCCTGGGAGGGGGCCTCACTATAGAGTTCTCATCCAATCAGCAACTGGTTTGCATCCTGAAGCAAGAAGGCGGCGAGAAGCTTTCAAAGCTTGTCATAGCGCAGTCTGCTAATGAGACGGCACTTCAAGGCATTATGACAGATGGCGCTACTCGAATCGACATATTAGCGACACATAAGCTTGACACAACTCCCTTGCAAGTGAGGGAGCCGACGGGCTATATTTTCCATATCAAGGGTCGCCCTGTGGGAGCGGTAGAGGTTATCAACAAGGGTACTGTTTGGCTTAACAACTCAGTAACGCCTGAGACCCGCTCAGCCCTTGCAGCCACATCGGCTGTTCTACTCTTGTACCAAGACATAAAAAAAATGTCCCAAGATATAGAAAGAATGTGAACAACCAAAATAATAGGTCATACGACGCCGCATAACAAGCGACTGCAGCGTGGCTTATGGGTACTGTGCTAAGTATAAAAAAAGTAAAAGACATCAATGATAGCCCATTGCTGATGCTTGGGGGGCAGATGCGCATACCGCATAACCATTGACAGGGTTTTCTATCACCCTAATTTCTGTATCGTGTAGTAAGAATCTCCCTCTCTGATGCAACATTTAAACCAGTAATAATTAATTTCCAAGCCTTCGAAAAATCAAAAGTTGTAGGTGAAAGAAATAATTTTAATGCTCTTCCAGGACTGTTTTTTGTTTACCATAGGGATTTTAAAACTTTGCGGTTGTAACCTTGCATAAAAAAGTATACCCGGAAAATCACGCTTACAAGAATAATTTTCAACGTGCTTTAAGACTCAGCGTTCAAGAATATAGGAAGTTATTATTAACAAATTTCTGCCTAATTAATTTTGTAATTTTCTCTGTTCATTAATATACCTGTGAAATAAAAGGATAATCTAAGACCATCCCTTTTGTATTATATGTTATAAATTCTAGTTATATACCTCGGAAAACATATATGATACAATGTGATAAATTTACTTCGATGATAAAGGGTGATTCCTGAAGTCATTAGATTTACAATCTTATTTAATTAGGTGAAATTGTTTCTTTTTAAATGGTCAAAATGAAAGATAAATACAAAACGAAAGAACAACTCATAAAAGAACTGAAAGGATTACAAAAAACTATTGCTAAATTGAAGATATACAAAAAAGAGCACAAAAGGATTCATGATCAACTCCGTTTAATCTATGACGCATTTACTGACTTTATAACAGTACAAGACACGAATTACAGGATATTAAGTTATAACAAGGCTGTAGAGGAGACATTTGGCAATCATCTAGAGGGCAAGCTCTGTTACGAAGTTTACCAGGGACGAAAAGACATCTGCCCGAACTGCGCAGTAAAGAAAGCAATTGAAACAAAGAAGCCTGCCTCAACTATTCAGTTAGAAATCAACCCACCGTCTTCACCGGCAGTTGAGATATACGCCTACCCCATTTTCAACGAAAAAGGCGAAATAACCTCAATTGTCGAGCATGGCAAAGATATAACTGAAAAGATAAACATGGAGAATAAGTTAAGAGAATCTGAAGAGAAATATTACAAACTGATTGAAACTGCTAACGATGCAATATTTATAGCAGATGCTGAGACAGGAATTATCCTTGAAGCAAATAAAAAAGCCGTGGAACTGATGGGAATGCCTATTGAAGAGATTGTGGGTATGCACCAAACACAACTCCATCCAAAGGAAGAACTTAAATTCTACAAGGACTCTTTTAATGAAAGTGTCAAAAAAGTGACAAATTTGAGGCTAGGACGTTTTATAGTCAATAAAGATGGTCGCAAGATACCTGTAGAGATCAGTTCAAGTGTTGTTACGATTAATAACAAAAAACTCATCCAGGGCATTTTTCGAGATATAACAGTACAAAAGCAGGGAGAGAATATGTTAAAGAGATCTATTAAAGATAAGGAGATGCTCCTGCAAGAAGTCCACCACCGTGTCAAAAATAACCTGGCAATAGTTTCAGCATTAATTGGACTTCAGTCACAAAATATTAAAGATAAAAAAATCAAATATATTTTTAAAGAAAGTCAAAACCGAATAAAGACAATGTCGCTTGTCCACGAGAAACTATATAAGAACAAAGACTTCTCTATAATTAATATGAAAGAATATATCAAAAGCTTAGTATATGAAATTTTCGAATCTTACAAAATAATGAGGGCTAATATATTGCTCAAATTAAATATTGACAATGTTAATATGGGCATTGATACATTAATACATTGCGGTTTAATAATTAATGAACTCGTTAGTAATTCTCTAAAATATGCTTTTACAGGCATTAAAAAACCAGAGTTACACATTGATGTCAAGTTAGGAAATGACAATCAAATTAAATTAATCGTCGGTGATAATGGGAAAGGGTTACCTAAAGACATTGACTTCAAGAATACTAATACATTAGGTCTTCAGATAATAAACATGCTGGCAAATCAAGTAGAAGGCAAGATAGAATTAGACCAAACTAATGGCACGATATTCACAATATCTTTTAAATTACCAAATAAATAAGCTAAGCTAATACCATGGCAACTGCTAACATCTTGATTGTAGAAGATGAACTTATTATAGGCAAATACATATGCATGATAATTGAGGATATGGGTTATAACGTTACGAGTATTGTTTCTTCAGGTGAAAAAGCCTTTGAACAAGCGGAGATGTACAATCCTGACATGGTGTTAATGGATATAGGGCTTAGAGGTATCATGGACGGGATTATGTCAGCCCAAAAGATACAAAATCAACTCAATATCCCAGTGGTTCTCATAAGTGGTTATACTGATGAGAAGACCATGGAGAAGGCAATGAAAATACGACCATATGGCTTTTTACAGAAGCCTGTTGAAGAAAATGAATTAAATCAAATAATTGAAAGTGTTATCAATAAATGAACATATATATAAAAGCAGATGATACCAAGAATTTTATATGAACCTTTCGAATAAGCTTCAATCTGCAGTTGCACGATAAAAAAATGCATTAAATTCAAGGTATCCCGGCGATTGACAGATTGAAGCTTATTCAAAATCATCAAAAACAATTTAGTCTTAAAATTTAAAATAGTGAATTCCGGTAAGAAAAGAAGGGGCGAGAGGTTTTTACTAATTAATTTCTAGAAGAACCTGAATTATTTACCCCGTTAGAAGGGCAAAGTTCTACTAACGCTAACGGGGGTTACTCTTTCGTCTGTTCAAGACCCTTATGAGCTTTTTTATTATTAGGGTCTATCTTTAATGCCTTCTGGAAATTACTGTGAGCCCTCTTTTTGAGACTTGCTTTTATATATATAAGTCCAAGATTAGCATAATAATCCGCATTAAATGGTTCCAGTTTTATTGCCTTTAAAAGGGCATCTTCAGCCTCATTAAGCCTTCCTGGTATTTTTGAATATGCAAGAGACAGGTAGCTCCAGTAATTTGCATTTTTGGGCGTTATCTTTGAGGCCCACTTAAATTTATCAATAGCACCCCAGAAATCCCCCTTTTTGAACTCATCAATACCTATTTTGAATTGCTCCTCAGCCCTTGCTTTTTCATTACCCTTAGTCTCTCCCCCATGCTCTCCAAAAGATCTTATATATTCCTCCCTGAGCATATCATCCTTCAATGTATTATATGCATGTGTAAGGGTATCAAATATAGATGTAAGCTTTGTCTTAATGGAAGGGTCCTGGAAACTAAAATATCTGTCAGGGTGGAATTCTTTTGCTAGCCTGAAGTAATTTTTCTTAATTCTCTCACCGTCTGCTTTTTCATCGACCTCAAGCAATTCAGTCATGCTCATGTTGTCTAATCGTGAATATATGTGGTTTATCCTCTCTAATAAAGATTCTTCCTCTTGAGTTAATGGTTGCAAAACTTCATTCAATGATATTAACTCATCAATTTTTTCTATAATATCTTGCTCCGATACTTCATCCCTGATTGTTGATGTTAGCTCGATCATTCCTATTGACCAAAGGACATAAAGTATTTTCAGTCCCTCAAAAGAACCAATCCAGGAGTTGTCAATAACTTCTTTAATGGTTTTTTTTCCATCAATTAGTGACAGGATCTTTTTGTCCTGGTTGCCCAACTCAATGTCCTGAAAAAGGGATAGGGGGTCATCGCTTAATTTAAACACAGAATCCGTCTCGGGCATTTCATTCCTGATCCTAGTCCAGTTTTCTATCTTCTTTACACCCTCGTATATCAGATTTCCCATGCTCATCTTGAGGGTAATGACTTCCTCTATAGGAATATCTCCTTCTTTAAACTCATATTCCCCATATTCTATCTGAAACATGCTGTGAATTATCTCTTTAACCTGATACTTAACTCCCCAGAACAATTCTTTAGGGGTCAAATAACCACATTCGACCAGTATGGCTCCCTGTCTCTTTTTCGTAGCCTTTAAAAGCGTTACAGATTCATCGTATTGTTCAACTGTTATCTTTCCTGCCTTTAGAAGCATTTCCCCCAATCTGTCATCCTCATATGTAGAAGATGCAAAAATAGCATCTCCCTGATTAATATACATATTTTTGGTGAATGCAGGGGCTCTGATAGAAAGTGTGCCAGTATTTCTGTTTCTGTTAAGATATACCAGTATTTTGACGAGACTTACATCTTTAATATTACCTGTGAGAGGTATCACCATCTCTATTCTCTCCTGCTAATTTTTCAATTGAAGCCAGTTCTTCTGCAAGTTTGTCCCTTTCATTTTTCAAAAACTGCATCTGTATCGAGATATCCTTTGCTTCTTTTTTCCGTTTGGTTATATTATCTCTTAATACAATAATATAATATCCTTCTATCAATACAGCAGCAACTAATAACAGAATAAATATTAACCTGATCACCCTTTTCTTTTTATCTGCCTGGTTATATTCGTTATCTTCCTCTACGCTGCCGTCTATCATGGTCATTTATATCTATGAACTTTAAATCTGAATATATTTACATCTTCGTCTGGCATTATTCCGGCCTTCATTCTTGCTATCTTTAACTGTTCATCAACGGTATCTACTCCTTCAAGATCAGGCAGAAGAAGACCTTTTCTTTGCCCTCTTGTGACTATGACCCCATATATCTTAGGATTAAGTTCACTTACATCCTCAACTTTCTCCGGAGGGGAAAGCACATCAACTGAATATACCAGTTCATCTAATTCATTCTCTTTAACGGGAGTAAAACGTGGATCCTCTGTCGCCGCTGATATAGCATTTCTTATAGTCTCCGTGGCAATATTTTCAGTACAGGGCATAAAAGTTCCTATACATCCACGTAACTGTCCATGCTTTTTAATACTCACAAATACACCAGCCTTTTCAGCCATTTCAGGTGAGAGGGGTCCGGCAGTAGATATTACCTTCTGGCTTTTTACATACTCTTCTATGCTCTTTTTTGCAAGCGCTACAAGTTTATGCACTATTTCTCCCTGCGTAACGAATAATCAGCAACAGTGAAAAGAAACTCTTTTGCCTGTGTATCAGGGAAGACCGATAGTTCGGCCTTGGCTTCTTCTATCAGTAATTGAGCCTTTTTAAATGCTACTTCTATAGCATTGTATTTCTTCAAGATGTTCATAATTCTTAAAACACCTTTTTCTGAAAATTCATCATTAATAATATTTTTTATCTCTAAAACCTCGTTTTCTTCAGCTACTGTCAGAATGTACAGAAGAGGTAGCGTTATCTTGCCCTCTTCAAAGTCTTTGCAAAGTTTTTTCCCGAGATCATTTTCATTTGCCATATAATCGAGAATATCATCAGCTATCTGAAAAACTATACCGGTTTTCATTCCAAAATTCGCAAGGGCTGTTTCCTTCTCCCCTGAAATTTCACTAAGTATTGCACCTAATCTGCATGCCGCAGAAATAAGCATGCCGGTTTTAGCAGATATAATTTCAAAATACTCTTCTTCTTTTATTTCAGGATCACCTATCATTTTAAGCTGAAGCAGTTCCCCCTCCGTCATCCTGGTAGTAGCTTCTGAGAGCACCTCCATTATTTTCTGGTTTTGCTGCGTTACAGCAACCCTCAATGCATTAGAATATAAAAAGTCACCGACCAGAATTACAGCCTGGTTGCCCCATATGGAATTTGCAGCTGGTTTTCCTCTTCTTGTTTCTGCCATGTCTACAACATCATCGTGAAGTAGTGATGCTGTATGGATCAATTCTATAATCCCCGCAATTTCGATACTAGAATTTCCTTTGTAACCTGCGATATCAGCACTAATGAGATGAAACAGGGGCCTGAGTCTCTTGCCGCCGCTGGAAAAGATATAGTCTCCAATTAAAGAGATAAAGGGTATTTTATTATTACAAAGCTCCTTGATCCTTAGCTCTACAAGCCGGAGCTTTTCATCATATAAATTAAAAACATCCTGTAAATTCATTTTCTGATGATAGGATAGAGAATCTCTTGATGTCAAGATAAACATCCTGGTTATTTTAGTTTTTGATTCTTATTTTGTCGATTTCTGCTCCCTGCCGTGAAAGTTCTTTTAAATCCCGAGGCTTAAATGCACCCTTTTCAGTTATTATAGCTGTAACATATTCTGCAGGGGTTACATCAAATGCAATATTTCGCACTTTAACCTTTTCCGGGGCTATCCTGCACTTCCCGAATACATCCGTAACTTCTTCAGGTCCTCTTTCTTCAATAGGGATCAGATCGCCTGAAGGAATCGAAAAATCAATGCTGCTAATCGGCGCAGCTACATAAAAAGGTATGCCGTGCTCTCTGCAAAGAACAGCAACTGTATAAGTCCCTATTTTATTTGCAACATCCCCGTTAAGTGCAGTTCTGTCAGTACCAACGATAGCGAGGTCGATTTCTCCCCTTTTCATTAAAGCCCCTGCTGTATTGTCCGTTATTAACGTAACCGGTATTCCCTCCTGCATAAGCTCCCATGTGGTAAGCCTTGCTCCCTGGAGAACAGGCCTCGTCTCGTCAACAATTACATCGAAACTCTTGCCCTGCTCTTTTGCAACAAGCATCGGGGCCGTTGCTGTGCCATAACCACCGGTTGCAAGTGCACCTGCATTACAATGGGTAAGTATAGTGTCGCCATCTTTGATAAACTGTGCTCCCCACTTCCCTATAGCCTTATTAACCTGAATATCTTCCTCGAGTATCTTCTCTGACTCTTCTATTAACAATTTCTTAATCATTGGTATTGATTCATCTCTATTTTTATAGATAAAGGTCTTAAGCCTCTCAACAGCCCATCGTATGTTTACAGCAGTCGGCCGTGTGGAAAGCATTGTCTCGAATACAGGTTCAAGTTTATTGACAAAGCTCTCAAAACTTTCAGCCTTTATTTCCCTGGCTGCAAGGGCAATACCCATGGCTGCCGCTATTCCGATTGCAGGTGCACCCCTTATCCACAGTCTTCTTATTCCATCAGCTACTTTTAAGTAATTGTCGCACTCTATGTAAACAACCTCTAAAGGAAGCCTGGACTGATCAAGCATGACCACTTTACCATCTGACCATTCAATTGTCTTTACCATATAATTCTCAGGAATTTATGCAGATTATTATAAACGGTTTTTCTCCAAATTATTTCTAAAACTAAGAATACCTTACCGCCCGCTCCCTTTAAGTCATCAGTCATTGGTCACTAGTCACTGGTCATTTAATTTCCGATTTTCGATTTTTTAATTATCAATTGCAAATCTTAATGGTTACGTCTTACGGTTACGACGCCCGTTTCGTGTGTCGGTTACGTCTATCGTCTTCGTTTATCTTAGTCTTTATCCGCCTCTAATTTTCAATTTTCAATTAACGACCTCCTCACTCCTTACCCCTTACTCCTCACTCCTTACTCCTTACTCCTTACTCCTTACTCCTTACTCCTTACTCCTTACTCCTTACTCCTTACTCCTTACTCCTTACTCCTTACTCCTTACT
>CAYFQB010000081.1:0-1636 GCA_964345225.1 uncultured Nitrospiraceae bacterium | reverse complement strand
AACGAAAAATGAAGATAAGTCAACGTAGTCAAGAACGTACCCTAATCGTCCTACTGTCGATGTAGTTTGATGATTTTATGCCGTTTTTGATATACTTTTTTCACGATTTTATCACGCTGACTCAAATACACATCCGGGGTGCAAGTTAAGGTATATCAAAAATCTCAATATTTAAGTCTGACCCCAAAATCACCGAAATCAAGATAAATTTATGTGTTAAAATTATTCTATATTCTTGACATGATCAATATAAGAAAGAGAATTAATGACTTTTTTGTTAAGGGAGTCTGGGATGTAGATACCACGTCCCTCGGCAGGGTTAGAATGTATTTAATCAAATCCCTCCGGCTGTTTTACGTTGCAGTGAGGGAATTTTCAGAGGGACAACTTAACCTTAGATCCATGAGTCTTGTATATACAACCCTGCTTTCTATTGTGCCCTTGCTCGCTGTCAGTTTCTCCGTACTTAAGGCCTTTGGGGTACATAACCAGATAGAACCATTCCTTAATAATTTTCTTGCCCCTCTTGGCGCAAAAGGCGAAGAAATAACTAATAAAATTATAGGTTTTGTAGAAAATATGAAGGTCGGCTTACTCGGCTCGATCGGGCTTGCTTTGCTTTTCTACACTGTAATATCTCTTGTAAAGAAGATCGAAGACTCCTTAAACTATATCTGGAAGATAAAGAAATCCAGAAGTCTCGCAAGAAGATTCAGCGACTACCTGAGTGTAATTCTCATTGGCCCTGTCCTTATTTTCTCTGCAATCGGTATTAGCGCTACTATTATGAACACAACCGTTGTACAGAAGTTGATATCAGTGGAGCCGTTCGGGGCCGCTTTCTATTATGCCGGCAAGCTGGCACCCTATATCTTTGTATGTACTGCCTTCACTTTTGTCTATATACTGATTCCTAACACTAAAGTGAAATTCAACTCTGCACTTGTCGGCGGTATTTTTGCAGGCATACTTTGGGAGACAGCTGAGTGGGGATTTGCTTCCTTTATCGTTACATCAACAAAATATACTGCCATCTATTCAGGCTTTGCAATAATAATTATGTTTATGATATGGCTGTATTTTGGATGGCTCATACTCCTTGTAGGTGCACAGATTTCCTTTTATCATCAGTATCCGCAGTTTATTACATCAAAAAAAGAGAGGCTCATCCTCAGCAACAGGCTCAAGGAAAGGCTTGCCTTTTCAATCATGTTCATGATAGGCCATAATTTTTATTACAATAAAAGCCCATGGACAATTAACTCCCTTGTTGAGCAGATCAGACTCCCTGCTGAACCTGTTCATGACATGCTTGCTTTATTAGAAAATAGAGGTCTAATAGTAGAAACGGGTAGTGACCCCCCCGCTTACCTGCCTGCAAGAGATATAGAGACTATTAAACTGGAACAAATTCTTAAATCAGTACGAATGGCTGAAGAAGACTCTTATCCGCTTGATGAAAGTGCTTTCTCCATATCCGAGATTGACAGCGCAATAAAGAAAATAGACGATGTTATCCTGAATGCCTTCGGAGATGAGACATTGAAAGGCCTTGTACTTTCTTCAAATGAGAGGATTATCCAGTCCGGTTATTGATAGGGGATTATTGATAGAGTCAGTTCGTGGGGTTAGGCTT
>CAYFQB010000080.1:0-13460 GCA_964345225.1 uncultured Nitrospiraceae bacterium | reverse complement strand
TTAAACTAAAGAAACCAAAGAAACTATTTTTGCTTTTCTTTTTAGTGCTTACTGCTTACTCCTTACTGCCTACTTTATAAATCCTGAGCTTGTCGAAGGATTACTCCTCACTCCTTACTCCTTTAGTCCTGAGCCAGTCGAAGGATTCGCCCTGTTCCCTGCTCCTTGCACCCTGCTTTTTACTCCTTACTCCTTACCCTACCTTTCTTTACCTTTACCTCTACCTTTACCTGTCTTTAATTTGTGCCTACTGCTTACTCCCTACTTCCTACTTCTTACTTTTCCATAATCCCTAAATTCCTAAATCCCTAAATTTATAATACCCTTAGTCAAATAGAATAGATACATGGACAGCAAATAGCTTTAAACTGTAAAATTAGAATATGAGGAAAATTTTAAAACTCAAACTCTTTTTTCTATTTTTTATTATCGCCTCTTTTCAGGCAGTTGCTTTTGCATCAGTGCTCGTTTATGATGATATCACATTAGCAGGGGAAGAGATAACGATAAAGGCTAAAACAACGGGCAGGTTCTTTCCCATTGGTGGACAGATAGTCGAATTCTTTTTGGAAGGCAAATCACTCGGAAAGGTTCTTTCGGGCGGAGACGGATTCGCCTTTAAACTATTTACTCCCGGTAAATACGGTCTGCTTGAAATTGTTGCAAAATACGGTGATGATGAAGACAGGGGGATCATAATGTCTTTAAGAAAAGGAAGTCAGGTCGTTTGTATCGATGTTGAGGGTAGCCTGTTATCAAGTCCTTTCTCAAGGGAACCGTTCGAAAAAAGCAATGAGTCAATAAATAACATCATGAAAAAATATCCTGTGATTTATCTTAACACCAGCTTTTTTGGCACGAAATCCGTCAAAGAGTTGCTTAAGGAAAACAAATTCCCTGAATCTGTTGTCCTTCCATGGCAGACCGGGAACATATTCGATGATCTGAACAGAAAGGGTATCAAGGTAAAGGCAGTTATAGGCAGCCAGCAAGTCATAGAATCAGCTGATGATCTTAAACCTTTGGCATTCAGCTTTGAGGAATTTGAAGGTGCTGAGAACGTCAAGGATTGGGAAGAGATCGAAAAGAGGTTGAAATAATTATATGAAACCGTTGATAACTTTACTGTTAATGCTTTTTGTCTTTTCACCTGTTAATTCCTATTCTATTGATATTGAGGAATACATCCTGGATAACGGCTTAAAGGTCTTAATTTCAGAAAACCATAAGGCACCTACAGCTACTTTTCAGATATGGTACAGAGTCGGCTTAATAAACGAACCTTCCGGTAAAACAGGGTTAAGTCATCTGCTTGAACATATGATGTTCAAAGGCACCAAGAAGTTCGGGCCAAAAACATTTTCACAGGCTATTAAAAGAGCTGGCGGAATAGATAATGCATTTACATCATACGAGTACACAGGCTATTTCCAGTTGCTTGCTTCAGACCGTATAAAATTACCGATAGAACTAGAAGCAGACAGGATGCAAAATCTTATTCTATTTCACGAGTCAGTTATGTCAGAGCGCAATGTTGTTATGGAAGAACGCAGGCTGCGTTACGATAATGACCCTCAGAGTCTGGTATTCGAAGAGGTCATGGCTACCGCTTTTAAAATCCACCCTTACAGATGGCCTGTTATCGGCTTGATGTCCGACCTTGAGGATTTAACCCCAGGCGACTTAATTGAATATTACAGGGCATATTACGCGCCGAATAATGCTGTTGTAATAGTTGTTGGAGATGTGAACTCCGGAGATATTATATCTGAAATAAAGGCTGCCTTCGGGGAAATACCCAGGGGACCGGAAATCAAGATGCCATCATTTAATGAAACAGAGCAGAGAGGAGAGAAAAGGATATACGTCAAAAAAGAAGCAGAGTTGCCCTATATCCTCTCCGCATATAAAGTACCTAATATTATTCACAAAGACAGCTCTTCACTTGAAGTCCTTGACTATATTCTCTCAGAGGGTAAAAGCTCAAGGCTTTATAACAAACTTGTATATGAAAATCAACTGGCTTTATCTACATGGACAAGTTATTCTTCATTTCACAAAGATCCCTTTCTTTTTTTTATAGGTGCCACACCAGCCCATGGCATAGAGGTAGAGGAAGTTGAGAATGCACTTATTCAAGAAATTAATAAAATAAAAAAGGAACCTCCTTCAGACCTTGAAGTTCAGAAGGCAAAAAACCAGATCGAGGCATCTTTTATCATGGAACAGGACTCCATCTATATGCAGGCCAGAACAATCGGTATATTCGAGATGATAGGCGGATGGAGGCTTATTGACAAATATCTTGAAGGCATAAGGATGGTAACCCCGGAGGATGTCAGGCGTGTTGCAGAAAAATATCTTGTGGCTGACAAAAGAACTGTTGGAATATTAATACCTGTAGAGGGCATCAGTAATCCATGAAAAGCCGGTGCATAACTCTTCTGATTCTATATTCACTCTGTTTTTTCATTATATACGTTGGTACTGTTGATGCCGGTCCAATTGCAAACAGGGAAATTCTCCCAAACGGCATTACCCTTTTACATTCTGAAAAAAAAGCACTTCCAATCGTTACTGTTGTGGTTTTAATAAAGGCAGGCGGTATTGCCGAGCCTGCCGAAAAGGCTGGGCTGGCAAGCCTGACTGCAGACCTTCTGAATGAAGGCACAAAAAAAAGGACTTCCAAAGAGATAAGCAATGCCATTGAATTTGTCGGCGGTTCGCTGAGCACCTCTGGAGGGACCGATTATGTTACCGTGACACTTTATATACTTAAAAAAGATCTTGAACTCGGCTTTGACCTGCTTTCGGATATTATTCTGAACCCTTCGTTTCATCCTGATGAGATAAAAAGGCGCAAAACAATTATAAAGAGCTCAATAATAAAGCAGAAAGACGAACCAGACATAGTTGCAACCAAGGCTTTTTTAAAGGCTGTATACGGTGAGCATCCTTACGGATGGCCGGAAGAAGGCACCGAAGAGACCTTGGATAATATTTCCCGCAAGGATATCATTGACTTCCACAACTCTTATTATTTACCAAATAACACGATAATGTCTGTTGCAGGTGACATAGGCAGTAATGAACTCAAGTCTTTAATTGAAAAATATTTTAAAGACTGGAAGAGAAAAGAAATAAAGATCACCCCTTATCCTGTCCCCGAATCAACTCATGGGAAAAAGGTAATTAAAATACACAAGAATATTACGCAGGCAAATATTATCATTGGGCATATTGGCATTAAAAGGGATAATCCTGATTATTACGCAGTTTCGGTTATGAACTATATTCTGGGCGGAGGCGGCTTTGCTTCCCGACTTATGGATAACATCCGTGACAACAAAGGACTTTCATATGATGTTTACAGCTTCTTCTCTGCCAATAAATATGCAGGACATTTCCAGGCTGGTCTCCAGACAAAAAATCAGTCTGTAGATACTGCTATAAATGAGATACTTAAAGAAATGAACAGAATAAAGACTGAAACCGTCAGTGATAAAGAGATGGCTGATGCAAAGTCATATCTAACCGGGAGTTTCCCTTTACGTATTGATTCAAATGCCAAAATAGCACGTTTTTTAACTGCCATTGAATATTATGACCTTGGCCTCGATTACTCTGATAATTATAATAAGTTTATTAATGCAGTTACTAAAGATGATATACTAATGGTAGCAAAAAAATATCTGACTACAACCAACTATGTTCTTATAGTTGTTGGCGATTTGCAAAAAGCAGATTTTAATTATTGATCATTCTTAAAACAATCTTATACAGGCAGCGGAGGTATTTTTATGAAAAAATCAGAGATTATTGACCTGCTTAATAAAGACCTTACAGGTGAAATAGAAGCAGTTCTAATTTATATGAGGGACAGCTTCGTGACACCGCAATGCATGCCCAGCAGGACGATGGAGGAAATTGCAAAAGACGAAATGAGGCATACAGAGAAACTTGCAGAATTGATTGTAGATCTTGGCGGAATACCATCCATGCAGCACAGGAAACTGGACTTTGGTAAGAAAGGGTTAAAAGGTTATCTTAAGAAATTGATTTCTCTTGAGAAGGAAGCTATCGCTATGTATAAAGAGCATATTTCTTTAATACCAGATAAGAAAATAAAAAAGACCCTGACACATATTCTGCACGAAGAGGAAGAACATCTCGAGGAATTCAAAGAACTGCTTAAATCTTGATTTTTCTTCTGCGGAAGTTATTTTACTCTTCTTCTGCGATCTATAATGTATATACTTCTATCAAATGTCTTTGCGTATTGTTTCAGTTCAGCAACTTTCTGTGCAACCTCGATTGGCTCACTTATTAGTGTACGGTCTGTATTGACGACAGCTATTGATACTGTCATTATCCCGAATACCGCAGGTTTATCATTCCTGTCAATGGAAACGATAAATCCCTTTTGGAAATCTTCGGGTTCATAATGTTCGCCGATTCTTTTGTCGAATTCTTCAATAACTTTACTGCAAATTTTCTGTACCCTTTCCGGAGAACAGATTATGACAAAATCATCTCCACCTATATGTCCGAGAAAATCATCAGAGGCCCCGTAATCATTTTTTACCTTTAATAGCAGATCACCTAGCCACTTCAGTACATCACTACCTTTGGAGTATCCATACCTGTCGCTGAAAGCCTTGAAATTGTCAAGATCTATAAGGCAGAAAGAAAACGCCTGCGTCTCATTCAACCTCGTCAGAAGTTCTTTCTCTATCGCCAGGTTACCAGGCAGTTTTGTAAGGGGGTTTGCGTCAAGATTCATTGCCTCAAGCTCTTTCAGCCTTACAGACATTTCTTTAAAGGATATTGCAAGGTCTGCCAGTTCATCCATCCCTTTTATTTCAGGGAGATTGTCAAAGTCACCGCTACGGATGGAGTCTGTAGCCTTTTTTAATTTTATAATAGAAGTGTCTAGATGGTTGGTAATTATGGAGGCAAAGAGAATACCAAAGACTAAAGAAACTATACTTAATATCATTGTTATCATAAGGGCTTTTTCACCTAACGAATTTGACTCGCTGATATGATAATTCTGCATCTCTTTAATTCTGAGGTCTGCATCCTTAAGTGACAAAAGTATTCTGTTAAAACTGGCCTTGAGTTTATTTGAAGATATCTCTTCTGCCTCTTTTATTCTGTTTTCTTTGATAAGGGAGGACTCTTTTGTAAATAATTGAGTATAGATACCATGGTACGAATCGATATTTTCTATAATACCTTTAAGATATGATTCGGTTTTACCAATTTCTGAAAGCAGTGATTTAAATTCCCTGCTCCTGTTCCAGAAAAGATTTTCTGCATTAGGCTCCTGCAACGCAAGATAACGTTTTTCATAAAGATCCTGAGCCTGAATACTATCGCTCAGTTTCGTTAACTTTTCCCCTGCTACAAGATCATTGAATATGATCTTTTCTGTAATCTTGTTTAATTCCTGAAGGTTCCATATGGCATAAATCCCTACAATAAGGGTAAATGAAATCATTAAGATATATCCGGAAAAAATCTTCTGTTTTAATGTTAAATTCACAGGAATAATGAAGGCCTTCCTAAGTTAATCTGAAAGGTTCATATTTTATCACTCTGTTTCTCCCTGCTTCCTTTGCCTTATATAAAGCAGAATCCGCTGCTTTGATAACTGATTCTATTGTATCACCATCATAAGGGAAAGTCGCAACCCCGCCGCTTATTGAAACAAAGCCTAACGGCTGTTTTTCTCTATGTCTAAAGGGTTCGGATTCTGTCAACTTCCTTATCTTTTCTCCGTATAATAACGCACCTTCTTTATTAGTGTTCAGCAGAAGAACTATAAATTCCTCACCACCATATCTTGCTATAATATCACGCCCCCTTGTATTCTCTTTCAAAAGCCTTGCGAGTTCTTTCAGCAGGTAGTCACCCTCAGCATGTCCGTTAGTATCATTGTATTTTTTAAAATTGTCTATATCGAACATAAAGAAAGATATGGGGAAATCGTAGCTAGCCGCTTTTTTTGCTTCATCAAGCGCCCTTTCTAATAGATATTTTCTGTTATAAAGCCGTGTCAGGGAATCTGTATTTGCTTCCACCTGCACATTTGACAGCCTTTCACAATTCTGGAGTGAAACCCCGGCCAAGTCTGTTATCATTGCTATTAATCTCTTTTCATTTGCAGTAAAGTTTTTAATCTTCCCCAGCCCAAGAACACCGATTATTCTATCCCTGAACATCACAGGAGCACCAAGAAATATCTTGTCACCTTCTGTTTTAGAAACTGATAATAAGGTCTCCTGTGTGGTTATAACCTTATTCTCTGCTGCCTTACCAATGACTCCCTCTCCAATAGAGATGCTGATTTTCTTTTTCTTATTCGAACCGTAAGAAGCTTCAAGATCAAACTGTTTTGTTGCATCATTATAAATATAAAATTCAATACAGTCAGTATCGATGATATCTTTTGTAAATCTGATAACAGATGAAATTGTTTCATCAAATGTTAAAGTTGAATTTAGATTCTTTACAGTCTCTGGAATCCTGACAATGAAGTAAACATACTTTTCATTAAGGTGCTTTAGATTCTCTATCTCTCTCAAGAGTTCTTTTCTGCTTGTTTCAATGGTGGAGATTGTTCTTTCCAGATTTTTTTGTTCTTCTAAATGTCTGTTTTTTTTAATGAGTCTGCCTGTATTTTTGCCTATATAGAAAATGGCAGTTATAACAAAAAATATAATACCTGTAAATAAGATTATATAACTATATTCAGCCATATTAATAATCTAGCCAGCTACAGGCCATAGTTATTACATATTATCATATCTTTTTTTTTCGTCAAAGTTTCAGATATTTATTAACCCTAAAAATGTGTTTGAATCTGGTATACATATGGAGTAATAAAATATAAGGAGTATATAAACTGTCTAGCGGTAACGGTAACGAAGCCCGTTTCGTTCGTCGTCTTTCGGTTACGTGTTTATACTTTCACAATCAATTTTAACATTTAACGATACTCGTAACTTAAAACATAAAAAAGATTTTCTTTAGAGACGAATTACGTAACCGATAACCGATACGGGCATCGTAACCGTAAGACGTAAACTATAGATGATACGGGTCCTGTAAAGTAAAAAATCTTACTTAACATGGCGTGAGTTGCTGCTACAGGATTGGCAGAGAGGATCTTTATACCCTGTAAATGTTCTGAAGCTCATATCATTCCCTGACCAGACAAGAATTTTCCCCTTCAGGACCTTGCCAATACCTGAGAGATATTTCAGGGCTTCCATAGCCTGTATGGTTCCAATAACGCCTGGGGTTGCACCAATGACAGGGAAAACCTCCTTGGGTGGAGATTCAGGGAAATAGCACCTAAGACACGGGGTTTCTGGTGATTCTATGAAAGTAACCCGGCCATCTGTACCCCATATGCTTCCATGAACTAAGGGTATTTTCTTTCTTATTGCTGCTTCATTCAGAAGATAACGTGTGGGGAAGTTATCCATGCAGTCTATTATGAGATCTGAGTTACCTACCAGATCGTCAACATTTTCATCAACTATCTTATCTGTAAAAGCCTCGACCTTTATATGCGGATTTAATTCCTTAAGTGTATGTTTGGCTGATAGGGCCTTATTTGTGCCTATCCTGTTATGGTTATGCAGAATCTGGCGGTTAAGGTTTGACCAGTCAGGAGAATCAAAATCGCATATGCTTATATTCCCGACTCCGGCAACAGCAAGATAAATGGATGCAGGGGAACCAAGACCACCAGCTCCTGCAATAAATACCGTCGAATTTTTAATCTTCTTCTGGGTTTCAATCCCCCAGCCCTCCATCATTATCTGACGGTTGTATCTTTCAAGCTCTTCCTTTGTAAATTCCATTTATTTATGTTCCTTAGTATAAGACGAAATAATAGATTTAACTTGGTCTAGATTAAATTGGATTAAAAATCTTAAAAAGTATAACAGATGTAATGGGAACCCTTCAATAATCCTTTTCGCTATCTGAAATAATAGCCGTAAAGACTGTATATAAAATGCCCCTTTATAGTATAGGATTCCTTATCCCATCCGTCAGGAAGAGGCCAGTAGGGCCCGCAGTCCCTTAAAGCAGCCATGGCGGCATCATCGAGCATCTTATAACCCGAAGTTCTTATAAGTTCTACCGAGCCAAGCTTACCATTCTTCTTGATAGTAAACTGTATCTTTAGATCACCGTAAATACCTTTGGCAGCAGCTTCCGTAGGATAAAACCAGCAACCCGAGTTTTCTATCCTGTCTTTTAACATTGTTAAATATCCCGTGTACCAGTATTTTTCTGTATCGAAAGTGATAGACTTATCTTTTCCCCTGCTTCTGTCAACTTCCTTTCTTGCAATCTGTTCAATTGTATCGTTATCAAAGAGTTCTTTCCTTTCTATATATCCTGGTTTATCGGAAATCCCTGACCGGGGAATATCATCCTTTCCTTTCTCTTTACCTTTTTTATCTCTTATAGCTTCCCCGTTTAGCTCCTTATATTTTCCTTCCGTGTGAGGTTTGCCGCTGCCCTCTCCCTCACCCGGAACAACAGGCTTATCAGCAAGTTTTTTTGGTTTACGTTTTGCAGGGTAAACCTCAGTCGCATGAGGCTTTTTCTTTAATTTGGGAAGAGGAGGCAATTTTTTTACTTTCTTCTGTGGTATCTTGACTTCAGGTTTCCTTAACTCTTCAAGTACGACTAGTGTTGTATAAAATTTCTTTGGTTTCTTCTCCTTATCAGCTGGGATAAAGTAGATACACGAAAGAATCAGTGCATGAAAAATTACTGAAATGGCTAAAAACTTCTTTATTGTCAAATTAAGATCTTTCCTAATAATCTGATGTACTTGCTAATGCTTTTGCTTTTCGAGTCTTTGAGAAGCCATAAGGTCTTGGCTACTTCCTGAACATCAGATCTTCTGTGAATAGATACAAGTTTTTCAGCATTGATATCGTTTTTCAGAAAATAAGAGCTCAGTTTTTTCATTAACATAAATTTCTTACCAAGGGTGCTTTCCCATGTCTTCTTGTACATACCTGCCCTTCCTTCAATTACAGCCTCAGCTGCAAGCTTCCCTGACTTCATAGCATAATAAATGCCTTCATAGCTCAACGGCATCACCTGTCCGGCTGAATCACCTGTAAAAATTATATTTCTTTTATTATACAAATCACCTTCCCAGACAGGTATTCTGTATATCCTTTTAATTCCATTATAACCAATTAACCCCCTTCTCTGTTTGAAAGTTTCAAGCAGAGGTCTTATTTTCTTTATCTCTGTACTTCCGGTACCTATATGTATACCTTCAGCTGCAGGAAATACCCAGGAATAAAAATTCGGTGCATGTTCAGCAGAAAACCAGAATTCGCACTTTTCTGTAGATATACCTTCAATTACTTCTGAAAATGTATATATAACCGACTGCAATTTGATACCCTGTGATAACCTGACTTTTGAGTTCACACCGTCAGCTGCAATGATATATTCAGATTGTATCTCTATTTCTTCATTCCCTTTGGCTATCTTGCTCAAGTAGAAATTCTTTCTCTTTTCAGAACTTACAAAACTGCCTTCAAATACTTCAGCGCCAAAAGCTTTTGCCCTCTCCCTAAGAAATTCATTAAATTTTACCCTTTCAACTATGAATAAATTTTTTGGTCCCAGATCTACTTCAACTGTATTATTGCCCGGCGAAACCATAATAATTTTCTTAATCTGTTTTTTTATCAGTTCATTAGGAATATCAAACTCCTCAAAGGCAACCGGAGAAATCCCGCCTCCGCATGGTTTCATGAAAGAGAATTTTTTTTCAGTGAGGAGTACTTCTATCCCATTCTTTGCCAAGACAGAGGCGGTTACAGTACCGGATGGGCCGCCTCCAACAACTAAAACCTTAGTTTTGACTTTCATCCAAGTCTATTCAGCTGATAAAAAAACTTTTATTAAATTCAGAATCCTGGAGGGAACGGGCAGTGAATCCTTGCTTTTCTCACAGAGACTGTACCGTTAACATAATAGGCGGATATTTTAAAGAAAAACTTTCCTGCAGAGCCTGATATTGTCTCGTCTCTGTTTTCAGCCCAGTGCATTGTCTTTCGGTTATTATTAATCGCCGCGATTAGATATATATGTTCAGGAGTCATTCCCTTAATGTCTTCTTTACTGGGCATCGGGAGCCCTTTCGTGGAGCCAAACTCGGTGTGGGAGTGGAAATCTCCAATTATCTGTAGCCGGTCAAACCGTTCCAGTATCGGCTCAATCTTTTTATGGCTTTTATCGAGAGATACGACCCCTCTAGGTCCTCTGCTAGCTGTCTGAAAACTAAATGCATGTTCCACAATAAACCTATCATGCAGCTTGTAGCCAAGCAAAAAGCCAAGACATTCCCTCTTGTAAACTTCTGCTGAACTCAGAAGTATATCCAAAAAAGCATTTTCTGATAAATATACTCTCATTTACCCTGTTAGAAAGCCCCGCTGCTTGCAGCGGGAATAAAATAAATTCCTATTTGCGAATACGGGCTTTGCCCCCTTTATATATAAATCTCTAATGGGATTTAATGTCCCGTAAGAGCCTTCCCGTTAGAAGGGCGAAGTTCTTCTAACGGGGTTTACTCCTGGTGTTTTGGTATCTTCACAGAAAGCACCGGGCATGGAGCATTTCGCACAACCTGTTCAGCTGTACTACCGAATATCATTCTGTCAATTCCCTTTCTTCCGTGAGTTCCGAGGACAACCATGTCGATATTATTTTCCTCTACAAATTTTGCTATTTCTTCATAAGGTGTCCCTTTTAATACAATATGTTCAATATTTTTAAATCCTCTCATCTCTTCAATAAAAGTTTTTTCAAGCTCTTTTTTTGCGCTCTTTTCCATATCCTTGTACATCTCATCGATAGATATATGTGGAACATACCACCCTGTTGTTTTTGCAAAATCATAAATTACATGGATAAAATAAACCTTGGCATCATAGCGCTTAGCCAGGTCAACGGCATATGGCAAAGCACACGAAGCTCCTTCTGAAAAGTCCGTTGCAAAAAGAATTTTTTTGATCTCCATTTTTAAGCCTCCTTTAGGTATTTTGCTGCATCTTCAGGCGATGTTGGCAAGATATAAAATCCTGAACCCCATTCAAATCCACTTGTCCTTAAAAGCCTAGGCATTATCTCCAAATGCCAGTGGAAATCATCACCAAGTGTGTGCCAGTGGTCTTTCCTCGGTATCCTGTTTGGAGCCGTGTGGATATAATAATTATAAGGCAGTCCATTAAATGCGGCTCTCAACTTCTTCAATACCGACGAGAGGATAAGCGCCATATCTTCAATTTCGTCTTTTTCTATGTCCTGGAAGGCACAGTTATGTCTCTTGGGAAGTATCCAAGATTCAAACGGGAATTTTGAAGCATAAGGGCAGAACGCTATAAATTTATCAGTCTCAAGAATCACTCTTTTCTCAAACCTGATCTCTTCCCTTACAATGTCACAGAAGATGCATCTTTCCTTATATGCATAATACTGTTTTGCACCATCAAGTTCTTCTTTTAACCTTTTTGGTATAATCGGGGTTGAAGCGAGCATGGACATTGGGTGAGATGAAAAAGCTCCGGCTTCCTTGCCGGAATTTTTATAAATAAGCGTGTATCTGAACCGGGGGTCCTTATCAAGTTCAATCATCCTGTTACTGTAAGTTCTTAATACCCTCACCATCTGCTCAGAACCGATATCTTCCGGCCTGACAGAATGTTCAGGAGATTCTATTATGATTTCATTTGACCCGATGCTGTTCATCTTGTCATACATGCCTTCTCCTTTTCTGCCGAGGTCACCTTCAACCTTAAAAACAGGAAAAAAACTTGGTATCACCCTTGTCCACCAACCATTTTGAGTATTATCCGTATTAACTCTTTCTACTGACATTATTTCATCAGGTATTTCCTTCTCTCTGCCGGGGCAGAAAATACATTTCTCTTCACCATCCATGTTATTTTCATTGGAGTACAATATGTAATCAGAAGGAGACTTTGAGTAATTCATAACTGCAACCCACCTGCCAAGTACAGGGTCTTTTCTCAGTTCATGCAGATCTGTTTCTTTCATAAAGTATCTTTAACCCCTCAAGTGTTAAATCAGGATTAATATCATGAGGCCTCTTAATAAATTTGTCCATTATCATCCCGTATCCCCCGGTAATTACGACCTTGAATCTGCAATCAGTCTCCTTCTCTATCTCCTTAAGAACCCTTTCAACTGCTCCGGCAGTCCCGTAAAATAAACCGGAACAAATACATTCCCTGGTATCTTTGCCGAGAGCTGATGACGGCGGATCTAAAACAGTCTTTTTCAATTTTGATGTACCTTTATCAAGCATTTCGTTCATCAGACCAAGACCTGGCATTATGGAGCCGCCTATATAATTTGCATCTTTATCAACTGCTGTAATCGTTGTTGCGGTACCAAAGTCCACAACCGAAACAGCATTCTTATATTTTTCATAAGCTCTGACAGCATTTGCTATTCTGTCGGTTCCTGTCTGTTCAGGAGAATCAATTTTAAATCTCAAACCTGTGTTCATCTTATAGCTTACTATTAAAATATCTGCGTCTTTTTCTTTATTAAATAGCTCTGTAAAAACACCTTTAAAGACTTCGGTAAGGTCTGATACAACAGAGGATATTATAACGTTAAAACGCCTTTTTTCTATATGATTTTGAGATAAAAAATCACCTAAAATCAACCTATATTTTTTAACACTTCTCAGGGGAAATGTATCAAATTTTTGAACAATAAGCCCTAATCTGGTAAAATAACCTATATTTATCAAAGAGTTACCAATATCTACGGCAATTAATTCCATCTGATTTTTCCCCATTTTTTCCCTCTTTTATTCTGCCATTTATCCTTATTTATGGCAATAGCATGCAGTCATTTATGGCAATTTTTACAAATCCTGCTTCCGGCCGGATTTTCAGGCTAACAACCTGATTTTTAAAACTTTTTACTATACTTTTTCCAGCCGTGCTATTAATCTTTTTTGAGATGTCTCGTTCCTTTAACTGGAAAAAGTCAACCGAAAAGCATGAACTAATAGATGAGAGGCAATCGTGTGAGAATAATCTCAGAGTCAGGATGTGATGATTACTTATCCAAGCCTATTCAGATAAAACCTCTCTCTATTTGCTCAGGAAATACCTTGATAATAGAAATATCTAGGAAACCAGTTTTAATTTCCGATTTTCGATTTTCAATCTTCAATTTTCAATTTCTTCAGTGCCTACTTCTTCCTCTTTGAGAACTAAAAGGTTACGTCTTACATTTACGAGACCCGTTTCGTAATCTGGTTTTTCTGGTTTGTTTTGTTTCTCTAGTTTATCCGGTTTAAACTAAAGAAACCAAAGAAACTATTTTTGCTTTTCTTTTTAGTGCTTACTGCTTACTCCTTA
>CAYFQB010000079.1:0-8876 GCA_964345225.1 uncultured Nitrospiraceae bacterium | reverse complement strand
AACCGTCCTTATAAAAAATAATAGCCCTGTTAATAAGATATTTTTTATCAAAAATATATTCCGCCACAAGTTCTGAATATCCATTGTCTGGCTTATAGGCACTAAGAATGAATATTTCTCCTGAATCGTCCATGCTGTATATGAAACTGCTATCACGAAGCCCGTTAAATGAGACGGCAGGCGACCTCCATTCATAAATAATGTTTTTTGATGGTATATATGTCTGAAGCAGGTCACTGGATATTATGATGTCCGTGACGGTCAGTCCTAAAGGACCAAAAAAACTTATGCGCATTCGACCTGGGTATTTATATGCAAAAACACCATTGAGACTTCCAGCATTTTCACCGTCTTTGAAAATCTTTACATCAAGGGGTGATTTAATACTCTCGATATCCTTAAGACCAACTGACTGTTTTAGGATTTCAATAGTCACCGGCCCTGTATGGGGTTGTAATTCAGGCTGTCTTATGGTCTGCTTCTTTGCGCAGGAAAAGATGAGTATACAGATCAGTAATATTTTGATAAGCCCTAAAGGCAAATACTGCGCTGAAATAAAAAAACCTTTAACCAGTATTCTTAATGGAAGTGCATTCCGGAACTTCCTGAATACAATCCTGCATTCAGCCACTCCTGCCAAATTGATTTTGTCAGATGTGTTAATATTCATAATGTATATCAGATTCACTCTCAACCCTAATCAGGCAGTTACGCAAGGTGGAGTCGAGAGAGGATATATTATAACCTGATATGCTAATTACAGGATATACTTAATAAGTTACTGTTTATTGTAAGATATGACAAAAACATAAGACTTAATTTATAATAGTTAAACTTTATACTAGAAAATCCAAGCGCTTAATAAAATGACTCCTAAAAAAAGAAAGAAACTTACAAGACCCGGATGGGACGAATACTTTATTAATATAGCCAAGGCGGTATCCGCCCGGGCTACATGTCTCAGACGGAAATATGGAGCTGTTATTACTAAAGACAATATTATCGTAAGCACCGGTTACAACGGGGCTCCGTCAGGAATGAAGGACTGTCTTGAAGTCGGCAGATGTACAAGAAAGGAACTACAGATACCGCACGGTGAGCGTTACGAGCTTTGCCACAGCATTCATGCTGAAGCAAATGCAATAATAAGAGCATCTGTAGAGGAACTTAATGGTGCTATAATATACATAGCAGGTGAGAACGATGGTTCAGAATATTGTCATTCTGAACCGTGCATGATGTGTAAAAGGATGATCCTCAATTCAAAAATAAAAAAAGTAGTATACTCTGACGAGAATGGCAGGTATCATGTAATAAATCCTAAAAACTGGCTTAAGGGTCGTGTCTAGGGCGCAAAGGATAAAAAGTAGGAAGTAAGCAGTAGGCAGTAAGCAGTAAAACGCAAAGATCAAAGGAAAGTAGGAAGTAATCCATTTAGCTGGATATCAGGGGATCAGGAGATCAGGAGATCATGGATTTAGGGATTATAGAAAGGCAAAGAGTAAAGATTAAAAAGTGAGGAGTAAGGAGTTAAAGAACACCATGCGCAGAGCGCCATGCGCCATGCGATGAGTAAACTGGCCCTGTAAAGTAGAAAAGCTTACTTGACAGGGCGGGCTTCGTAACCATTGCCCATAGACTTTTTCAGTTGTTGACCAATTACTAATGACCAGTGACTAATGACTTAAATGGAGCAGGTAGTAAGTTATTCTACCTATGGGTCATGGACTGTGAATTTGAGAGTGGGTTTCATCGATGCAGGTCGCTACTGCCCTCGGGGAAGGTTAAGTTAAGAATAGTAAATGAAGACAATAATTGTGACAGGATGTGCAGGGTTTATAGGCTGGAAGGTTACAGAGCAGCTTCTGGCAAATGACAATAAAGTAATCGGGGTCGATAATTTAAACGATTATTATGACATTACCCTAAAGGAATGGCGTCTTCGGTCTTTAAAGTCTTTAAAGAAAAATAATGTTTTTTCTTTTGTTAAGGCTGATATCTCTGACTACCTAAAAATAAGGGAAATATTCTCCAACAACAAGATTGATGCTGTTATAAATCTTGCGGCAAGGGCAGGTGTAAGGGCATCTGTTCTAGACCCATGGGTTTACCTTGACACTAATGTTAAAGGCACATTAAACCTTCTTGAATGCTGCAAAGATTTTAATACCAAGAAATTTGTCCTGGCATCCACATCAAGCCTGTATGGACTTAACGAGATGCCATTCAAAGAGAGCAGCTTTACAGATTCACCTTTAGCACCTTATTCTGCAACTAAAAAAGGGGCAGAAGTGCTTTGTTATAGCTACCATTTTCTTTATGGTATCGATATAAGCATACCAAGGTACTTTACTGTTTACGGCCCTGCCGGCAGACCAGATATGAGTATATTCATATTCATAAAAAACATAGATAATGGTATCCCCATCACTGTATACGGCGACGGTAAGCAGCAGAGAGACTTTTCATATATAGATGATATTGCGGATGGAACACTGCAATGCCTGAAAAACTTTGGCTATGAAATATTTAATCTCGGCAATGACAATCCCGTTGAGCTTATGAATGCAATAAATATGATAGAAAAAGAACTAAACAAGAAGGCAGTTATAAATTTTTCATCACGACATCCAGCCGATGTTGTTGCTACATGGGCTGATATCGAAAAATCAAGATCAAAACTTGGGTGGAAGCCAAAGACCTCATTTGAAGAAGGCGTCAAGAAGACAATTTCCTGGTACCTTGAAAACCGGGAATTCGTAAACAGTCTGAAGACTCTATGACAAGCTACCGAGGCAATGGCAAAAATGGTCACTGAAATTTTTTTGATAGCAGTTGTTATATTGCTGTTTTGTGCTGTTTTTGATCTTACCGTTGGTGTTAGTAACGATGCTGTCAATTTCCTCAATTCTTCTATCGGCTCACGCGTAGCTCCACGACACGTTATTATGATAGTGGCAAGTCTAGGCATTATTGCCGGCGTAACTTTTTCCAGCGGAATGATGGAGGTTGCCCGCAAGGGAATCTTTCATCCCCAGTTCTTTACTATGCCCCAGCTAATCACCATTTTTCTTGCTGTAATGTTGACGGACATTTTGTTGTTAGATATGTTCAATACCTTTGGATTACCAACATCTACGACCGTATCAATTGTTTTTGAACTGCTGGGAGCAGCAGTAGCTGTATCGATAATTAAGATTACCAGTACAGGACAAGGTCTGGCTACACTCAGTGAATATATCAATACCAGCAAAGCGATGACGATCATCCTGGGGATTCTGCTGTCAATAGTAGTCGCATTTTTGCTTGGTTCTATCGTTCAATTAATAAGCCGCCTGATTTTTACTTTTGATTATAGCAAGACTATCAAGCGCTACGGAGCTATATGGGGAGGAGTAGCCTTGTCGTCAATAGTTTTCTTTATTCTTATCAAAGGGGCTAAGGGAGCCTCCTTTATAACGCCCGAAACATACGCATGGATTAAATCTAATGCCGGTATTATTTTGATGTTTGTGTTCGTCATCTCAGCAGTATCGTTGCAGGTATTGATAATGCTGTTTAATGCAAATATTCTTAAACCGATCGTATTAGTGGGTACGTTTGCTTTGGCTATGGCTTTTGCGGCCAATGACCTTGTTAATTTTATTGGGGTGCCTCTGGCCGGTCTTCATGCTTACAAAGCGGCAATAGCTTCAGGAGAACCACTTAGTATTACAATGGGAGCACTCAGTGGAAAAGTACCTTCGGAAACGTTTCTTCTGCTTATTGCAGGGGGTATCATGGTTTTGACCCTGTGGATATCCCGGAAAGCCAGGACAGTAACCGAAACAGAAGTCGGTTTAGGCAAACAGGAAGAAGGGATGGAGGCATTCGAATCTACAAAAATTTCTCGTATCATGGTGAGGATGGCGGATTCCTTCTTTGGTACTTTAAAAGCCTTTATTCCGAGGTCAATCCGCAGACTCTCTGATCGCCGGATTGACCCGAGTAAATATGATCCCAATGACATGGAAGGACAACAGTCATTTGATTTAGTCCGTGCTTCTGTGAATTTGATGGTAGCATCTGCAGTGATTTCTTTTGCTACTTCTATGAAACTCCCTCTTTCGACAACTTACGTTACATTTATGGTAGCTATGGGCACATCGTTTTCAGACCGTGCATGGGGTCGCGAGACTGCAGTCTATAGGGTAACAGGTGTGCTAACTGTTATTAGCGGCTGGTTTATGACTGCTTTTATTGCCTTTTCAGTGGCTTTTGGTTTTGCATATATAATTCATTATACAGATGGTATCGGAGTGGTATTCCTGTTAATCCTTTGCGTGTTGATAATCACCAAGACTCACATGGAGCATAGCAGGCGCTCGAAAGAGATTGAAGAAGCCAAGGTGTTCAATTTAAAAAAGATCACCGACGCATCTGAAGCTATAACAGTAACGTTTGAACATATGGGTCATTTACTAAGAGAAATCCGGTGGTCCCTCGATATTACAATAGATGCTTTGATTTTGAGAGATATTGCCACATTACGTATACAGAGGAGAAAGACTAAACAGGTCCAGCAGTGGGTAAATATCATTACTGCCAATATATTTAAAGTTTTGAGGCTACAGCAGAAGGAAAAAATAGCCACGTCCTTCAAATATGCGCAGACTATCAGAAGACTGCAGAAACTGTCAGATGGCCATAGAGACATAGTATTACGTTCATGGGTACATGTGAGCAATCATCATAAAGGGCTTCTCGATGCTCAGGTTGAGGAATTGAAAAAGATCAAGGAGTGTATTTTGAATATATTTTTGGAGGTTGAATCAACGCTTGAAAAAAAAGAAAACATTACTACAGAAGTTATAGAAAAACAGCTTAAAGATATGAGGAATCTCGCTGATCAGTTTCATATAAGGCAGATTGATCGTATTCAAGATGATACTTCGAAGACTCGTCTAAGCATTCTCTTCTATGCCATTATCGGAAATTGTATTATGCTCGGCAAGCAGAACCTGAAATTGCTTGAAATATTTCAGGAAGCATTTACCCTTGACTCTTAAATACTTTTCAGTCAAATCCCGACAGCAACCCGGAATAATATGGTCCTTATTATTATTCGGATACTTATTAAGGCCTCCTTGTTAATTTAACGAATCATCTTTCCAAAATTTCGTACCTTTTAACGTTGCCTGAAGAGCTAACCCACTCTCTGTTAACTGATATATAGAGATATTGTCGACAATAACCTCACCACCAACAGCCGCCCCTTTGTCACTTGCCTTAGCTGCTGCATCAGCTTGAGCCCCAAAGGCCCAACCATGCTCTACAAAACGATTCATGCTATCAGCGTTATGGAATACAAATACTACACGAAAATCTTTAACGCCAGCTCCCAAGCCAAGTCCAACCTCACCCATTTTCATATACGTGTGTTTGCCAGTGTTATTATTTTTGACAACACCATAACCGCCACCAAAACTGGCAAAGATAATATTGACATTAGCGTTGCTGAATACGGCATAACCTGGGGCACTGGAAATTTGAGATTTAGCATCAGGCTTTAGTTTATAGAGATCTGACAGCACCTCATTTTTCATGTCGAGAATCGCCTGGCGCTTTTCTGTCGGTGTTTTACCACCAGTAGTAGCACATCCCCCAATGACTAATGCGATCATTATACAAATTATGGACGATATACGGTTCATGTTTGTCCTCCTTTTTTTGTAATTTATGAGCTTTTTGTTGTTTTATTTTTATTAATATAACCAGTGGTTATATAATTTTCTTTATAACCCTAAATGCTGCAAAATATTTTATTTATTAAATCAATAAAATTATGACATTTCAGCTAGTTAACTTTAGTCCTTTAATAATATCAAGAAAGCTGGATAATTTGTATTTTTATTTCCTCCTTCTTGAAAGAAACAAATTATATTTCCTCTAAATCATCGAAGTTATTCCTAATTAGTCCTCGCTCTTTTAATCTGATATAATCTTGCTTAGTATAAAAAGAAGCCAAGGCCATCATAGGTTTAAATATCTTGTTTAGAATTTCATGCCTTTAAAGAGAAAAGATTCATGAGGAAGGGAATTCAAGAAAAAGACCTGTCCACATGGACCCCGCTTTTTTTATTCTTATGGTTAAGCTGTTGATTTCAAGTTTAATTTTTAACACCTTGCAACTCCAATAGAAAGTATCAGGCCTTTTTAAGAACAAATAGCATCTCTATTCCCACCTTACAAAGATAACCTTTTCCTTTTCCCCTCATCCTTTTCTTTTTCCTTTGCCTTTTGATTTACTCTTTCCTGTACGTTTGTCATCAAGGTCATGGCCCTTTTTAAGTGCATGAAATTCTGTTGATCCTGGCTTAATGCCGAGGTTCTTAGCAATCACTCCCCAGCCTTTGCCTTTATTGGAATTGTATACATTTATAACCTGCTCTACAGGCTGTTTTGACATTTCTCCGAGCCTCAGCACCATATAGGCATCTGACGGTCTTTCGACATTACTCAGTACAGCGCTGATTTTTACATCTCCGATCTGGAAACGTGTTTCAAGTCTCGCCCTGAAGCCGGACGGGTCTGCTTCAGCCTGGATATTAAAATCCCTGAACCAGACAAAATCTTCTCCTAATGCAATTGACGGGAAAATTAGAAGTATCAGAGTTAATGTAAATAAATTTTTAACCAACTTCATAATATCCTCCTTTTAATAAGTATTTCATAACTTAAAGACTTTTTACATATCCCATTAAATAGCTGTATCAAGTGTGACCGATATCCTGTTAATTTTTTCAGATATTACAATAATTTTAATAAATTTTTTAAAAAAGTAAATAGTATCAGCATTATTTTATATCCGCAAATTTGTATGGAGTATATTAAAAGTAAGGAGTAAGCGGTAGGCAGTAATCCTTCGACAGGCTCAGGACTAATAGCGCATGGCACCCATACAAAGCTAAGAGTACTAACTTCATTCTGCAAGTCTTTATTTATTGGAAACTGAATCGTTGTGGACTACGTATAGAAGTATGGATTTTTTAGTCTCTAGATATACAGCGTTGAAACGTGGATTAGGCTTAACGACTCCACCTGCAACTGTTGAAAATGTTGCAATGCCAAAATATGAGGATTACCGTAAGAAAGTGCGATAATCAGAAACAAAAAGGGCTTGAAATAATCAAGCCCTCAATTATTATTGTTTTAAAAATTTTACTTCAAGGTGTTATAGTAACCTCCACACTGTCATAATACATTTGAGACATATCTATTATGCCATTCATAAGCATATCAACACCGAAATAGAAGGTATATGTTCCTATAGGTAAGATAGATGTATTCAATACCTCATATGGACTTAGAACAAAAAGCGGTCCTTGATATGTAACAACCAGACCAGGTAACCAGCCTGACAATAGATTGTAATAATACCAGCCAAAAGGTGTATCAGCTAATACCCACCAGTCTGCGTCTGCATCTTCTTCGGCATCAAGCTCCACGGTTACTGAAAGGGTATCATTAGTTGTTATTGTAATTGGCCCGTCAGAGCCGTTTGCTTTGACGTCAGGAATAAAAGGTGGAAGCATTTGCCCCTCATATGTTATCCAATCGGAAGATACTTGCATCGATCCGTTGTCTCCTGTTTGGACCTCGATGGAAACTTTAACATCTCCCTCAACAAGTCCGGTAAACGTTCTAAAGTCAACCCAGCCCCCTCCCACATTGTATGAAGTTGTCACAGTCGATCCTATTTTGGAAATTTTAAACAGACCGGATGTGGCTGAAGTTGGTATACTGTCATAATTATCTGGAACCCCACATAAGGCGCTCCCAATGTAGTTGCCATCAACCTCATGGTATAAACTGATTAATATACAGTTGTAATCCCAATTATCATTATATATCAAAAGCGCAACTGAAGGCGGACCCATTGTACTAATTGTGGCGGCAGTCTGGAAATCTCTGAAATCGAGTACAAATTCCACATCCCCTCTGAATCTGTTTCTGGAAGTGAGCGTAGCAGCTCTTACTTCAGGTGGAACATTGGCATGCAAAAGCCCGCCTGATTGTGTAAAGACATCATCCCCCCCCTCGCTAATATTCCATAAAGTTAAATCAACTTCGCTTCCGTTGAAATCATCATACACAGTACCCATCGCCTTCGAGACAGAGATAGAAAGAATCACCACCATGGGAAAAAACAATATAAACAAATATGAACCTATTCTTCTAAAAAAATTGTTTTTCATGACGTCCTCCTATTCACTTTAAAAATCCTTGTTAAATTGTTAAAGTTTATAGTTATTAGATTCAAGATAATATCTCTTTTATGTTCACCTCAAAGCTGTCATATATAACTGGTCAATGTCTATTTAGCAATTCATGAACATATCGGCGTTTTTGCCATTCTGGCTTGCTAAATCAAGTTCTACCCTTCAAGCCTTTTAAAAAAAATGCCGAACTTACCAAAGGTTCACCTTCCGGCAGTTCAGCTATCTTCTTAAAAAGGCACGCTGCTTTCTCCCCCCACATAAAGTACACCTATTTTTCTATATATTCAGACATCTGTCAATCACCTATTAGTTTTAAATTGAGGAAAATATTTGGTATTAAAACTAAAGTATTAAAGTATCATTGCAAATATCCAATATTGCTTGTAATAAGCTTTTAATCTTGAGGAGTGATTAAATCATCATAATAAATAGAGTACCTTTGTTATTTATTTCCCTTTGTAATATTGCATAGTTCAGGTTGACTGAGAAATCATACTTATAGTTAACTATCATGAATTCACCCTTGCATAAAATTCAGTTTTCTTTGATAGCATTGCAAATATTACTCTAATAAGTTTATGAGCTGTAGCAAGTACGGCTTTTTTGTAAGGCAAC
>CAYFQB010000078.1:0-3822 GCA_964345225.1 uncultured Nitrospiraceae bacterium | reverse complement strand
AGTGCTGTTCTGTCTTTTATATTAATACTTCAGATAGAAATCAAAACTGACATAATGGATGTACTTCCAGCCAACAACCCTTCCATGAATTTATTTACTGAGACAATGAATGATTTTGGGAGAATGGATGCCCTGACTATTGTCCTTGAAGCACGAAACTCAGATATTGAAAAACACATCGGGATCATAGATACACTTGGCCGCAGACTGTCAGAGTCCCCTTTGATTAAAGATGTTGATTATAGTGTGTTGAATCTTCCGTGGAACTTCATGCTGAAGTCCTTTCCCCTTTATCTGGATGAAAAAGGGCTTAGTATTTTAAAGAAGCGATTAACACCAGAGGGAATAAAGGGACAGATAAGGCAAAATTACAGAACACTTGCATCCCCCTTCTCTTCTGTTGCAGATATTAAAATGATTTCAGATGACCCATT
Source organism: uncultured Nitrospiraceae bacterium (assembly GCA_964345225.1). GTDB lineage: Bacteria > Nitrospirota > Thermodesulfovibrionia > Thermodesulfovibrionales > UBA6898 > CAYFQB01. The sequence goes on along the minus strand of CAYFQB010000078.1, from coordinate 3,388 downwards.
GAATATAAGGTCTATATTGGTCTCACGAATTACTAAAGGGGGCAGTTCAGCCATGGATTTCAGCACAGGTTATTATCTCAGCAAAGACCATTCCCTTGCCCTTATGTTTGTCACGCCAGATGGTTCAAGCAGAAATATTAAATTTGTAAAATCACTTAAAAGAGAGGTAGAGGCTATTGTTGAAGAATCACTAAGAATATACGGCAACCCGGACGATCTTGAAATTGGGTTTACAGGTATCTATGCAGTTTCATGGGAGACTCAGGAAAGTATGAAGTATGACATGCTCAGTAGTATTCTGATAACAATAATTCTTGTGTTTGTCATCTTTAGATTTATTTACAGGTGCAAGTTAATTGCCATTCCCGTCATATTCCTAACACTCTTCATGGCCATCCTCTATACACTTACTATTGCATACATACTTTTTGGAGGTCTAAACCTTATCACTGCCGTAGTATCTGCAATGCTTATCGGGCTGGGGATAGACTACACTCTGCATATTTATGATAGATATATAATAGAGTTTAGAAGACATAAAGATACCCATCCCGCACTTAAATCGACCCTTGAAAATACCGGCAAGAGTGTTATTACTAGTGGAATTACTACTGCCTTTGCATTTTTTAGCATAGTAGTGACAGGTTTCAGAGGTCTGCATGAGCTTGGTATTGTTGCAGGAATCGGGATTATATTATGCATGTTATCAACGATTGTCATAATGGGATCGATACTTATCTGGATAAGCTCAAAGCGCGAAAGCCTTATCCTTGGCTATGGGAGTAATCCTTTCCTGGAACAGACTATACCTAATTTTATAATAAGAAATGGAAAGTTATTCTTAACAATTCTAACAGCAGTTATATTGTTTGCGATATTAGGTGCAGGGAAACTCAGATTTATTTCTGATATATCCCAAATAGGTTTAAAAAATAGCAGTGCGATAAATATACAAAAACGTTTATCAGGTAAGTTTGCTGAGAAAAAGAACCCTTTAATAATAACCTATCATGGAAGTGAAAACATAGATGAAGCATTTAACAAACTCGAGAAGAGGCTGCACAGGTGGAAAGATAACGGCATTACAGGTAAACATACCTCTCTCGGCAGTCTGCTCCCTCCCCTTTACAAACAGAAGATAGCGATTGAGAAATTACAGGATATTAACAAGGATAGAATAAATATTGAAAAGACATTTATCTCAGCTTCAAACAAATACGACTTCATAGTCTCGGATAAAAACATTTCATATATCCGTGGCATAAACGATGCCCTGAAAATCAATAAAACTATTACGATCGAAGAATTAATCGAGAATGGCAATAAAAAAGCCAGATTCTTTTATAACAAAGACAAAAACCGACTGGCTGCATATATCTATCCTGAAGATAAGCAATGGAGTCAGTCTAACATAGAAACCATAAAGATGGATTTAAAGTCTATGAGTATGGGGAACGGATGGTCTGTTACCGGGTGGCAATTGCTCTCTAAAGAACTTAAAGATAGTATCGTTAAAGAGAGCATTATTGCTGCTGTTATTTCTTTTGGATTTATTCTTACAATAATATATTCACATTTTAAAAGAGCGGTTATGATTTTTCTTGCACAAGTTCCACTGATATCTGGATTCATCATAACACTGGGCATTATGGGATACGCAAATATAGGGTTTAATTATATAAATATAGCAGCCATTGCCATGCTCTTTGGAATCAGTGTTGACTATGGTGTATATGTAATGCAGGCATTTTCAGAAAACAAACATTTATATGATAAAAGCATTATCAGGCACGCATTTAAAAACATTGTAATCTGTTCTCTGACAACAATGGCAGGTTTTGGAAGCCTTATTTCTACAAATTTTAGAGGAATTGCATCTTTAGGCTTAGTTATAATTATCGGTGTGATATCCTGTCTAATTATTACAACCGCACTTCTGCCAATATCAGAAAGCTTTCTAAAGGAAAAAAATGAAGGACTTTGATGTAATAGTCATAGGAAGTGGAATAGGTGGACTTATATGCACTGGAGTTTTGGCCTCAAAAGGGCTCAAACCTTTAATGATAGAGAAGAACAGGACTCCTGGTGGATACCTTTCCTCTTTCAAAAGGAAGGGTTTTATATTTGATTCTACTGTGGACTGCATATCAGGAATTGGTCCTGATGGCCTGATTACAACTGTACTTTCATCTTTAGGTGTTGATAAAGAGATTGATTTTATAAGAGTAGAACCTATAAGGGTCAGCATCTTTCCAGGCATTGAGGTCGCAGTTGATGCAGATGTGAGTGAATATGCTAAAAGGCTTATATCATTTTTCCCATCTGAATCTGATGGAATCAGGAGTTTTTTTAATATGGCTGAGAAGTTATATAATGGCATACAAGCAACAATTAATATGCAGATATACGGAGCCTTTGAACAGAACAAAATAGATCCTGATATATTAAAAATAGTAAACATTACTTATGAAGAATTCCTGAACGAACATATAAATGACTATAAACTTAAGGCAATATTATCCGATAGGTGTCCTTTTATCGGCCTTCCGCCATCAAAGGTTGCTGCCCTCTCAATGATTATTTTAATCATGAGCTACTTCAGGCTTGGTGCATATAGACCTGCAGGAGGCTTCCAGAGACTTTCAGACATTTTTATAAAAGGCATAAAGAAAAATGGAGGAAAGGTAATATTTGGCAGCAGTGTAAACAAGATTCTTCTAAATGGACAAGTTTGCCATAGAGTTATATGTAATAATGGTGAAGAATATACATCAAGATATGTCGTATCTAATGCAGACTTCGTTTCTACATTCAGCAATCTTTTGGGTGGAAAGTATACACCTATTGCCGAGGAAATGATTAAAAACACCGGGTTTTCTACATCATTCTTTATTGTTTATGCTGGTATCAGGGGAGAATTTGAAGGACACTCCAGTATAGGTTATTTCCCTTCTTATGATATAGAGAGCCTCTTCTTTCCAGAAATAGTATTTAAAGATGACTCTACAGTAGGAATTACTATAGCCAGTATTGAAGATAAACTTAGAGCACCTGAGGGTTGTCACACTTTGGTATTGCACGAAATGGTTGAAGCAACCGGGAAAAAGCTGGACAGATTTAAATGTATGGAGCAAGTGATAAAAAAGGCAGAAAATATTGTGCCTGACTTAAAGAATAAAATTGTAGTTCTAGATTCAGCAACACCACAAACTCTTCAGCGTTATACCGGCAATTCTAATGGTGCTGCATTTGGATGGAGACAGATACCTGGATTCAGGAATATAAGGAAGCATGGGATAAAAAATCTGTATATTGCCGGGCACTGGGGAGATATGGGAGGCGGGGTCTTAGCTGCTGCATATTCAGGAGCTAAGGCAGCAGCAATGAT
>CAYFQB010000077.1:0-6966 GCA_964345225.1 uncultured Nitrospiraceae bacterium | reverse complement strand
TGCGTAATGCAACTAAAAAGGATATTTTTTTCTCAAACTTGCTAGATTTTCATACTACTGCTATTGATAAAATAGCTGAAGCTAATATTTATTTAATGGGAAAAATTGATTGGTCATTTCTGATGACCGTATTTCAGTCATCAGATGTAGTACAACATCATTGCTGGTCCTTATTTGATAAAAACCATCCTCACCACAATGTAAATCTTGCAAAAAAGTTTGGTAATATTATTCCTGAGATTTATAAGAAGATTGATGATGCAATTGGAAAGATTATGAAACAATCTGACAAGAATACAACTTTTATAATAGTATCAGATCACGGAGCTGGTCCTGTCCATAAATCATTTAATACAAATATATGGCTTTTGAAAGAAGGGTTTCTTCACTTAAAAAGTCAGAAACTCTATAGAATTGTGGTAAAAATGAAGCAAGTTAGAGATATCCTTAAAAAACTCAAGATAAATAATGCAACTTATCATCTGCCTGAATTTTTATCTCAAATGAGATTGCCCATTATAAGCAAAGAACCGTTCCCTATTTCTCATATAGTAGACTGGAACAAAACTTTTGCATATGCCACAAAACATGGAATAAATATCAATCTAAAGGGAAGGGAACCGAATGGCATTGTGAATGTAAAAGATTATAATAAAATAATTAGCCAGATAGAGGACAGGTTATCACACCTAGTTGATTTTGAAACAGGAGAAAAAGTAATTCATAAAACATACCGAAGAGATGTGATTTATAATGGACCCTATATCGGTGATGCTTATGATATATATATAGCAACACAAAACTCTCTATATCTTACAAGTAAATCTTTTCTAAAAAAACATTCAATCAATAAGCTTACAGCTAATGCAGTAAGTGGACATCATACAAATATAAGAGAAGGGATTTTTCTAATGAAAGGGCCTCATTGTAAAAAGGGGGTCAAATTGAATAATCTTGATATAGTCGACGTTGCACCTACATCGCTTTACCTTTTAGGTTTAAAAATTCCAGATTATTTTGACGGAAAGGTAATAACTAATGCTATTGAAGATGCTTTTTTGAAGAAAATTCCAATTCAAATTATGAGTATCAACTCTTCAACAGAAGCTCAAGAAGAACAGTTGAGCAATAATGATAAGATGGAATTAGAAAATCAATTGAGAAGTCTCGGATATTTATAATCACTTCAAGAAATAATCAACAGACACTAAATTAGTTTCTCAGGTAGACATCTTTCGTACCATATTTGAACTTGTAGTCATAAATAATAAGACAAAAACCAATCGGGTAAGTATAATAAATAACAAGATTTTAAAAGATATATTATAAAGTGAATAATAAATCAAGGATATTAATAATAGGTCTTGATGGTGCAACCTTCGACATCATAAAACCTATGGTTGACTCAGGGAAATTACCTACTTTTGCAAAACTCATGGCAGAAGGCGGATGGGGAAATCTAAAGTCCACTATCCTACCTGTAACCCCACCTGCCTGGACTTCTTTCATGACAGGAAAAAATCCTGGAAAACATGGTGTCTTTGGCTTTTTTACCAATAAAACAGATTCTTATGAGACTGAATTTACAACCAGGCTTTCTATAAAAGCTAAAACCATCTGGAATTATCTTGATGGAGATAAAAGAGTATGTCTTATCGACATTCCCCTAACCTTTCCGCCACAGAAAATAAATGGTTATATGATTTCAGGTATGCCTGTACCATCTGAAACCAGCATCTTCACTTATCCACCTGAACTCCATACCGAATTAATAAGAGAGATTGGTGATTACATGATAGACAGCAAGTTAATGAAAATGACAGGAGGAAGTCCTATTGAGGCGCTGAAACATTTGTATATATATACAGAGATGAGAATGTCAGCAGTTAGGTACTTTTTGAAGAAGAAAGGTCCATTTGATTTTTTTATGGTAGTTTTTAGAGGGACTGATTTTGTAGAACATGCTGCATTTAAATTCCTCGATAAGGAATATGCAGAAAAAAACCCTGAGGAAAACAGTAAATATGGGAAGACCATATTCCAATTCTATGAAAAGATTGATAGCTACTTATCAGAAATTCAACATTTAATGGGTGATGATTGTACTCTAATTATTATGTCGGATCATGGACTGGGTCCCTTAAAAAAGTTATTTTACATTAACAGGTGGCTGAAGCAGGAAGGTTTTTTAAAATTAAAAAAATATATAGCAATTAGAAAAAAGGGGTTGAAACTGAAAAGTAAGAACATCGAAGCTCTTTTGGATAGACTCGGTGTTTCTTTTATGAAAAGCTTTTTGCCGGAGTTTCTAAGGAAGTTAAAATTTTACTATTTTTTACCTTACGAGAAGCATCCTTCTTGTTTAATCAACTGGCAAAAGACAAAGGCTTATGCAAATCTGACATGGACGGACGGGGTCATTAAGGTCAACCTTAGAGATAGAGAGCCTGATGGAGGTGTTGACGAAATAGATTACGAGAGAGTTTGCACTGAACTCATTGAAAAGCTTAAAAATATCGTGGATCCAGATACGGGGAGAAAGGTAATGGAGGCTGTTTACAGAAGGGATGAAATATATTCTGGCCCATATGTAAAAGACGCTCCTGACGTAATTGCCCTTACCAGAGATATTAATTATGCATACAGAGTAACTATTTATGGAGATGAACTTTTTGAAACACCTGTAGACCCTGTACCTGCTACTCATAGAATGAACGGAATTTTTATGATAAAGGGCCCAAATATTAATGAAGGAGTCAATCTACCGCTCAATGATATTGTTGATATAGCTCCAACGATTTTATATCTAATGGGATATAAGATACCTGAAGAAATGGACGGTAAAGTTATTGTCAATGCTATTGATGAAGGCTTTTTGAGATTAAATCCCGTAGTTTTTAGCAAAGACAAAACAGAGAGAGACAGACTAAACGGAGATGTAGAATTTAATGAAAAGGATCGACTCGAGATAGAGGAAAGTCTTCGTTCCTTAGGTTATCTTACGTAGTTATAAATCCTTTTTAAAGTCCGAATAACGCAGCTTGACAAATACGAAAATAGAGGAAAAAGGAACTTTTATCTAAGAAAATTGACGACTGGAGCACTTACTACCACCAGCTTTCTCAAAATCTAACTGCACCATGGTTAGCCAGGAAGGACGAATTAGGTTTCAGCCTATTTTATTCTATTTAAAGTTGAGTATTGCATATGTGTCAAGATACGGAATGATCAAGTCATTACCTTTTTAAGGGTTTTCAGTCTTTTTTCTCTTTTCAAAAAATATTTTTTCAATAATTGATACTTAATTTTTTCCCATTCTTAGGTACTCAGCATCAGCTATTATTACCTTGCAAAAATTGTAATCTTTAGTTGTAATTTCATCTTTAAAGATAGGATCATGATTTTGAGTTTTGAGGTTTAGAACAGATGAATGACATCTTTAAAATAAAGGATGCACGAAATATTCTACATTTTCTTCCAATACTCGCAATGGGAGATGCTCTTCTTCTTTCCCCAGTGTATAAAGTGATAAAGGATAATTTAGAAGGAGTTAAGATTTCAGTCCTTACCAACAAGTATTCGACTCCTTTTGTTCAGACAATACCGTATGTTGACAATATCCATTCGATAGAACAAGTTTTCAGGGAAGGGTCATCTAGAGCTAAGAAGTTATTCAGGATATGTTCTTTTCTCATTAAGAATCGCTTTGATACTATAGTAACAAGAGGTGATAAGAGAATTCCCCCCCATAGGGGCTTTGATCTGGCGGCAAAGCTTTGTTTTACTAAAGTCATTCCAGTCGGATCATATCTAGAGGAGGAAGTTGTGGAAAACCGACATATCGTGGATACCTATTTCAGAATCCTTGAGCGTGGAGGGTTTCAAATAAAGGAACGAGGGCGTCTCTATATCAATCTCCCAATTCATAGCATCTCGGATGCAAATGCGTTTTTGAATAAAAGGAGTAATAAGTTAGCTGGTATAGCCCCGGTGAGTAATCTCAGAGTGAAAAACTGGACATCTGAAAAAACCGCTGAACTCATAAAAAGGTTAAAAGAGATGTCATATGATGTTACCCTTTTTTGCGCCAATAAAGAGTTCTCCAAAAAGGTACAAGAGCTAACGGGAGATGACTCAATGACAGTAGTGGGTGTTGTAGACTTCTCTTTATTAATGGGAATTATATCCCTTTGCCATATTTTTGTGGGAGTGGATACAGGTCCTACTCATCTTGCAGCCGCTTTAGGTATTCCAGCAATAGGTTTATATGGTCCGACATCAGGAATTATTGCAAGTCCTTACAGTAAAAATAGCTCTTATATACAGAGTACTATAAAATGTCCCTATTATAATCCTATTGCACTTTTTTCCCCGAAAGAAAATTTACAGGAGTGTTACGTAAAAGACGATTGTAAATTAACGATAGCTAATTGCGTAGAGCAAATTTCTGTTGAAGAGATAATAAAGGAGATTGATAAGCTTACCAGGAGTCACTGAATGCAAAAAAAAATCTTTGTAATAGGTATAGATTCTGCAACATTTGACGTAATATATCCACTAATCAGCAAGGGCTTACTACCAAACCATGAGTCATTAATCAGAAATGGTGTCTCTTGGAAACTGATATCTACAATTTCACCCGTAACCACACCAGCATGGATCTCTTTTATGACCGGCAAAAACCCGGGGAAATATGGTGTGTTTGATTTCTACGCATCTCCAACTTTAGGCTATGATAGGCCTGTTTTGAACTCGAAATTTATAAAGTCAATAACAATAGGGAATAGTTAACCAAGGTAAGGGGTATCGGGATTTAAGAGATTATATAATAGAAAGATTGCAGGAAATAAAAGACCCTGATACAACAGATTAGGTTATAGATAGTATCTATAAAAAGAGGAAATATATCACGGACCATATGCATATCTTGCCCCTGATATATTTATTGAAAAGGAAGAGGGCCGTTACCTTATGCAGAAGGAGGTTTATAATAAAAGTTTATTCAAATACGCCGATAAGAATTCTGGTATCCACAGGAAAGATGGTATATTCATTATGAAAGGACATAAAGTCAGGCAAAACAAGTTCGTGAATGATCTGGAAATTATTGATATTGCACCAAAAATACTCTATGACATGGGACTCCCTGTACAAGATGACATGGATGGGAGGATTCTTAGATATTTATTTAAAGACTCTTTTCAAAAGGCCAATCAAGTGAAATTTATCAAAGTCGAAAGTAAATATGTAGCGGATGAAAATGTCCTTTACTCACCCGACGAGTCAGATCAGATGAAGAAGTTGTTGCGGTATCTTGGATATTTTGGATGAGAAGAATTTTAAAATACTTCTATAGAGCACTCCTACCTGCCAGAATAAGTCAATCCCTGGATATATTTGGATATCTGCGGATGTCTAAGATGGTTGGTTTAAACGAAAAAAATATCCTCGTGCTTTCACCGCATCCGGATGATGATATCATTGCATGTGGTGGAACCATTCATAAGTATCATTTAAAAGAAGCACATATTACAGCGGTTTACATGACTGATGGTAGAAAGGGAAATAATAGGTTTGCTGAAAATGATCTGGTATCAATCAGAAAAGAAGAAGCACAAAGGGCAGCAAGGATAATCGGGATAAACAGATTAATATTCCTGGAAAATAAGGACGGTAACCTTTCTGCATCTGCTAAAACATCTCAAGAATTATATGAAATTCTTAATGATATCAAACCGGAGGCCGTTTTTCTCCCCTTTTTTCTGGACAATCACCATGACCATATCGCAACCGGTCAAATTTTTTTTTCAGCTACAAAAACCTATACTGACTCACTTATGTGTTATTGTTATGGTATTTGGACCCCCCTTGCAACCTCAAATGTAATCTCAGATATTACAGAATTTCTGGATACTAAGTTACTCGCATTAAGCGCACATAAATCACAACTGGAATTTGTTGATTTGTTAGGGGCTGTTAAGGGAATATCAAGATACTATTCAGTTCTGAGCGGCCTAAATGGCTATGCAGAACTATTTATAGCCTGCTCATTGAGTGAATATCGCAGAATCGGTAAGCTTATAGGATGGTAAAGGATAATATAACAATCAGGCCTTACAGGCCAGGTGACGAAAAGGTTATTAATGACCTCTTTAATAGAATCTTTAAAAAATCAAGAACACTCGATGAGTGGAAGTGGAAGTTTATTGATAATCCTTCTTCCAAAGATCCCGCTTTATGGGTAACGGTAGCAGAAAATAATGGTAAAATTGTCGGCCATTATGCAAGTATCCCTATTGAAATGAAGATTAAAGACAAAGTTGCTTTAGCAGGACAGCCTGTAGATTTGATGATAGACCCTTCATTCAGATCAGGGGCTAGAATTTTTTGGGAACTAAACAAAGAGAATAAAAAAAACAATAAGGGAATATCAGCTTTTGCCTTTGGTTTTCCAAACGAAAATTCATATGAGGTAGGGAAAAGATTTTTAGGTTATAAAGACCTATGTGAAATGGTGCAACTATTTAAAAGATTAAGTTACAGGAACGCTATTAAAAGAAGAGTAAAATTGCTTCCTTGCTGGATATTGAACTTGATTGACAAGCTCAGCCGGTTATTTTACAGACTTACTTTTGCCGTTAAAAACCTTAATGAAAGAGCTTCTGTCAGAAATGTCGATTACTTTGACGAAAGGATAGATGGTTTATGGGAAAAGGCTAAAGATCGCTATGCAATCATGACAATAAGAAACTTATCATATCTGAGATGGAGATACAAAAACGAAAATTACACAAAGATAATCGCTGAAAGGGGAAATGAACTTTTAGGTTATTCAGTCATAAAAATCGAAGAGTTCAAAGATGCCAGAGTCGGATATTTGCTCGATATACTATACAAAGACAATATTAAACCAATATTGTCAGGTACGTTAAAACATCTCCTGTGGATGAATGTTGATTATGTACT
>CAYFQB010000076.1:0-100957 GCA_964345225.1 uncultured Nitrospiraceae bacterium | reverse complement strand
CTCCTTACTCCTTACTCCTTACTCCTTACTCCTTACTCCTTACTCCTTACTCCTTACTCCTTACTCCTTACTCCTTACTCCTTACCCCTCACTCCTTACTTTTTACTCCTTAGTTTTTATTCTTAACTTTTCTTTACACCATTCTTAAGCGCAATACTGTATTTCGGATGTTCAAAAGGATGTACATCAGGGAATTTTAAATATAGCCATCCTTTGAAAATTTCCTTATCATTATCGAAAACTTTTACCCTTACAGCAGGATTATTCGGTTCGTTTGATAAAGAGGTTATTGTACGTCCATTCATTTTAAAATCAGGCAGGAAATCACCAACAGAAATCTTTATATTTGAATCTGGTAACTTAAGGTCGCTGTTAAGATTTACTGTATATTCCTTCTCCTTTTTTGTTTCCTTGTCTTTAACTAAAATCACAACTCCATCCCATTTCCCCTTTACTGAATCTGGAACAATCACGGTAGTTTCTACTTTTGGCCCCATTGTTTGATGTCCAGGTGGAAGTGGCTGCTGACCTGGTGGAAGCGTCTGCTGACCTGGCATGACTGAACGAGGAACAACGGGCTCCTGCTCCTCTTTCTTCTTAGTACATGCACTTACCGCTAATATTAGTAAAAGAATGCATGGTACTGCTAATAATTTCAATCTCATATTAAACCTCCTCTGTTCTAGTCAAATTTAATAATTCCTAAAGATTTCATTGACTATTATCTATTTTATAACATGAACTATCTAAAGTTCATGTCAGTAAACCACATAGGGTTTACTAAAAAAGCCATGAACCCTGCGTGGTACATGGCGGAGAGGCAGGGATTCGAACCCTGGGTGAGGTTTTACCCCCACAACCGCTTAGCAGGCGGCTGCCTTCAACCAACTCGGCCACCTCTCCCGAAAAAGTTATATTACCAGCTATATTAATCTTTGTAAACCCCGTTAGAAAACTCGTGTTAGGCTTCTTTATACCGTTATAGATTTATCTCTAAACAGGATAAACCTCATTCTAAATCCGTTGAAATACTTTTTCTAACGAGTCTTGCAATGTATTTATTTTTACCCTGCCCCTTAAGAGACTGTAAGTCTTACGGGGTGGAGTTTTTCTCTAACGGGGTAAAGAAAACAGAGAAAAACAGGGAGTTGATCTTACCAGGACTCAAATCCATTTTTTTGGGACCTAACCTTGCCAGTATCAGGATTATATAAAAAAGGCAGACCAAATGGATCTAGAATATTATTCTCTTTATCAACAGAATAAGGCTCAAGATATTTGTTTTTAAATATTTCCTCTCTTTCCTTCCTTTTAAATATTCCATCCTCTGGTAAGATTACCTCTCTTGGGTCAGAATGTGGAAACATGACGTTTGTTGTTAAAAGTTCATGGAGACTATTCGGATACCTTTTCTTAGTTATTTTAAACAGTAATATAGCCTGTCTGATGTTTACAAGCTCAGCCTGAAGCGCAGACTTTCTTGCTTCCCTGAGTGTATTTTCATAGCGGCTCATGACAACGAGTATCAAGATGCTGATGATAACTATAACAATCAGCGTCTCTACAATTCCGTAGCCATCCAGAGCCACGGAGATCCTATTTCTTCTTTCTTTTCTTTCCTTTTTTGCTCTTATAGTCTTCAATGGCTTTCTTTAATGCACTTGCTCCAAGGTTTGAACAGTGCATCTTTTGAGCTGGCAGTCCGTCAAGTGCATCTGCAACAGTCTCTTTTGATAATGAAAGTGCCTCATTAAGGGTCTTTCCCTTAACCATCTCTGTCACCATACTGCTGACAGCAATAGCGGCACCGCAGCCGAATGTCTTGAATTTTGCATCTACAATCCGGTCTTTTTTAACCTTGATATAAATCTTCATTGCATCACCGCAGACAGGATTCCCCTCTATACCAACACCATCTGGTTTTTCCATATCGCCTACGTTCCTGGGATTCATGAAATGATCCATTACCTTGTCACTGTACATTAGCTACCTTCCTCCTTGTCTCCCCAACCTTTTGCATAAGGAGAAATTTCTCTGAGTCTCTTGATTACAAATTGAAATTCATTAAGCATAAATTCTATGTCTTCAGATGTATTACCCATTCCAAGGGTAAAAACTATTGAACCCTGAGCCAGACTTGCCGGTATACCCATAGAAAGCAGCACCGGAGAAGCCTTTAATGCCTTTGATGAACAGGCCGAACCACTTGCTACAAATATACCTTTAGATGCAAGAAGAAGCAACATGGACTCGCCTTCAATATACTCTACACAGAAACTAGCGTGGCCAGGCAACCTGTTCTTCCTGTCGCCGGTAAGATAGACATTTTCTAAACCGGATACAGTATCAATAATACGGTCCCTCAACGGACTAAGATATTCAATCCTGTTCTGTATTTCAGCCTTTGACAGTTCTGCTGCTTTTCCCATTCCAACAATTGCAGGCACGTTTTCTGTACCTGCCCTTCTGCCTGTCTCTTGGATGCCTCCATAGATTAGAGGCACTATTCTCAATCCGTGTCTCACATAAAGTGCAGCTGCACCTTTTGGTCCGTAAAACTGATGTGCAGCCATACTCAGCAAATCAACACCCAGATCTTTTACATCGACAGGTATATTTCCTGTAGTAGCAACAGCATCGGTATGAACGATGATATCTCTCTCTTTTGCTACCTTTACAATTTCCTTTATCGGCTCTATTGTTCCAATCTCGCTGCTTGCATGAATTACAGATATTAATATAGTTTCCTTGGTTATAGCCTTTTTTACGGTATTAGGATCGACAAAACCATTTTTCTCAACAGGCAGGTAGGTTACAACGAAACCATTTTTCTCAAGAAATCTTGCAGAATTAAGTATCGAGTGATGTTCTACCCGCGAAACTATTACATGCCTGCCTTCATTCTGTTTTGCCAGGGCGATGCCCCTTAAAGCAAAGTTGTTAGACTCAGCACCACTTGACGTGAAAATAATCTCAGCAGGTTTTGAATTTATTAAACTTGCAACTTTTTCTCTTGCATTCTCAATAGCATTCTTTGCCCTGTTGCCATATTCATAAGCGCTAAGCGGGTTGCCAAATTCCTCTTTTAAATACGGCAACATTGCTTCGAGAGCATCCGGATGCAGAGGGTTTGTTGCAACATGGTCTAAATAACACTTTCTCATGATCTACCTCGTTGCCTTTTTAATATAAAATTTATAATAATCACCTGTGTCTTCAATTCCCAGAAATGCATTACCTGTCCTTTCGCACCAGGCAGGGATGTCATCAAGTGCACCGTCATAGTCAGTAATTATCTCGAGTATCTGTCCCTCATCAAGCTCCTTAATGTGTTCTTCGAGTTTTAATAGATGCATAGGACACATCATATATACTATATCAGTAGTTACATCTGCTTTTAAGTTTTCTACAAATTTCATTCCCGAGACCAATTATCAATACTATACTTCCTGATCTATTTTATCTGCCTGTTCTTTTTCTGTTTGATAACCCTTTTTTTATGAGTCATAGACCCTTCTAAAAGGTCTTTTAATGTCATATCATTGAGGAAAGCCTCGATGTTTTCACCGAGTGATTTCCATAAAAGATAAGTAACACAACCCTCAATCCTTATACATCCTTCTTTTGGATCAAGGCACGATGTAATAGCAACCGGGCCCTCGAGTTCCTTGAGTATTGCTCCTATACTGATATTCCCGGGTTTCCTGCTAAGAACATATCCACCGCCGGGTCCCTTTATACTCTTAATAATGCCAGCCTTTCGTAATTTATTAAGTATCTGCTCCAAATATGCCACTGACAGAGCCTGCCTCTCTGAAATTTCCTTAATTGTTATAGGACCGTTATTATAACCCCTTGCAACCTCGAACATTGCCCTGACACCGTACTGCCCTTTTGTAGACAATCTAAGCATACTTTAAATTATAATAGTTTAGTAATCTTGTCAAGTATTATTTGGCTTATTTTTTTATGTATTAGAGTATTAGACGAAATTTAGAAGAATATGGCAGTCTTTTAGTTCAAATTTATCTCGACTATATCCCCTATCGAGATATTATATTCTGAAGATGCATTTCCTATGTAAACGAAGATTTCCAGGTATCCTGAACTGTTTATCAATGAATATAATCCCTTGTCTTCAACCTGTGAATAAAAGTCCTTAAGAGTAATCACATTCCCCTTTGATAATATTTTCAAAACTCCATCAGGCTTAGTTTTGCAAAGACTATCAATATCTGATTTTTTTATATTTGTTATCGCATTTCCAAATCTATCTATATACAGCACCTCCCCCTTCAATGTCTTCTCATCAACCATATGAGAAGAAGGCAACTTAATTTTATAATAGTCTGTAACAGGTTCACCGAAACATGATAAATCGATTCCTCTTGAAAGATATGCTGCGGTCGGTGCAAAAACGTCTCTTCCCTGAAAAGTAGAACTGCTTGTTGATAGGAAATAGTGCTGAGCTGTTATGTTAAAAACCTGAAGCATCTCATGTTCCATATTATAAATCTGGGAAAATACACCATTGTCAGGGCCAACAAAATAATGGCGATTAGACATTACAATTATCGGCCTCCTGCTTGAACCTACTCCAGGGTCAACAACAACTATATGTATTGTATTGTCTGAAAAAAACTTGTAGTTCATACCAATCACAAACGCAGCTTCCCTTATGTCATGAGCCCTGATGCCATGTGTCAGATCGACTATCTTTACATTGGGATTTATCTTCAGTATTACACCCTTCATGACACCTATAAATGGGTCTTCATATCCAAAGTCTGTTGTAATCGTTATAACCGGATTACTCAACCTGCAAACTCCCTTTTAAAGAACTTATTTCCTGTATATTTTCACTTTTCATATACCTTATTAAACCGTCAAGTATATCGGTTGAAGCTGTTGGATTAACAAAATTGGCAGTTCCTACCGCAAATGCTGTAGCACCTGCGATAAGAAATTCAATTGCATCACCTGTGCCCATTATACCGCCAATACCTATAACAGGAATTTTAACAGTATTGTATGCCTCATAGACCATCCTTAAAGCAATCGGTTTTATGGCAGGACCTGACAATCCACCTGTTAAAGTCTTTAGGCTCGGTTTCCTGGTACTAATATCAATTGACAGTCCTGGAACAGTATTAATCAAAGATATAGCATCAGAACCTGAATCTTCTACAGTCTTTGAAAATAATTTTATATCAGAGACATTCGGCGATAGTTTAGTAATGAGAACTGCTTTATTTACAGAATCCCTTACTTTTGTAACAAGCCTGCCAAGCATCTTCCTGTCTGAACCGAAAGCGATACCTCCCTTTTTCACATTCGGGCAGGATACATTCAATTCTATGGCATCTACTCCGGCATCATCGAGAGCTTCTGAAATCATTATATATTCTCTGATTGTACTGCCCAGGACATTTACAACAATACTTGTATCAAATTTTCTAAGAAAGGGTAACTTATCCTTAAGGAAATGCTTTAAGCCTACATTCTGAAGTCCAATTGCATTAAGCATGCCACAGGGCGTTTCACATATCCTTGGGGGAGGATTTCCCTCCATTGGCTTCAGAGAAATACCTTTTACCACAATAGCTCCAAGCCTGTTCAGGTCTACAAATTCAGAATATTCCTCACCGTAACCGAAAGTCCCGGAAGCGGTCATGACAGGGTTCTTAAGTCTTAATCTTCCAATGTTTACTTCAAGATTCATATAAAGACCATTACCCGCCTCAGGCGGAGCCACCTTTCCTTTACCACACAATATCTTTTATATTGAATACAGGGCCATCACGACAGACCTTCTTGTAAATCTGTGATGATTTCCCGCTTCTGCGAGTTGCCGGTGAAGGCTTATTTCTGACTCTTACAGCGCATCCCAGACAGGCACCCAGTCCACATGCCATATTTTCTTCAAAAGAGGCGTATGCTGTTATATCATTAGAGATTGCAATTTCTGCTATCTTCTCAAGCATTGCTTTAGGACCGCAGGCATATAGCAAGTCCTTGCTGCCGGGTATTGAGTGTCGAGCAAGATAATTTTTCAAGCTATCAACTACAGTTCCCTTATAGCCATATGACCCATCATCTGTGCTTACAAATAATTCCCTTGAAATCTCTCTTAGCTTGTCTATCACGAGAAGATCAACTCTTGACACAGCACCATAGAACACATGACAACTTTTCGAAAGCCTTTCTATAAGAGGGAATACTGATGCAATGCCGACTCCACCAGCAACAACAACAGGAGCACTTTTTGCTGAAAGTTCGGGATAAGGATTGCCAAGAGGACCAATTACATCTATAACATCCCCCTCTTTCATATTACTCAGCATTGAAGTACCCTTCCCCCGAATTCTGTATAGTATCTGAAATCCGTCCTGTGTCCTTCTGAACAGGCTGAATGCCCTCTTTAAAAGCGGGTCGTAACCTCTGCTTACATTAAGCATATAGAATTGTCCCGGCAGAGGTTCGTTCATCTCATTGATATTAATAAGAGAAAGCAGTTTATGATTTCTGTTCAAAGGAAGATTCTCTTTTATCTTTGCCCTGAAGTATCTACTCAAAGCTTATCTCTAGTATTTCGTACTCTATTGTTCTTGCAGGAGCCTTTACTATTGCGGTATCATTGATTCCCTTACCAATAAGTGCTTTCCCCACAGGCGAACTGATCGATATCTTCCCTTTTTTGGCATCGGCCTCTTCCGGTCCAACAAGATAATAAACATATTCCTTGTCTGCCTCAATATCAAGTACCTTCACCTTTGCACCAAATGCAACCTTTGACTGTTTAATTTTAGACGGGTTAATAACCAGTGCAATGGCAATCTTTGATTTAAGCTCCTGTATTTTGCCTTCAATAAAGGATTGCCTCTCTTTTGCTGCATGATATTCTGCATTCTCCGAGAGGTCGCCATGTGAACGGGCTTCTGCAATTGCCTGTATATTTCTGGGTCTCTCTATTTTAAGAAGCCTTTCAAGCTCTTCCTGTAATTTTTGATATCCCTCAGGCGTAAGAAGTACTCTCTCCATTATTATTCCCCAACGTTTAACTTAAAGTAATGTAACACTTTAAATATTTTTTTTCAAAGGCGCCATAGTCCTTGACTTAGAATTCTTTATTAATTACTCTAAATTAACTTTCTGCCGGAGGTAAATATGCAATTTTCCAAAATGTTTATCCCGACTCTCAGAGAAGCACCTGCTGATGCTGAAGCTATCAGCCACATCTTAATGCTGAGGGCAGGTTATGTCAGGCAGCTTGCTGCTGGCCTATATATATATCTGCCTCTTGGAATGAGAGTTATAGAGAAAATAAACAAGATACTGCGCGAGGAAATGAATGCAATAGGAGCACAGGAATTCACAATGCCGATTTTACACCCTGCTGAAATCTGGCAGCAGACTGGCAGATGGTATGACATAGGAGATGAGATGTTCCGCCTTCAGGACAGGGCAAAGCGTGATATGTGTCTGGCAATGACACATGAAGAAATAATAACATGGCTCGTGTCGAAAGAGATCCGCTCTTACAGAGACCTACCCCAGATATGGTACCAGATACATACAAAACTGAGGGATGAGGCAAGACCCAAAAGCGGTGTACTGCGCACAAGAGAGTTCCTGATGAAGGACAGCTACAGCTTTAGCAGATCTGAAGATGAGCTTGAGAAGATCTATCAGCTCCATGCAGAAGCATACCACAGTATATTTACAAGGTGTGGATTGAAATTCCTACAGGTAGAATCAGACCCCGGCATGATGGGAGGTGCTGTGTCACATGAATTTATGGCACCAAGTCCTTATGGAGAAGATAAAGTAGCGGTTTGCAGTAATTGCGGGTATGCTGCGAACGTGGAGCTTGCGGCTTCTGCACCTCCAAAAACAGAACCACAGAACTGGGAATTGGAAGAAGTGCATACACCTGAGAAGAGAACAGTACAGGAGGTATCGAACTTTCTTAAACTTCCGGCATCATATTTTATAAAAAGCATTCTTGTGATCAGTGATAATGATCCTGTGCTGGCACTTGTCAGGGGAGACCAGGAACTTCATGAAAAGAAACTCTCGAAGATAATCGGACAACACAGACCAGCACATAAGGAAGAGGTCAGGGAGATTCTCGGTGTTGAAGCCGGTTTCATAGGCCCTAAAGGACAGAAAAACATAAAAATTATTGCAGACAACTGCCTTAAAGATGGCTTATACGTAAGCGGTGCAAACAAACAGCATTATCATATGAAAGGAATAATGGCTGAAAGGGATTTCCAGGCTGAATGGCATGATATACATACTGCACAGTCAGGGGATTTGTGCATAAAATGCAACACTCAATTGAGTATTGAAAATGTTATTGAAGTAGGCAATATATTCAAGCTAGGAACAAAATACTCTGTGCCCCTGAAGGCGTTCTACCTCGATGAGAACGGACATGAAAAGCCTGTTATAATGGGTAGTTATGGTATCGGTCCTGCACGTATAGCTGCTGCAGCAATTGAACAGAATAACGACAAAGACGGCATTATCTGGCCTAAAAGCATAACACCCTTTGATATCGAAATTCTGCCTTTAAATATGAACGACAAAAAGACTGTGGAGATTTCTGAAAAACTTTATAAAGAACTGACAGAAACCGGTATGGAAGTCCTTATAGACGACCGTGATGAACGTGCCGGTGTAAAATTTAAGGATGCCGACCTTATAGGTATTCCTACTCATATTATCCTCGGTGAAAAGAATCTACGGGAAGGACTTGTTGAGATCAAGGACAGAAGGACAAAAAAGGCATTAAGGGTTAATATCGAGGAAACAGTAAACAAGATAAAAGGTAGGCAACTGATGCTTTAGTTTTAAGACTATAGTTTTAATACCAAAGTATTCTATCAGATTCAAATTAAAGTTTAGTTAACAAATAAGCAAAATAAATTAAATTTAACGAAAAAATTACAGGGTTAATATTTAGGAGATAGCATAACAAGATTAAAGGTTGATATTTGATACTTTAGCTTTAGGTTTATAGTTTTAATATCAAAGTATTTGATCAAAATCAAACTAAATTCATTTTAATTACTAATTATAGGGTTAATACCGAGGAAATAGCAGAACAAGTTTAATGGTAGGTATTTGCTACTTTAGTTTTAGGTCTATAGTTTTAATATCAAAGTATTCTATCAGATTCAAACTTCGGAATCTATTTCACTTTTTCCGTTTCGATATTAAACTGTCCTGGCGGAATATTTCTGTCAGCCGTAATATTAATCTTTACTTCAAATTCTTCCTCCATACCAGAGATTTCATCTCTCTTTACATTCATAAGATAATTTGCACTGTCTACAGGCAAGCGGCAGATAACATCTTTCAACCCTCCTCTGGAAACCCTTGTATGGATATCCCTGAGTGCAGAAATAGCTACAGACTCCTCTGACTTTACAACCCCTGTGCCTCCGCATATAATGCATTTCCTTTTTATTGACTCCAAATATGCAGGCCTTATTCTCTCTCTGGTCATTTCTATGATTCCAAACTTTGACATACTGCTAATATCTGCATGAGCTTTATCCAAACTCAGAGCTTTCTTCAGCCTGTTTTCGACTTCTCTTCTTTTTTTGGAAGACGCCATGTCAATAAAATCTATGATTATCAATCCCCCGATATCTCTCAATCTTATCTGCCGGGCGATCTCATCTGCTGCCTCAAGATTTGTCCTGAGCGCTGTCATCTGTAGATTCTTCTCCTTCCTGCTCCTTCCTGAATTAACATCTATTGCTGTAAGAGCTTCAGTCCTATCAACAACGAGATATCCTTTTGACTTCAGGTTTACGTACCGTTCGTCAAGCTTTGCTATCTGTTCTTCGATGTTATGCCTTGAAAAAATCGGCCTTTTGCCTTTGTAGTATTTGATGTTTATCCTGCGCCATGGCAGTGTCTTCCGCAGAAACTCTTTTGTATCCCTGTATGCTTCCTGATCATCAATGAGTACTTCAGTCATATCCGATGTCAGATAGTCTCTCACAGTCCTTACAGCTATATCTTGTTCCTTATATATAAGGGCAGTAGCAGAGACCTTTTTCGATTCAGCCTGTATCCTGTTCCAGAGTTTTGTCAGGTATTTCAGGTCATTGGACAATTCTTTCTCTGTCTGGTCACTGCATGCAGTCCTGAGAATAAATCCGGTGTTTCTGGGGGGTTTAAGGCTACTAAAGATTTTTTTTATACGTTCTCTTTCCTCACTGCCTTCTATCTTTCTCGATATACCGACCATATCCTGACCTGGCATCAGAACAATGTATCTGCCGGGAATCGATAAATAAGTTGTTAAACCTGCACCTTTATCACCTCTTTCGTCCTTTTCGACCTGAACGACGAGTTCCTGACCAACTGTTAAAAGATCCTGTATCTTTGCCTTCTTACCTGTTGCAGTAGCTTTAAAATATTCTGGTTTAATCTCCTTTAACTGCATGAATCCATGCCTTTTATGACCAAAATCCACAAAAACTGCCTGAATACCCTGCTCTATCCTAGTGATAATTCCTTTATATATATTCCCCTTAAGATGCTCTTTTGAAGAGGCTTCAACATAAAAGTCTACAATTATATTTTTTTCAACTATTGCTACCCTCTTTTCTTCCGGATATATTGCGTTTATAAATATCTTCTTCATTTACAGATATCTCTCCCGTGTCTTAACAATCAAGACTTTAAGCAGTCCTTTCCCTGGAATTTCTTCATATGGCATAAATATATAAATATTTAATATTTCTCTTCTTCATCTTCATCTTTTGATTTCGGAACTTCTCCATCTTTTGAAATCTCGGGTAACTGTAACCCAAGTTCTTTATGCAGTAAATACAATGCCTCGCTCAGTAAAAGATCCGGATATCTTATAATCGCTTCAATTACCCTTGTAAGTGGATAATCAATATAATGTCCTTCAGGATATAAAATGCGCATAAATCGCCTTTTAAGCAAATAGCAGCGTTTAATACGTCCATTCCTTTCAGGAAGAGGAATGATAACATGTTCAAGGTCTTCCTCCAGCCCGTAGCGTCTTATTAATTCATCAATTGCTTCCATTATGAAAGGTCTATCAATTTTATATATAGGATTTAGCAGGCTATTTCTGTCATAATACTCCAGATCCTAAATCCTGGGGTGATATCATTATAGAGGCCCATATCGAGATCGGGTCAGGATATACATTTGCAATTCCATTTGGAAATGTCTGCATAAAAAGCTGCCTGTTTCTGAAATAACGTATAACCATTGCATCTATTAACTCCAGGGGGGCTTTTTTTATCGGTTCTTTAGCACCTCCTTCTGCCGCAATCTTTTCAACCAGCTTGTTAATATTTTCACGTTCCCTGTCAAGAAGCCTGAAATTTTCATCCTCTCCACGTTCCTTGGACCTTTTAATTGAATCAGACATTCCTTCCTTAGTTAAAAGTTCTTTCATGACATTTACGCTTACTTGAAAAATTTCCTCTGCTTTCATAATATTCCTCTCCTGACTCATAAAAAATAAATTATTCTACAGATAAAATCTGCATTAATAAATAAAAAATGATCAGGTATCATTATACATTAAACCTGAAATTGATTATATCTCCATCTTTGACTTCATAGGTCTTTCCCTCGAGCCTGACAAGTCCCTTTTCACGTGCTGCTGCTATGCTTCCAGTAGTAATAAAATCATCATAAGAAACTACTTCTGCCCTGATAAATCCCCTCTCGAAATCAGAATGAATCTTGCCCGCGGCTTTCAGTGCACTGGTTCCCCTCTTAATCGTCCATGCCCTTACTTTGTTTTCCACTACTGTAAAGAAAGATATTAGACCCAGGAGGTCGTAGGAAACATGAATCAGTTTATTCAATGCAGGTTCTTCAATTTTAAGGTCTTCAAGAAAAAATCTGGCTTCATCTATAGAAAGTTGGGCGATTTCCATCTCAATTTTCCCACATAATATCAGCAGGTTAACATATTTTTCTTTATAAATTGCTTTAAGGTCAGAAATTACTGCCCTGGTCTTCTCAGAATCAATATCCTTTTCAGCAACATTCAAAACAACAACCTCCGGCTTAATAGATATAAACTGCAGATGCCTCATAGCCTTTTGTTCATCATCTGAGAATTCCACATCCCTGAAAGGCCTTTCACTCTCAAGAATCTCTTTACATTTAATAAGCAGTTTCCTTTCTGATTCATCTGGTTTTTTCCCTTTCCTTAATCCCTCCTCAATCCTTTCAAGCCTTTTTTCTACAAGCTCTAAATCGCTGAAGATCATTTCAAGCTCGACTGTATCTGCATCTCTTAAGGGATCTACATTCCCTAAAGGGTGGACAATGGACTCGTCTTCAAAACCTCTGACTACATGGACAATGGCTTCAGAGTCTTTAATAATATCAAAGAACTTCCTATTCTGCCTTGTATCTCCTTTTGTGAGGCCGAGAAAGTCTATATACTCCACTGTTGCATATGTAGTCTTTTTTGGCTTGAATATCTCGGTGAGTTTATCAACTCTTGCGTCAGGAATCTGGACTACACCGAGATGCGGTTCGGAAGTTACAGTTGGATATATGGTTGTCTCAAGATTCAATCCTGTCAGCGCATTAAATACAGTTGTCTTTCCCGAGTTTGCCAGCCCTGCAATAGCTATTTTCAAACTTCTACCCTTTTGTAAAATTAAGAAGTATTATACCTTATAAATCCCTTTAAAAAACCCTATGCTTTCCCCATAAAAAAGTCCCAGCTTCACTCGGGGGTTACCCCGTAAAAAAGCCCCAGCTTTAGTCGGGGTTTATTTACCCCACTATTTATTATCTTAATTGACTTTAACACAAACCGACGTTTAAACTTAAAAACTATGAAAAAAGATCTGATTAAAATACTGCAGGATTCAACTGATGCGCTCGGAATATCTCCACGTCCTCAAATAGAAATAGTGATCCCAAAAGAGGAGTCCTATGGGGATTTATCTACTACAATTGCCATGGGACTGACAAAACAACTTAAAAAATCTCCCGGTAAAATAGCCGAGGAAATAATCGGCCAGATAAAGGATATGAGCATCTTCGAAAAAATTGATATAGCTGGGCCGGGTTTTATAAACTTCACATTCAAAAAGGAATATCTTTACACATTATTTAAAAAAATTCTGTCAGCTGATAAGTCATTTCTTAGGGAAAACCTTGGACAAGGGAAAAAAGTTCTTGTCGAGTATGTCAGCGCAAATCCTACTGGACCTCTTCATATCGGACATGCACGCGGGGCAGCAGTAGGTAATGCACTTTGCAACCTTCTCGAAGAGTCAGGATTTGAGGTTATGCGTGAATATTATATCAATGATGCAGGTCGCCAGATAAAGCTGCTCGGATTATCTATATTCGCAAAATACCAGCAGCTACTTGGAGTTGATGTAGAGTTTCCTAAGGAAGGGTATCACGGACAGTATATTGACGATGAGTCATCTGCCTTATATGCACATGTAAAAGAAAAATACAAAAACATTCCTTTCCAGGAATGCGAAGAAGAGATCTCCGGCTGGGCATATAACAGGATGATGGAACTTATTAAAAAGGATATCTCATATTTTGATATCAAATACTTTTCAAGCTGGATAAGCGAGAAACAACTCTATGAAAATGGTGAAGTTAAAAAGGCTATAGAAAACTTAAAAGACAAAGATCTTATTTATGAGAAAGCCGAGGCTGTCTGGTTCCGCTCAACTGCTTTTGGTGATGACAAAGACAGGGTCATTATCAAAAGTGATGGAGAATATACATATTTTGCTTCTGATATCGCCTATCACGAAAATAAACTTGAAAGGGGATTTGACATAATTATCGATATCTGGGGGGCAGATCACCACGGATATATTACTAGAATTGAATCTGTTATGAAGGCTTTTGGTTATGATAGCTCAAAGTTCAGAGTTATCCTTGTACAGATGGTTAACCTGTTGAAGCATGGCTCGCCCTTTCAGATGTCAAAAAGGGCCGGAAATTTTGTAACACTCAGCGAAGTGGTAGATCTTGTGGGCTCGGACAATGCCAAGTTCATTTTTCTTACCAGAAAATCTGACAGCCATCTGGATTTCGATATTGATGTGGTTACTGCAACATCAGCTGAAAATCCTGTCTATTATGTTCAGTATGCTAATGCGAGAATAAACAGCATACTCAGGAATGCAAAAGAAAAAGGAATAGATCTAAAGAATCATGAAAGCGTTGACCTGTCAATTCTGTCAAACAGAGATGAGCTGATATTGATTAAAAAACTGCTTACTTATTCTATGGTACTTGAAGGTGCAGCAAAGGCATATGAGCCTCACAGGATAACATTCTATCTTCAGGAACTTGCAAAGATATTCCATTCTTACTATCACAGATATAGAGTCATTTCTGACGAAATCGAGACAACAAGGGCAAGGCTTGCATTATGTTATGCAATAAAGATTGTTTTAGGAGACGCACTCTCTATACTTGGTGTGACAGCGCCTGAGAAGATGTGAAAATTGAAGGGACATTTTTATTGAGTAATATGTCAATAGTCATTTATCACTGCTTAATATTCAATGGTCAATATTCAATAAACAATATTTATTTGTCATTGGGTCTCTGTGGTTACCCTATTAAGCATTCATAACAAATCAGGTTGACATAAATGTGCTATACTGCTTTAATAATAACCCATGATAGATAAAACAGATAAGATATGGATGGATGGCAAACTTGTTGACTGGGATAAGGCGAAGGTCCATGTGCTTACCCATACACTCCACTATGGTCTAGGGGTATTTGAGGGGATACGCTGTTATAAGACTGAAAAGGGTTCCATAATTTTCCGCCTTGATGAACATATAGACAGACTTTTCGGATCAGCTCATATATGCATGATGGAAATCCCTTACTCTAAAGAAGAAATCAAGTCAGCAATAATTGAAACAGTCAAGACAAATAAACTCAGGGAATGTTACATAAGGCCAATTGTATACATAGGCTATGGATTTATGGGGTTATATTCAAAGAAGAATCCTTTGAGTGTCTCTATTGCTGCATGGCCATGGGGAGCTTATCTTGGTGATGAAGGAATACAGAAGGGTATCCGGGTAAAAATTTCCTCATTCACAAGGCACCATGTTAATTCTGCCATGACAAGAGCAAAAATATGCGGTTATTATGTAAATTCACAGCTTGCTAAGATTGAGGCAATAGCATGCGGATATAGTGAAGCATTATTACTTGATACCGAGGGATATATATCTGAAGGAAGCGGGGAAAACATATTCATTGTCAGAAACAACAAGATAAAAACAACCCCCCTGACTTCGATTCTCGAAGGAATAACAAGGGACAGCATTATAACAATCGCCAGAGATAATAAAATTGAAATACAGGAAAAACTTTTTACAAGAGATGAACTGTATATCGCAGATGAGGCATTCTTCACCGGAACAGCTGCAGAGGTAACTCCGATCAGAGAAGTTGACGGGAGAATAATAGGCAATGGTAAGCGAGGGAAATTAACAAAAAAACTACAGTCGATTTTTTTCGATATTGTTAAAGGGAAAAACAGGAAATATGAATCCTGGCTTACAAGAATCTGAAAATATCTTAATAATTAATATAAATATAAACAAAAAGAGCTCCCATAATTAAAGGGAGCTCTATCTGTAACTTGTTATCTAATTATTATCTAATATCCTGGCGCAGCCCCCTTATGACATTTTGCGCAATTAGCTTCATCACTTGATTTGAAGGCTTTTTCTCCATTGTGACATATACCGCAATTCTTTCCGGAGTTCATTTCATCCATTGTAATCTTAGCGCCTTTCTTCATTTGAAATATCTTTGTGTGGCAGTCGATGCATTTAAAGCCTTTATCTGTATGTAATTTGCCATCAAAAATGACTTTACCAGCATCTCCACCTTTATATTCTATCGTCTTTCCCGGAGGAACTGCGAGGGCACTACCTAAAAAAGCTGCTACGACAATCAGTACCAGGAGTATAACATTTATACGCAACTCGTCACCTCCTTTCGAAAAATAAATCTAAATTTATTTTTACTTTTTATTATTTAAAGCAATAATTTTTTTCCTGATTTATTATACCAGTAGAATAAGCTTTTTACAAAATTTACTATATTAAATCTGCAAACCCCGTTGTCTATTGCTCGTTCAGATATCTATATTTTTTATCCTCTTATTTCATCGAAGGCTTTTTATACGGCGTAAACCCCGTTAGAAGAAAATAACAACAATTTCTAAACGGGGTAAATCCCATGTTCGCAAAAAAGAATTTATTTTATCCCCACTGCAAGTACCGAAAGACCTCTGATATCTTACGGGGCAAGCAGCGGAGCTTTCTAGCGGGGTAAACCGTGATAATTGCTTTATTAAATCGCACCATGTTAATATTTTATTAAAATTCAAGGAGAACCAGATGTCCAAAGATATCAGAATTGGCTTAACTTTTGATGATGTTCTCTTAGTGCCATCCATGTCTGCTGTGCTTCCAAAAGATGTAGACCTTTATACAAAATTAACAAGGAAAATAAAACTCAATATACCAATTTTAAGCTCTGCAATGGACACTGTAACAGAATCATCTATGTCCATAGCTATTGCCAGAGAAGGGGGTATCGGGATTATTCACAGGGCCATGTCTCCAGAAAAACAGGCGCTTGAGGTCGATAAAGTTAAGAAATCAGAAAGCGGCATGATAATCGACCCCATAACTATTTCTCCTGAAGCCCCGATATCAGATGCAATGGCTTTAATGGAAAGATATAAAATTTCAGGTGTACCTGTCACCATAAAGGGCAAATTAATCGGGATACTAACTAATAGGGATCTGAGGTTTGAAACAAAGATAAACAAAAAAGTTTCTCAGGTAATGACAAAGGATCCTCTTATTACAGCCGGAGTCGGCACGACTTTGGATGAAGCAAAGGGCCTCCTGAATAAGTACAAGATAGAGAAGCTTCCAATTGTGGACAGGGAATATAGACTCAAAGGCCTAATTACAATAAAGGACATCGAAAAACGAAAAAAATATCCTAATTCATGCAAAGACAGGATCGGAAGACTTGTGGTCGGAGCAGCCGTAGGCACTGGTGAAGATACCATGCAAAGGGTCAAGCTTCTTATTAATTCAAATGTGGATGTGATTGTAATTGACACAGCACACGGTCATACAAAATCAGTTATTTCTATGCTTAAGGCTATAAAGAAGAAATATGACATAGAAGTTATTGCAGGAAATGTAGCAACTTCAGAGGGAACACTTGACCTGATCAGGGCAGGTGCTGATGCTATAAAAATCGGAATAGGACCAGGTTCAATATGCACAACCAGAGTTATTGCCGGAACAGGGGTACCTCAACTTACTGCGATTATGGACAGTTACATGATCTCAAAAAAATACAATATTCCGTTGATTGCTGATGGCGGAATTAAATATTCTGGAGATATTATAAAAGCATTAGCGGCCGGGGCAAATTCTGTTATGATAGGAAGTCTTTTTGCAGGAACAGACGAGTCCCCTGGAGAAATAGTCCTCTTTCAGGGAAGAAGTTACAAGGTCTATCGGGGTATGGGTTCTATAGGCTCCATGGATCAGGGTATAAAAGACCGATATCATCAGGAAGGTGTAGAAGCTCAAAAACTGGTTCCTGAAGGAGTCGAAGGAAGAGTTCCTTACAAGGGTTCTCTATCTAACAGTGTGCACCAGCTTCTTGGAGGCATTCGCTCCGGAATGGGTTACTGCGGTGTAAAAAATCTTTCTGAGCTAAAGAGAAAATCAAGGTTTACACGAATTACAAATGCCGGCTTAAGAGAAAGTCATGTCCACAATGTCATAATAACCAAAGAAGCACCTAACTACAGGCCTGAATGGTAATGGTAAAGGATACACAATTACAAATTACAAATTTCAAATTTCAAATTTCAAAAATTTAGGCTCTTTCATAGAAAAGTGAATCAGATTATAAATCATGTATGAAGACAAAATATTAGTTCTTGATTTTGGCTCGCAATATACGCAGCTAATTGCCCGCAGAATAAGGGAAAGCAGAGTATATTCAGAGATATTCCCGTTTAATGCCCCTCTTTCAAGAATAAAGAATTTCTCTCCAAAGGGCATAATACTTTCCGGTGGCCCTTCGAGTATTTATGACAAGGGTTCACCGAAACCCGACAGAAAGATACTTTCACTTGGCCATCCAATACTCGGTATATGTTATGGCATGCAGGTTCTTACATACTCAATCGGCGGCAGGGTTGCAAAAGCCCAGAAACGCGAGTATGGTCGGTCCGAACTCATAATTGATGATACTGAATCACTTCTCTTTAAAGGCATCGGCTCAGAACAAAAAAATATTGTATGGATGAGCCATGGCGACAGGATAGACAAGATTCCTCGAGGGTTCAAAATCATTGCCCATACTGATAATTCTCCAATTGCTGCTATGGCATCAAGAGACAACAAATTCTTTGCATTACAGTTTCATCCAGAGGTAGCTCATACTAACAAGGGGATAAAGATCCTTCGGAATTTCTTATATGATATCTGCAAATGTAAACCAACATGGGAGATGTCATCATTTATTGACCAGTCTATCGCCAGTATAAGGGAAAGAGTTAAAGACAAAAAGGTTATATGTGCACTCAGTGGAGGCGTTGATTCTTCCATTGCAGCACTTCTTGTTCACAGGGCCATAGGTGATAACCTTACCTGCATACTCGTTGATAACGGTCTTCTTAGAAAAGGCGAGGCTGAAAAAATCATCAACACATTCGAACGCAATTTTCATATCAAATTAGTTCACGTAAATGCATCAAGAGACTTCATGAGTGAATTACTTGGCGTAACCGATCCCGAGAGAAAAAGAAAGATAATAGGGAATAAATTTATTCGTATATTCGAAAAAGCTGCAAGAAAAATAAAAGGCGTAGAATTCCTTGTACAGGGAACCCTTTATCCCGATGTTATCGAGAGCGTATCATTCAAAGGTCCTTCAGCAACTATCAAATCCCATCACAATGTTGGAGGTCTTCCAGAGGTTATGAAATTGAAACTTATCGAGCCACTGAGGGAGTTGTTCAAGGATGAGGTAAGGATCTTAGGACAGAAGCTTTCTCTGCCCGAAGAGATATGCTTGAGGCATCCCTTCCCGGGACCCGGGCTTGCGGTCCGCTGTCTTGGAGAAATTTCTAAGAAAAGACTAGATATTTTAAGAGAATCAGATAAAATAGTGCTCGAAGAGATCAAAAAGGCAGGCCTTTATAATCACATATGGCAGGCCTTTGCTGTTTTACTGCCTGTTAAGAGTGTTGGCGTGATGGGTGATGAGAGAACATATGAAAATGTTGCAGCTATTAGGGCAGTTTACAGTCTTGACGGGATGACAGCTGATTGGGCAAAGATACCAAATGATGTACTTGGCAGAATATCGAACAGGATAATAAATGAAGTAAAGGGTGTCAACAGAGTAGTATATGATATTAGCTCTAAGCCTCCAAGCACAATAGAATGGGAATAAGAAAGTAGGAAGTAGGCACTAAAAAGAAAAGAGTAAGGAGTAAGAAGTAGGCAGTAAGCACAAATTAAAGACAGGTAAAGGCAAAGGTAAACCCGCCTGAGGCGGGTAAAGGTAAAGG
The DNA here is from genome assembly GCA_964345225.1 of uncultured Nitrospiraceae bacterium. Classification (GTDB taxonomy): domain Bacteria; phylum Nitrospirota; class Thermodesulfovibrionia; order Thermodesulfovibrionales; family UBA6898; genus CAYFQB01. The sequence goes on along the minus strand of CAYFQB010000076.1, from coordinate 81,291 downwards.
AAAGTAAGGAGTAAGAAGCGGGGTGCAAGGAGCAGTTGCAGGGCTAACCAGAAAAACCAAACAAACTAGAGAAACCAGACAAACTAAATAAACACGTAACCGATAGACGACAACCGAAACGGGCTTCGTTACCGTAACCGTTAGACGTAACCTCTTAGTTTTAAAGGAGTAAAAACTAAGGATTAGGATGATTTACAGGAAATGGATATAAAAGAATATCTTACTGAGAAAAGAGAGGCTGTCGATTCTTTTTTCCATACCTATTTCAAAGAGCAGGGCAGACCTGCTATACTTCAGGAAGCAATGCTTTATTCTCTACTTGCTGGCGGCAAAAGGATAAGACCTATACTTGCTATTGCCTCATACGAGGCACACGGCGGGAACCCGGATGAAATTGTACCTTACGCTTCAAGTCTTGAACTTATTCATACTTATTCCCTGATTCATGATGACCTTCCTGCAATGGATAATGACGACCTCAGGAGAGGAAAACCGACAAACCATAAGGTTTATGGAGAAGCAATCGCCATTCTGGCCGGTGACGCACTGCTTACAGAGGCATTCAGTATACTTTCTGACAACACTTATTGCAGGACGATTAAAGAAACAAATCTTTTAAAAGCACTGCGGGAAATCTCTATCGCATCCGGTTATAAAGGAATGGTCTGCGGTCAGGTGCAGGATATTCTTTCAGAAAATGCAGCCCCTGACAAGAATACGCTTCAATTTATTCATTTGCATAAAACCGCTGCACTGATCAGTACTTCTGTAAAACTCGGTCATACACTTTCCGAAGGCAGTAATGATGAACTCAGAGCAATCACCATTTATGGCAACAATATAGGTCTTGCCTTTCAGATAATTGACGATATACTGGACGTCGAAGGGGACACAAATGAGCTTGGCAAATCTGTGGGTTCTGATGATAAAATAGATAAGATGACATATCCCCTTTTATACGGTCTTGAAAAATCGCGTGAAATTGCCAATCAGCTTGTCTCTGACGCTGTAGCATCACTCAGCATTTTCTCATCAAAAGCAGATCCTCTCAGGGAAATAGCATTCTATCTCGTAAAAAGGAGAAATTGATGATTTTAAAAAAGATAAATTCACCCTCTGATCTGAAGGAACTCGGAATAGAAGAACTAAAGGTCCTTGCCGAAGAAATCAGGGAAATCATTATCAAAACCGTATCTGTAAACGGCGGCCACCTTGCATCAAGTCTCGGAGTGGTGGAACTTACGATAGCATTACATTTTGTATTCGACTCACCGACAGATAAACTTATATGGGATGTAGGTCACCAATCTTACAGCCACAAGCTCATTACAGGCAGAAAAGACCGGTTCTCAACTATTAGAAAAGAGAACGGGATATCCGGCTTCCCAAAAATGACCGAAAGCGAATACGATGCTTTTGGAACAGGTCATAGCTCTACCTCAATATCTGCAGCTCTCGGTATGATAGAGGGGCGTGACAAGAACAACGAAAACTTTAAAGTGGTTGCCGTTATTGGAGACGGTGCAATGTCAGGAGGGCTCGCATTTGAAGGCCTCAACAATGCCGGTCATCTTAAAAAAGACCTGATCGTTATACTCAACGACAATGAGATGTCAATATCAAGGAATGTCGGGGCACTTTCTGCATATATGAACAGAATACTTACCGGCCAGTTTTACCGTAGATTTAAGAAGGAGACGAAGTCATTCCTGGAAGGAATACCCAAGGTCGGCGCTCCTGTAGCAAAGATTGCCCAGAGAGCAGAAGAAACAATCAAGGGATTCCTGCTCCCCGGGATACTTTTCGAGGAACTGGGTTTTGATTACGTTGGCCCTATTGATGGACATAACGTTGAACTGTTAATAGAAACCTTTAAAAGGATAAAATCGTCAACCTCCCCTACACTTATTCATTTAATAACAAAAAAAGGCAAAGGATATGAATTTTCCGAAAAAAATCCTAGTACTTTTCATGGTATCGGTCCCTTTGAGCTCGAAACCGGCTCTCAATTAGGCTCGCCAGGAGCTCCTACATACAGCACTCTATTCGGGAATATTCTTACCGATTTAGCCACTAGAGATAATAGAATAATAGCAATATCAGCCGCAATGACAGAAGGTACAGGGCTTTACAACTTTGCTGAAAAATTTCCAGACAGGTTTTACGATGTTGGCATTGCCGAACCACATGCTGTCACGTTTGCTGCAGGATTGGCAACAACTGGTCTCAGGCCAGTTGTAGCAATATATTCAACCTTCCTTCAACGTGCTTACGATGAGATACTTCACGATGTATGTCTTCAGAAATTCCCTGTAATATTAACAATAGACAGGGCTGGAATCGTAGGAGAAGACGGTCCGACTCATAACGGCCTTTTTGATATATCATATCTGAGGCACATACCAGACCTGACCGTAATGGCACCCAAAGATGGGGAAGAACTCAGGCTGATGCTTGAATTTGCATTAAAACATAACGGACCCTCAGCTATAAGATATCCGCGAGGCAAAATCCCTGAAACTTCATTACCAAATCTAGAAATAGCTATGGGCACCGGTGAAACTTTAAAAGAAGGGGCAGATATTGCTTTAATCGCTATCGGCAACTCTGTAATACCTGCTTTAAATGCATCTGAAAAGCTCGAAGAAATAGGTATCAATGCAACAGTAATTAATGCCAGATTTGTCAAACCCCTTGATAAAGAACTCCTTTTATCAATTGCGGCACGCATACCAAGATTAATTACTATTGAAGAGAATGTCCTTCAGGGCGGTTTTGGAAGTGCTGTAATAGAATGTCTGAATGACTCAGAAATAAACAATATTAAAATAAAACGACTTGGTATTCGTGACAGCTTCATTGAACAGGGAAATCCCGATGAATTAAGAGCAAAATACGGCCTTGACGAAGAAGGGATATTCCGTACTGCACTCTCATTTATGAGGGAACCGACTTTCAGCAGCTGATATTTAAACCCTGATACATCAGATATTTTAAGGACAACATATCAATGAAGAATAAGGCCAGACTGGATAAAATCATAACCGACAAGGGTCTTGTAAAAAGCAGAGAAAGGGCAAAAGCACTAATAATGGAGGGAAAGGTTTTTGTTGGCGGAAGCAGGGTTTCAAAAGCTGGTGCCATGGTAAACATTGATTCTGAAATTGTACTGAAAGAAAATGATATCCCTTATGTCAGCAGAGGGGGCTTAAAGCTTGAAGCTGCAATGGAGTTCTTCAATATCGATCTTTCCGGCAAGATTGTAATGGATATAGGATGCTCAACAGGAGGTTTTACAGATTGTGCACTTAAAAAAAATGCAAAAAAGGTATATGCTATAGACGTAGGTTACGGTCAGTTCGACTGGTTACTCAGGCATAACCCTAAAATAATTCTTATGGAAAGGACAAACATAAGGCATCTAGACAAACAATCAATACCGGAGAAGATAGATATTGTACTGATCGATGTATCTTTTATCTCACTTTTAAAGGTTTTACAAAAGACACTCGAATTTTTGAAGGATTGCGGGGAGGTTCTCGCACTAATCAAACCACAGTTTGAAGTCGGAAAAGGTATGGTTGATAAGGGGGGCATCATAAAAGACGAATCAAAGCGAATGACTGCAGTTGAAAACGTACGTGCAGGTGCTGAACAATTTGGCTTTAAGACAATAGGCTTATTCAAATCCCCGATACCAGGACAGAAAGGAAACATAGAATACTTTATCTATTTAAGGAGTAATTAAATGGAAGAGCAAATTCTAATAGGTCTTGATTATTCTATCGCCTCACAGGAGCTTATTGATGTATTAATTGAAGAAGCCTCCGACCCAAGCATTTTTTACGAAATTGCAAAAGCAAATATAAATCGGCCTGAAATACTTAAACTTCTTTTCGAAAATCCTGATACACCTGAAGAAACAAGAAAATTTATATCAGATACTCTTCATCTTCCAATCATTCCACCGAAAAAGATTAAGAAAACACCGGATATGCGTGCCAAGAGCCTTGTCCAGAAGATACAAAAACTGAATGTGGCAGAAAGGATTCAACTCGCCCAAAGAGGGGGGAAAGAAATCAGGAATATCCTTATAAAGGATCCCAACAAAGAGGTTGTGCTCAGTGTCCTGGATAATCAGAAAATTACAGAAAGCGAGGCAGAGATGATCGCCCGGTCCCGTCATGTGCCCGAAGAAGTACTGAGAAAAATATCAAAAAACAGGGAATGGATGAAAAGCTATTCAGTAACTCTGGCCCTTGTTACAAATCCCAAGACCCCGCCTGGAATCTCGGTAACTTTCATAAGCAATCTTAAGACAAGGGATCTCAAATTGCTTGAGAAGAACAAAAATGTTGCAGAGGTTGTTCGCAGTGCTACAAAAAAACTTCTGAAATGGAGACTGCCCAGATAATGTGCAGAACAGGCAAATAACCCGGAGAAACCGCTAGACAGAAACAGTCTGAAAATTTTCCGGAAATAAAGAGATTTAGCTCCCGATTTTTAAATTATTATATTCACCCCAAAAATGAATTTGAGTATGTATATATGCTATATAGTTTGGCATGTTTCTTGAGTGGACATAGGGAAATTTTTGGCTAAAAATTTCCCTCTAGGGAGCGAAAGGAATATGTCCAACTAATTAACTCACCTGCTCTTTTTATACTGAAATGCATTTTTAGGGTTCGAGAGTGAGAAGATATTATTGCAATTTTTTGAATTTTTTTTTTAAATAGTAATTTAAGCAAAAAATGGGATACAAATTCAAAATAGATAAACTGCACACAGAGATTGCATCAAAATCGACTATTCATAAGGTTTTGAGATTTCTGAAAACCTCGGACCTTGAACCGCCATATCTCTTAATGGACAAAGCAAAAATTAAAAGGAAAGTAAAGTCGGTTGGGAAAAAGATAAGAAATTCAAAGCTATTCTATGCTGTTAAGGCAAACCCTGATATTGAGATAATTAAACTAATTAACAGTCTTGGAATAGGTTTTGAAATCGCATCAGAAGGTGAGCTGAACATTCTTTCTACTATAGGGGTTAGCAAGGAGAGAATTATTTCAAGTAATCCCGTAAAATCTTTCAGATTCTTAAAAATGGCGAGTGCTTATGGTATCTCATATTTTGCTGTTGACTCTAAAGAGGAGGTCGAAAAACTTCATGATTACTCAGCAGGATGTAATATTTATGTTAGACTTTCTGTTCCGAACGAAGGAAGCGAGTGGCCACTCAGCAAAAAATTTGCTGTAGAACTTGATGCTGCTGAAGAACTTCTGGTTTTTTCAAAAAAGAAAGGACTGAATCCCGTTGGCATTACTTTTCATGTCGGATCTCAGTGCACCAACATTTATAACTGGAATACAGCACTTGATAAAGCAAAGATACTCTGGGACAGAGCTGAAAAAAAAGGCATAAAACTTTCAATACTTAATATCGGCGGCGGATACCCTATACGTTACACAAAAAATGTAGTAGGCATCGAGACTATAGATAAAAATGTTGACAGACTGATATACGAAAAATTTCCAAATAGAACACGGATATTCATTGAACCCGGCAGGGCGGTTGTAGGTGATGCCGGGGTTTTTGTAACAAGAGTTATTGGAAAGGCCAGAAGGGCCGATGAAGACTGGCTCTATCTTGATATCGGTGTCTTCAATGGGTTAATGGAAAGTCTCGGCGGTATAAAATACAGCTATATTGTGGATGGTTCCAAGCCCCTAAAAAAATGGACTCTGGCGGGGCCAAGCTGTGACAGCTTTGATGTCATTGATAAGGATATAGTACTTCCGAATCCTGAGGTCGGTAATCTGATTTTAATTCTGTCAAGCGGTGCATATACTGTTTCATATGCCTCAGAATTTAACGGATTTCTAATACCAAAAACAATTTTCATATAAGGAGAATTCTAAATGATAAGATTTTTCGAAAAAGATCCTTATGCACCAATTGAATATTCATACGAAGTTAGCGGCATTCTTTACAGCCACAAAAGCAAATTCCAGGACATTATGGTTTTTGAAAATCCTTATTTTGGAAGAATACTGGTACTTGACGGTATTGTTCAACTTACAGAAAAAGATGAATTTTTCTACCATGAGATGCTTACTCATGTTGTGATGCATGCCCATCCTGAACCCAGAATAATTATGGTTATTGGTGGCGGTGATGGAGGCACTGTCAGAGAGGTTCTAAAGCACAAGACAGTCAAAAAGGTTTATTTTGTTGAAATAGATGAAGAAGTTATTAATGTTTCAAAAAAATATTTTCCTTCTGTTTCATGTGAAATAGATAACCCTATCGTTGAAATTCACACAATTGACGGTGCAGAATTTGCCAAACGCAGTAATTTAGATATTGATATTGTAATTGTTGATTCAACGGATATTGTGGGATTCGCCACAAGTCTTTTCACAGAAGAATTCTTTACATCAATTAAAAACTGCCTTAACGAAAATGGTCTGTTTGTTACACATTCTGAATCTATACATTTCCACAAAAATATTACAATTGAAGTTCAAAATAAATTGAAATCCGTCTTTCCTGTTGTTGATCTCTATGCAGTTCCAATTGCAACATACGGTGGAAACTGGTGGTCATTTTCAATTGGTTCCAAGGGGCTCAACCCGAGAGAGCTACAAAGAAAATATCAAATCAAAACAAGGTTTTATTCTGATGAAATACATAAGGTTTCTTTTCTGACCCCACATTTTTATAAAAGACTAATTGATCAAGAGCTCGACTGGTAAAAAAAATCCTTACCACTTGACACCCAAAACACATAACTGTTAAATTATTAGCACTCTAAGTCAGAGAGTGCTAAAGCATGTTAGATGAACGCAATAAACAAGTATTATGTGCAGTTATCCAGTGTTACATTAATTCGCCAGGACCTGTTGGTTCAAGGATTGTTACTAAGAAATACTCTTTCGGTCTTTCTCCTGCAACAATAAGAAATATAATGTCTGACCTTGAGGATATGGGATTCCTGCACCAGCCTCATACTTCTGCAGGAAGGGTTCCTACCGATAGTGGATACAGGTTCTATGTCGATACACTATCAGCAAGCAAACAATGCTTCAACAAGGAACTTTTACTGGAAATTTTCAAGAAATTAGAAATGTTAAAAAAAGACATAAATTCTTTCCCTGATGAGACATCAAAGATGCTCTCATCTCTGTCTCATTATATCGGCATAACAATGTCTCCTAACCCAAGTATGACTACATTGGCTAAAATCGAGTTAACTAAATACAGGAAAAACCAGTTAGCGGTAATATTATTCACTGGCGAAGGAATAATCCACAACAAGATTGTCTCAATTGAATCTGACATTTCACAGAAAGACCTTAACAGGATTGTAGATTATATTAATTCAGAATATACCGGCAGCACATTGCATGAAATAAGAAAAAGAATCATAAAAGAAATAGCTAAAGATAAAGTTCTCTGTGACAAGCTTATTTCAGAGACAATAAGAATCTGTAAATATGTTTTTTCAATTTCACCAGGGACCGTTTATATTTCCGGGCTGGCAGACATGCTTGAACTCCCTGATTTCTGCAACATTAACAGGATAAAAGATCTGTTAAAAACACTTGATGATAAGAGCATTATTGTTAAACTTCTGGACAAAATTTCTGATTTTGAAGGCACACAGGTATTTATAGGGTCAGAAAACCCGATTGATGAAATGAAGAAGTTAAGCATGGTCATTTCAACTTATAGAGAAGGCAACAGGCCTGTAGGAGCAGTGGGCATAATAGGTCCTAAAAGAATGAATTATTTGGAGGCAATTTCACTTGTTGATATAACAGCCACTTATATTACTGATATGATTACAAACAGATAGGTAACTTTATTATGGAAGAACATGATATAGAAAATCAGGGCTCTACAGAAAATGAAAAAGCTGAAGAGATTTCATTAGAGAATGTTGAGAATTCTGAAAAAACAGTCACCGATGAAAAATCATTATTAGAGGATTTAAATGACAAATATCTAAGATTATATGCAGAATTCGATAATTATAAGAAAAGGGTAAATAAGGACAAAGAAGAACTAGTACAGTACGGCAATGAATCTCTTCTATATGAGCTTTTGCCGGCAATCGATAGTCTGGAACTTGCTCTCAAACATGCATCCGGCGATTCAAACACCAGCCTCGTCCATGGAGTTGAAATGACCCTCAAGGAACTTCATCGTACCCTTGAAAAATTCGGCCTGGTAAAAATAGAGTCTTTAGGGAAAAAATTTGATCCTGTAGTTCACCATGCTATGATGAATGTTGAAAGAGATGACATGGAAGAAAAAGTTGTAGCTGAAGAGCTTAGAGCAGGATATATTTACCGCGATAAGGTGCTAAGACCATCTCTTGTTGCCGTATCTGTAAAACCTCAGGGAAAAACGAAACAGGAAAATGAAAATTCTGAAGCAGAAAGTGAAACAAAAAACGTAGATATCAAGATAAACAAGGATATAGAGGAGGAATAATATAATGGGAAAAGCAATTGGTATAGATCTTGGGACTACAAACTCTGTAGTTGCTGTAGTTCAGGGGGGAGAAGCTGTTGTAATACCTAATCAGGAAGGCACCAGGACAACTCCTTCTATAGTTGCTATCAGTGACAAGGGGGAAAGACTCGTAGGTCAAATCGCAAAAAGACAGGCAATAACAAATCCTGAAAATACAATATTTTCAATCAAAAGACTTATGGGCAGAAAATATAACACTCCAGAAGTCGAACATGCAAAGAATAGACTTCCTTACAAAATTGTCGAGGTATCAAATGGTGATGCACACGTTGAGATATTGGGTAAAAGATATTCACCTCCTGAGATTTCTGCCATGATTCTGCAAAAATTAAAACAGGCTGCCGAAGACTATCTGGGGGAAAAAGTCACTGATGCTGTAATAACAACTCCTGCATATTTTGACGACAGCCAGAGACAGGCTACAAAAGACGCTGGCAGGATTGCCGGCTTAAATGTCTTAAGGATTATAAACGAGCCAACTGCAGCCGCTCTTGCCTATGGAATGGACAAAAAGAAAGAAGAAAGAGTCGCTGTATACGATCTTGGAGGCGGAACCTTTGACATATCGATACTGGAAATTGGTGAGGGAGTTATTGAGGTTAAATCAACAAATGGAGACACATATCTCGGTGGAGATGATTTTGACCTCAAGATAATAGATTGGATAGTTGAAGAATACAAGAAAGACCAGGGCATTGATCTTAAAAATGACAAGATGGCGCTTCAGAGGTTAAAAGAGGCCGCAGAAAGGGCAAAGATTGAACTTTCAACAGCAATGGAGACCGAGATAAACCTTCCTTTTATTACGGCTGATGCAACAGGACCAAAACACCTCCTGATGAAGATTTCCAGGGCAAAATTTGAACAACTTGCAGGGGAACTTATTCAAGAGACGATAGACCCATGTAAGAGTGCACTTTCAGATGCCGGTCTGTCAACGTCAAATATTGATGAGATTCTACTTGTCGGCGGTCAGACAAGAACTCCAAAGGTACAGCAGACAGTTCAGAACTATTTCGGAAAAGAACCCAACCGCACAGTTAATCCAGACGAAGTTGTTGCCGCAGGCGCTGCAATTCAGGCAGCTGTTCTTAAAGGTGATGTAAAAGAAGTTCTTCTCCTTGATGTCACCCCTCTATCACTTGGAATTGAGACTCTTGGCGGTGTTTTCACAAAGATTATCGAGAGAAATACAACTATACCAACAAAGAAAAGCCAGATTTTCTCAACAGCAACAGATAACCAGCCTGCTGTTACAATAAAAATTCATCAGGGTGAAAGGGAGATGGCTGCTGACAACAAACTTCTCGGTAATTTTGAGCTTATAGGAATTCCTCTGGCACCAAGGGGAGTACCCCAAATTGAGGTATCATTTGATATTGATGCAAATGGCATTCTCCATGTCTCTGCAAAAGACCTTGGCACTAACAAGGAACAATCTATAAGGATAACGGCCTCCAGCGGGCTCAATGAAGAAGAAATAAAGAACATGGTTCATGACGCTGAAGCACATAGTGAGGAAGATAAAAAGAAAAAACAACTTGCAGAGGCAAGGAACAACGCAGACACACTTATCTATACAGTTGAAAAGTCCCTGAAGGATTATTCTGATAAAATCTCAGCCGATGAAAAGAAAGAGATAGAAGATGCACTCGAAAACTGCAAGAAAGTTAAAGATTCAAGTACTGACATTGCAGAGATAAAGGCAGCTACAGACAGACTTACCTCTGTCTCTCATAAACTTGCAGAACATATATACAAAGCAACAGGCGCACAGGCTGAACCTGGTAAGGCAGAAGGGGAATCACCAGGAGCAGAGCAAGGCACCAAAGAAGGTGATGAAGAAGTTGTTGAAGCAGAGTTTGAAGATGTTGACAAGGATAAAAAGGAGAGCTAAAGTACAGTTAGTTAATATGTTAATGCAGGTTAGCATAAACAATATATATGCTGCTAACTTTTAACTAAAATGAAAGATTATTACGATATACTCGGTGTCTCAAGGCATGCGTCTGATGCTGAAATAAAAAAGGCGTTCAGACAGCTCGCCTTAAAATATCATCCGGACAGAAATTCTGGGGACAAGAATGCCGAAGCAAAATTCAAAGAGATAAACGAAGCGTATTCATGCCTTAGTGATTCCCAGAAAAGGGCGAACTACGATAGATTCGGCACAGCAGAAGGGATCGGTGGAGGCTTTGGACCATTTTCAACAGGCACAGGATTCGGAGATATCTTTGAAGACATATTCGGAGATTTTTTCGGCACTTTTGGAAGACAGAGAAGACAAAGACCCACAAAAGGCGATGACCTCAGATATGATCTGGACATAACCCTGGATGAAGCAGTATTTGGAACCGATAAGATAATAAATTTTAAAAAATGGGAAAAGTGCACAGAATGCAAGGGTTCTGGGTCTGAGCCTGGCAAGCATCCAGAAACATGCACTTCCTGTAAAGGAAGCGGTCAGATAAGATTTCAACAGGGGTTCTTCAGTGTCTCTAAAACCTGCGGAAAATGCGGTGGAGACGGCAAGATAATCACAAATCCCTGTAAGGACTGCAAAGGATACGGGAAAATACAAAAAGAAAAAAGTATCAATGTAAAAGTTCCTCCTGGTGTGGATGCAGGGTCAACGCTGAAAATCATCGGTGAAGGGGAACCTGGAATTTATGGAGGGTCGTCCGGCAACCTTTATGTAGTAATAAATGTAATTGAGCACCCTTTTTTCAAAAGAGATGGCACCGAGATATTCTGCGAGGTTCCGATATCATTCCCCCAGGCGGCTCTCGGTACAGAAATAGAAGTTCCGACACTCGACGGAACTTCAAAGTTAAAAATACCTCCAGGAACACAATCTGGTCAGATATTTTATCTTAAGAACAAAGGGGTGCCATATATAAACAGGCACCAAAGAGGAAATCAGGTTGTAAGAGTCTATATCGAGGTTCCGAAAAAACTAACCCCCCGGCAGAAAGAACTTCTTGAAGAATTCTCATCCTTAGATGGCGATGAGGTGTCTAAGAGTTTTAAAGAAAAACTAAAAGACCTGTTTACAGGTGTTGAGAAATAAACTTAATGCCGCGGGTATTCCTTCCAGGCGTTGCCTTAAACACCGGTCCAGCAAAAATAAAAAATGATAAGGCCAGATATATCTCTACAGTCCTGCGATGCAAGAGAGGCGACAGAATTACAATTACAGATGATAAAGGCCATTCATATTCTGCAAGGATAACCAGTGCAACAAGAAAAGAGGTAGTAGTTGAGATAATTGAGCCTCAAGAATTTAATACAGAATCATCTCTCCATATGACACTTCTACAAAGCATTCTGAAAGGTTCTAAAATGGATCTTGTGGTACAAAAGGCTACAGAACTCGGTGTTAAAGAGATCATCCCTGTCATCACTGAAAGAAGTCAGATTAGAGAGACAAGAAAAATCTTGCGCTGGAGAAAGATTGCTGAAGAAGCATCAATACAGGCCGGAAGAAACTTTATTACAGAAATCCGTGAAATTACGGCCTTTGAAGAACTTTTCGTCGATCCGTATAGTGTCTCGGGTAAATGTATTATCTTCTGGGAGGAAGGCGGTAAGAAACTTTCAGACATATTGCGAAGATTCAACCGACCGGATAAAATAAACCTTTTTACAGGCCCTGAAGGGGGATTTTCTGAAAGAGAAATAACAACTGCTTCTGAACATGGGTTCGTTACAGCAACTCTCGGCAAGAGGATACTTAGAGCAGAGACAGCATCCATAGCTGCTTTGTCTATTGTACAGTATGAGTTAGGAGACCTTGATTTAAGTAGGAAATAGAAACAAAAAAAGGAGCTATCCTAATGAGCAAACAACCAGATGAACGAATCCTCTCTGCAACCGACTTAAAGCAGAAGCTATATGAGATTATAAACAAACGGGGACTTTCATGGTTTGTAGATGTTACAAACGACAATCGCTTCCAGATGAATGAGATTCGCCAGCTATTGTTCAGCAAACAGACAAAGCATCAAAAGTTAGATATTATAGATACTTTTTTCTTCGGGCTTTGCCTTGTACTCGATGGCCGTATCCAGTTAGCAGAATTGGATGAATTCATCTACCACGAGATGCTCATCCATCCCGCAATGGTTTACCGTTATCCTGTGCGTAATATTCTGATCCTTGGAGGAGGCGATGGATGTGCTTTGCGCGAGGTGTTGCGATGGAAAACTGTAGAACATGCAGTTCTGGTTGACATTGACGAAGACATCATAAAAGTATTTCGCGATCAATTTCCTCATTTGAACCATAACGCTTATAAAGATCCTAGGAGTGAAGTATACTGCGAGGACGCCTATAAATTTATTTCCACCAATAGCCAGCAGTGGGATCTTATAATCGGCGATCTTACAGAGCCTTTTGACGAAACTGGAATTGCAGGGGAATTATCGTTTCACCTGTTCAAACCAGAGTTTTGCCGTATGGTGCTTTCAAAGATGTCTCCCGGTGGGGTCATGGTTGTACAGACCGGAGGGATTCAGTGCCATCCCGAGCTAGACAGCTATCATCAAAAGCTGGTCAATAAATTTCATGCATCATTCTCTCATCTGCTAACTGCCTATGAATTTATTCCTTCTTTTGACGAAATGTGGAGTGTCTCGATTATGTCGGAAAAAACCTTTAATCCCATAAATGCAATGCAGGTTGATGAAATTCTTATACGTGGAGGTGTCAAAGGGCTGCGATACTACGATGGTATAACTCATCAGCGACTTTTCTCTGTTCCCCGCTTTTTACGATGACCCAAGCGTCAAACATCATTGGGGCAATTCATATGGTCAGACTGAGCCCAAAAAGGTAGTTACTCTCCATTTTTCTCCCTGATAATAGCGATCCTGTCTATCGGTACAACGACCCATCCTAATTCAGTCTCAAGGTGTGTTTCATCATTATTAACTTCAACAAGTCTGCCTGTGTAGGTTGCCTCTACGGTTACTACTTCGACAATTTTCCCGATAAGTTCTTTCATGTATCACCTCTCAACTCTATAAGTCATATACGATCCTTTAACAAGTTTTTCTTTGAATTGGCTAAATTATGTACTATTTCTGCACCGATCAAAAAAATACCAGATGAATAGAAAACCCATAGCAGAAAGACGACGAATGCAGACAGAGGACCGTATATCTTGCCAAAATGTACAACTGCACCGACATACCACGTAAAAACATGCTTGGCTATTTCAAAAAAGACTGTTGTAAAGATAGCACCTTTAAATGCATTTGAGAAACCTACTTTTGCCTTTGGAAGCATTATATACATCACTGTTACTGTAATCAAAACTAAAATAAATGGCAAAACAAACCTGATTATGAATTCAGCAATCTTACCAATCTTAATAACAGGCAGAGCAGGGTTGAAAGCCTCGAAAAGCGGTATAACCGATGCGGCGGCGAACGATATTATCAGTAGAGCGATTATTAAAGTCACTACTGCAAGAGAAATAAGTAGCGAAAAGATAAAATTCCTTTTCTTCTCTACCTTGAAAATAACATTCATGGAATTTTCAATAGAAGCAAATAACTGATATGAAAGAACACCGTAAAGAATGAGGCTGAACTTTCCCAGACCCTTATATGAGATGAGTTTCAATATTTCATCTGTAATTGCACGCGTCGCATCAGGGAATAAACCTGCAAGCTTTGATATGAAAAACCCGTAAAAATCAGGGTAATTGCCAAGATAATGACCGAAAAGTGTAATCAGAAACAGGCAGAAAGGCACAAGCGCCATCATCGAAAAATAGGACATCGAGCCAGCAAGTAACAACCCGTTGTCCCTGAAAAAATCGATAAAGCTCTTCCCGATAATTTTTAAAAATTTCATGATGTCTTTCCTCTTATCCGTTCTCTGACATAAATTTTTAGGGGTGTACCTTCAAACACAAAATATTTTCTCAATTCATTCTCAACGAATCTAATGTGGGAATTCTTTATGGCATCCTTATAATTTGCAAAGATAACGAATACCGGGGGCTCAACCTTAACCTGGGTCATGTAATAAAGTTTTACCGTTCTGTTTTTATACTTAGGCAATGTTAAACTTGACATTATATGTCTGAAAAATCTATTCAACTCTGCTGTGGGCACCCTCTTTTTTCTCTCTGTGATTATCCTGTCAATAACAGGGAAGATCTTGGCAACTCTTTTCTTAAGTAGCCCTGATACGGTAATAGCAGGTGCATATTGAGAAAACCACATTTTCCGGTTTAATTCTATATTTATTCTTTTATATGACATTTCAGGATCTTCAACTAAATCCCATTTATTAAGGAGAAATACAGCACCTTTACCATAATCCTTTACAATTCCTGCAATCTTCTGATCCTGCTCTGTAATCCCCTCACTTGCATCCAGAACTACAAGAGCTACATCGCATCTTTCTATACTCCTGACAGCTCTGACCATCGAAAACCTCTCTATGGAATATCCTATCTTTCCTTTTCTCCTTAAGCCGGCGGTGTCTATCATCAGATATTTTCTTCTGTAATACGTGCAAATACTGTCTATTGAGTCCTTTGTAGTACCGGGGACTGGACTGACAACAACCCTCTGTTTGCCTGTCAGGGTGTTTACAAGAGTAGATTTTCCTACATTCGGTCTTCCCACCACCGCTATTTTGGGATATTCGGTTTTTTCCTCCTGGTATTCAGGCAGATATATTTTTAACCTGTCCATGAATTCTTCGTATCCATAACCTGTAGCAGCAGATAAAGGATAGAGTTCTTCAGCGCCAATCTTATAAAAATCATAAAGCCTATCTTCTCTGGTAGGAGCATCTACTTTATTAACAGCCCAAATCACTGACTTGCCCGATTCCCTTAATAACCGGGCAAGCTCCATATCAGCAGGTTTAAGACCATCTTTCCCGTCAAGCAAGTGGATTATAATATCGCCCTCTTCAATTGCAAAAAATGCCTGTTCTTTAGCCTGCCTGAAAATATCTTCTGGAGGGTCGAGATAAAATCCACCGGTGTCAACCACCATGAAACTCTTACCTTCCCAATTCGCATCGAGATAATTTCTGTCCCTTGTTACGCCGGGCATATCATCTACAATAGCGCAATGAGTAGCTGTTATCCTGTTAAACAGGGTGGATTTACCAACATTGGGCCGACCGACTAAAACAACCATAGGCTTTGCCATAGATTTTAATTTTACTATAAAATATATCCATTAATCCTTAATTTGATTTAATTACTATTTTCTGCGTGTTTTTGAGCAATCTGAGTGAAAAAACCTACTATTATCAAATAATTAACTAATTTTACCGCATTTTTGTAGGCATATTTTTTGCTTGTTACTATGATACTTAGAATAATAATGAGTATCAGAACTAAAATAATAACTATTATTGCGCTTACATTAGTACTTTCAGTAACTGCTACTACCGTAATCCTTATACGTCTGCAGAGCGATGAAATAATCAATTCTAAATTTCAGGATACTTTATTTATAAGTGATTTAATCGTAAAGTCTATAGATAATGCGATGAAAGAAGGTAGAACCGTCGATGTTCAGAAAATTCTTGAAAATATAGGAAGAAATAGAGAATTGATGCACCTAAGAATACTATCACCAGATGGAAGAATATTAAAATCTAAAAACGGTGCAGAAATAGGGACAAAATCCAGGAATTATATTCAGAATTTACTCTATAAGAAGCAAGGACCAACGCTGATAGACAAAACAGCAATAAATTATTTTAAAGAAATACCGAACAGGGAAGAATGTTATAAATGTCATGCAAACAATGAAATGCCAATTGGGATTATAGAGATAAAACATGATATATCCAGAAGTCATGCAACGATACTTTCAATAAAAAAACTTTTGGTTATTTCCAGTATTACAATTGTACTGAGCATCTCTTTAATCTTAGGCCTGCTTTTCTCTCGTTTTGTATTGAAGCCGTTAAAAAACCTGCTGTTAACTATATATGAAATTGAGGGAGGAAACCTGCAGGCAACTGTAAAAGTAAGCGGGAATGACGAGCTGGGAATAATAGGCACATCATTCAATAATATGATAAATACAATAAACAGTCTTCATGATAAGAATATAAACAAAGAGAGAGAAATCGTAAGAATAAAAGCAGCATTAGATAATATGGGTAAAGTTGAAGACCTTAATTCACAGCTCGGTCTGAAAATCAAAGAGCTTGAAAAAGCAAACAAGGCTGTAACATTCCTTTCAAAAGAGTTAAAAAGTAAAAACATAGAGTTGATAAAAACAATAGTAAGGCTCAAGAAAATAAGTGATGTTGGGAATATACTGCCTTCAACATTAAATAATGAAGATCTGATGAAAATCATAAGCAAGACTACAGCTGAAGTTGTCAATGCAGAGAAGGTCACACTGTATATGAGAAACGAGCTGAAATCTTCTTTAACGGTACAGTACGAGAAAGATACAGGGACGAAAACCATGGACAGGTTCCCGCTCGAATACAAAACTTTTTATGATAAAATGCTAAATCCTGAATTACTGATTACACCTGTTTCAGAAATCTACAAAATAGAAGACAATAATCAGAATATAATACAGATAGGCATGCCTTTGGAAATAAAAGGCCATAATATTACCGGAGCAATCCTGCTGGAGAATAAAGCTGATGGCAGTAGTTTCACTGAAGATGAAATAGAAATCCTGAAAATACTTTCAAATCAGGCATCGGCTGCTATAGAGAATATACTGTTATATGACTGTTTGAAGAACAATTATTTTGCAACGATAAAGTCCTTTGTTAATGCGATTGAAGCAAATGACCGATTTGCTAAAGGACATTCTGAAAGGGTAAGGGTGCTTTCAATAGAACTTGGACGATACATCGGACTTGATTTTACTGAGATTGAAGTTCTTGAACATGCTTCAATATTGCATGATATAGGGAAAATCGGTATTGATAGCTTTATTCTCCAGAAACACGGAAAACTTACTTCAAATGAATACAGCTTAATTAAAGAACATCCTGTCATTGGAGAAAAAATACTCTGTCCAATAGGAACACTTAATGACGTCAGAAATATAATATTACAGCATCATGAAAGATATGACGGTAAAGGTTATCCTTATAAACTAGACGGCAAACAGTTGTCACTCAAAGCAAGGATACTGACTGTTGTTGATTCATTCGATGCAATGATGACCGACAGGCCATACAGGGATGCCCTTCCTTTATATAAAGTTCGAGAAGAGTTGAGATCAAATGCAGGCACCCAGTTCGATCCTGACATTGTCAAGGCATTTATAGAGATGATTGACTTAAAAGGAGAGCAATTTTTATCAGCAGTCGGTTACAATATTACATTAAAGATAACTACTTAGTATTCTGAAAAATTTGGTATTATTTTCATGTTTCATTACTGAAAATCTTAATAATGAGCTGTTAAGCCCCTCTATTTCTTTACAGTCTTTGATTATAAAACCTTCTTTTTCCAGTAAATCGAAAACTGTTCCAGCGGGAAATTCCAATTTGATAAGAAGTATATTCGAATCAGAACTATAAAGTTTAATGCCATCGGCTTTTTTTATTTTAACTTTGATATACTTCTTTTCATCATTTATATATCTTTTTGTAAGCTTCCTGTATGTATTATCTCTAAGAGCTGTTCTAGCAGCTTCAAGTGCAAGATGATTTAAGGACCAGTGCAAACCCTTTGCCAACTCAGAAATAACAGGCGGAAAACCAACTGCATAGGCAAGCTCCAGGCCTGGCAGCCCGTAGAAAAGTGAAGTAGTTCTCAGTATAACAATATTATTCATGTCAGTGATTTTCTTAGAATAGCTGTCATCATCGGTAAATTCTATAAGTGATTCATCCATAATAATCCGCACACTATTTAATGCTGAATTATCAAAGATTTCTTCTAAAATATATCTGCTTGTTAACCTGCCTGTAATCCGGTTGGGGTTAGCAATAAAGAGCAGGTCAACACCGTTCATCTTATTCTTTATCAGTTCTTTGTCCGGAATAAAATCTGATTTATCATCTGAGGTTACGTATTCTGTTTCAGCGCCAACGGCATAAGATGCACCCTCATAAATTCTCAAAGCAGGTCCAACAACAAGAACCCTTTTCGGCCTGAAAACTGATGTGATTAGATAAACAAGCTCTTCTACCGAATTTGCAAAAAGAATGCCCTCTTTCTGAATCCCAAACTTTGATGTAAAAAGTCTTTTAAGTCTTATAGCATCAGGATCAGGATAATTCTTGATGTTTTTTAATGCCTTCCGCAGGGCAGCCCTTACCTTTTTTGACGGGCCAAGAGGGCTTATTCCTGAACTTACATCAATAAACTTGCTTTTATCCATTTAATCTCCCTTGAAAAAACTCAAAATTTCCCCTTCCTTAATATATAGCCCTTGTTATTATATCATCAATCCAGATACCTTTAAAATTATCAAATTGGAGCGAATATAATGCTTATGATGTTAAACTAAATTATGAGCTTACTCATCAGAAAAACAAAGGTTAAATCAATAATTTCCAGATCAGGGATAGGTGGTGTTGATTACTGTATTAATCCCTATGTAGGATGCTTTCATGGCTGCAGGTATTGTTATGCCACCTTCATGAAACGGTTTACTGGTCATACAGAACCATGGGGACAATTTGTGGATATTAAAATAAACGCCCCTGAAATTCTCGAAAAACAGCTTAAAAATATGGTAAGGGGCAATGTTATGATCAGCTCAGTAACAGACCCATACCAGCCAATCGAATCCAGATATAAACTGACAAGGCACTGTCTTGAGATACTTCTGGAGTATCAGTTCCCCCTGGATATACTCACAAAATCACCTCTTGTTCTGAGAGATATCGAATTGTTTAAAAAATTTAAAGACATAGTAGTAGGGATTACCATCACAACTGACGATGAAAAAATCAGGAAGATTTTTGAACCCAAAGCACCACCAATACGTGTAAGGATAAATGCACTGAAAGAACTACACAACAAAGGTATTGAAACTTATGTATTTATCGGTCCTGTGCTCCCGATGAATCCCGAGGCACTTGCCGAAAAAATCAGACCTTATGTCAGGAGCGTTCTAATTGACAGAATGAACTATACTTCAAAGACCAGTAAAATATATAAACGTGTTAATTTAAACAGATGGATTGATAATATCTATGTCGATAATATTATCAAGAGATTGAAAAAAGGGTTTGCTAAAAAAGAAGTGAATATCTGCTGATGTAGTAATATTATATTATGAGGCTAATCGAGGATAATAAATTAAGAGACAAAACACATGTATTTAAGGACAGGCAGGATGCAGGACGCTTAATTGCACTTAAGCTGAAGGCATACAGACATCCAGATACCTTTATTCTTGCAATACCATCTGGTGGTGTTCCAGTAGCTTATGAAATATCAAGGGTGCTCAGCTTGCCAATGGATCTGCTCATTGTAAGAAAGATTCAGATACCATATAATCCCGAGGCTGGATTCGGCGCGATAAGTCCAGACGGAAACGTCATATTTAATCAAGGGCTACTGAACCGTCTTGATCTTACCGAAGAAGAAATTAACCAGCAGAAGACCAAGGCATTGGAAAGTATAAAGAGTCGCAACAGACTATTCAGAAATGAAAGGCCGTATCCATCACTGCGGAACAGGACAGTACTGATAGTTGATGATGGACTTGCATCTGGTTATACAATGCTTGCAGCCATACGATTTGTCAAAAAAGAAAGGCCTAAAGAAATTATAGTGGCTGTACCAACCGCATCAGAAAAGACAACCGGTATAATCTTACCTGAAATAGATGAGCTTGTTTGTCTTAATATAAGAAGCGGCTTTTCCTTTGCAGTTGCAGATGCCTATAAAAACTGGTATGACCTGAATGAAGATGAAGTCCTGTCTATCCTGAAGAATATTACTTTTTCCTAATGAGATAAATGCCTTACCTGTTGTAAACATCACCTTCTCCACTACCCATCTTTTTTCTGTTTTGAAGTCCAAATAATTTAAGTTAAGCAAAAGCTCTTTTTATGGTAAAATTTAGTAAGAAACTTCACTAGGGCACAAAAATGTCAAAGAGCTATGCAATCTGTAATTTCTGTAAAAAAAGCATAAAATATACTGATTGTTCTGATGTTGAGACATACCCTGAAGATGCCCGCTGTGAAATGCTTAAAGGCTGGCTGATGATAAGACAATGGAAAGGTAAAGGCCAGGCTGATGATTACGACCTTTGTTCTTTAGACTGCCTGCACAAGTGGGTAGTTAACCAGCTTCCAAAAATCCCGGATGAATACCTCAAGGCCTTTGAGGACGACAAGGATAAAGATTAAGTTTCAGGTCTGACCCTTAAATCTCAAAGATGAACTCTATCTCAACCGGTGAGTTCATTGGCAGTATATTCACACCAACAGCAGCGCGAGCATGTCTTCCTGCCTCTCCAAATACTTCGTATAGAAGGTCAGATGCACCGTTCAAGACTTTTGGCTGTTCTGTAAAATCAGGAGATGAAGCTATGAATCCCGTAATCTTTACACATCTCTTTATATTATCAAGGCTTCCTATAGCAGATTTCAGTATCGCAAGCGCATTTATTGCCGCAGTTCTTGCATCCTGAACAGCTTCATCAACTGTAACAGACTCCGCGACCCTGCCTGTCCTTTCAAGTTTCCCTTCCTTCAATGGTAACATCCCGCTAAGATAAACGAGGTTCCCCGTCTTTGCGAATGGTACGTAGGAGCCGAGTGGTTTTGGCATATCAGACAGCTCTATCCCGAGTTCTTTCAACCTTTCTTCAGGTGACATAATAATTTAAAAAGTTAAAGGTTTAATATCTTTCATCTGCAAATTCCACCCATCCGCCTGCTTGAACAAGTGTCCTGTCAAACTCGGAGATCTGGTAATTGAACGTATTACTCCTGTTGCCAGATTCAATTGTCAATCTGTTATTCTTGAAATCAATTTCGATTTCTGCATCGCTATCTTTATATTCAAAAAGTTTACCTATCTCCTTCTCAGATAGCTCGATAGCAATCATCCCACAGTTGAACATGTTCTGTCTGAATATACGGGCAAAACTCGATGCAATCACAACATTTATTTTATTTACCTCAAAAACCCATGCCGCATGCTCGCGCGAAGAGCCACAGCCAAAATTTGCACGCGTTACTATCACCCTTTTATCACAAATTTCCGGATCCTGAGGATCAAATCCTTCTAGCTTCAGGTCTTCTAGCATATGCAGTTTCAGGGTATCTTTTGATATCTCAGTCATGTGTCTTGCGGGTATTATCTCGTCTGTATTAATATCCGACCTGTCAAGGAAAAGTACCTTTCCACCGAATTTTTTCATATGTCTCTTACCTCTTGAATTTTCTCGGATCTGCTATCTTACCTTCTACAGCCGTTACCGCAGCAGTTGCAGGGCTCATGAGATGCACCATACCGCCCTTCCCCATCCTGCCATAAAAATTACGATTCGTCGTAGATGCACAGACCTCTCCATGAGCAAGCACACCGCCACTCATTCCAAGACATGGTCCGCATGTCGGGTTCGTAACACAGAAACCTGCATCCAGAAATATCTTAATTATTCCCTCTCCATCAGCATCTCTGAATACTTTTGGCGTTGCAGGGGAAACAATACCTCTCACAGTTGATGCGATCCTTCTTCCATTTAGATACTGTGCAGCAATGCGCAGGTCTTCTATTCTACCGTTAGTACATGAACCAATATATATCTGGTCAACGGGTATTCCTTCCATTTCTGAAATATTTTTAACTTCATCAGGTTTATAACCATAGGAAACCTGTGGTTCCATCTCTGAAACGTCAATATCAAGCACCTTAACATACTCACAGCCCTCGTCAGACCACCATCTCTTAAAATCCTTCAGGGCAGCCTCTTTATCCTTATAGTCGGATGAAATAAATGGCCATAGATAATCGACAGTCACCTCATCAGGCATACAGACTCCAGATGTTCCTCCTGCCTCGATTGCCATGTTGCAGATTGTCATTCTGCTCTCCATTGACATATTTTTTACTACTTCGCCATGAAATTCTATAACACAGTCGGTAGCCCCCTTTACGGTAAGCTCCTTTATAATCCTTAAAATTATATCTTTGGCGTAAACTCCCTCTGGCAACTTTCCATTGATGTTTATACGAATCGTCCTGGGTTCCCTGAATGCACACACGCCTTTGAGTATTCCTACTTCAAGATCTGTTGTTCCAACGCCGGCTGCAAAGGCACCAAAGGCCCCATGGGTACAGGTGTGAGAGTCGCCCATTATTACTGTGTAACCCGGTCGAATGAATCCCTTTTCAGGGAAAAGGACATGGCATACTCCGTTTCTTCCTATATCAAAAAAATCCCTGATATTATGCCTTCTGGCCCATTCCCTTAGAATTTTCCCCTGTTCTGCTGTCTTTGTATCCTTTGCAGGTGTGACATGGTCGATAACTACCTTAATCTTCCCGGGGTCGAAGACCCTGTCTTTCCCCCTTGCAACAAGGTCATTTATGGCAACAGGTGTGGTTATCTCATGGCACATAACAACATCTATATTGAGTACCATTGTACCCGGGAAAGGTATATCTCTTAAATGTGATTCGAATATCTTTTTAGTCAATGTCTTTGCCATTTCTTTATAACCCTCTTTGATATATGACAATTTATACTACAGTAAAAACTAAAATGCTTTCAAGAAATCTAAATATCAGACCATTTCAGTATAACTATGATAACAGGTTGCAGCTAAAGGCAGCTTCCAAATGGAAAGAGCTGATTAAAAGAGATAGTTCATTTCAAAACGCCATTCATTATAGGAAGGATCGGTACCCTTTGAACTGTCATCGGCTCTCACCAAGCCAATTCTAACCTTCACCTCCAGATTCGGCAGGCGGGCGAATTTTTCCCACAAATCTATATGAACGATCGATCTGTCAGTTTTGCTATGGCCACCCATTTTTTCCTTGGTGTCGTCGTAATCCATAACTGCATAGTCAATAGCAGCCCTAAATCCGGGAATAATACCAGCCTTGCCAAAGTCGTAAAAGACTTTAATCATCCATGACTCGGTATTTGCCTCCCAGTTATATTGGGCCATAGACCGGGTATAGCCACTGGTCGGGAAACCCCGCCAGGGAGAAACCAGGTCAGCTTCATCGGCAACCTTGGTGTATCCTAAAAGCAGACTGCCTGCACCTTTTCTCAACACACCCCGCAGGCCATAGAGGCTACCTTTTATATTATCTGCATCATTATAGCCATTTAGCTTCCCGGCCTGACCTGCAAGACTCCCATTGAGGGCTGCTCCACCAATTTCGCCTGCCCCTTCATCAATCTGCCTCATGTACCGCAATCCAGGAGTTATACTCCAGCCGTTGGTCAGGGGAATTTCATAGTTGCCTTCAATCATAAATGACCACACTAAATCGGGAACTATGGTAACCCAGGTATCGAGTTTGAGTCTTTTGACCGTTTTATTTGTAACACCCAAAATCACAAGCTCCGTATCAATATCCTCTTCATCGAGCCGATCCTTGGTTAATCCCGCATGTTTTGCAGAGTCATCGTTCTCATCCCAGCTATCAACTGCTATAACATCATGAAAGTCGGTATGATCTCTCAGTTTTTGTTTGCTGAAATATGCTGCCTTGATAGTAGTAGCTGGCAGACTCTTATTTACCATACTTATCCCTTCAAAGGTATTTGGAATCATTTTGGTATCGTTTGACTTAGTCAAAAAACTTTCAAATATCTGGCGGCCAATTTTAAAGTTAAACTTTACTCTTTCATATTCCAGATAAACCTGGGCCAGTGAGGTCATCCCCCAATGACCTTCATAAGTACTACCGTCTTTTATCTTGTTACGGTCAAATGTATCTTTCCCTGACTTGACAAAGCCCACTTCGTCCTTGTCCATCTTGAAAAAGGGATTCTGAGTTGTATACAACCCTAAGGTAGCACTGAAACCATAAAAAGGTGCTGTTTTATATATGAGGCTACCGCCAATACCAAATGCCCGGTTATCTTTTTGTTTACTATCCTCTTCATCCCAGTTATAGTAAAATAAATTTGTTCGCAGCCTTCCATATATCTTGCCCTTTGTAAAGGCCCCAGTAAAACTGTCGACCGGTTCTGGAAGAACATTGTAGACTTCAGTCATGTTGTTTTTAAGCACGCGCTTGGGCAGCTCTACTTCGTCAGCGATAGCCGGTCCCCAGGCTAAGGTATAGAGCAATACACAAGTTATTATGATCTTTCCCTTCCCCATTGATTATCTCCAATTAATCAAATTTAAAAAATATTAATTTCCCGGATTAGGAACAAATCGAGTTATTATACAATAATACCTGTTTGTTTATCTTGAAATTGCGAACAGAAAAACAGATATCAATGACAAAATATGTGAGAACTATCTCACCTCTCCGATTATGATCCATGAATCCAAGATATGCGTTTGAAGCAGGTATACATGCAGAAAAATCTTTACAAATCACAATCTGCTACTTATTGATACAAATCCTTTTATATGATAACGTCAAGACAATTGGGTAATAAGAGGACTTACAAAGGTGGTGATGGTAAAGACTTTTTCTGCACATACACCTGCTTCTTTTATACTCAAATACATTTTTAGGGTGAATTCCAAATACATTGAAACTATGTCTTGCGATCATTTATAATCTTTTCCTGAGGTGAGCCGGTGATTATTGGAATAATTGCAGATACTCACGACAATCTTGATAAAATAAAAACAGCAGTCGATCTTTTCAATGAAAGAAAGGTAGAACATGTGATACATGCAGGAGATTACACTTCTCCTTTTACATTCCGGGTCTTAAAGGAACTTAAATGCGAATTTACCGGTATATTCGGCAACAACGACGGCGACAAGCTTCTACTGCAAAAAATGTCCGGCGGAAGAATCTTCAACCAGCCTCTTATCTTTGAACTGAACGGCAAAAAGATTATCGTGATACATGAGCATCATATTGTTGATGCACTTGCCGACAGCGGACATTATGACCTCCTGATATACGGCCACCTGCATGAGCCTGATATAAGAAAAGTCAGGAAAACCCTTATAGTTAACCCCGGCGAGGCAGGCAGCTGGCTGTACGGAAACTCAACTGCTGTCATATCTAACCTTTCAAACATGACAGCAGAGATATTTAAACTGTAACACCAATTGAGTCATTAGTCATTGGTCACTGGTCACTAGCCATTGGTCACTAAAAAGTAGGTAGTAGGAACTAAGCAGTAAGCAGTAAAAGGTAAAGATCAAAGGAAAGTAAGGAGTAAGAAGCTGGGTGCTATGAGCAGGGAGCAGGGCGAACCAAAAAACCAGACAAACTAGAGAAACCAGACAAACTAAATAAATACGTAACCGATAGACGACAACCGAAACGGGCTTCGTTACCGTAACCGTTAGACGTAACCTCTTAGTCCTCAAAAAGTAAGCAGTAAATTGTTATATAGTTATCCCGTCTATTCTCTTCAGTCCCGCTTTAATTGCAAGGTTTATTGCATTGGCATATTCTTTTCCTGTAATTCTTCTGTTAAGGGGAGGATTATCAAAGGCTTTAAAACACGGATGATACTGATCCATAATATTTATGTAAGTCTCTTTTGATATTTCTTCTGCGATAAACCTTACAACCTCAGATGTACCTGCAACATCAACAGGGAGAACAAGATGCCTTATAAGAAGACCCTTCATAGCAATTCCCCTCTCGTCCAATTGAAGGTCTCCTACCTGTCTATGCATCTCTCTTATAGCCTTTTTCGCCACTTCAGGATAATCATAAGCATCCGAATATTTCGAGGAATATTCATTATTTGTATATTTAAAATCAGGCATGTAAATATCAAAAATCCCATCAAGTATTTCTAATGTCTCCAGCGATTCGTAACCTCCACAATTATAAACCAGCGGAATTCTGAGACCCTTGTCTGAAGCAATCTTCACAGATTTAATAATAGCCGGAACCTGATGTGTAGGTGTCACAAAATTTATATTATGGCAACCAGAATTCTGCAGAGAAAGCATTATGTCTGAGACTTTTTCATGGGATATTTCGGTCCCATCTTCAAGGTGGCTTATCGAATAATTCTGGCAGAATAAGCAGCCTAGATTACAGTTGCCCAGAAATATTGTCCCTGAGCCAAACCGCCCTACAAGAGGCCTTTCTTCCCCAAAATGCGGACCCCAGCTAGAGACAAAAGGTCTGTCGCCAGTTCTGCAAAAGCCTCTTTCACCTGAAATCCTGTCAACATGGCATTCCCTGGGGCAGAGTGTACAGTCACTGAGTATATCCTCAGCATTTTCTATCTTTTCATTAAAATCACTCTCTGAAAGGGAGAGGTATACAGATCTGAATTCCTTGTACATTCTTCCTGTTATTTGTTTATATATATTTTGAATACTTATGCTTGCAATAAAAAAAAACTATTTATATAATTTTAACAATTACCATGGCTGATACTCAATATTGTTTATGCTGTGATGAAGAGGTGCCTTTCAGTGTCATAGAAAGAAATGAAAGGAGAGAAGTTACCTGCGTCTATTGCGGGTTCACCCTCGATGTCCAGAAACTGTGGGAACCTCAAAAGCCCAGTGAAAGGGGTTATGCGCTAGTTGCTGACGACTCAAAATATACAAGAAAGATAATTGAGGATCTCCTTAAGGAAAAAAAGTTCTCGGCTAAAGTAATGTCCTTTGAAAATGGTCTTGAATTAATATCAGCCTATTCAAAACTGCTCTCCGAGAAAGAACTTGTAGATATTGCCATTATAGACCTGAATATGCCGGTAATGGATGGCATCACCGCTGCAAGGACAATGAGGGCAGTAGAAACACAGAATAATGCAAAGAATGCACCGGTAGTTTTTTTCTCCGCTCAAAAATCTGATGAAGAACTGAAAAAGCAGATGGAAAATCTTTCTCCGGCCAATTATGTCAACAAAGGCTTTGATCCTGACCCTGACAATCTTGCCAAAAGAGTAGAGTCCCTGATAAGCCATTTAATGGAAAAGTACAGACAGAGCGCATAGAGTTGCGTTTCTTGACTTACCTTAAAATTAATCATTATAATGCTTGTTGAAATCAGTTCGAAATCAAACAAACAGATACTAAAGTAATAAAAGCGTTTTTATTTAGAGGTTATTGTGGAAGAAATCAACGAACTTATTCAACAGAGAATTAAAAAGATATCCGAACTCAAGCAGATGGGAATCAAGCCTTACGGCGATCCATTTGATGTCACTGACTATTCAGCAGATTTAATTGATAAAAATAATAATGCTTCCAAGGAAATGCTTGATTCAGATCCTGTAAACTGTTCACTCGCGGGCAGAGTTATTGCATTTAGGGACTTTGGCAAGACAGCTTTCTCTCACATTCAGGATAGCACAGGAAAAATACAGATATATTTTAAAAGGGATGTGCTCGGTGAAAGACATAAACTCCTGAAAAAGATAGACATAGGAGATATCATAGGCGTTAAAGGCAGGCTTTTCAGGACTAAGACAAATGAACTGACTGTTGAGGTAAAAACATTTGAACTTCTTACCAAGTCTATCAGACCGCTCCCGGAAAAATGGCATGGTCTAAAAGATGTTGAAACAAGATACAGGCAACGATACGTTGATCTCATAGTCAACCCTGAAGTCAGGGAGAACTTTGCCAAAAGAAGTCTGATAATAAAAGCCGTCAGGGATTTTCTTGAATCAAGAGGATTCATAGAGGCAGAAACACCGATGATGCACCAGATTCCAGGAGGTGCAACTGCCAGACCCTTTAAGACCCAACACCATGCACTTGGGATAGACCTGTACCTCAGGATTGCCCCTGAACTCTATCTTAAAAGGCTTCTTGTTGGAGGCTATGACCGGGTCTATGAGCTGAATAAAAACTTCAGGAATGAAGGCATATCCACAAAACATAATCCAGAGTTCTCCATGCTTGAATTTTATATTGCCTATAAAGATTATAATTTCCTAATGTCTTTTACTGAACAACTAATCTCTGACGTGGCCCTAAAAACTGCCGGAACACTGAAAGTACCTTTTGGTGATACAACGATTGACCTCACTCCCCCGTGGCCAAGGCTTCCGATGTTTGAAGCACTGGAACAAAATGGAGTTCCCAAAGAGATATTCACTGACTCTGAAAAGGCAAGTGCATGGGCCAATGCCAACAGTATTGATATACCGGAAGGCTCATCTTTGAGCAAAATCCTTGATGCTATCTTTAAAGAAAGGGTTGAACCAGAACTGATCCAGCCTATATTCATCATTGACCATCCTGTTGAACTGTCACCTCTGGCAAAAAGAAAGCAGGAAAACCCTTCACTGGCTGAAAGGTTCGAGCTGTTTATCAGTTCAAGAGAGATTGCCAATGCATTCTCGGAACTTAATGACCCGTTTGATCAAAGGGAAAGGTTTCTTGAGCAGGTTAATGCTCAACAAACTGGTGACGAAGAAGCACACTGGATGGATGAAGACTTTATCAGGGCACTTGAATACGGCATGCCCCCTGCAGCAGGCGAAGGTATAGGCATCGACAGGCTTGTGATGCTTCTTACAAATTCACAGTCGATCAGGGATGTAATATTATTCCCTCAGTTGAAGCCGGAAAAATAGACTCAAATAATTTAAGATTGAAGAATGAAAAATACAAAGTGAAAATTAAGATATTTTATGAATTTATTCTTTGCATTTTGCATTTTAAATTTTGCATTTTGCATTTTGCATTTTAAATTATATGAAACTTCCTTACCAGGTATTCATTGCTTTAAGATATCTGAAATCAAAGAAAAAACACAGGGGTGTTTCTGTAAATACAGCTATATCAATAGGGGGCGTTGCTGTAGGTGTAATGGCGCTGCTTATCGTACTGTCGGTCATGAGCGGTTTTCATCAGGACCTCCAGAAGAAAATCCTCGGTGCTAATGCACATATTATTATCCGGAACTTCAAAGGTGCGATCACTGATTACGAACTTGTTACTGAAAAACTTGAAAAGGAAAAAGAAATTGTTTCATATGCACCATTTGCATTAGGTCAGGTAATGGTATCTTTCAAAAACAGGGCACACGGGGTATTTATAAGGGGAATTATACCAGAGATAGAATCTAAGACTACTGAAATACTCTCGCATATTAAAGAGGGAGATTTCAATAAACTCTCTGAGGAAAATGATATCCCGGGCATAATCCTCGGGAAAGAACTGGCATCCAGTCTCGGGACATTTATAGGTGATAAAATCAATATTGTTTCGCCTGTTAGTGAAATAGGACCTCTTGGGATGCTGCCAAAGGTTAAACAGTTCAGGGTTGTTGCTATTTTTGAAATCGGCATGTTCGAATATGATTCAAACCTTGTACTTACACATATAAAACCTACACAGGATTTTTTGGGGCTTAAGGAAGGCATAACAGGCATAGAAGTAAGGCTTAATGACATTTATAAGGCACCTAAGATCAAAAATCACCTTCAGGACAAACTTGGTTTCCCCTTCAATGTCATGGACTGGATGCAGATGAATAAAAATCTCTTCTCTGCCCTCAAACTCGAAAAGTTTGCAATGTTCATAATTCTTGTTCTGATTGTACTTGTTGCATCATTCAATATAATCAGTAATCTTATAATGAATGTTATCGAAAAGAGCAGGGAAATAGCGATATTAAAAGCAATTGGGGCAACAAACGGCGGGATCATGACGGTCTTTATGCTGCAGGGCCTGCTCATCGGCCTCATCGGAACAGCTATCGGTATAGCAGGGGGTTATCTGGCCGGATATATCCTTAATACCTACCAGATAATAAAACTTCCTGCTGATGTTTACTATCTGAGCCATCTGCCTGTCAAGATGAAACTATTTGATTTCATCGTTGTATCCATGTCTGCAATAGTCATAAGTTTTCTTGCAACCATATATCCTGCATTGCAGGCTGCCAAATTAAATCCGGTTGAGCCGTTGAGATATGAATAAACTCATTGAGGCCATAGATATCAGAAAATCCTTCAATACCGAGGCAGGTGAGCTAAGGGTTTTAAAAGGTGTAAATCTTTCCATATATGAGGGAGAAATGGTAGGAATTATAGGTGCATCAGGTGCTGGCAAGAGCACACTTCTTCATATTCTTGGTACACTTGATAAACCGACTTCAGGGAAGGTATTGTTTGGAGGAGATGACATAGCCTCAATGGATGAAAATTCCCTTGCACATTTTAGAAATTCAAGTGTCGGATTTGTATTCCAGTTCCATCACCTTCTTCCTGAATTCAACTCATTGGAAAATATCATGCTCCCTGGACTTATCAGCGGCAGACCTTTCAATTTAATAGAAAAAAATGCAGAGGTTCTTCTCGAGGAACTCGGTCTTTCAGGAAGGTTGAAACACAGGCCTGGTGAACTATCAGGAGGAGAACAGCAGCGCGTTGCAGTTGCAAGGGCACTCATACAGAATCCCAGAGTAGTTCTTGCAGACGAGCCAACAGGTAATCTTGACACCTCAACAGGCAATGAACTCTTTGAGCTTCTTATCGATCTGAATAAAAGAAAAAGGATAACATTTGTAATCGTCACACATAACAGGGAAATCTCAAACCGCTGCCACAGGATACTCGAAATGGCTGATGGCATGTTTGTATAATCCGGAAAAATCTGAGAATTATTATTGCGATAAAATGCTGCTTCAAAATAATTAACTTTAGAAGGTGGATGAAATGAGACTTGCGCTATCTATTCTATTAATCATATCAATAATAGCTGTCTTTGCCTTCACAGTAAATGGCGAAGAAATGATGGGAACGCATCACAAAGGCATGCAGCAGGAAGAAATGCTCCAGGATAGTTGGTATGTATGCAGCTGTAATGACTGTAACTGTAATACCCTATCAAAACAACCTGGCAAATGTATATGCGGCAGAGAACTAGTTCCAGCGCGCCTTCTAAAAATTGATGGCAATAAAGGTTACTTCTGTCGCTGCGGAGCAGAATGCTCTTGCAAACTGGATTCCGAGGATCTGACAAAATGCAGTTGCGGAAATCAGGTAAGTGTAATTGACCTTTCCGGGAAATACGTATGCAGCTGCTGTAATATTATATCGGAAAAACCCAGCAGATGCTTTTGCGGGAAAGAGTTAGAGAAATTGGAATAAGGATACTTAAATATGATAGCAGGTTTTTTGCAGTTTAATCCTGTGTTCGGGGATATAAAGCATAACGTCGATAATGTTATTCAAAAAATAGTGTCTAAAAAAACTGACCTCGTTGTGCTACCGGAACTCTTCACTACAGGGTACCAGTTCATTTCAAAGGATGAACTAAAAGGACTATCTGAAGAAATTCCATCCGGATATACAACACAAAAGCTTATTGAGTTATCAAAAGAGAAGAATATGTATATAGTTGCCAGCATAGCTGAACGCGATGGTGATTTACTTTACAATTCGGCTTTCTTAACAGGTCCCGATGGATTCCTTGGAATATACAGGAAGACACACCTTTTTTTAGAAGAGAAGCAGTGGTTTTCACCTGGTGATACAGGGTTTCGTGTATGGAATACACCCATTGGCAATATAGGCATAATGATATGTTTTGACTGGTTCTTTCCTGAGTCTGTTAGAACACTTGCTTTAAAGGGGGCAGATATCATTGCTCATCCTGCTAATCTCGTTCTGCCCTACTGCCCTGATGCGATGACAACAAGATGCATAGAAAACAGGGTCTTTGCTGTTACCGCAAACAGAACCGGCAGGGAGAATAGAGGCAATAAAGGCGCTTTAGAATTCATAGGATCAAGTGAAATAGTCTCTCCTGATGGTAAAATCCTCTTCCGTGCATCATTAGACAGGGAAGAATTTGCTCAAGCTGAAATCAATATCTATGATGCGAGGAATAAAAATCTTAACCCTTTCAACAATATATTTGGAGACAGAAGAGAAGAATTTTACAGCTCTTAAATTTCCTTAATAAACTTTCTTCTTATATATAACGACATGACATCCTGTAGTATTAATAAGGAATCACGGTATCGTAATTAACCAATGCACGTGCTATCTCTTCTGTACTCATTATTTCGAAGTTATTTTCAGGATTATTGGTATAAATCTTTACTTTAAGGTCCCTAAGAGCTTCCAGGTTAAGCGCTATCTTCTCATCATCCTCTAACTTAGAGTCCAATATAAAAACATTTACTTCGTCATCGGCAAGTGTAAGCCCGACAGCAACTCTCAGTGCCTCAGCCTGTCTGTCCCTGACGATTAATGCAATCTTCTTCCTGGTCATTTAAATCTTTATAGCCAAATGTTATAACTAAGAACTAAAAAAAAGAGATATCTCACTTGATACTGTCTTTTCTTATTTCTCCTAATTATATCATTGGACAAGAATTTCTTCCTGTGTCAAACAGTCTAATGCTCCATTAAAAAAGTACGAATAATGAATAGCAGGAATAGTAGCATCTGAATAAATAGGAGTTAATGGATAGTGTCAGGACTTGAATTTTGATTTAAGAATATAAGATCTTTGATTTAGAAAATTTAAATAAATTTTGCTAGCTGACCTTTATTTTTTCAAGGTCTAATTAAAATCATCAAAAATAGTTGCACTAATATTCAAGATATACGATACTTATTTTATTTGTGTAAGATATGTGCTTGAGCTTTACAATGTTTAGATTTAATTAACATTCGGCAGGAGGTATTATGAATAATTTTATAAAAAATGGTCAGGAGACAGGAGATAGACGCAAGTTTCCTCGTAAACAGGTTTTTACAAACGTGAGTTATAAAATATTGATGCCCGAGGCAGGGGCAGGAGAGACAAAGGATTTAAGCGACGGTGGATTGTGTATTGTTGTTGACAAAGATTTGCCACGAGGCACAATTCTTGAGCTAGATTTTGATGTACCCGGTAATGAACCTGTGAAAATAAAAGCCTCTGCAGAGGTTATCTGGCAGAAAAAAACAGATAAAGGATATATTACAGGTTTAGAATTTATTATCATTTAAGAAAAGATAAAAGGTGCGGTTCTTAGATTATCCTTTCTACATACCAAAATCTTGTTATCTTCCAATCAGGCGAGGCTGACGATAGCACAATTTTCGATTGGAATATAACACCTCTTTTATTTCATAATAGTAAATCCCGTTAGAAGACCCTCTCCTTCTAACGGGAATGATCACAAAGGGTATTAAATTTCGTGTTTGAAATAAAGGAATTTATTTTTATCCCCGCTGCAAGCCCCGAAAGACCTCTGGTCTCTTACGGGGCAAGCCTGCCTGACGGCAGACAGGCAGCGGAGCTTTCTAACGGGGTAAAATCATGAATAACCGAATCTCTGTAATTATCCCAAACCGCAACGGGAGTTCTACTATCGGGAAATGTCTTGAAGCGGCATTTTCCGCAAATCATAATAATTTCGAGATCATAGTTGTTGATGACTGTTCAACTGACAGCTCGGTAGAGATAATAAAGAAATTTCCATGCAAACTCATCCGTTTAGATAAACACTCAGGTACATCAAGGGCAAGAAATACAGGAGTACAAAACAGCAGCGGTAACATCCTTTTCTTCATTGACGCCGACTGCATCCTGCAAAAAGATACGCTCTCCCTGGCCGATAAAGCCTCTTCCGGAGATAAAAACATAATTATTGGCGGCACTTATACCATGACCCCTTATGATGATGATTTTTTCGGCACCTTCCAGTCAATCTTCATAAACTACTCTGAAACAAAAAAGGAAGAACCCGATTATATAGCATCACATGCCATGATCATTGATAAGGGCGTTTTCAATATAAGCGGCGGGTTTTCCGAGAATTTTCTGCCAATCCTTGAAGATGTGGAATTTAGCCACAGGCTCAGAAGGTCAGGCTATAAACTTAAAATGAATCCCGATATATTAGTCCAGCACATATTCAATTTTACCCTTCTGAAATCACTGAGAAATGCATTCAGAAAATCGATGTATTGGACTGTTTACTCCTTAATGAACAAGGATTTGCTTAAGGACTCAGGTACAGCCTCTGTTGAACTCAAGATCAACGTTTCTGCTTTTTTCTTAAACACATTATTAATAATGCTCTCTCTGTATTTTAAAGATACAGGCCTTTTAGTGCCGATACCATTAATATTTTCCTTCAGTCTACTGTTAAACAGAAGGCTGATTAAATCATTCTATAAGTCAAAAGGGTTCTTATTCGCTATACTTGCTACACTTTACTATACTTTAGTATATCCTATCGGAGTCGGAGCAGGGTCTTTTTCAGGGATTCTGAAATATATCTGGAGTTATAAAATTAAACACAGGATTATTTAATGTATACTGTATTCAGGCATATAGATTCTGTCTTCAGGAAAACAAGACCCATACATCTTACTTTTTTCGTAACCAGAAGGTGCAACTCAAAATGCCCTTTCTGTTTCTATTTAGAAAGTACAGACAACACAATTGATAAAACTGAGGAATTATCCTTTGATGAAATCTCAAGGATATCTTCATCTATGGGCAATCTGCTCTGGCTGGCCTTTTCCGGCGGTGAAATCTTTCTCAGAACTGACCTTGTCGAAATCAGCGAGGTTTTTTACAAGAACAATAAACCGTCTATTATGCTCTATCCTACTAACGGACTCCTGCCCGACTTTATAAAAGACAGAACTGAGCGTATACTCAAACACTGCAAAAACAGTCTAATTGCAGTAAAGCTCTCTCTTGACGGTCTGAATGAAGCTCACGATACACTCCGAAACACACCGGGAAATTTTGATAGGGTCATGCAGTCTTATCATTTGCTCGGTGAGTTCCTTGACAAGTATCCCAATTTTGAACTTGGGATAAATACAGTATTCTGTTCTAAAAACCAGGACGAAATGGACGGCTTAATTGATTTCGTAAGCAGTTTAAAGAATATAAAGACACATACTATCTCGCTTATACGGGGAAACCTGTCAGACGAGAGTTATAAAGAAGTGGATAATAATAAGTATCATTACGCAATAGAGAGACTTGAGAAAAATCTTAAGAATAAAATTTCAAATGTCTATCGCTTCAAGGGTGCGCGCATAAAAGCCGTACAAGACATAATACAGCGCCGACTGATACATCAGACCATGCTCGAACAGAAAAGGCTTATTCCCTGTTATGCAGGCAGATTAAATCTAGTCCTAACAGAGAACGGTGATGTCTACCCATGTGAGATTCTTACAGAAAGTTTAGGTAATGTTAGAGATTATAACTATGACATGGGAAAGATCATCCACACGAAAAAAGCCGGAAAAGTTATCAATTCTATAATTAACAATCAATGCTACTGCACTCACGAGTGCTATTTTATGACGAATATCCTTTTTAATCCAAGACTTTATCCTGTACTTCTGAAAGAATATATTCAGCTCTGATATTTGCATCTCCATGTCAAAATGCAAAGCACATAGGAATTAATGAATTAAAAAATTTAGGGATTCAGGGATTTAGGAATTTAGGGATTTAGGGATTAGGGTCGCTTCCCATCAAAATAAATGATTCTGGAAAGCAGACTCAACACAAAAAACGCGTTTGAAGCAGGTATACATGTTGTATAGTTGCGCATGTTTCTTGAGCGGACATAGTGAAATTTTTGGCACCCGTCATGGCGAAATAAGCGATCCCGATGAGTCGGGACGAATTTTTACTGTCTGACCCCGTAAAACGGAGTAACCCGTATACGGGGGAGTTTTTACCCCGTGGAAAGGATGAGTTTCTTTTAGGGGTAAAAATTCGAGCGAATGAGTCATAAGACGGGTAAAAATTTCCCTCTAGGGAGCGAAAGGAATATGTCCAACTAATTAATTCATCAACTCTTTACATACTGAAATGCATTTTTGGGGTTAATCGATCCGGCCGTCTTTTAATTTTATAACCCTCTTTGCATTTGCCGATATTTCAGGGTTATGCGTAGCAACTATTATTGTAAGACCGTTTTTGTTAAGCGATTTCAGGAGTTCAAATATCTTGATACTATTCTCTGTATCAAGATTTCCTGTTGGTTCATCAGCAAGAATAATTTCCGGATCATTTACCATTGCCCTTGCAATGGCGACTCTCTGCATCTCACCGCCGCTCAGTTGATTTGGTTTATGTTTTATCCTGTCACTGAGACCTACTGTTTCAATAAGGGATTTAATCTTATCTTTTTCAACTTCTTTCCTGTTAAAAAGCAGTGGCAAAGAGACATTTCCCGTAACATTAAGACCCGGTATCAGATAAAATTGCTGAAAAACAAAGCCAATTTTTTCTCTTCTCAGATTAACAAGTTTCTCCTCATCTTTTGATTCAACATTAACACCATCAAACTTTACCGTTCCTTTTGTTGGTCTGTCCAGGCATCCTAAAATATGCAGGAGCGTTGTCTTGCCAGAGCCTGACGGGCCGGTTACAGAAATAAATTCATCCTTGTAAAACTTGAGATTAACATCTCTTAAAGCATGTATCTCTTCAGCTCCACGTTTGTATATCTTCTCAATACCATCGAGTTCTATTATCGGCACTTTTTCTACCAATTTAAAGCCTCCACCGGACTAACACGGGATGCCTTCCATGCAGGATAAAGTCCAGAAATAATACCCAAAAGTACCGATAGGATAAAAATCAATGCTGCAAGAACCGGATCAAATACTATCATATCACCTGCCGGAACATACGGTGTGATACTTCTAACAATATCTTCTATAAATTTAGAACCGATAATACTTATAAAAATTCCAAAGGCTCCTCCTACAGAAGTAAGTATTATCGTCTCATTTATACCAATACGGAATATATCGCCCCTTGAAGCACCTATAGCCCTCATCATCCCTATCTCCTGTGTACGTTCAAATACAGTCATCAGTATTGAGTTCGTAACACCAATTACACTTATTATAACTGCTATCACTGCTATTGAAAGACTCATAACCCTCGCAGATGATGCAAGGCTTGATATACTCTTCGCTATCTGTCCCATTGTTACTATCTGTGTGCCCGGGATCTTTATAGAAATTTTATCTCTTATATAACCGAACATGCCCGGGTCTTTTAACTTAATTCCGACTGAAGTGATGCCATCCGGTTTATTCACCAACCTCTGAAGTGACTGAATCGGCATATATACAGCAGCATCATCCTGACTCGCTGTCCTCTCAAGTATCCCGCTGACCTTAAAAATCTCTCTCTTCTTTGAATATATAACTTCATCTCCTTCTTTGAGCCTGTAACTTTTTGCTACCAAAGAGCCTATAATTATCTCATCCTCACCCATGGGTATGTTTCCTTTTATTTTCCAGGATGGTTTTATTTTCTTAATATCTGACATCTCAAATCCATAAACGAGATCCAGTCTTGGTTCGGCCTGGGAAAGATTTTCGATCTGCATAACAAGCATGGGCGAGGCAATTTGAATCTCATCAAATTCCTTTAGCTTTTCAATTACATCTTCATCAAGATATTGCGGAATTACAGCACCGTGCAGTACCAGAGAAGCAACCTCGTAAGGGCATCCTAAATCTACAACCATAAAATCAATACCTGTCCTTTCAATCTCTCTCTCAAGACCCTTCTTGAAGCCACTATTAAATGAGAGTAAGGAGAATAAAACAGCAACAGCACAGCAGATACTAAACATTGTAATAAGACTTCTTATCCTGTGCCTTAGAAGATTTTTGAATGAAAGTTTTAAAAAAAACATCAGTAAATTTCAACACCGCTCGCAATTATTCTTATATCACCTGATTCCTCTGAAACAACCCCGGTTACCTTTACCTTCTTGCCGATTCTCGGAGGGATTGTAAATCCTTTTGGGTCCAGATCTACAAGTATATGCCCGGTATCATCTTTCAGGAAAAACCAACACCCCTTGCTCTGACACTGTGTGAGTATTTTACCCTCGAGGTTAACTGCTTTACCTTTTAAAGAAGTATTAATAATAACATCTTTTACAGAGACTGTAGGGATATTTTTATCAACCCCCCCTCCGTATTTCTCAGTACAACCTGCAATTATTATAAGTAAAAAAACAATTGTAAATATTAAATGTCCTTTTTTC
The DNA here is from genome assembly GCA_964345225.1 of uncultured Nitrospiraceae bacterium. Classification (GTDB taxonomy): domain Bacteria; phylum Nitrospirota; class Thermodesulfovibrionia; order Thermodesulfovibrionales; family UBA6898; genus CAYFQB01. The sequence goes on along the minus strand of CAYFQB010000076.1, from coordinate 42,665 downwards.
ATCGGTGTATATATTAACATTATCTAAACCTTTTAAGAAACCTCTGAAAACGCAAAATAATGTATTGCAAAAATCATCTGGTTACGAAAAACAAGAATTAAGAATTGCTTTGTTGAAACGGTTCACTCGTCTGCAGTGGCATTAAAGGAGATTAGTTAGAACAAATCTCCTTTATGCCAGGCAGAAAACCTTCTAAAGAGAGTTACTAAAAGCCTATTATTGCGCTCTATAAGCCAACCTTTATTGTAGCCATATCAACTGGTTTTGATTTACCTGTTTCTTTCCAGTACCTGTACAATTTCTCTCCGGCCTTAAAAAAGTCCATATTGTTGCCTTTGTTCTTTTCGTAGAGGAATTCTATGTACTCCTTTGAAGCTGTTTGGTATTTCATTGTTACCACAGCCTCTTTCGTTCCATCAGGAATCTCATATTCAGTTATATCCCAGTTCTGACCATCAGCATATTTTGCCCCTTTTATATATGCCATTGACTTTTCATAATCCGCATTTCTGAAACCACGAGGCGGTATCCTGTTGTCCTTGTATATATGATTATTAAGCACAAAGTAGAAAGAAGGTCCGTCAGGATAACCCTCGATTCCCTTTGTCCCCGGCTTTGCCTCGTAGACTTTTATCTCCTTATCCTTTTTAAGTACGGCAGTTCCTTTATCATATGCACCTGATTCTTTTATTACTTTCCCAGTTGCATCCAGGAACTTCACATTAATCCACATCCTTCTTCCCTCAGGATATCCTGTTGGAAGCTTGTGTCCTGTAAGGTTGATGACTTTGACCTTAAGTGTATTACCGTTCCTCACAGCTTCAAGCTTTGCTGCAGTCTTGAGCATGGCCTCTGCTTTTACAACTGTCTGCTTCAATGCCTTTATAACATCATCATCCAGTTCATCTCTAAATGCCTCAATGATCACAAGGGGCATCCAGGCATTTGCTCCAATAAATTCATGCTTCGGGAGTCTCTTTCTGAAGAATTCATTCTTTTCCTTATTTACATTACAAGCAAAACCTTCGGTTACCGGCATATGGCAGGTCTGGCATTCGATACCTTCCTTTGAAAAATCACTGTACAGCCATTCACTATAAGTCTTTTCAATCGGTACTTTCATTCCATAAACAGGATTTTCTATCTCGTGGCATGTGGCACAGAATTCAGAAGTTTTAAAATACTCCACGTAACGGGTTTTATGTCTGGGTGATGCAGAGTCTTTATACGGACCATATTTCAAATCACTTTCAGCGTTAATTACATACTGGGCTGTACCCCGCCTTACCACATCATCTTTTGTCAATGTCTTGCCCTCTTTTGAAAACGGATCAACCTGCCTGTGGCAGAAATCGCAGTCTACACCGTCATAGTCAGAACCCCTGAGAAGTGATCCGTCAGGAGGCTCGGAACGTCCTTCAAGCCACCCTTTAGGAGTATGACATCTCAGGCATAAATCCCCTACTGCGAGTTTGCCTTCAAAAATCTTGTTCTGTATAGCGATACAGGCAAAGGTTTCAAGGTCCCTGGTGGCATTAGCCATCATAGAGCCTTTCCATGTATCATATGGAGAATAGGTCTCATAATCTCCATGGCATGCACCACAGAGCTCTTTTTTATCAAACTTCCGGTTGTCTTCCGGTTGTGTGCCGGGCATTGTAACAAGCTTAGCACCTTCAAAAAGATACGATGTATCTATAACAGGCGGTGCAATTGTCTTTTTGACCACCTGGGGTGGTCGTGTATCACCTTTACCATAATAATATGCAAGATACTGAATAATCTTCTCAAACTCTTCATCAGTAGCCTTTGCGCCAAGTTCTTGCATCTTCTGAACAATGAGTCTCCAATCCTCCAGGGTATTTCTCTGTGAAAATGGCCTGTCCAGGTCATGACACAATGTACATGTTCTTACAAGTATGTCATAAGGATCAGTTAAAACCTTTTTTTCTTCTGGGGGTTTTGGAGGGGGTTCCTTTTTGCATCCTCCGAGGACAACATTTAACAGGAAAATTATCATGATTGAAACAAACTTTTTGCTATTCATTATTCCTCCTTTAACGAAATAGTATTTTAGTATTTCTTTGCTTAATAATTAGAATGGGTTTTAAAGAACTTTAAGAAACAAGTTATCACGTTTTATAGTCCGCAATAATTACTGTTCATTATTAAATTCTCACATAACGATTATTCTCTGTCAACAAGAAATATTTTATACATCAACTTAGGATCAGCAGCAAAATACCTCTCAAATGCTCCTTTTAAGTCAATGGTCATTGAGTCAAAAGAAAAGCAGGAAGTAGGCGTTAAGCATTAAGCACTAAAAAAGAAAAGTAAGAAGTGAGGAGTGAGGAGTGAGGAGAAAAAAAGGAGGAAGTAGGCCATTTATAAGGGTATCAGGATATCAGAGTATCAGAGCGAAAAAGGCAAATGACAAAAAGTAAGCAGTAAATGACTAAATAAACTATATAAATATATCTATTCCAGCCGAAGGCTATCTTCCAATGTAAAGCATTAAATTCCAGCGCAGCTCACTTCCAATTCAAAGAATTAAATTGTCCTTAAACCAAATAGACCAGAGAAACCAGATTAGATATTTTATGGCAAACTGTTAACCTTTTATAACGAACCTTAAATAAGTTAGAATAAACCGTAATGAGTATATCTAAGCTTGCATTCAAAAACATATTTCGTCACAGGACACGCAGTATCCTTTCAATTATTGGAATAGCTGCTTCTATAACTGTCTTATTTTCCATCATTTCCATTACAAAGGGTTTTGAAAAAGGTCTGGAAAGGGAATTACAGAATACAGAGATAGAATTTGTAGTTGCACCAAGTGGCTGCCCGCATGAGGTTGCCTCACTCCTTTTCTATGGGGCGGTTCCCTCGAGTTTTTTGGACGAAAGTATAGCTGAAGAAGTCAGGAAGATTCAGGGAGTTGATATAGCAACACCTATGGTTATACTTCATATACCAACCCCGGAGAAGAAGGGGAAAGTCCTTGTCTATGGTTACGATATGGAGCATCTAAAAAAAATTAAACCACTTTGGAAGATAAAAGGAGATATCCCCAGGGGCGCAGATGAGGCAGCAGGCATTATTGGATATAAGAAAGAATATGGTGTAATAATCGGCTCTGATATTGCCGAGAAAGAAAGAGTGAATATAGGTGACAGATTAGTCTATCCCAATGCCGGAATGGCCCTGATAGTCAGCGGCATCCTTGAGAAAACATATGGCAAGGACGATGTATTTATATATGCACCTTTGTCAACAGCCCAGGCATTGGTTAAGAATGTGACAGGGTTTGAAGTGGTTGAGATCGAGTCAGGCCAATGTTGTGCGTTAACTGAGAAACTTACAGATGACCCTATTAGTGCGATAGCTGTAAAGCTGGAAGACCCTAACTCTATGATGAAGGTAACAGAGGAATTGACTGAAAAAATCCCCGGTATCCAGATAATCCCTGTTGCACTTGCAATAAAAAGTGTTTCAGCATTTGCAGCTTCTGCCAGGACCCTTGGCCTTTCTATTGCAATTATTGCACTTTTAATAAGTGCTGCCGGTGTAATGAATTCAATTTTGATGGCTGTTTTTGAACGTACCCAGGAGATAGGGATGATGAGGGCTATTGGCGCCTCAAGATCTGATATATTCAGGATGACTGTTACCGAGGCTGCTATTATGACTGTTATTGGCGGCATATCAGGTATTGCCCTTACAACTTTAGGATCATCTTTTATTGAGTGGTTAATCAGAGGAATTACTCCTTATATCATGGGTGAGGACCTGATTACTTTTGAGCCCACCCTTGCTACCCTGTGCCTTATTCTGTCTGTTGTTATTGGGATATTTGCAGGAATCTATCCTGCATGGAGGGCATCACGAGTAAGTCCTATCGAGGCAATCAGAAGCTTATGAAAAAAGAGGGAGGGGAATAAATCCCCTCCCTCTTATCTAATATAAGGCAGAATATAAACTTACTTCTTTACCAGTAGTTCGTCAGCACCGCAGAGAACATTGTCGCCTACTACGTGTATGGCATTCCTTTGATCCTGATGGCATCTTGTACAGCCAACAACTCTCAGACCTAACCCAAGAGGACCACCCTTCTGCCACTTGTTATGGCAATGCTTGCATGTAGATGTGGCATTTCCTATCCAATTGTTATTAGCAATGTCATAAAGAGCTATCTGTCCATCCATAACTTTTTTACCATCCTGATCTATCTTAGCTCTGAGTGTTGCTATGCCGTATTTATCGTCAGGTGTTGCAATCACATCGTGAACCTCGTCACCTTCTATCGGATACTCTTTATGCTGTAAAACCTCCAGTGTATTTGCATCAAGAACAATTGCCCTTGTCCTTCCGGACTGAAGTATCTTTGAACCATCGTGTGTGTATGTTGCCCTGAAGGTTATTGTACCTGCCGGGAAATCAGCAGAATTTCTCTTTACTATCTTTAACTCTCCGTTGTCAATCAAAGCCGCCATATCAAGAAGGATAAAGTGTATTTTCCAGGTCAACCCTTTCACTGCATGAGCAGGGTTAGATTCACCCATGACAATATACATATATTTCATATCAGGGCTGTTATTACCATGGGTAAACGTGTAGTTAGTAGGCAATTCAGGATTGCTTGCAAACATAACCCTGTGTTTCAGTTCGAGAGTCCCTTTTTCAACCACATCAATGAATCCCGGATAACCCATAAATACTGGCAGATAATATTTAACGCTTTGCCCAGATCCACAGTAGAGGGTTGATTTTGTAGTCTTTCCAAAATCAATGACCTCCTTGGGAAGCTGATATGTCTTCTCAGCTACCCACTTGTTTGTCCTTAAATCTGCCTTTCCTACAATAACCGAAGGTTTCTTAGCAAAATAAGTAGACCAGAATATTGTATTTGGGTTCTCGCTGTCGATCCTTATATCATGAAATGCATGATCCCTTGACTCTCCAAGAGGTATCATATGCAGCTTATCTCCACTCCATACTGCATAGCTCGGGATTTTAATCGGGTTTACTGTGTCTGAAGGGTCAATGACAACATTTGCATCAGCAATATGTCCACCGTGACCGGCGACAAAAACACGCCCTTTATAATCTCCTTTTGGTTCGCTACCGCGAATGAGCGCTGCTATAACTAAGATTACAACAATTACTCCTAAAATTGACAGTACAACAGTAAGTTTACTTTTGCCGCTATTACAAACTGCCATTTTGTTACCTCCTACATTTTGAATTCTCAATCAATTAAAAAACAAATAAATTCCATGCTATAAGATGTTATATATTACTTATAGCCTCTTAGATTTTTCCTGGCATCACCTCCATTAAGTTTGGTATTTTGGGACTTTAAATTTGATCCCCCCTATGACATATGAAATAGGTTACTACTGTTTTGAATTTAACTAATATATTATATTTTGTCAATATGTAATTATAATTATTAAATAAATTATACCTTCAGCAATTATAATAAAATCTAAAGTTGAAAATTTAGATTTTTATTGATGTTACTTATCTTTCGGAAAAACTATAATTAACATAAGAGCTTATACTCAAATTATCATGAATGAGGAAATGATGCCTGCTTTCCTGGTTATTATACTTTATGCTTTATGGATATTTATGCCTTCATCAGCAATCCCCGCAGAAAAGGAAGGGCTTTTTTACGGGGCAAAAGCTCTTGAGCCGTCAAAAATAAGCAGGGATGGTGCTGAGATTATTCTGATACCTGAGGGCGAATTTATAATGGGACTTGCCGAAGATGAACCATTGAGTGAAAAAAACCCTCATAAAAAGATCTACCTTAAGGCATTTTATATTGATAAATATGAAGTGACAAATTCACAGTATCACAGGTGCGTTAATGCTGGTGGTTGCGATGAACCTTCCCTGATTATAGATTATCCGAGGACAATCCATGAAGACGGGAAAAAATGGTATAGGGATAAAAAAATGGAGAACCATCCTGTTGTGGGTGTTACATGGCGCCAGGCAGGTATATACTGCAGATGGGCAGGCAAAAGGCTTCCCCTAAGTTCCGAATGGGAGAAGGCGGCAAGGGGTGCTGACGGGAGAAGATTCCCATGGGGAAATGATTGGGTGGCTAATAATGCAAACTGGGACGAGGGAGGAAAGATCGACGGCTATAAGAAGCTTGCGCCTGCAGGCAGCTTTCCAAAGGGAAAATCGCCCTATGGTGTAATGGATATGGCGGGTAATGTGCGGGAATGGGTTGACAGCCATGTCCTAAAAGGCGGTTCTTGGTATAGCTGGCCTGTCAGCCTGCGCTCAGGAGACCCTGGTCATGAATCTCCTGTTGAAAGAGATGATGATATGGGCTTCAGGTGTGCCATGGATATAGAGCCCTCCAATGAGCATTAAATAACCCTCTTAATTCATAAATTTTTCTCGGTTATCGGAATGACATGGTATGAGAGCGGCTTTTTTCGCCGGAAGTCAGGGAGTTTTGATGCAAGACCGGCGAAAACCTCGCGACTTAAGTCGGGACAGGTCTCCGAATAGCATGCAGAGTGGACGAGAATGAGCGAGCATATCATGTCATTCCGGTGTTCTTTAGATGTTGGTTTGAAATTTATGAATTATCTGGTCTAGCAGCTGTTCTGTTTCTATCTCTTTTGAATAAATCACTTTTTGACCACAGCCAGAACAGGCTCCTTAAACTTTTAAATGCAACCCTGAAATCATGAGGGCTCCTTAACTCAAGAAGTCTTTTGAGTATAAATGAGGGCCTTGAATAGAATCTCTTAAAAGCTATCTGACGAAGATTTAGAATCTCTTCCCTTGTCATGGTATAGGGGATAAAAGCTGCTCCCTGATATGTAAAGTCTGTAAGTTCATCAGATACAGTCCCATATTTCTCGAGATTATCGTAAAGGTATGTACCGGGGAATGGCGTTATCGCATGGAAATTTGCGATATCAGGGTCAATTTCTATTGCAAATTCAATAGTCTTCAAACCATCTTCAAATGTTTCACCGGGAATACCAAACATAAAAGGGGTGCTGACCTTAATACCGACATCCTTTGCATCCTTAACAGCCTTTCTTATCTGCTCAAGTGTTATTCCTTTCCTTATAGTGCTCAGGTTTTTCTGGAGGCCACTTTCTGCACCAAAGAGTATAGCCCAACAGCCCGCTTCTTTGAATGCCCTTAGCAATGGCCTGTCCACCTGATTGACACAGGCAGATGCGAACCATGTGAAATCAAGACGTCTTGACTTTATCTCCTCAGCTATCTCCATAGCCCTGTCATAATCAGCTGCAAATGTGTCATCTATAAATTTTATCTCCCTGTATCCCTGTTTGAGACACAGTTCTATCTCTTCAATCACATTTCCAACACTGCGGTAGCGGATTCCACTCTTTCTGTCTTTATCTATCTGGAAGCAATATATACATCTTCTATTACAACCTCTTGAGGTCAGCAAGACCGCCACAGGTCTTCTCTTATAAGTAGCTGGGGGCGGGATATACAGATCTGTATCACCCAAAAGGTCTCTTGCAGGAAAAGGAAGCGAATCAAGATCATTAATTAATGGCCTTGGCGGATTCTTTATAATCTTTTCACGTTCTCTGTATATTACACCTTCCACTCCATCGAGGCTTTTGCCCTTTTGAAGCCTATCCAGTATTTCAAGGGTTGTAAATTCACCTTCTCCTGTCACTATGGCATCAAGGTATTCCTTTGCATCTTCAAGACATCGCTCCTGCATTGCAATGGGGTATGGGCCGCCGGCACAGATAAAGACATTTCTTTTAAACAGTCCGGTAAAATCAGCTGCGGTCTTTTTTGCCTTTACCCATCCAAAGGTCGTTGAATAAAGTCCTATAAACTCAGGATTGAATTGTTTGACTTCATTGAGTATTTGCTCATGGGTAATGAACGCACCATTGAAGAATCTTACATCATAACCTGCTTTTTTAAGGACTGCGGCGACATAGAGTGTGCCTAATGGCTGCCAGTAGTTAATCTGTGAGCCTGCTGTCCTGGATGTGAAAATATCTTCTGGTACCCATGAGGGTATGACAAGGGCACATTTCATCAATTTATTCTCTCTTACGGGGCATTTGTATTATTATTTTTCAAGCGTGGCTTTCTAATGATTTTTTCAGCCACCTCGATTCCAGATTCAATCGCATGGTCCATGTTATAGTATCTGAATAACCCGCCCCTGCCAATGATGTGTAGATTTTTAAATTTCTCCAAATATCCTAAAATCTTTGTGTGATATTTTGTATAGCCTACCTCGAACAGAGGATAGGCTCTTGGCACCCTTATAACACAAGTGTCTATCACCTCATTTTTGTTTATAAAACCCAAAGTTTCCAACTGTCTCACGGTCATGGATACCAGTTCTGCGTTAGGAGAGTTCCATATCTCGTCAGCATCAAAACAGAAATATTCAGCTATTATATGTGTTTTACCTTCCGGCGCCATGTTCGGACTCCAGTTCTTTGGTTCGTGTAACCTGCCAAGGGATATCTTCTGTTCAGGTATATACATCCATGTAAGATCTGTAATACTTTCTCGGTTGAGCATAACTGCAACTATCACGAGGTCTCTGTATTTAAGTTGAGAGGCTGCCTCAAGTATCTCTTCTGGTAAAGCCGGGGCAAGCATTTGAACGAGGTTTGTTAAGGGGATGCTGGAGATAAATTCCCTCCCCTCAATATCGTGAAGATGTTCGTGATTTTCTGTGATTATATTCTTAACAACAAAATCTTCATGTTTAATCTGTAAGATTCTGGTATTTGTTAATACCTGGTTTCTCCCCTCAATCTCTTCCCTTAACCTGTCAGAAATCTGTCCGATTCCCATTGTTGGGTAGATAAATTTATCAGCAAGAGTATCTATATCTTTACCGCTGAATTTAAAGAAGGCATTCTTCATTGCAGTCCAGAGGGAAAGACCCTTTATCCTCTGTGCCACCCATTCCTTGCTTATTCTTTTACACTCTATACCCCATACCTTTTCACTGTATTCCTTAAAATATAGATTAAACATGGTACGTCCGAAATTGCTCACCACCCAGTCTTCCAGTGAAATACTGACAGGTGTGTTAAAAAAGCCTTTTATCTTTTCCCAGTTATAGTCTGCAATTATCTTTATAGTAGCGGGTATACCCAGTTTAAAAATAGCATCAGAAGGTCTCAGGGGGTAGTCAAAGAACTTATCGCGCATGAATATTTTGCTTTTTCGTGATACCGTTAAAAAATCTCCATCCAGTAGGTCTTTGACAAAATGCTCTATCTTTTCATTTTTTGTAAGGAACCTGTGACCACCCAGATCAAACCTGAACTCACCCTGAACTATCGTCTTAGAAAGGCCTCCAACTACAGGGTCTCTTTCGAAAACGATAACTGAATGACCTGCCCTGCTCATGACAAAGCCGGCTGCAAGCCCTGCAAGGCCGCCTCCAAGTATGATGGTAGCATTCTCCTTGCCGCCCGCCTGAGACATCTTAGAAAACTGTGAAGTTTTCTGTGGGGAATCCATATATGATTATAAAAAAAAATTTAGGGGCATCTCAACGATTGCCCCGAAAATATAATGAAAATTGGTCTGTCGCTATCTGTTTAATACATTGGTTATATTAATCAGGACACTTTCTACTAAAAATGCATCCTCATCAAACGCAGCAGGGACTCCCTTTTATGCACATGACATAATATCCCTCTTTCTTCTCCACATCTGTTGTCTGACATCCTGACATGGAAACAAAAGCTTTTAGTCTTTTAGTCTCACTCTGTGTATTAAGCATAATCTCAATAAAAACATCCTTGCCAATCTGTGAGGCAAGTATCTCTTTAAGTTTTATAAAAAGTTCCTGAGAATTGAGTGTCCGTGCATCAATAACCATTTTTTAAATTCTAATTAAACAGGTTACAGGTTACGAGATGCGAGTAAACACCGTAACCTGTAACTTCGCAACCTGTAACCCGTAACGCGTAAATTTTTTAATAATTGTTACATGTCCTTCATGGGTTTAATGAATTTGAAGTAAACCATTGTCCAGTTGCCAAGGACTATAAATATCGATGCAACAATACTTGCAATTGATAATGTTGTAAAGCCGGTAAGTGCCTGTCCTACATTACATCCGCCTGCACATACTGCGCCAAAACCCATCATCAAGCTTCCGCCAAAGACTGTAAGAAGTTCACCCACAGGAGGAGCTTTCCAGAGAAACTCCTTTAAAACCCTTGCACTGATGTAGGCACCAATTGGAACTCCTATAATATAAAGTGATGCCCAGGTAACCTTGAAAGATCCGAGATAAAACATCGGGAAAAACTTTGATTTTGCATCTCCGGTCAGTGCGGTAAAGAATAATTCACCTGTAGGAGTTGTGAAGTTAAGACCTCTTGCAAATCCACCTCCAAAGTACTCGGAAGCCCAGAATGCAAGTATACCCAAACTACCTATAAGAAGACCGGTTACAGACCAGAAAAATCCTTTCTGCTTGGTTATTGAAAACGGCTTGCCTTTAAGGATAAAGATAGCTGCAGCAACAAAAAGAACCGCTATTACTATCCATTTTATAGCCATTCCGTCTCCAAATATCTGCCACAGGGTTGCATTACGTACTCCGGCAATAGGAACCACTACACTCCTTAATGCTGTATATAGCGGGTTTAATATACCGTTGGTTGTTGCACCTATGCCCAGAAAGAAACCTAGAACCGCAAATATCGATCCAAATTGACCTTCTCCAACCCTGTACCATATTCCACTTCCACAGCCGCCTGCCAGGACCATGCCGATTCCGAAGAGATAGCCTCCAATAATATTAGCCAGAGGATAAAATGACTGGCTCTTCAAGTGTATTAGTCCAATGTCATTGAGTATATTGGACCCAATAATCATGGTCATCAAGGCAATAAGATACGAACGGAAAAGGGTAAGGTCATTGATGAATATTATATCTCTGAAGGCCGTGTTCATACAAAACCTTCCTCGTTGTAGAACAAAGCCGAAGAGTAGCCCCACCACTAATCCGGACACTATAAAGCCAATACCTACACTTTCCATTGTCTCCCCTCCAGTCCTGAAATTATTTTTTATCAGGGTTTAAAATATCACAGAACTCATGACTTGTCAACCGTTGTTAAACCGTGTATTACTTCTTTAAATTCATTAATTTTCTATGGAATTATCAAGTTAAAAGTTATAAGGGGAAAGCAGGTATATCATGACAACCGGTCTGTAACGGAATAATCCTGCAGAAGTTTTAAAATTCTTGCTTTCTTGATAACCTTTTATCCTTTGTCTGATATTGTCAGGCATCTGTCTCCCCGGCCTGTCTGATATCACTACTATTGCACTGTTGTCTACTAAACCTGTTTTGTGAGCCTTATAGTAATCAGGATTTTTATATTCCCATGTAAACCTTAGTGACGATTCACTAATCTTTTCAAAGGGAGGGGGCAGACCTGCATCATAATGATAGTACAAGTTCTTGTCCGTAAAATAATCAAGTATCGGCACGGAAACAGCCATGTTGATTGTATCGTCTTCAGAGGGTATGGTTAAGACCTCTATAGTCTCTGCTTTGACAGAATTTAAATACCTTCCGGCATCCTTCAGATTTACCGCACCCATACTCTGTAATAATGGAAGATAAACAAAGATCGCAACAATTAGGGAAGATGTCACAGTGCACATAGCAACAAATTTTCTCAGATCTTTATCCTTGATTTCCTGCAAACCGTAAGAGGCCATTAATGCAAACATAGGGAAAACCATTATGACATAACGTATCCTCCTGATGTCCATAAAAACAACAAGAAGCACCATCCATATTATGATCAGATATCTAAAATCTTTTTTCTTGACTGCTGAATAAACGGAGTATAACGCAGCTATAGTTAAAAAAGGATGAATTTGGAAAAAGAAAGTTGATATGAAACTCTCACCCCATCTTTGCAGACCCGGTCTCTGATAGGTCATTAAAAGTTTGATCTGTTCTGAAAAGACGTCGAATCTGTAGTAAAGTACAATTCCAATTAATAGTCCTGAAATTAATGCGATTATGGAAACTCTATAAAAAACTTTTTTCCACCCACTCCCCTTGTGCCGGGGGATATAAGATGGAAGAATTCCCAGGTAAACCAAGAATATAACAATCAGAACTGAAAGCATTAACCATGTTGAATATTTGGAAAAAATAGCAAATACTATTGCAACAGATGAAAGAATTATCATCTTTGCCCCGCCTCTTTCTATTGCTTTTATAAAAATAAAAATCGAGAGTGTTACAAAAAACATCGTAGCTACATCAACAAGCATAAGCGGCACCTGCGTTAACAGATACGGCATCCCAAGAAGAAGCAGTCCACCCAATAAACCGGTATCTTCGTTCCAGATGGTTTTACCTATCATACAGGTAAGCACAACTGTCGAAGAGAAAATAAGGGCTGAGAAAATCTGTATATAAACTCTTGTCTCCCCGAAAAATTTGAAAATCAGGCCGTAAAGAAATGGGACAACCGGCATATCAGTCCAGGCATTAATACCCCTGCCCCATTCCTCTATGAAATATTTTATCCCGTATATCTCAAGATGTTTGGCCTGTGTGAAATATCTTGAGGCATCCACGATAACCTCGGGCTCTTTCCAGAAGATAAATGAGGCAACAAATGATATCAGAAAAAGAAAAAAGGAAGAAAAATGCCTTGAAAGCAGAAACTTTGAAATAATAAACGCAATGATAATGCCTGATACAAGGATAAAGAAGATATCGACCTCATCAGCCTTTTGAAATGCCCATTGCCAGCTGGTGAGTCTATTATCATCGAGAGATCGCGCCAGAAATAGAACTGAATATGTAAGAAGTGTAAGTAATGAAACAATGAACAAACAGCCTTTTTTCTTGAGAAAGGGCTGATTATTGCCCATTATTTCTTTCCCAGGTCAACTCATTATTACCAGGAAATGACCCTGTCATATGAAAAAATATCATCTATAATACTTTCATATGAAACCTTTTTTTTAGAAAGGTCAATGACCTTTACCTCATGATCTTTCAACTGCACATTAATTATCTGATCTGACAATTTTTCAGGTCCATCGTTGAGTATATAAAGAATCTTCATATAACTTATTTTCAAATTTACATTTTAATATTTATAAAACAATAAGCCTGTCAACTTCACGGACCATTAACGCATTATTATACTGACTCCCGCAGATTACTTCCCCGGGAATGCCTTTTTTATTTATTCCCAGATCTATAGTACTGTAGTCGCAAAAACTTATTGAAACACCTTTTGTCCCGCATAGCTCTGAAAATTCCGGGTTTCCAAGAAGCTTTACACCGTCATCCATATTAAACATAATTACTTCATGACCCTTAAAGACTGCTGCCTTTGTTATCCCGACTATATGTTCAAGATGCCTGTCATTGTTAATAAATATTCCGAGTTTCAACTATATAACTCCTTTTAAAAAAATCTCTACTACCCGAAAATGTCGCGGATCTTTTCATGAACACCGCCGACTGTGATTCCTTTCATGCACTTTAAGTCTTTGCATCGTTTTTTAAAACACGGAGAACATTCTTCATCACTTTTTATGATAATATGCCCCCTGCCGTATGGACCTGTCTTTAAAGGACTTGTTGGTCCGAATATAGCAACAACTGGCACATTAAAACCTGCTGCAATATGCATAGGGCCAGAATCATTGGAAATCACAAACCTCGCATCTCTCATAATTTCTATCAATTCCCTCAGATTTGTACTGCCGGCAAGAGATAGCGCCTTTCCATTGGATGCCTTGACCACTTTTTCTGCAATTGATACATCAGCCCTGCCACCTACTACAAAAGATTTTAAAGGTAGCATTGAGGCTATCCTGCCAAAATTCTCCCAGGGCCATATCTTTGTGTCCCATCTTGCACCGGGAACAATTACAGCATAATCCTTTAAAGCGCCTTTGATTTCCCTTATATCTTTTAAATCATTTTTTATCAGAGGAAATGGAAAAATCTTTTTTTCTGTATCGCAACCAAGCGCTTCCGCAATCTTCATATATCTGTCGACAGCGTGCATATTTTTTCCACCTTCGACAGTTTTATTATAAAAAAGCCTGCTGCCTTCCCTTGCCTCGGTAAATCCTACCCTCACAGGAGCACGTGTAGCCATTGCAATAATACCGCTTCTCAGTAAACCCTGAAGATCAATAACCAGATCATAATTTTCATTTTTCAGTTTTTTAAAAAGCCGCCTTAACTCTTTTATGGTCTCACCTGTTCTTGAGACCTTCTTCCACATTTCCTTGTTTACTATTATATATCTGTCAACCATTGGATGCCCTTCAAGGAGCCCCTCCAGCCCCTTTGCAATAACCCAGTGTATTTCTGATTTAGGAAAACTGTATTTTATAGAATTCAGAAAAGGCAGACTATGGATGATATCTCCCAGAGAACTTGGTTTGATAATTAATATCTTTCTGTAAAACCTGACCCTGCCCATAATTTTCTTTTCAGCTATTTTCTAAAATTATACTGACAGCTTCCTCGATATCTCCTGCAACAAAATCAGCGTTCTCGGAAAAACTATCCTGATCTGTTTTAACAAATATGCCCTTTGCACCTGACGATTTTGCAAGAAGCATATCCGTCTCCTTGTCTCCAACGACAAATGATTTCTTCAGGTTTAAATTATGGTCAATCCTGGCTTTCAAAAGAAGACCTGGCTCCGGTTTTCTGCATGAACAATGTTCATCAGGATGATGCGGACAGTAGTAAAAATCATTGAATCCGTATTTATCAATAAAAATATTGTTAACCTGCTTCACAAAATCTTCCTCAACCAGTCCCCTTGCAATTCCTGACTGGTTTGATACGCCTATCAAAGTGAATTCTTTCTCCTTTAATCTTGTCAGACAGTTGATTTCAGGAAAGATTTCGAGGTTTTCCATCCTGTTCAGATATCCCGCATCTCTGCATAATGTACCATCTCTGTCAAAAAATACAGCCCTTTTTGAATAAATTAGTGTTTTTACGGCTTCATAAACTTCACCGGAGGTAATTATATCCATACACTTCAAGTCTCTATTTTTGCATTTCCTCTCAAAACATGGGGAACAATCCAGTTCTTTGCTGATAACAATATTGCCTTTACCGGCCGGGCCTGTACGTTCAGGCGATGTAGAACCGAATATTGCAACAACAGGTGTGCCAACAGCATATCCAATATGCATCGGGCCTGAATCATTTGTTACAAGTACATCGCATTCCGAGATTAAGGCAACAAGCTCTCTCAGTTCGGTTCTACCGGCCATATTAAGCAGGGATTGCCGAACGTCATGTGTCTGCATTGTCTTTATAATTTCTTCTGCAATTCCTGTTTCCGTTGGTCCGCCTAAGATTACTATGCTGCCATCAATCTCATCAATCACTTTTTGAGCTACTTCTGCAAAACGTTCAGTGTGCCATCTCTTTGAAGACCCGTAAGTAGCACCCGGGTTTAATGCAATAACAGGCTGTCTTAGATCTTTAAGCATCTCTCTTGCCTCAAGCCTCTCAACGATAGACATATAGATCCAGGGCAGAGAATATTTTGTAACAAATCCTGCCTTATCGAGCATGCTTAGATAATATTCGATATGATGGAGTCTTCTGCTTTGACTGTCAAAAGGGACGGGTTTTGTAAGAAGTAATCCCCTCCCATCTCTGCTGTATCCAATCCTTTCGGGAATCCTGGCAAGAAATGTTATAATTGCTGCATCGATCGCATTCTGAAAAAGAACCGCCGTGCAGAAATCGTTTTTCTTAAGCATATTTGCAAGCCTGAACTTTCCCGTAATACTCCTATATTCATCTTTGTACAATATAATCTCATCTACATTCGGGTCTTTCTCGAATAAAGGGTAAATCCTGGGTTCGACGAGCAGTTTTATTTTTTTACCGGGTTCCGAGTGTCTAAGCGCCCTTAAGGCAGGCATAGTCATTACAGCATCACCAATCCAGTTTACACCTCTTACGAGTATGTTATTACACCTTTTTTCAGACATAGTTAATTTTAACATTTATATTATTATAAATAAGTTAGCTTTGTGTAGCCATAGGAGGAAAAACTATGAGCAATGCTTTAAGTAGGAAGTAGGCACTAAGCGGTAAGCAGTAAAAGGCAAAGCAAAAATAGTTTCTTTAGTTAGTTTCTTTTGTTTCTTTAGTTTAAACCAGAAAAACTAGAGAAACTAGATTACTAAACGGGCTTCGAAACCGTTACCGTAAGACGTAACCTTTTGACAAAACGGGCCCTGTAGAGTAGAAAAGCTTACTTGACAGGGCGGGCGTCGTTACCGTAACCGTTTTACGATTATATACCCCTGTATTTTCATTTACTGCTTACTCCTTACTGCCTACTGCTTACTTTTTATACAAAGCGCTTTGTGCTATGCGTGAAAAGCAGGTCTTTGATCAAAGGCGGGGTTAGGAATGGTTAAACATGCAATTTTTAATAATTCACCCTGTTAGTAATCCCTGCTGCTTGCCCCATAAGAGACCAGAGGTCTTTCGGGGCTTGCAGTGGGGATGAAAAAAAAATTCCTTTTTAGAGAACATGGTGGTTTACCCCGTTTAGAAATTACTGTTATTTTCTTCTAACGGGATTTAATGCCCAGTGTGAGCCTGTCTGCCGTCAGGAAGGCCTGCCAGCTATATGGGCAAAGGTCTTCTAACAGGGTTCACCCTGACTGTTCAGTTATAACTCTATACAATATTTCACTGATTTCCACCATGTTATACGGTTTTACGATAACATTACTAAATCCGTAATCCCAGTAATTTGCCATCACAGGATCATTTGAATAACCGCTCGAAACAATTGCTTTGACCCCGGGGTCTATTTCAACAAGTTTCTTAATCGCCTCCCTGCCACCCATACCGCCGGGAACCGTTAAATCCATTATTACTGAATCAAAAGGACGCTCTGATTCCTTAGCCTCACTATAAAGTTCAATCGCTTCTGCTCCATCTAAGGCAAATTCAACCTCATATCCCAATTGCCTCAACATTTCACCGGCAACATTTCTGACTATTTCCTCGTCATCCATAAACAGAATCCTTCCCTTTCCAATAATAGGTCTTTTCTCAGCGTATTTTTTATCAGGAATCTCCTTTTCTGAAGCAGGCAGATATATATGTACGTTTGTCCCGGCTCCATATTCAGATTCTATGGTAATATGCCCACTGTGCTGCTTTACAATTGAATAGGTGACAGCAAGCCCGAGACCGCTACCTTTCTGTTTGGTGGTAAAATACGGATCAAATATCTTTTGCAGATGCTCTTTTTGTATACCTATACCCATATCCTTAATGGTTATCTCAACATACCGTCCCTCAGAAAGAGACTGGCTACTTTCATATTCGATAGTTTTATTTTCAGCAACAATCTCAATCGTCCCTCCCTCGGGCATTGCCTGGTCAGCATTAATAACCAAATTATTAATCACCTGGCTTATCTGTCCTTCATCAATTTCAACCGGCCAGAGGTTCTCCGGAAACATAAATTCACATTTGACATTTGAACCCCTTAGTGCAAAACTCGTTGAATCTCTTATTAATTCACCGATAGATACTGTTTTCTTGATAGGCACCCCACCCTTGGAAAAAGTCAGCAGTTGCTGGGTCAAATCCTTTGCACGCAGGACAGCCTTCTCAGACTCTATCAATCTCTTAAAAAGTTCGTCTTCGGGTTTTGTATACATCGTTGCAAGAGTAATGTTACCTAAAATTGCGGTAAGGATGTTATTGAAATCGTGGGCAATACCCCCAGCTAAAATCCCTATTGATTCGAGTTTTTCAACCCTGAAAAGTTCTTCCTCCATCCTCCGCCGCTCGGTAACATCCCGTATCATACCCTGGTATCCGAGAACTCTTCCATCAACTGTTTTCCAGAGAGTTGAAGTGAGCAGGCAGTTCACCTCTGTACCATCCTTCTTGCGAAATTTTATTTCATAATCTCTCACATATCCATTTTTCTCTATCTCATTCTGAAACTTAGTTCTGTCATCAGGGTTGACATATATTTTAAAAGCACTCTGCCCAACAATCTCTTTTCTGTTGTAGCCAAAGAGTTCCAGTCCAGCCTTATTGATCTCAAGGAAAGTACCGTCACGGGTAGTAATATAAACTGTGTCTCTGGAGTCTTCGAAAAGCACCCGGTATCTCTCTTCGCTTGTCATTAAAGCTTCTTCGGCAAGCTTAAGCTCGGTAATGTCTACTGCTGTAAATATCACGCTTTGTGAAATGTCTGACGGATTGACAGCGGCTGATCTCAAATATATATTAATTATTCCACCGTCTTTGCATTTCCACTGGGTCTCTATATTACTGCTTCCATGCTTAAGTAAGCTCTCATCCCTTTGCTTTTTTATGCGCTTGAATTCTTTAACACTTTCGTATAAAATTCTCTCGCTCTTTCCGTATAACTCATCCTCGACATACCCCAACAATTCATTCATTTTATCATTCACCCAGCTAAAAAGTCCGTTTTGAACAAGACCAATTACTATCGGTGCAGCTTCCAAAATGGACCTCTTGGTGGCTTCGCTTTCCTTTAAAGCCTTCTCTGCCTGCTTCTGCAGGGTTATATCCCTTGCAATCGTCTTTGTTTTGATTAATTCTCCGTTTTCATTAAACTCGGAATAAACATTCAGACTGGCTGGAAATGTAGTGCCGTCTTTTCTGACGAATTCCCTCTCCAGATTTAATTGAGTTTTCTCATAATTCAACTTTGGAAAATCTTCATAAAAAAGTCTGGTGGATTCCTCTGTAAAAAAGTCGGTAATATGTCTGCCGACAATCTCTTCTATTTCATAGCCGAGCATTCTTGCCTCGGTTAAATTGCAATCTATTATTACCCCGTTATTGTCAATTGAATGATACATATCCGGAGCATTGTCATACAGATCACGGTATTTTTCTTGAGAATCTATCAGTGCAATTTCTATCTCTTTTTTGTTGTTGATATCAATAGCCATTTCGTAACGAACCATCCGTCCGTCAGTCCAGCGTATAGCCTTGTCAATACAACGGTACCAGCGATTATTCATTCTGTTCCTGAATTCCCAGATATATGGTTTGCCTACATTCTTTCCAAAAATAAATTTATTGGTACAAAAGTCACATGGAAAATCCATATTCTGAAAAACCTTATAACACTTCTGACCAACTACATCTCCAAACTGTTTTTTAACAACATAATTTGCATACAATATCTCATGGGAATCAGGATCGCTAACGTAAACAACCTCATCAATATTGTCGAATATAGACATCATCTTTCTGTGTTCAAGCTCAACTGCTTCCGCTGCCTTCTTCTCTTCTGTTATGTCTATTACATTTTCAACTACATAATTTGTCATACCACTCACGTCTTTAACAGGCACTGCAACTACATTGTATATTCTTCCATCTGCACAAATACCTGTTTCTGAAGAATAAACCTTTCCAGTTTTAAATGCTTTTATTACTGGACAGTAATCACATATCTCCTTTTTGGGTGGAGAATAGAATGACCCATAACATATCGGCTTTTTTCTGACATCTATATTTGGGAAACAATCTCTTAGACTCTTATTTATCCACACAATCTCCATTTTTGCATTTATCATTGAAACACCTGTTATAATTTTATCAAGCAATGACTCTGATAAATGGTCCAGATATTTAATTTCAGTGCTTTCTTTGCCTATTACTAAAACTGCTTTTTTAGTACCCCACATAATAGGGGTTATGGATAAATTCAGTGTCTTGATTTTTCCGTTGATGTAGTAATCAGTTTCAGCAATACCACCTTCTTTCCATAGTTTTTTGTGTTCTTTTAATAGCTGTTTTTCATCATCGCCAGGGGCGATATAATCATATACACTCTTTTTTAACAACTCATCTCTTGCGCATTCTAAAAATCTTAAGGCAGTTTCATTGCAGTCGATATATCTACCTTTGTTATCTATGATTAAAGCAGGGTTGGGTTCGTTTTGTAAAAAAGTGCTACATCTATCTAAACATTCCTGATATATATCGGCAGACTTTTTGTAATTGGAACCGGATTTTTCAAGTTTTTTAATTTGTTTGCGAAGTACTTTTAGCTCACTAATGAGCTGTTTTTTTGTCTTTAATTCATCTTTCATTTTGAATACCTAAAAAACTGGCAGCAAAGTAATGAAAACAAATCAGATACATCTTCAAAAGGCTATCAATTTTTAAACTAATTTGCAAGAATATACCACTAATCAGGCAATTAATGATTTAAATTTAAAATTTTTGCTGTTTATGTTTTAAGCACCTTTAGATGTAATTATAAATAAAAACAGATTTTTTTACTATACTATAATTATTCCCTATTTATCGGGTACTTTCATCAGTTTATTAAAGTAATTCCCGTAAAAAATGACATGGTTTACTTTACGGGGTAAATTAGATGTGCATAGAAGATGTTTGTTTATATGAAAGGTATAATTTTTATATATTTCACCCCATTAGAAGGGCGAAGTTTTTCTAACGGGGTTTACCCCCTTTAGAAAGTATAGACATTTTCTTCTAACGGGTGGTTCTTAAAATATAAATAATAAAATTTAAAAAACTATATCTCGCGATGCTCAAGCTACAGATAAGATATTTAATTAAATGTATCAACACGCAATATAAGAATCCACAATCCCAGAAATACCTGAATAAGATAAAGACATATAATTAATATGCCGAGCCTGAAATGTGGAAATCTCCAGGGTGATTCAGGAGATTTTATCCTCCTTGAGATGAAAAATGTAGTAATTATAGAAAGCACAATAAATGATCCTGTAATAAAATGCAGGGAATGTTCCAGAAAATGTCCGTGGTCAAGATAAACCAGTGTATTTCCGGCCAGATATCCAAAAATACCCATTAATACCAGAACCGGCCCTGCCTTTCTGTGCCTCTTAACGGCCTTAATTGACTGTTTACCTGACTTTCTTCCTTTCCTTATTTTAATTCCAAGCCAGCCCTGATACATGAACAGAAACATCACAACGATATTATAGAAGCCATGTACCGGTCTCAGATACGCTATTGCCTGTTTATCTATTATCATGATAAAAGTGGTTAATAGAACTCCTTTAGAGTGTCCTCTAATTTCGAAACGTCAAAAGATTGTTTTAAAAGAGAAATATCCTTTATCACGGGTATTCTATCTTCATATACAGGGCGGTTATTTTTATAGATTATCCCTATGGGAATCCGGTTCCCCCATTCAAGTGACCTTTTAAAAGCCTCACCCCTATCTTGAGGATTGTATTCAGGTTCTATCCTGTAAACTCTCTGCCTGTACCATTCATATGTATTAATTTTATTAAAAGTTACACATGGTTGCAGAATATCAATAAGTGTGAATCCTTTATGTTTTATCGCCTCTGTAATCAACCACTTCAGGTGCTCAGTATCTCCGGCAGACCCTCTTGCAACAAAACTGCAGTCGAGGGCTACAGCCAGTGCAATTGGGTTCAGCTGTTCAGAAAATACTCCAAAAGGCTGGTTCTTTGTCTTCATACCTTCCATGCTTGTGGGAGAAGCCTGTCCTTTTGTTAGCCCGTATATCTGGTTATCATGCACAAAAAGCTTTATATTAATATTTCTTCTCATGGCATGCAGCAGGTGGTTTCCTCCTTCACCGTAACAGTCTCCATCCCCAGCCACTGCAATCACAAGCATTTCATGATTGGAAAGCCTTATACCCGTTGCAACCGGAAGTGTCCGTCCGTGTAAACCGTTAAAGGTATTACATTTGAGATAGTGTGGCATCTTTGCACCTTGACCTATCCCTGAGACGATTGTTAATTGATACGGTTCTATATCCAGTTCAACCAATGCATCCTTAAATGTCTTGAGGATGCTGAAATTCCCGCATCCGGGACACCATGCAGGTGTCTGTCCTTTATAGTCTTCCAATCTCGACATTTATTTCTCCCAGTAATCTCTCCAATGTAAAAGGTCTTCCATCATATCTATTAATCTTGGCCTTGAATTCATATCCTGTCTCTGCTCTTACAAGGCTTGCAAACTGTCCTGTCGCATTATTTTCAATGCAGATGGTCAGTTTTGCGTTCTTTAGGATATCCAGATAATCATACTTTTCTATCGATGGGAACGGATAGATTTCGCTGAAATGAAGCATTGCAATTTTATTGTCCTTTGATAATTCATCAACCGCCTCTTTCAGAACACCGTAAGTTGACCCCCAGCCAACAATTACTATCTCAGATGCGCTATCTCCGTAAACAAGTGGCTGGTCAATCTCTTCAGCGATAAGAGGTATCTTCTTGAATAATCTTTTTTGTACCATTTTTGTCCTTGTATCAGCATCCTCAACAATATGGCCTTCTTCGTCGTGTTCATCACTGTCAGTTACAACAAGATGTCTTGAATCTCCCGGGACTCCAAGAGGCGAAACACCGCTGTCAGTAAAGGCATGTCTCCTGTATTCTGAAAGGTTTTTAAACGCTTCTCCTCTCAGCCTGTAATCTGTAAATTTAATCCTCCTTAGATCGAATCCTTCATCTGTCCACTCCGAGTCAGCAAGATACTGGTCAAAAATGACAATGGCAGGAATCTGGTATTTTTCAGCCAGATCGAACGCTTTATTGGTCAGATAAAAAGCCTGCTCAGGTGTGCCGGGAGCAAAGACAACCCTTGGAAATTCTCCGTGGGCAGTGTAAAGGGAAAACAGCAGTTCACCCTGCTCTGTCCTTGTAGGAAAGCCTGTGGCAGGGCCTGGCCTCTGCCCAAGTGCTATAACAATGGGTGTCTCTGTCATTGCAGCAAGTGAAAGCCCTTCAACCATCAGGGCAAAACCACCTCCTGATGTGCCTGTCATAGCTCTTACCCCCGCAAAGGATGCTCCAAGCACCATGTTAATGGCAGCTATTTCATCCTCTGCCTGCTCCACAATTATTCCGTATTCCTTTTCCCTGCCTGCAATATAATTCATAATCCCGGTTGATGGCGTCATTGGATATGCTGAATAAAATCTGCAGCCTGAAGCAATAGCACCAAATCCTATTGCCTCAATACCCGTGATCATCATCTTAGGTTTCGCCCTCTGTGCAGCAGAAAATGAACACCTAAGACATTTTTTAATGGCAAAATCATGTCCTGCTGTAGCAGAAGCGATATTGGCTGTTATAACAGCTTCGCCTTTCTTTATGAATGTACCCTTTATTATTTCATGGAGTATATCAAGATCCATTCCCAGCATGCCAAGAACAGCACCAACCGCAACAGTGTTTGCCATTATTTTATTCCCGCCATGCTCTATTGCCAAATTTACAAACGGGATATCGAAAAAATGCTGCTCTTCATGTTTCTGTTTTAAAGCAGATGAATCAAATATTATCTGTCCGTTTTCTGAGAGTTGATTTTTATGCTGCTCTATACTCTCCCTGTCAAGGGCAACCAGAATATCAATACTGTCCCTTGATGCCATTACAGGTTTATCCGAGAATCTGATTTGAAAGAAATTATGGCCGCCTCTTATGCGAGACTCGTAATCCTGATGGGTAAATACATGATACCCTGCCCTTGAGAAGACTTTTGCAAGAGTATCCCCTATCGTCTGTATGCCCTGCCCTGCCTCACCGCCTATCTTGATTGTATAGTCCATCGATATTATCTGGCAATGTTCTGCCTGAATCTGTTAAGCCATACAATATGGCTTTTCTCCTCATTTATAATTTCATCAATAGTTTTTTTCTCTTTTATAACATCTCGCATTACCTGATAATAAAGCAGGGTCTCCTTTTCGAATCCCAGGGCATAATCGACAGCCTCTGAAACTGTCTTTACACTTTCAATAGAAGTTAAAGCTTTATCTTTACCAAGGAAAAATGCTGACTCAACGATAGCCCTCAGGTATTGGGAAACCTCTTCCCATCCCTCTACATCCTTATCATCAACTTTTTCTTTCATTGAGGAGAAGGTCTCTTCATGCTGTAATTCTTTGTCTTCAAGGGTCTCAAAGAGTTTTTTAATTTCCTGATTATCTTTGAATTTATCTGCCATCCTGTTGTAAAAATGGGCACCAAGTTTCTCTGTCTGAGTAGCCTGCTCAATAACTTCCATTATTGAAAACTTTTCCATTTCCCCCTCTCAATATGTAATGGTTGAATATTAATGCTAATGACCTTCATGTGAATGGCTAACACCTGAGCTGTGTCCGCCGGAAATCACATAGACTGCCTTATGCTTACCGGTATTATCCATCAAATATGTCTCTTCTCCCTTGAGGTAGAATGCCTGTCCCTGTTTCAGGCTGAAGGTTTCAGATTCTCCGTGAAGCAGAATATCTCCGCTTATGAGACATACTATTTCCTCATGTCCCTTGCCCGGCCTGATTAATCTTCCTTTTTCATCCTGATCCAGAACGCCATAAATAAAATAGCATGCATGGGTGTTCAGGTCTGATGAGCCAAGTACATATTCACCATTATTCTTCAAAGCAAGTTCTGATATATCGTATATTTCCATTTCAGCTACAACAGACTATACTATTTAGACAATATCATCAACAGAAATAATATCCTCTTCAAGGAGAAGTCCAAGGAATATAAAACCACCGCATGGCTTGGAATCTTCTTTCTGTTCTGCAAAATCACAATCACTTTCATAAAAAGGACAGGATATGCAGATATTCTTAAAAAGAATCTCTTTGGTATTATGATTTATAATCCGGTCTGACTTTGCAGATAGGTCTAACATGTCAAGAGGTATCTCTCCGCCATTTTCAATTATTCTCTCTATAACCAGTAAACCCTTGCAGGCCAGCTTTTCGTCTTTTGCAGGTTTATAATAATGACAATAATTTTTACAAACTTTAATTGTTGACTCTCTAACTTGCACCTTAAATAAGCTGCTCTTTCTTTATGCTGATTTTCGATGTATAACCCCTGATATTAATCATATCAAAAATCTGATGTGCTGTATAATAATAAATAATAATGAGCTACTTTTTATCGAAAGAATCTGTCCTCAAATGGATCGAGTCACCATCCGTTTACAATATTAAAAAGGATGAACTTTATGAGCTTGATAATGATTCCTTTGAATTTTTCAAAAAATGTGCTTCTGAAAAAGGATGCAATTCCGATAATAATGAATTTGTTGATTATTGTATTAAGGAAAGCATACTGACAGAAGAAAGTGTCTTTTTGAAAAGACCTCCCCTGTTAAAATCCCCCGAACCTTCTCTAAGATATCTCGAACTGCAGATCACGGATAAATGCAACCTCAGATGCAGGCATTGTTATATTGCAGATAAGGGCCACCATGAACTTTCTATCGAGCAGATACGCAATATTTTAAGAGAATTAGAAAAAATGCAGGGATTAAGGGTCCTTATAACGGGGGGTGAGCCCCTTCTCCATAGCAAGTTTGATGAAATCAATAGAATGCTCCCGGAATTTTTTTTAAGGAAAATACTCTTCACAAATGGATTTCTTTTAGGCAAAAAGATTCTTCGAAATCTCAATGTTAACGAGATTCAGTTCAGCATAGACGGTCTTGAAGACTCTCACGATGCAATCAGGGGAAAAGGTAATTTCAGATCATCAATGGATGCTATCGAGCGTGCTCTTGATTCTGGTTTTGAAGTTTCTGTGTCAACAATGGTTCATGCAAAAAATCTAGGGGACTTTGATGAAATGCAAAGACTGTTTACAAATATGGGTATAAAAGACTGGGCAGTGGATGTGCCGTGTATAACTGGCAGACTGAAAGAAAATGCCGAGTTTCAGATATCTCCAGAGCAGGGTGGAAAATACCTCAGATACGGTTACGGTGGCGGACTCCACGAAGGGGCACCAGGTTATGCATGCGGTTTGCATCTTATGTCTGTATCGGCAGACGGGAGGGTCTCAAGATGCACCTTCTACTCGGATAATTCTGTCGGAACAATTGATGACGGTCTTAAGGAATGCTGGCAGAGGATAAATCCTGTCAGACTTGATGAACTGAAATGTGATTGCGAGTATATTGAATCCTGCAGAGGTGGATGCAGATACAGGGCATGGCTTTCCGGTGACCCGCTCGGAAAAGACCTTTACAGATGTGCTCTTTATGATATAATTTAAAATATGAAATAAAGCCGGGTATGAAGCCCTGATTTTCCTAAGAAGGGGGGCATTATCAATGAAAATAAAAAAGGTCTCCAGGAAGACTTCAATCACTTGTAAGTGCAAGAATTCCTGTTAGCATTTTAGATACCTTGTTAATTTGACTAACAAACGGTTAAGATAACGACATCTGCCCTGTCAAGTAAGCTTTTCTACTTTACATGGTCCGTTTCGTAATCTGGTTCTTCTGGTTTGTTTTGTTTATTTGGTTTATCTGGTTTAAACTAAAGAAACCAAAAAAACTAAACTAACTAAAGAAACTATTTTTGCTTTGCTTTTTACTTCCTACTTTTTTAGTCCTCAGCCTGTCGAAGGGTTACCCCTTACTTTCCTTTGATCTTTGCTTTTAGGGTTACTATTCTTTTTACGAGTTATTCAAACCTTACAAATTCGTCTATGCCTCTTCTGAACGCCCGTGGAAGGAGTGTAACACCAGGTCGGAGATACCCAACAGCTATTAGCATTGGGATTATCTTGTCATCAGGAATATTAAATTCCTTCTTTATACATTCATCGTCAAATCCATCCATCGGGTGCGTCTCCAGACCAAAACCCCTTGCCGCAGTCATCAGGCTCATTGCAAATAAGGATGCATTTTTAGTCGCAAAAATTTTCCTCTTCAGGCTGTCTTCCGGGCCGTACAGATTTTTTGCAATACCGGTATATGTCTCTCTCATTTCCGGCTTGATATAACCCAACTCCTGCCAGCTATCAAGCATCATTCCCATATTTTGCTCGACAGCATTAGGATCTGCAATAATAATCAATACCGCAGATGCCTCCTCTGCTTTGGGCTGGTCAAATGCACACCGTCTTAAAACCTTTTTTCGTTCTGGAGTTTTAACCACAATTACTCTCCACGGCTGGAGATTAAAAGACGAAGGTGAAAGATTCGAGATTTCAAGCAACTCCCTGATTTTTTCGTCAGAAATATCTCTGCCTGTCTCAAAATATTTGATTGAACGCCTTTCCCTGAGTGCCTTAATTAAGTCCATAACAAACTCCTTTACCCAGCAAAAAAGTCCCTGCTTTTCTACGTGGTTTACATATAAACTTCATAATAAACCCCGTTAGAATAACTTCGGCCTTCTAACGGGAAGGCCTGCCTGCCGTTAAACAGGCTCACACGGGGAATTAAACCCCGTGTTCGCAAAAAAGAATTTATTTTATCCTCGCTGCTTGCAGCGGGGCTTTCTAACGGGGTAAACATTAATCCAAAAAATGCTTTTGGAGCAGGTATACATGTTATATAGTTGGGCATGTTTCTTGAGCGGACAAGGGAAATTTTTGGCACCAGTAATGGCGAAATAAGCGTTCCCGAGAAGTCGGGACGAATTTTTACTGTTTGACCCCGTAAAACGGGGTAACCCGTATACGGGGGAGTTTTTACCCCGTTGAAAGGATGAGTTTCTTTTAGGGGTAAAAATTCGAGCGAATGAGCCATGTGACGGGTAAAAATTTCCCTCTAGGGAGCGAAAGGAATATGTCCAACTATTTAATCGACCAACTCTTTTTGTACTAAAATGTGTTTTTTGCATTAATAAATCAGTACAAGTTAAAGTCCTGTTTTCACGAACTATTTAGCATGTCCCCCTATATAAAAATTTTATCATACGCAGTAATAATATCAACCAGCCTCCGCAGCACGTAATAAACTGTAAACAGTAAACATATAACTATAAACTGCCTTAACAGTCTGTAACTTTGATGCTACAATACAATAAGAATAGCCTGGTAAAACTTAAATCAGCGTTATTCAAATATTTAAAGAAGAAGATCATATGATTCTTCCGGACTCAATACATGAAATCTTTATTTCAGGGAATTAAAGGAACAAATATACTGGCCGGACTGTCTAATTAAATGAAGGAAAACGGTTATAAAGCAGCAGATGACGATTTCGAGATTGTAAAATTATGCAAAAAAGGCGACACTGACGCATTCGAAATCCTTGTAAGGAAACACCAGAAGAAGATGCTTAATATTGCTTACAGGATGCTTGGAAACTATGAAGAGGCCTGCGAAGTTGTACAGGATGCCTTCGTATCTGCATACAAAGGCATAAAGAATTTTCAGGGGAAGTCACAGTTCTCTACATGGCTTTATACTATAGTGATTAATATTTCTAAAAACCGCCTTAAACAGTTAAAAGCCCAACTCCTGCATGAAGAGTTTTCCATAGATAATCCAATCCATACAGAAGAGGGCAATATTCAGGTAGAGGCTCCATCCAGTGCTCCTTCTGTACTTGAACAGCTCGAAAAAAAAGAAATTCAACATAAGGTTCAGAAATGTATCAACTCACTGGACTATGAATTCAGAGAGGTGCTTGTTTTGAGGGATATACAGGGGTTTTCATACGACGAGATA
Organism: uncultured Nitrospiraceae bacterium; assembly: GCA_964345225.1. Lineage (GTDB taxonomy): Bacteria > Nitrospirota > Thermodesulfovibrionia > Thermodesulfovibrionales > UBA6898 > CAYFQB01. The sequence goes on along the minus strand of CAYFQB010000076.1, from coordinate 14,105 downwards.
AGCGATATACTTAAAATAGCTAAAGGAACCGTTAAATCAAGACTCTTCAGGGCTAGGGAATCCCTTAAAAACTGCCTGAAGAAGGCAAGAGGAGAACTGTAATGGAGTGCGCTGAAATCAGAAATAAACTGTCTGCACATATAGAAGGCGAGGTTTCTCCTGAAGAAAAGTCACAGATTGATGAGCATCTCAGGTCATGCATGAAATGCAGTGAAGCACTTGCCGACCTGAAGAAAACCGTCGAGTATGTCCATAATCTTGAAGAGGTTGAGCCTCCTCCATGGCTAACCCAGAAGGTAATGGCCAGGGTAAAAGCAGGAACTGAGACAAGGAAGGGATTCTTTCAAAAATTATTTTATCCTCTCCATGTAAAACTGCCAATTCAGGCTGTTGCCACTATCGCAATAGCAGTTATCACAGTTTATATTATCAAAACCTTACAACCGGAGATAAAATCAGAGACTCGCACCGTTCTTACACCACAAATATCTCAAGAGGAAAAAACTGGCATAATCCTGCAGGAAAAAGCAAAATCTCAAGAAAAACCTGCTGACATACCGGCAGACTTGCAGGCTACCAGGCTCGGTCCAGCAGATAAAGAAATATCAGGCAAAGAGGAAAAAATCCCTACTTTCAGGGAAAGCGAAACTGTACCTGCCAAACCTTCAAAACAACCCGTACCTTCAGAAGAGCCTGAAACACAAGACAGATTTGCAGATGTACATAAAGCACCTTCCCCTGTTGTAAGTCAGGAGGAGGATATGCCATTTTCAGACGCTGTTGCAAAGGATGAATCAAGACAAGAAACACTGTCAAAAGAATACAGGGCAAGAGCCCTGGCCGAGAAAACAGAGGAAGGGTTAGTATTGGCCATAAATGTCATTAATTTCGAGACTGCCAGAACAGAGGTTGAAAATGCCGTTAAAAAGCTTGGCGGGAAAATAATTAAAACAGAATCCCTCGAGGATAAAGATGTCATCATTACAGACTTAGATTCAAAAAAACTGAAGGCATTAATTGATAAAATAGAAATCATTGAAGATGAAAAAGGGAAAGGTGTAGCTTTAAAAATCCTGGAAAGCAGTGCAGGAATAATAATAGAGATTGAAAAAACAGCAAAGCTCTATTGATCTATTATCAATATACATATAAATAAGATTAGAAAAGACATGCATATCAAGTGCCCTCAATATCTCTCAAGAATATACCCCGTAAAAAAAAGTCTTCGATGAAATCGGAGGTTAAAAAATATGCCTGCCTTCCGGCAAGCAGTTTAGAGTCGGTGATTAAAGCCACTAACAAGCAACTCCTTTTTAACGGGGTTTACTCAAGAAATAGACTTTTTTTTGGGAACTTTTTATGAAATTCCTCTGTCTAATAAATCAGGAAATACAAAAATATAAGCAGGAGGTTTGAAATGAAATCAAAATATTTTTATATTGTTTTTGTAATATTTTTTTTAGTTGGAGGCGTCTACAGTACAATCGCGTCACCAGGGAAAAATGCCGATAAAGCTTCTGTTATGTCAACCGGACTGGAAGACCAGACAGGTGTAGCGGTAACAATATACAATGTTAACCTCGGCCTTGTAAAAGACCAGCGTCAGATAAAACTATTCAGGGGAAAGGGTAAATTGAGGTTCATGGATGTAGCTTCAAAGATAATACCTACAAGCGTCTCTATAAAATCCCTTATAAACTCAGAAAGCCTGCAGATCCTTGAGCAAAACTACGAGTACGACCTGCTTAATCCAAATAAGCTCCTGGATAAGTATGTTGGCAAGGAGGTAAAACTGTATTACAGGAATCCCTACACTGAGAGGGAAGAAATTGTAAAAGCCACTCTTCTTTCAAACAATGGAGGACCAATTTACAGAATCGGTGATGAGATTACTTTCGGTTATCCCGGAAGAATCATATTTCCGAAGATCCCGGAGAATCTCATTTCAAAACCAACTCTCCTCTGGCTTATTGAAAACAATATCACCTCAACCCAAAAGATTGAAGCTACCTATTTAACAAATGGTATAAACTGGCGAGCTGACTATGTTTTAACACTAAATGAGAGTGATGACATGACAGACCTTTCCGGCTGGGTTACAATCGATAATCAGAGCGGAACAATTTACAGAAATGCAAAACTCAAGCTCGTTGCAGGAGACGTACACAGGGTTGAAGATGAATACGGATATCGGGACAAGATGTTACGTATGGCAGAGGCAGCTGCAATACCTGCGAAAAAACAGTTTAAAGAAGAGGAATTTTTTGAGTATCACTTATATACCCTGCAGAGACCATCAACGATTAAGAACAACCAGACAAAACAGATAAGTCTCGTGTCTGCTGAAGAGATTCCGGTTAAGAAAGAACTCGCCTACTATGGTGCACAATATTACTACCGCAGCAAGCATGGCGAGATGATATCTGACCAGAAGGTCGGTGTGTTTGTGGAGATTGAAAATAAGAAAGAGCATAACCTCGGCATCCCCCTTCCTAAAGGCACGATGAGAGTATATAAATATGATAAAGAGGAGAGCCTCCAATTTGTTGGTGAAAATTTAATAGACCATACCCCGAAGGACGAAAAGGTAAGAATAAAAATTGGAGATGCCTTTGATGTAGTCGGAGAAAGAAAACAGACAGAGTGGAGAAAGATTGCAAAAAACACATATGAGGTAGGCTTCGAGATATCCCTCAGGAACCACAAAAAGGAAGATGTAGTTGTAAGGGTTATCGAACCGATACCTGGAGACTGGACAATGCTCAGTTCATCACACGATTATAAGAAGACTGATGCATTCACAGCTGAGTTCATAATTTCTGTACCTAAGGACAAGGAGACAAAGCTCAAATATAGGGTAAGGATAAAATTCTAGATCTTGCATATCTGTATAATTTCCAATTGCCGATTGCCGATTTATTAATATAAATTGCAAATCTTAAATACCAATCTTCAATTTTCAATCTTCAATTAACGATCTCTTTAGTGCTTACTGCTTACTGCTTACTGCTTACTTTTTGTCCTTTGCCTTTTTCGCCCTGCTCCCTGCACCTTACGCTATGCGCGTTACTCCAGCTCCAGCCCGGTTAAAGAAACAGGATTTGTATTTATGCCAAGCACCTTTAAACCAAAGTGCAGGTGTGGGCCGCTCGACCTGCCTGATGAACCAACAAACCCGATAATATAACCTTTTGAAACAACATCTTCAGGCTTTACATTGAATGAAGACAGATGCATATAAATTGTAAATATTCCCAGTCCGTGGTCAATGATAACCGTATTACCGCCGAAGAAAAGTTCTTCGGCTAAAACGATTTTCCCCTTGTTCGAAGCCTTAATATTCTCTCCTTCTTTCCCCTTTATATCCATGCCTCTGTGTATGCTAATCTTTTTCTTGTTGATTACCCTCTTTGTCCCAAAAACTGTCCCTGTCTTATTTTTGAGCGGGAGTATGAAATTTCCTTCCCATTGCCTCTCTGTTGTAACCGGCCAGATCGATTTTAATCTTTTAGCCTCTCTTTGAGCCCTTTTCATATCTTCTGGATTCAGGAATACTTGGCTCTCAGGCAGTGTCATAGCTATTTCAGGAAAACTGGTCTTTTTTACTATTAATTTCAGATTTGTTTTATTTATACCGACACTTATCTTGATCGGGTAAATACCCGGGGTTGTCTTCATATCTACAGCCCATATAGCAATAAAGCAGCCCTCGCCGCAACTGCTGAAGTAAATCTGTTTCTCTTTTAAGACAACGGCAGGATACTCTTTAGTCTTAATCCCTGATATTTTAATTATAAAGGCATCTCCAGGTCTGACTTCTGACGGGATGACCTCTGCCTCAAAGGCAACTGCATAGGCATATGAGATCATAACAAAAAGAACTGATCCCCAGAAAAACGAAAAAGTCTTGTTAAACCACATTGACTAAGTATAAACCATAAGGATTCGAGGATTCTAGGATTCGAGTCTGCCCTTCTATGGCGAGGCCTGCCCGCTCGCTTCGACTCGCCTCGATTCGGCGAAGCGGGCAGGCAGTTCTTCCAGTTAGAAGGCGAAGGTATTCTAACAGGATTAACGAAAAAAAATTTGAATTGCAGGCGTCATTAGTTATAACCTGCTATTCATATTCGAGATACCTTTCAAGTACTGTTAAATACATGGTACTTTAGATCCTGTTGCTGGACCATCACCGAGGCAACCATCTAATTGATATGCATGGCCTACTGCTGTCCTTGTCTGAATGTCTACTGTACCAATCCACTCATGTCCGTTGTTACAGTAACAATTATAGCCACCAACAAACCAAGCAGTTACGTCAAAATTTAATCCTACATGCCCCCCGGTTACTACCCACGGATCAGAACCGCAAGCAGGGTAAAAGGTTCCAGAAATGTTAGGACCCGTGATGTCAATTTCCCATAGATGTCCGAATTCGTCGAGGACACAAACATGGAATGTCCTGTTGGGTGTTCCGGAAAGTGCCTTCATCAGTCCCTTTATTTCCTCCAATTCCATTGCTTGAACTTCAGTTTCACCCTGTATACAAGCACTCCCTCCAGCATAAGCAGTACTTGAGATAACCATCATCCCAATAAACAGAAAAACTACCAAAGTTTTCTTCATAAAAAAACACCTCCTCTCTTTGATGCCCGCAATTCTTCATAAATAGAATTACTTATGGAAAGTACGATGTCCAAACATTCGTCTTTCCAGCATCTTTTAAATTTTTCTAAATTTTTTTTAAGTGGGGAAATTTGGATAATGACTTAAAAGAAGATATTTTTAAGTCATTTAAGCAGCCAGTTGTTTTTAAAAGTATAAACTAGAATATCTTTTTTATTCAAGAAAAAAAATATTATCAATAAAACTTTTTAGAAGGGGAAAATCGTACCATTGACTAGCATAATGTCAAGCACCAGAATAGAAAATTATAGGCCAAATAATAATAGCATGAAGGCACTTAGTTCATTCATTATTTATTTTATCAATAAAACACTGCGGGTCTTCTGCAAGGAAGTCGTTTTTACCTTTTGATCGGGAATAGGCATAGGCAATCGCCCTGCAACCCCTGCAAACAGTCCACCTATCGCAATTTCCACACTTCCCATTATAACTTGATCTGTCTCTCAGTAACTTTAGGACTGATGAAGAAGCCCATATCTCCCTTAACGAATCTTGCCTAACATTGCCGATAGGGATATGCAGTCTTCTGCAGGGAGTGATTGTCCCATCAGGAAGGATTGTTAATCCTGAGACACCAGCAGCACAACCACCTGAGGGTATTGATGACAAGTCATTATTCTCAGGTCGACATGACATCTGTGATGCAACAGGGTCTCCTGTGACAATCTCAACTCCATTCGTATTCAAGGAAAGTATCTTTTTATACAGCTCCTTTACCTTCTCTTTTCCCAGCATTTTATCTAAAAAACCCTCCCCTCTGCCTGAAGGAACTAGTCTCGAGAATCCAAGCCTTTGAACCCCGACATAAGAAGAGAGGTCAACTATCTCCATAAAATAGCCTGCGTTAACATCAGACAGGGTGGTATTTAAAGTGACCTTAACCCCGGCATCAAGGAGATTCCGTACCCCGTTAAGAGACGAAGAGAAGCTGTCTTTACCTCTTATCATTTCATGAATCTCTTTTGGTCCCTCAATACTAACCTGGACACCTTTAATACCAAGACTGACAAGCCTTTTTGCCTTATCCTTGTTAATAAAAATGCCGTTAGAAAGAAGATATACATCGAATTCCTGCTTTCTTACCTCATCAATAATCTCAAAAATATCATAGCGTAAGAGAGGCTCGCCTCCTGTTATATTAAAGCTCGGTGTAAAGGCGATATCATAGTTATCAGTCCAGGCCTTTATCATATCAGAGACCTCTGAGACGACCTCTTTTATTTCGGACAGGGACATCTCATCTGTTCCTCTCCCTGTTTGATAGCAGTGTTTGCACCTGAGGTTACACCTCTCGGTAAGATGCCACTGGATAAAAAATTCATGTGTATGATTTATTGACATAACTTCAGAATTTTACAAACTCGATTATTAACATAATTATCAACTCTGCCCTTCAATAAGCAATACCGGCTTGTCCAAATGAATTGGAGTCGCCAAGAGATAAAATCAGTCATGCTTATCATTACCTTATTTCTTTAGAACAAATTTAAAGCCAGCAGATATGGTAGAAATTTATTCATAACTCTCTACCCCTGTAAAAGGACGAGACTTTATGGTATGAACTGCCATATCTGCATTATACATCCTGTCGCCTGACCGGCAACTTTAACTCTTTCAACCCTTTCACTTGTGACATATCCTGCCAGGATTCTCTTTTACAGCCTTTTTAAGACCAGCCCAGAAAGCAGCCTCCTTGACAAGAGCCTCTTTACTCGGTGTCTTCTTCATCCTGTCTCACCTCCTTTCTTGCTTCCTCTCTAAAAAATCCCTGAGACTAACAGGGTTATTTATAGGCTCCATGCATACACCCCTGATACATGGAGTAACAGAACCCTTATCAGCAGAAGGAACTTTATTTACTGGGTGAGACCCGTTTGAAGAAACTTCTTTTACGGGGTAAACCATGCTCGTATAAGGTCTGAATGATGAAAGTGCCGTCTCAACAAGCTCACTTCCCTTTATGGCATCAAGCGTAAGACTGAGCATATTATGGTAGGCATCCATTGCGCAGAAGTAATACCCTGAGAGTATACCTATATCTTTGGCTTTCAGAGAAAATATCTTTAACGCCTTCTCAGCATATTCGTAGTATTTATCCTTTTTTGTCATATGATATAGTTTAAGCATCTGGATAATACTGATTGAATTTGCTGAAGGATGGGGGATGTCCTCTATACTTTTAAGCCTTATTTCAAGCACGGTGTTCTCTGAATCAAAAAAACCTCCATCATCTTGATCCCATAATTTACTGATGCATATTTCCATGAGTTCATCCGCCCTCTCAAGATAAGAAACCTCCCCAGTTACTTCATAAGCCGATATAAAGGCTTCAACCATATAAATATAATCATCCAGTACTGCCCTGACTCCTTCTGAATGAAAAAGAACATTTTTATTAAAATTGATGCTCATTATTCTTCCAAGGCTTTTAAGAGAAAAATCTTTCAACCAGGGATCCTTGAGTATCCTGTAAGCATGCAAAAAAGCAGAGATAGCCATTCCGTTTAAAGAGGTATAAAACGTGCTGTCAATAAAAGGAATCTGCCTTCTTTTCCTTGCACTTAGCAGTTTGCCTTTTGCAAAATTAATTATCTCCTTTACTGTTTTAATATCCACACCGATCTTCCGGGAAATATCTTCTGCCTCCATTGCAACAAACAGAACTTTTTTGGATTCATCATGGTGCATTGAACCCCGCTCATTCAGGAAGTGCATAGAGATAACTTTGTATTCGTCGTCAGTCAGTATCTCTTTGAAATCTTTTGCACTCCATGTAAAATATCCTCCCTCATCATCCGGTGTTACATCAGCATCCTGACTTGCGTAAAAACCACCTTCAGGGTCAGAAAGCACTTTCTTAAGGAAATTGATTATGCCTTCAGCAACTTCCTTGAAATATTCATCACCGAATAACCTGTAAGCTTCGATATAATTCCTTAAAAGCCATGCATTATCGTCAGCCATCTTCTCGAAATGGGGAATAATCCACGCCCTATCAGTAGAATACCTGTGGAAGCCACCTTCAAGCTGATCATGTAATCCCCCTTTTGCCATTGACTCGAGAGTCTTTTTTACTGCGTATCCGATGGATTCACTTCTGTTAAAGAAATATCTGTTTATCAGAAACTGAACTGCACCTGACATATGAAATTTCGGGGACCTCCCAAAACCGCCGTCCTGAGAGTCATATTCACAAAGGATATTTTTTAGCCCTTCTTCTATTAAAGACTCTTGTATTTCACCTTGAGACAGGGGTTTTGGCTTCATAAATTCAATAAGTCTATCTGTAAATTCAGATATTTCTTCTCTTTTTGATTTATAGTAATTTGAAACCTCTTTAAGTACCTTCCTGAAAGAAGGTCTTCCGTGACCATCTTCGGGGGGGAAATAGGTGCCGCCGAAAAAAGGTTTCTTATCCGGTGTTAAAAACACACTTAGCGGCCACCCGCCACCAAAACCCATAGCAACAACAGCCTGCTGATATCTCCTGTCAATATCAGGCCGTTCATCCCTGTCAATCTTTATATTTATAAAATTCTCATTCAGGAGATTTACTATCTCTTCTTCTTCGAAGCACTCCTTTGCCATTACATGACACCAGTGGCACCAGATACCACCTGAGCTCAGGAATACAGGTTTGTCTTCCTGTTTTGCCCTTTCAAACGCCTCGTCGCACCATGGATACCAATCAATTTTCTGTGAGGCAGAATGCCTAAGATAGGCAGATTTCTCATTATAAAGCCTATTCATGCGGATCTTCTTTCCTTCTGTCAATCAATTTGCCTAGATGTGACAGGTGTGTCTTTTCCTCTTTTATAAGTTCCTGATAAACTTTTTTCGCATCTAAATCTTCTATCTCTCGAAATATCTTTATGTAAAGGTCAAGCGAATTAATCTCAATCTGCATAGAAAGCTCAAGCATATCCTGAAAAGTCCTCCCCTCCGCCTTTATCCATGCAGTTGCTTCTTCAATAGATATACCTCCTTCCATCACTCCTTTTAAAGAATCTGCATCGAGAGATTCGCCTGAAATTTTTAAACCAGTAATCTTTCCGTATGTATCTAAAAGCTTTGCCTTATGTTTCTCTTCTGCATTAACAAGTATCTTATAAATATTTTTTGCATCTTCATCATACAGGGATTCCCTAATATTTTCGTAAAACTGGCGTGTACCTTCCTCAAGCGCCCATGATAATGATATATATTCTTCAGCTTTCTTCTTCCCTTGGATTAAAAACATGCCTGATTCATACTGTCCTGATGCTGTATGCCCATTCCATGCATTAATCCCGCCTTTCATACTGTAAACTTCCCGAAAACCCTGTCCTTTCATAAACGAAGCAGCTGACAAACTACGGCCACCCATTCTACAGTAAGTAATCGTTGGTTTAGATGGATCTAACTCCTTAAGCCTGTCAGCAAGTTCAGAGAGGGGCATGAGTATCGCACCAGGTAAATGGCCATCTTCATATTCGGAAGGCTCGCGAACATCTATAAGTGAAAATCCACCTTCTTTTTTATCGGCAAGCCATTTTTTTGTCTCATCAGGATCAACTGTATCAACTTTCCTTAAAATGTCGGTAACTTTCATACTTATCTTGCCTTAAGCTTCTTCATTATCTCCCGCATAAATTCAGGCAGATCAGACGGCTGTCTTGAAGTCACAAGGTTTCTATCGACTACTACCTCTTTATCCTCGTATAATGTTCCTGCACCTTTCATTTCCTGGGCTACTGACTTGTAGCAGGTTGCATGTCTTCCCTTTAGCAGGCCTGCTGTTATCAAAATCTGGGGACCGTGACAAATGGCAGAGACAGGTTTATTTCTCTGGAAAAAATGTTTTGCTACTTCAATAACCTTCTTTTCTCTTCTGAGAGTTTCCGGCGCCTTTCCGCCCGGAAGAATCAAAATATCATAATCATCTGGATTTACTTCTTCCAGGGTTTTATCTATTTCAACCTCATAGCCGTGTTTTCCTCTTATCCTTCCCTTATTTATTGAAACAACATCCACCTGAGCCCCTTCTTCTTTCAACCTGTAAAAAGGAACAAGAAGCTCTGTATCCTCAAAATTGTCTGCACTTATAATCAAAGCCTTCATTGATTCTAATTTTCCTGAATCTACTATTTTCCCTTGTATGTGCTTATCCTAAGCAACTTCCATAGTGGTCAAAAGCCGAAGATGCCTGTAAAAAGGGCTATAGCAGCAACAGCAAATGCCGCGACTCTAAGACCTGCTCCAAGAGGTGCAAATAGCCCTGCGATTATAAGGACTAAACCAAGAACTATCCTGAGAGTTTTATCAATACCTGCTACATTTTTATTCATGGTCTTACCTCATTTTTACTTTACATTTAGCCTTCTCAGGCGGGTTTATCTCTGCTTACCTATTTTTTTAATTTTCAATTTTCAATATTTAATATTTGTAGTCTTTAATCTTTCCTTTAATTCCTTTCTTCAAAATTTTTGATGAATTGACCGACCTGAACGCCGAGATAAACACACTTGGTATTGTTCATGCAGTCATCGGCATCCTTTTTTTCAAGGTGAGTTGTAAGTTCATGTTCATTTTTTCTGAATTTCAGAATATAGGCATTTTTTTCACTACTAAAAAGGAGATCAACAGAAATACCATACTTGGTAATTTCGGGATACATTTCACTAATTTTATCTTTTAATGCCTCATCCGTGTAAGCCATATTTACCTCCAAATCTTAAATGCAAACTTAATAGTTTTGTCCCTTAAATAGCTTGTGTATTTATATTTATTTTTTAGTCCAGCAGAATATTAAGCTGCATTATACCACCCCACCTTCACCATGCAGATAACCAATTACCTGGGGTGAAGGTTTAGGCAGGCCTGCTATCTTCCAGGCCTTGAGGGGGTCAATAAACCGGTGCTGCATACATCCCCTTTCCTGGTGGACATTTTTACATACAGCATTGAGCATAGGAAAATGATTATACTGTCTGTAATAGTCTCGTAAAAATTTTATTATGTCCATCCTGTCTCTGGTCAGCTCTTCAACACCTTCTTGCTCTGCCAGTGCACAGGCAACTTTCTCATTCCAGTCATCAGTATTAACAAGATACCCCTCTTCGTCAATATCTATCTTTAACCCTTCATAGTCTAGTACACTCATGTTATACCTCCTCTCTTACTAATTTCAGCCTTGATTCCGCAACTTGCCACTCAATATTTTTAAAAAAAGCCTCGATATAATCTGCTCTCTTAAGTCCATAATCAAGCATAAATGCATGTTCAAAAACATCCATTACCAGTACAGGATTACAGCCTGCTGGATGACCAATATCATGCTCGTTTATCCAGAAATTGAAGAGTTTTCCGTTGGTTATATCTTCATATAGAATGACCCAGCCTATTCCCCTCATCATACCCGCAGACTTGAAATCCTTTGCCCATGAATCATAACTTCCAAAATCACAGCTAATCTGCTTCCCGAGTATACCGTAATGATCAAGTGCAGTATTTCCACCAAGATTTTCAAAATAGTATTCATGGAGCCTCATACCGTTGAATTCCCAGCCTAGTCTCCTCTTAAGTTCTGCATATTCGGGTGTTCCTGTTTTTCCATCCTTCAAAATTTCCTCAAGTGCCGTAATCAACTTGTTCGTGTTTGTCACATATCCCTGATAAAGTGTGAAGTGATTTTTCAAAAGCGTTTCACTGAAACCCTCAATCACTGACAGTTTGCTGTAATCCTTTGCTGTATACATACTTTTCCCCCTTTCCTTTTCTGGTTCAGAAATAAATACTATAATAAATCTGTCCTTTTACCCCGTAAAAAAAGCCTTCGATTAAATCAGAGGTTAAAAAATATGCCTGCCTGCTCGCCTCGATTCGGCGAAGCGGGACGGCAGACAGGTTACAGTCGATGGTCTTAAGCCACCGACACGCAACACCTTTTTAACGGGATTTACTCATACCAGCAAAAATTTCCTCACTTTAACCGGATATTTTCTTCACTGCTTCCAGTACCTTACCGTAATCAGGCTGATCTGTCAGTTCAGGAACGATCTCTGCATATTCAACAAAATCATCTTTATTAATAACAAAGATAGACCGAGCAAGCAGCCTTAGCTCCTTAACAAGCACTCCGTAAGCGGTGCCAAAAGAGGCATCCCTGTGGTCAGAAAATGCCTTCACCCTCTCAATCCCTGCATTTGTGCAGAACCTTGATACAGCAAATGGAAGATCCATGCTTATGTTCAATACAGCAATATCATCAGGCAAACCTGCAGCCTCCTGGTTAAATCTCCTTGCCTGAATATCACAGACGGGGGTATCAAGAGAAGGTGTTATACTTATTATCTTTATTTTACCTGAAAAGTCCTTAAGCCTCACTTCCTTTAAATCACCATCAAGTACTATAAAATCCGGAGCCTTATCTCCAGCCTTTATTTCTGAACCTACCAATGTGAGAGGATTACCCTTGACCGTTACAATACCTTTCCGTTCGATATTTTTCATTGTCTTCTTTTTTTAAAAAAAAATCATTTTAATTCATCAAAAACTTAATCTCTATCACCTAATCTCTCATTAAATTGTCTAGGTAACAAAAACCGTGGCCCTTTTAAGTTCATTAAGCTTGCCGAGCAGATTATGGTGTTTCTGTTCATCAGCTATAAGATAGGACAGAATATAGCGTGTAACAAACAACTCGCAGTTTTTAAGCGCTTTATCAGCAAGTTCGAGGGATTTGGCTTCTGCGGCCAGATGCCTGTTCAGCCTTTCTGAAATCTGTTCAAGATCGTCAGGACTAAGTTTGAAAGGTTCCTTTGTAAGGCTGTCGATTAACATCTGCTGCATTACCTTATGTTTCTCTGAATCATGCTTAATCATCTCCATCGTCATCTTAACGAGACGATTATCGGTTCTTTTCATTAGATCATCTGAATGCTTTATCGTCTCATCTTCAAGCTTCTGCCATTCTTTTATGACGTTCAGAAACTTTTCTGATGATTCAATCGGCTTTTTCTTTTCCATAATAAAACCCCCTTTCTTATTAAATATATTGAGAATCTTTCTTAAATTAAACCGCTTATAACACTTAATAACTGCTGATGTAAAAATGGCTTAAGAATCCATCCATCAACACCTGCCTTTATGAAATCCTGCCTTTTAGCCTCATAGAATTCTGATGTAAGAATAATTACAGGTATGAACTTGTACATATCATTGCTGCGCAAATGCTTTATCAATTCAATGCCGTTCATAATGGGCATCTTAAGGTCGGTGATCACCATTTCAACTTTTTTGTTATCCAGCTTATCCAGTGCATCTCTTCCATTAATCGCCTCGATAACATCATAGCCCGCACCTTTTAATATCAAAGACACAAGTTCCCTGACAAACTCCGAGTCATCCACTATCAATATAGACTTTGTGTTATCAACCATGCCTTCAAATAGCTCCTTATCGTCTCTTTTCCTGATTTTATACCAGGCATTTTGTAAAAGTTCTGTTTCTGCACCTGTCACCCCTTGCTGCGTCATATCTCCTTTCAACTTCTATTATCCTGTTAACCAAGTCAATAAGCCTGACTTCATCATATAAGTTCATGTCGGCTATCTCGGCATAGATACTAAACCCGCCTCCGTTGAAAAATCTGATACTTTCACTCTTCAGTTTTTTACTCCACAGATCTTCAATTGACTGTAATATTACTCCCTCAGCAAGCTCTTTCATCCCCATCGCTACCCCCTTTTCGTTTAAGGCTTTTCTACATTTTTTTTATAAATCGCGCATTCTTTATAATTTCCGCCGCAATAATATAACAACTCCTCTGTGTTCAGACTCGCCATAGTAACTACGTAACACTCATCAAACGGGTCTCGAATATAAGGACATAGTCTTTTCTTTCTAGCATTCAGTTTTAATGGCTTTTCATTAATCTTCACATTTAACCTGCTTTACTTCACAATCTGATAAATTCATACGCCAAAATGGCATTTTTTTCTTATTGCTTTCTACTAAAACTATCTCAAGATACATGCCAGATGAACAATAAATATGATAATTTTAATTTTTTACTATTAAACAGGTATTTATAAACGAAAAAACTAGATAATGGATTGTTTAGAAAGATGGTAGAAAGTGTGCATGACACATAAATGTATAGTAACAATCTGTGACATGTTACATAAAAAGTGAAAAGTAAGGAACAAAAAGTAAGAAGTAGGCAGTAGTCAATAAAAGGCAAAGATCAAAGGAAAGTAAGGAGTAAGAAGTGAGGAGTGAGGAGTAAGGTGCAGGGAATCAGGGTATCAGATTATCAGGGAATCAGGAAAAAAGTAGGCGATTAGAAGTAAATGACTAAGTAAACTATATAATAAATATATATATTCCAGCCGAAGGCTATCTTCCAGTGCGAAGCATTAAATTCCAGCCTGCCCCGTTAA
>CAYFQB010000075.1:0-11605 GCA_964345225.1 uncultured Nitrospiraceae bacterium | reverse complement strand
TTACGGGGTAAATATTAATGATAGTTCCTTACCGAGGAAAGGATTTAAGTCCCGGTCCTTTCTACAGGATTTATATAACTAAAATTGCTTGTCAGTAAATTTTATTATAAGTTATAATCTATTACAATAAAAGCTTACTTTCCATTTATTAATATTATATAGAATGCGCGTCGAAAAAATTGAGCTTATAGGATTTAAATCATTCGCTGATAAGACCACTTTTATCCTCCACCCGGGCATTACATGTATTGTCGGCCCAAATGGTTGTGGCAAAAGTAATATTGTTGATGCATTCAGATGGGTTCTTGGTGAGCAGAGTGCAAAGAGTCTCAGGGGAGAGAAGATGGAGGAGGTTATCTTTAACGGCTCGGCATTAAAGAAGCCAAAGGGAATGGCAGAAGTTACGATGATTGTTTCAAGTCAGAACGGCGATGAAGGCAACAATGGTCAGGGCCAGAACGATAGGGTTACTACTACAAGAAGACTTTACAGGTCCGGAGAAAGCGAATATATGCTTAATAAAAATCAGTGCAGGTTGAAAGATATTAGAGATATTTTCCTCGATACCGGTCTGGAAGTCAGAAGCTATTCTATCCTTGAACAGGGAAGGATAGGAGAGATACTCAATTCAAAGCCTCATGAGAGGCGGTTTATTATAGAAGAAATTGCCGGTGTGATGAAGTACAAAGTCAGGAAGGCAGAAGCCCTTTCCAAGCTGGAAACATCTAGACAGAATCTCGTAAGAATAAACGATATTATCACGGAAATTAAAAAGCAGATTAATATACTTGACAGACTTGCCAAGAAAGCGGAGCGGTACAAAAAACTTTCATCTGAAATGCATGCTATCGAGTTAAAGATCACAAGAAAAGAGTACCAGCGCATAAAAGAGTCCCATGAGCAGATACTTGATGAACATAATACACAGAAGGAAAATGAAGCAGTCAAGAACGCAGAGATGACGAATATAGAAAACAGGACTGAAACAAGGAGATTTGAACTGCTTGAAAAGGAAAAAAATCTTGAATCAATACAAAATGACTTTCAGTTTATGGAGCATGGTATAGCAGAAATCGAGCGTAGCATAGCTGTCTGCAAAAACGACATAAGTAATATAGTAGAGTATGAGAAAAAAATCACACAGCAGATAGAAGAGGCTGAATCAAGGAGTATAGAAATATCCGAGAAATGCGGGGAGTTAAAGATTAACAGCACAAAAATATCGGAGGAAATTGAAGCTTATACTGATGTTATAACAGAAAAGACAGAGTTCATAAACGCAATTGAGGAAGGACTTGGTGAAAAGGAAGAACTCATAGAAGATAAAAGAAAAGAAATTTTCAGGATAACCGAGGAATTAAGCAGCCTGAGAAACGATCTCGGCAAGCAACAGACTTTACTGGAATCACTGGAAAAGAGAGAAGACTCTGCTTTAAGAGAGTCTGAAGATTCAAGGAGGATTTTAGCCGAGATTGAGTCTTCGGTCAGCAATATTGAATCCGAGATCCACAGTAGCAATAAGGAAGCTCTTCTGCTGAATGAAAAGAAGGAAATTCTGGTTCAGGAACTATCTGCCGGCAAGGCAAGACTCGAGACTCTTAGTAAATCTCATTCCGATGTGCGGGAAGATATTGCATCGTGTATATCACGCCTTGATTCTCTTAAGGAGATGGTTTTTGACAGGCCAGCGAGGGAGCTTATTGCGACAAATAAGGATGTCAGACTGCTTGCCTCGATATCTGACGTTTTTGATGTTGATGCAGAATTTGAAAAAGCAGTAGAAAGTGCGCTTGCTGAAAAGGCGGGTTCATTTATTATGGAATCCTTTGAAGACATTGAAAACGCTATATCTTCCCTTAAGGGTAAATATATCGGGAAGACTTCATTTATTACTGTTGTCCCCCCGAAGATTTCTTTAAATTTTAATATCCCGGAGGAGGTAATTGGCAGGGCACTTGAATTTGTTAGGGTAAAAGAAGAATACTCAAGGATTGCGGAAAGCCTTCTCGGCAACGTCCTGATCGTTAAAGATATTAAAACTGCATCCGTACTCAGAGCGTCAGATAGTAACCATATATTTGTAACACTTGAAGGAGAGGTTTTAGAGCAGTCCGGTGCCGTAGTAGTAGGAGAAGGCAAAGGGATATTTAAAAGAAAGCGTGAGATAAAGGAACTGGAAGAGATAGTCGAGAAGAAGAAGGCTGATATCGAAAATATTAACAATGAAATTCAGATAGCCCAGAAAATTATTAAAGAGAAGGAAGAGGCCATTAAGAATGTTGAATCTTCTATATACAACATTGAAAAAGAAGTATCTCTTTCCAAATTAACGATCGAGAACTATAACGAAGAGAAAGAAAGGATTAACAGGAAACTTGCTTATCTGGCTATAGAACTTGAAGAGATTTCGAAAGAAAAGGAATCCTTAAAGACAGTCATTGCTGATCGTGAAAAAAAGGTAGAGGTGATTGAATCAAAAAAAATAGATTTGGAAACCGGAACTTCAGTTATTCATGAAACAATTGCACAAAAGAAAACAGAGTTGGAACAATACCGTTCTGAATTAACAGATATTAAGCTTTTAACTGTATCGAACAGGGAAAAGATAGAAGCAATCAGAAATGAGATAGAATCTTCAACTGCAATCCTCCAGGAACTTAAACAAAAGCAGGATGAGTTGAATTCTGAAAAGGAATCAGTCCTTTTAAGGATGTCTAAGCGTAAATCAGAGATTTTAGAGCAGGAGGGGAACTTAAGGAAGCTTGTTTCAGATGCTGATATGGTTCGTTCAGATATATCAAAGAGGAAAGAGGAAATTGAAAATGAGAACGAGGACCTGCGTGTTGTTGAACAGGTGCTTAAGACCTTGAGACAGCAAATTGCGGAAGTAAAGTCCAGAATATCAGAACTTGACGTTATGAAGGCAGAACATAAGATGAGGCTGGAGAATCTTACCGATAACGTAAGAAACAATTATGGAGTAGAGATAGAAGATATTGAGCTCAAAGAGGTCAGTAATGATGAAGAGGATCGACTCATAGAACTTAAAAATAAAATTCAGGAAATGGGACCTGTAAACTTAGGAACACTTGAAGAATATGAAGAATTACGTGAAAGGTATGAATTTATGGTAAAACAGCATGATGATCTTAACAAATCTATTGCTGAACTCGAAGAAGCCATATCAAAGATAAACAGCACAACAAGAAGAAAGCTGAGGGAGGCTTTTGAAGCATTAAGAGTAAAATTTACAGAGGTATTTATTGACCTATTCGGTGGCGGAAGAGCCGAACTTGTACTGACAGATGAAAGTAATATACTCGAAACAGGCATAGACATAAGAGTCCAGCCCCCAGGCAAAAAGCTTCAGAACATAAACCTTTTATCAGGAGGGGAAAAGGCGCTTGCTGCACTGGCTCTCCTGTTTGCGTGTTTTTTAATCAAGCCTACGCCGTTATGCATACTTGATGAGGCAGACGCCACCCTAGATGAATCCAATACCGAAAGATTTTCAAAAATGCTTGTCGAGCTTTCCAGAGAAACACAATTTATACTTGTAACTCACAACAAGACTACAATGAATATCGCACAGCATCTTTACGGTATTACTATGGAGGAAGCCGGCGTTTCAAAGGTAATATCTATGCAGCTTGCGGAGGCATAATCCTGAGTGATAGAAGATATGGTAGAAAAAGAAGTTCGCTTCGATATCAAAATGACTTTTATTAGCCTGCTGATAAGTAGATGCACTCTCTCGAATATCATATTCTTATAATGTGTAATGAATAAACTATCAGAACTCTTGCCAGGTAAAATTTCAACAGAACCGGAAGATCTTTTATGCTATGGCTTTGATGCATCAGGACTTGAATCAGAGCCATCAGCAGTTGTATGGCCTCAGGATACTCTTGATGTGGTTAAGATAATGATTTTCGCCAGCGAAAATGGTACTCCGGTTATCCCGCGCGGTGCCGGAACCGGAGTGAGCGGAGGCACGGTACCATCAAAGGGTTCTATTATCCTCAGCCTTGAGAGGATGAACAGGATACTTGAGATCGACACAGAAAATCTGAACGTACTGGTGGAAGCCGGAGTGATAAACGGAAGACTGCAGAAGGAGCTTGAGCGGCATAAACTTTTTTATCCACCTGACCCGACCAGTATGAACTTCTGCACTATTGGCGGCAATGTTGCTGGGAATGCAGGAGGCCCAAGGGCGCTTAAATATGGTGTTACTGGAGATTATGTAATAGGGCTTGAGGCAGTCCTTCCAAACGGAAAAATTATAAACACAGGGATAAAAACAGCAAAGGGAGTTGTCGGGTATGATCTTACAAGTCTCCTTGTCGGATCTGAAGGTACGCTTGCTGTTGTTACCAAGATAAGGCTTAAAGTTATTCCTCTGCCTGAAGATGTAATAACACTTCTTGTACTTTTTGGAAACCTGGAACAATCCGGGGATGCAGTAAAAGATATTGTATCTAATGGTATTATTCCGAGAACTCTTGAATTTATAGATGCTGAGGCTGTTAAGGCTGTGGAAAACTATAAACCTGTCGGTTTTCCAAAGACTATAGAGTCAATGCTTCTCATAGAGCTGGATGGGCCCTCCTCTGTGATATCAAGGGATGCAGAGAGGATTTCTGACATTGTCGGAAGTCTGAATGGAGAGGTAATAATGGCAGAGGATGATATTGCAAGGGAAAAACTCTGGGAAGCAAGGCGGGCATTATCACCTGCACTTTATCACCTGAAACCTACAAAGATAAATGAGGATGTAGTGGTTCCAAGAAACAGGATAACTGACATGCTCAAAGCCCTAAGAAAGATGTCTGAAGAGACTGGTATCAAAATAGTCAATTTTGGACATGCAGGTGACGGGAATATTCATGTGAATTTGATGGTGGATAGGAATAACAGGGAAGAGTATGATAAAGCCAAAGAACTCGTTAAGGAAATATTCAGGGTAACACTGGAACTAGGCGGCACAATTTCGGGAGAACACGGTATCGGTCTGACAAAATCAAATTATATACTGATGGAAATAAAGCCGGAGGAACTAGATTTGATGAAAAAGATGAAGAAGGCATTTGACCCCCAAAATATTCTAAATCCCGGAAAAATTTTTCCTTAAACCCCGTTAGAAGAAATTTGCTCTTCTAACGGGAAGGCCTTCAGGCTCAAACGGGGCATCGCACGCCGTATTCGCTAAAAAGGAAATTATTTTAACCCCGCTGCTAGTAGCGGGGCTTTCTAACGGGGTAAAGACATAATCTATGCAAGGAATGCAGAATCAGTTGTTAATAGTAGTAATACTTTCGGTTGCATTATATATCTCCGGATATTTCAGGACTATTTTTATATATGCCGGTCTTTTACTTCAGTCCTATTACATATTTTCAAGAGGCATGCTGCTAGGCAGGTTACCTCTTGTAGGGCCGCATGACACGCTTTTTTTTCTATCTGTCTCATTGGTACTTTTTGCATTACCTGTCGCCTGGAAAATGAAAAACAGAAAGAGGTTTTTAAATTCAATAACGGCTTCTGCTGTCTTTTTTATTTTTCTTTCTTTGCTGTACAGGCCTTATGATGCTCCTCTTCCCCCCGTACTTAGTACTTTCTGGTTCGAAGCCCATGTTGCACTGTCTTTCTTCTCATATGCCCTTTTTGCAATAGCAGCTGTTCTTGGGATATTGTATCTAGTTGAAGATTTTAGTAAAGGGGGACGAGGGGGGATTGTAAAGGAGAGCGAGGAAGATTTAAATTTATCTTCACAAAAAGATATTGAAATTCTCCAGTACAAGGCTGTACTTGTCGGCTTCTGCCTGTTTTCTGTGGCAATGGTATTTGGAGGCATCTGGGCATATCTTGCATGGGGTACTTACTGGCTATGGACACCAAAGGAACTATGGACAGTTATACTATGGTTATTCTACAGCCTTTATCTACATGCAAGGCTGAGGAAATGGTGGGCAGGCAAACCGTCAGTTATACTCGGGATTATCGGTTTTGCCATAGTGATGTTTACATATCTTGGTGTAAGTCTGTTTATGAAGAGCTCGCATGCATTCTAATTAGCTGGGTATCAGGGGATCAGGGTATCAGAGTATCAGTGAATCAGGAAAAAAGTAGTAAGTAAGCACTAAAAAAGTGAAAAGTGAAAAGTGAAAAGTGAAAAGTAAGGAGCAGGATGCAAGGAGCAGGGAGCAGGGCGAAAAAGGCAAAGGATAAAAAGTAAGGAATAAAAAGAACGCCATGCACCGAGCACCATGCGCCAAGCGATGAGTAAAGGAGATGAACTTGCAATTATTTAAGAAACTTCTTAAATTTTTCTTATCTGTTAGAACAACAATATGGCTTTTGCTTGTATTATTGTGCCTTTTGTTATACGGCTCATTCATAATGCCTGTAAAGGAAGAATTTCAATATATCCATTCAGCTCCCCTTTTCAACTGGCTGGTAAAATATCCTATTGGCATAACCTGGTGGTTGTGGAGTGCTATTTTGGTTCTGTCCCTTCTTACTGCAAACACACTCATCTGTAGCATTGAGTCGGTTATAAGGAAACGCGAGGTAAGAAAGTGGCTCCTGATAATATCTCCACAGGTTATACATATCGGGTTTCTCTTCATACTTCTGGCACACCTTTTTAGTTCATACGGGAGTTTTAAAGGCAATGCCTTTGTATACAAGGGAACAACGCTTCAGCTGCCAAATGGGCTTGTGGTTGTTTTTGATGAAATCAAAACAGATGTTGATATATCAGGCTATATAAATGGCTGGTCTGCTGATATAAGGTATTTTAAAGATAGCAGGCATATAACAAGTGACATAATAGGACCGAATAACCCTTCTTTTCATGAGGGGCTTGGAATATATATTAAGAACATTCGCATGGCACCTTTCCCGGTTGCCATGATAGAGGTGAGCAGAGAGCCTGGAGCTTTATGGGCATTGATTGGAGGTGTACTGTTTATAGCCGGAATGGTTACTTTGCTCATACTCAAGATAAAAAGAGAAGAAGCAAAGGGCACCCTTCGACAGGCTCAGGACTAAAAAAGTAGTAAGTAGGCACTAAAACACAAAGAGGTGAGAAAAACAAAAAAAATAAATATTAAATATAAAAATTTAATTTTATCTGATACTATAAAGCCATGAAAACGAGATGTCAGATAATATGCGGCAGTAATAGGGATCATTGTTTTATCAAAAACCAAAGACAGCTTGCATGTATAGCTGACATGATTATAAATAAGGTTTCAGGTATCTCTTTAATTATCGATATGGCAAGACATGAAAGAAATTCCGAAAAAATATTAGAAATTTTAAATGAGGCATCGAAAGATGTAAATGAAATAATTAGCTGGGTTCAATACCTTCAGATAGCTCACGACCTTATCGAACTGAGCTCGCAATTCGGTAAGGTCAGAGAACAAGAAATGAGAAGGGAGACGAGGTACCCTTTGCCCGAGATATACCAGAAATATATAGTTATTACAATGAATCTTTCCGGTTCTTTACTGCCTGTTCTTATCACAAACTATAGCCAGAACGGCGTTCAATTTATAAGTTCTGAACCGATTTCTGTTAATTCGGTAATAGAGTGCATACTTTCCGATAGGCAGGCAATTGGAAAAGGAAATTCTTTTAGAGTGAATGTCAGATACTGCAATAAGCATAATGATAAAGATTTTATCTTAGGTGCCAGAATAGAGGATCCTTTAGATATTTTCAGAAGTATACACGATTTAGCATTAAAGACAGTAACAGATAAATATGAAAGATAGCTCTGAAAAAGTAGACACTAGGAAGTAAGACATTTAGCTGGATATCAGGGTATCAGGGGATCATGGAAAAAAGTAGGATGTAAGCACTAAAAAAGTGAAAAGTGAGGAGTGAGGAGTAAGGAGTAAGGAGTAAAAAGCAGGGAGCTCGGAGCAGGGAGCAGGGCGAACCAGATAGACCAGAGAAACTAGAGACACCAAACAAACTAAATAAACACGTAACCGATTGACGTTACCGAGATACTTCGAAAGTTCATAGGGCACAGAGACAAGGGTAAATAGCAAATAACTGAAATCAGCAACAAGAGGTAATATGCCTGTATTTGTTGTTCATGAGCACCATGCAAAGAGACTGCATTTTGATCTGAGACTTGAGATGGAGGGTGTACTTAAATCATGGGCAGTTCCAAAGGGTGTCTCGATGAATCCCGCTGATAAGAGGCTTGCAGTTATGGTGGATGACCATGACCTCGAATATGCCGATTTTGAGGGAATGATTCCTGAAGGTATGTATGGCGCAGGCGATGTTTTCATATGGGATAGTGGAACGTATGATTTAAAGCAGGGGAGCATAAATGAAGGTAAACTGGAGATTGTTTTCAAGGGCAGGGAGCTTAAAGGAATGTTTGTTCTTGTGAGAATGTCTGGGAAAGAGAAGGAATGGCTTTTGATAAAGAAGAACGATGAATTTACTGACAGGAATTTCAAGTTAAAGAAAGTTAGGCGCAGATGAAGGCTTCTTTTCTTGACAAGAAATCCTTATAATCCATATAATTTTAAAAATTCATGGAAACAGATATTCAAGAACTATACAACCTGGGCAATAAATATTTCGAAGAAGGCAGGTTCAGCGAAGCAGAGACTGTTTTAAATAAAGTAATATCGCAAAATCCTAAATATGCTGATGTTCATAACAAACTGGGCATAATATCTAATTTAAATGGTGATCTTAAAAAGGCTGTTGAACACTTCGAAAATGCGCTTGTGCTTAACCCGAGATACACTGAAGCCTCACTTAACCTCGCTGTAACATACAATGACCTCGGGGAATTCCAGAAGGCTGAGGAAGTGTTTACGCTTGCCGCCCAGATTGCCCATCCAGAACCAAATACTGTTGATCCTTTTATAGTCGGAAAACTGGCTAATGAACATTATAAGATAGGTAATATCTACTTTGAGTTTAACATGCTCGATGAGGCCATCGAGGAATACGGTAAGGCAATAAAACTCCATCCAAAACTCGCAGATGTACATACAAAGCTCGGAATTGCCCTCAGGGACAAAGGACTTGTTGAAGAAGCTATCGTCCATTTTGTTAAAGCCAAGGTAGTTAACCCGAATTATGGCCCTGCATGGATACAGCTGGGATTAAGCTATTACATGCGGGGACTTATTGGTCTTGCTTTTGAGGAATGGGAAAAGGCGCTTGAATTTAATCCTGATTTCAAAGAAGCAGAGGCTTATCTGAGGCTTTTAAAGAAAGAGGAAAAGTAATCCGAGGTGCCCCTCCTTGATGTTAGGGATCTGAATATTTTCTTCAGGACAATTGAAAGTCCGGTCCCGGTTGTTGCAGGTCTTAATTTCCATATAGATGAATCAGAAATCTTTGGTCTTGTCGGCGAAAGCGGATGCGGGAAAAGTATCACTGCCCTCTCAATCATGGGAATTCTCCCCCCGAATGCATATTCAAAAGGAGAAATATTTTTTAAAGGAAAAGACCTGTTAAAACTTGATAAGGAATCAATGAGGCAATTAAGGGGCAATGAGATTTCCATGATATTTCAGGAGCCAATGACATCTTTGAATCCGGTTCTTACCGCAGGATACCAGATTGCAGAAGTGCTTATAACCCATCAGAAAATGTCCAGAAAGGAAGCCCTGGAAAGAGCGGTTGAGCTGCTCAGGGCTGTCAGGATACCTTCTCCTGAATTAAGGGTAAAAGAATATCCTCATCAGATGTCAGGTGGAATGAGACAGCGTGTAATGATAGCAATGGCAGTGGCCTGCAACCCTTTGCTTCTCATAGCAGATGAACCGACAACCGCCCTGGATGTTACCAT
Organism: uncultured Nitrospiraceae bacterium; assembly: GCA_964345225.1. Taxonomy (GTDB): domain Bacteria; phylum Nitrospirota; class Thermodesulfovibrionia; order Thermodesulfovibrionales; family UBA6898; genus CAYFQB01. The sequence goes on along the minus strand of CAYFQB010000075.1, from coordinate 1,761 downwards.
ACAGGCACAGATACTAGAGCTGATACAGGGCCTGTGTGAAGAGCATAAAATGTCCATAATGTTTATTACCCATGACCTTGGTATAATTTATGAAAATGCAAAGAGAGTGGGTATCATGTATGCAGGAAGGCTTATGGAGGTTGCCGATACAAAAGATATTTTTAATAACCCGCGCCACCCATATACGATAGGACTTTTAGAATCTCTTCCAAAGGAAAAAGGGACTTTGCTGAATCCTATCCCCGGTTTTGTTCCACGGCCTGAAGACCTTCCTGAGGGATGTAAATATTCAGGCAGATGCAGATTCACAATTGATGAATGCGAAAAGAGAGAGCCTTTATTTATAGAAATTTCCAGAGGTCATTTTGTGAGATGCCAGAGGACAAAAGATATATATCCCGCTAAGAAGGTGTAAATACGTGGCTTTTAGGGTAAAATATTATATTGATTTCAAATTTATTCATATGCTTAACCCAAAAAATGCGTTTGGAGCAGGTATACATTTTATATAGTTGGGCATGTTTCTTGAGCGTACATAGGGAAATTTTTGGCACCCGTTATGGCGAAATAAGCGTGTCGAATCGACCGAATTTTTACTGTCTGACCCCGTAGAACGGGGTAACCCGTATACGGGGGAGTTTAAAAATTCTAGCGAATGAGCCATGTAACGGGTAAAAATTTCCCTCTAGGAAGAGAAAGGAATATGTCCAACTAATTAATTCACCAACTCTTTTTATACTGAAATGCATTTTAGGGTTAATACAGGTGTACGAATTTATTACGGGGTAATATGGAACTGCTGAGAGTCGAATTTTTAAAGAAATATTTTCAAACCAGAAGAAAATTCAGGGGCAGTGACGGTCTGTTGAGGGCTGTTGACGGAATTGATTTTCATATTAATGATGATAGCATTCTGTCTCTTGTCGGAGAAAGCGGATGCGGCAAGTCTACTGTTGCAAGGCTTGTCCTAAGGCTTTTGAATCCGACATCAGGCAGGGTGTTGTTCAGGGAACAAAATGTTTTCAATATGGACAGTATTTCTCTTAAGTCTTTCAGAAAATCGGTCCAGATAATATTTCAGGATCCCTTTGCTTCTCTGAACCCGAGGAGGACAGTATATGATACAATCTCGGAGCCATTGAAAATTCATAAAATAGTGCCCCGGTCTAAAATGAAGGATGCAGTTGTTGAGATTTTAGAAAAGGTGGGTCTCGTATCAGAAGTGCTAAACCGGTATCCTCATGAATTCAGCGGGGGTCAGAGGCAAAGGATTTGCATTGCAAGGGCTCTGGCAGTATCTCCAGAGATAATAGTAGCAGATGAGCCACTTTCGGCTTTAGATGTTTCGATACAGGCACAGATACTTAACCTCCTTCAGGAACTAAAGAAAAAATCTAAGATATCATTCCTATTTATCAGTCATGATTTGAGGGTAGTTCATTATTTCAGCGATATGGTATGTGTCATGTACCTCGGCAGGATAGTGGAATACTCTGAGACCGAGGATTTATTTGAAAAGCCGCTTCATCCATATACGGCAGTTCTACTTGCCTCGGCTCCAAAAATCAAACCTGAAAAGTATGACAGGAAAAATACAGTACCTTTAAAGGGCGAGGTTCCAAGTCCTATAAACATTCCTTCCGGTTGTTCGTTCCATCCAAGATGTCCTGAGAAATTTGACCCATGCAGCAAGATAGTGCCTCAATTAAAAGAGAGTCACGGGAGACTTGTATCGTGCCATCTCTGGAATCCTTATTAACC
>CAYFQB010000074.1:0-5829 GCA_964345225.1 uncultured Nitrospiraceae bacterium | reverse complement strand
AGACTACCACGTTGATAGGCTGGAGGTGTAAGTGCAGTAATGTATTCAGCTGACCAGTACTAATAGACCGTGCGTCTTGACCCTTACTAATTCCCTCCTGTTGTCAGAGAGTTTGATAAACAGTGTTCTTTGATGTTATATTTAAAAAATAAAGTTTCCGGTGGTGATGCCGGAGGGGAAACACCCGTTCCCATCCCGAACACGGAAGTTAAGCCCTCCATGGCCGATGATACTTGGACCGGGAGGTCCTGGGAAAGTAGGTAGCCGCCGGATTAAAAAATAAAGCCCGGATTTTACCGGGCTTTACTTTTTTTATTGATGAAGGGGAAAAATATGATAGAGGTGTTTATTCAACGTAATAAGTCAGGTGCAAAGCCAGAGATAAAAGGGCGGCACTAAAAATCCGGAAATATTTTAAGATAAAGGGTCTTGCCGTCTCCTGTACTTACCTTTGCAGAAAGAATCCCACCTTCAATATAGTCAAGCTCAAAATTCTTGAACCCCTTATATACAAGGTTTTTAGCATTTGATGGACATCCGCTCTCACATCCTGCGACACCTTTGATCATTTTCGGTAACAGGCCCCTTAAATCAATACCATCTAATTTTATATTTTTAGATGAGGCATATTCTTTTATCTTTATCATGAGTGAATCAATATTAATTTGGTAAGGATTATCTATGTTAATTGACAGGGAGTCATTGCCAAGTGTTATATTCAGTTCCAATTAAGCCTCCATCTATAGTCAATAAGGAGTTCAATTCAGAATTAATATTGACTAAAAGCATATAAATTTTACTAACTTGTACAGAGATATTTCAATGTCCGGAGAGCTATTTTTTTTATTAAAGCAGTAAGGAGTGAGGAGTGAGGAGTAAAAAAGAACGCCATGCGCCTAGCGTCTTGCGCCATGCGATTAGTAAACGGGCATCGTTACCGATTAACGTAACCGTTTAGTTTTTTATCGGTTACTTTTTAGAGCGGTTTTTAGCATCTGTAGAAATATTGTACGCGGTACTTCTTTAGCACCCATACTTTTAAGATGTCCAGTTGTAATCTGACAGTCAATAAAGCTGAAATTTAATTCAATCAGACGTTGAACGAGAGTTGCAAGAGCAACTTTTGATGCATTGGCTTTTATTGCAAACATTGACTCTCCAAAAAATGCCTTGCCGAGTATTATTCCGTAGAGACCCCCTACAAGTGTGCCTTTATACCAGCTTTCAACAGAATGGGCGTATCCTGAATTGTGCAGACTGATATAAGCCTCGATCATCTCTTCTGTAATCCAGGTATCTTCCTGACCCTTTCTTTGTATATTTGCACAGTTATGGATCACTTTATCAAAAGCCTCGTTCATTGTCACTTTATATATTCCTTTTTTAATAACCTGTCTGAGACTCCTTGATATCTTCAACTCTTCAGGCACTAATATTAGCCGTGGATCCGGTGACCACCATAAAATAGGTGAACCTTTAATATACCAGGGGAATATCCCCATTGAGTAAGCTTTTAAAATGCGGTTTTCACTAAGGTCTCCTCCTACAGCCAGCAGGCCGTCTTTTTCTGACAGTTCAGGCTGGGGGAAAATAATATCATCTGACAATAGAAATACAGGCATATATTAAAAGTCTAAAAGCTACGATTTGTTAGTTTTGAGCAGCAGGAAGTCAAGGTTGGCTATCATCTCAGGAATAAGTGAAATTTAATCGTCCTTCCTTTAAATCAATAAAAACATTCCCTCCTTTCCTCAGCTTGCCGAAAAGCAGGTCGTCTGAAAGGGTATCCTTGATCTCCTCCTGAAGGAGCCTTGCTAAGGGGCGTGCACCGTAAACAGGGTCATGACCTTTTGCGGCAAACCAATCCCTTGCGTCATCGGAAAGGGTAATAAAAACTTTTTTATTTTTCAGTGACTGCTGAAACTCGGATATGAATTTATCGACAATTTTTTTCATGATATCAGGGTTTAACTGATTGAATGAAATGATCGAATCAAGGCGGTTTCTGAATTCAGGGCTGAACAGACTTGTTATAGCTTCTTTACCTTTTGTAAGTATATCCTGAGTCCTGTTCCCAAAGCCGATCATTTCTTTATCCATATCTCTTGCCCCGGCATTTGAGGTCATAATCAGAATTACATTTCTGAAATCAGCCTTTTTCCCGGTATTGTCAGTTAATGTCGCATAATCCATAACCTGCAATAAAATATTAAAAATGTCAGGGTGAGCTTTTTCGATCTCATCAAGAAGAAGTACACTGTATGGATGCTTGCGGATTGCATCTGTCATCAATCCTCCCTGGTCAAAACCAACATATCCAGGAGGTGCTCCAATTAAACGGGCAACAGTATGTTTCTCCATGTATTCGCTCATATCGAACCTGATGAATTTAACCCCTAAAACATAAGCAAGCTGTTTTGAAACCTCTGTTTTTCCAACACCTGTAGGTCCAAGGAAAAGGAAAGAACCGATAGGCTTGTCAGGATATCCCATGCCTGCACGGATTCTTTTGATAGCCGAGACAAGAGTGATGATGGCGTCGTCTTGCCCGAAAACAGTATTTTTTAATTCATCTTCGAGGCGCAGGAGTTTCTTGATGTCTGATGTTGAAATAGTCTGAGGAGGGATCTTTGCTATCTTTGCTACGGTGTTTTCTATTTCAGTAGTGCCAACAATATTTCTTGATTTGTCTGATGAACCGAGCTTAAGCGCGGCCCCTGCCTCATCTATGACGTCAATAGCCTTGTCAGGCAGATATTTATCATTAATGTATTTTGAAGAAAGTTCTACAGCTGCCTTTAAAGCGCTTTTTGTGTATTTGACTCCATGGAACTCCTCATAATATGCCTTTAATCCTTCTAGTATATGAATTGTCTCGATGATACTGGGTTCCTGTATTTCTATCTTCTGGAAGCGTCTTGAAAGCGCACGATCTTTTTCGAAATAATTCTTGTACTCTTCATATGTGCTTGCCCCTATACAGCGCAACCTCCCGGAATTCAGAATAGGTTTCAGGATATTTGAGGCATCCATAGAACCACCGCTCGTTGCCCCTGCTCCAACGACAGTATGTATTTCGTCAATAAACAGGATAGCATCATGGATATTTTCCAGGCTTTTAATGGTTGATTTTAAACGTGCCTCGAAATCACCTCTATATTTAGTTCCTGCGAGTAGTGCTCCCATATCAAGTAAAAAAATCTTTGATTTTTTTAGTTGCTGGGAGACAAGACCTTTATGGATTTTAAGTGCAAGACCCTCAACAATTGCTGTTTTCCCTACACCGGGTTCACCCACAAGAATGACATTATTTTTTCTCCTTCTGTTTAATACCTGTATTGTTCTTTTTAGTTCTGTCTCACGGCCAACAAGAGGGTCGATAAATCCTTTGGCAGCCTTATCAATTAGATTTACTGTAAAAAGTTCTAAAGGGTTGCTGACTGGTGTTTTCCTGTCAACATGATGGATCTGTTCTTTCTCGCTGTCTGTAAATGATGATTGCCCGTCAGGCACTTTTGATATGCCGTGTGATATATAGTTCAAAACATCCAGCCGTTTTATTCCTTCTGATTCGAGTATATAAACAGCATTGGAATCCTCTTCATAAAAGATGGCAGAGAGTATATCACCCGAATCAACCTCGTACTTTCCTGAAGAACGGATATGGTTCAATGCCCTCTGAAGCACCCTGTGAAAGCCGATGGTTTGTTCCGGAACCATATCGGTATTAATCTGAAGTTTCGGAATATTTTCCTCGAAATACTTCTCGATTGCCGCCTTCATCCTTGTTAGGTTTCCACCGCAATTGGTAATGATATCAATTCCATTTTCATCGTGGAGTACAGCATATAAGATATGCTCAACCGTAAGATATTCATGATTCCTGGATCTTGCGTCTTTTATAGTAGCTTCCAGAATCAGTTCCAATTCCTTGTTAATCATGCCATCTCCATTACGCATCTAAGGGGAAATCCAGATTCCTGTGCAAGTTCGTGAACAGTGTATACTTTAGTTTCTGCAATTTCCCTGGTGTATATGCCGGCTAATCCCTTCCCTTTATTATGAACATGCAGCATAATCTGTGTAGCTTCAACATTTGATTTCTGGAAGACCTTTTCGAGTATTCGTACAACAAAATCCATGGTTGTATAATCGTCATTCAGGAGCAAGACATTATAATAAGCAGGCTTGCTGGTTTCCTGTTCAGATTTTTCTTCAATTTCGTATTGGGTATAAAATTCGTTGCTCATATTGTTTTAGTTTTTTTTAGGAATAATTTATTAATATTTTATCATAGATCTTGCTGAATATCTCAACCCTGTCCTTTCAACGGAGTTTACCTTGACTTTTAAAGTACCTGTTGTAAAATGAAATTATAGACTACAATCAGGGGGAACCAATTATGGCAAAAGCAAGAAGAGTAAAACAGATAACTTTCACAATGCCGGACAGAGCCGGACAACTTTCACAGGTTGCAAATGCGATAGCAGCAGAGAAGGTAAATATTACCTCAATATGCGCTTATGGCATGAAGAAGACCGCTTATTTTATGCTGAATACGAGCAGAAATGCAAAGGTAGGCAAAGCACTTGCAAAACTCAGGGTTAAATTAAAAGAGGAGGATGTTGTTGAAGTTGAGATGCCTAACAGGGTGGGGCAATTAAATAAGATTGCTAAAAAGATAGGCAATGCCGGCATAAACATCGAGTACATGTATGGTACAGCAGGGGCTGGCAAATCTTCAATCTGCATATTTAAGACATCTAATGATAGAAAGGTCGTCAGTCTGATTAACAAGTAGAATGGGTTAGCGAAGCTTGGTGCTTGAAAAAAACTTAGTGCAGAAATACTAGAGGAAGTCCATTACCCGTTGAGGAAGGAACTAAAAGAAAAGTTCATACAGGATTTTACACCCCGGGAAAAAGCCTTTTTCCTGAAAAAGGCGAGGGAGGTAATTACCCGGAAGAGATATCCTGTGTGTGAGGACCTGTTTCATTACTGTTACTTCCATACGCTCAAAGAACGTATCCGAAACATCAGTCCACAATCTGGAGAAGGATACCTTAGGTTTCTTCTTGTTGATGGAGTAAAAGATATTGAAGAAGCAATGGAGTTATATGAAAAGAGACTGGAAAAGGAGAAACTGCCTTCCCCTGATCCAACTATTTATAAATTCATAGAATATTTTTCTGAATAATAGCCCTTATATTTGCACCTCGTACTTGCACCTCCGGGGTGTAGACTATTCCAGGCATAATTCCTTTATTTTTGCTAATTCTTGCTGATAATCTATCTGGGAATTTACAAATTCTCTATATTCATCAGGATCTATATCCAAAAATTTAGAATAATTACATATCCCTTCCTTTATTTCCCCCAAAAATTCTTCATACGAGGAAAAATTCCAAGCTTGCGGTACTTCTATTAGATTTGCAGTAACAGGATTTAAATGAACATATCGGGTTAAATGAAGTAATTGTTCATCTGAGGTTACCTCAACATTTTTAAATCTGCTCTCCCACAATGGACCCCTTCTTTTTGTTTTATTATTAAAATAGCGTGTGTAGCTGTTTAAAACATTGCTCATAAATACAGAAATGCCCCCTTTCTTTAACTGCTTTAGAATCAGATGTATATGGGTAGGCATACAACAGTAGGCAATTATTTCCAATAAATTCTCTTTTGCTACATAATGCTTTTGATAGAATTCTTCTTTATTTTTTGTTTCCATAAAAACAGAAAACCTTAATGGTGGATTCTCTACTTTGTAATATTGAAATAGACTTATCATTCTCTCATAATCTGAATTACTCCTGAATATCTCAAAAC
>CAYFQB010000073.1:0-17292 GCA_964345225.1 uncultured Nitrospiraceae bacterium | reverse complement strand
CGTTTTTCAAGGGTTATCGTCCCCAGTTTTATTTCAGGACAACGGACGTTACCGGGATAACGGAATTACCTGATGGGGTAGAGATGGTAATGCCTGGTGACAATGTAACGCTCAAAGTGAATTTGATATCACAGATAGCGATGGAGAAGGAGTTGAGGTTTGCAATCAGGGAGGGTGGCCGTACTGTTGGTGCCGGTGTCGTTACAGAGGTATTGGAGTAAACGTGAATCAAAAGATAAGAATAAAATTAAAAGCATATGACCACAGGCTTCTTGACAAGTCTGTGAAGGAGATAGTTGAGACTGCCAAGAGGACAGGTGCCAGAATTGCTGGTCCTGTTCCATTGCCGACACATATAAACAAAATAACAATTCTCAGGTCTCCTCATGTAGACAAAAAGTCAAGAGAGCAGTTTGAGATTAGAACCCATAAGAGACTTGTTGATATACATGATGCAACACCGCAAACAGTTGATGCACTTATGAAATTAGAAATTGCTGCCGGTGTTGATGTGGAAATAAAGCTATGACAGGGATTCTGGGAAAGAAACTTGGTATGACACAGATTTTTGATGAAAAGGGCAGGCTATGCCCTGTCACAGTAGTTGAGGCAGGCCCATGCTGTGTTGTTCAGGTTAAGACCAGGGAAAATGATGGTTACGAGGCAGTTAAGATAGGATTTATTGAGATGAAAAAAGAGAAGAGGATTAATAAACCTTTATCAGGAATTTTCAAAAAGGCTGGAATTAAGCCTTATAAAATGTTGAAAGAATTCCCCATGGGAGATCTTAAAGTAGGAGAGATGGTCACTGTTAAAGAATTTCAGAAGGGTGACATCATCTCAGTAACAGGGATTTCAAAAGGCAAGGGGTTTCAGGGTGTTATGAAGAGACACAATTATTCTGGAGGCCCGGGTTCTCACGGCTCTATGTTCAACAGGGCACCGGGTTCTATTGGACAGAGCTCTTACCCATCAAGGGTATGGAAAAATAAAGGGATGCCCGGTCATATGGGTTCTGAAAGTGTAACAGTGAAGAACCTAAAGATAGTTGATGTTAAAGAGGACCAGAATCTTCTTCTAATTTTAGGTGCTGTCCCCGGTGCAAAAGGATCTTTACTTGAAATAAGAAAGGAAGATAAGGATGGCAGAGGTTGATATAAAGGATAAGAACAATAATTCGATTGGAAAGATAAATCTGCCTGAAGATATTTTTGGCATCAGTGCCAAGACCGGGGTAGTGCATAATGCTGTGGTAAATTTCCTTGCAAACCAGAGGCGGGGTACCCATTCAACGAAGAACAGAGGTATGGTAAGAGGCGGAGGGAAAAAACCTTGGAGACAGAAGCACACAGGAAGGGCAAGGCATGGAAGTATTCGCTCGCCATTATGGAGAGGAGGAGGCGTAGTGTTTGGACCACAACCAAGGGATTATTCTTATACTCTGCCCAAAAAGGCAAAAAAACTTGCATTAAAAGCAGCTCTTTCAGGAAAGTTCTCTGATGGTGAAATTACAGTGATAGATGAGTTTGATATCGATAAGCCGCGGACAAAGGATATGGTTTCAATACTGAATAATCTCGGGCTGAAGGGAAAAAGCATACTTATAGTTCTGCATGAAAAAAATGAAACCGTTATGCTTTCAGCGAGAAATATTCCCTGTGTAACTGTAAAGAGGGCATCAGATCTGAATCCGTATGAGGTATCAGTGCATAGCATGCTGTTGATGACTAAACAGGCAGTCGAAAAGTTGTCTGGGGAAGGTCAGAAATGAAAAGTATCTATGCAGTAATTAAGAGGCCTATGTTTACGGAAAAGGGAAGTAACCTTAAGGAATCCGAAAACAAAATACTTGTTGAAGTTGGCAAAAATGCTAACAAGCTTGAAATAAAAAAGGCCCTTGAAGATATATTCAAGGTGAAAGTTGAGAAAGTAGCAACAATCAAAGTTCATGGCAAATGGAAAAGGCATGGAAGGTCTGTGGGGAAAAGACCTGACAGGAAGAAGGCATTGATTACCCTCAAAAAGGGAGAGAAACTTGATTTTATTGAAGGTGCGTAATGGGAATTAAGAAATATAATCCGACATCTCCTGGCAGAAGGTTCCGTACTGTAGTGGATTTTGCTGAAATAACATCAGACAAGCCATTAAAATCCCTTGTAAAGCCTTTAAAGAGGACCGGGGGGAGAAATGCCTATGGTCGTATAACAGTCTGGCAAATAGGAAGAGGCTGCAAAAGGAGATACAGGATTATTGATTTTAAAAGAGATAAGACTGGTGTGCCAGCCTTAGTAGATACAATAGAATACGATCCGAACAGATCAGCACATATTGCACTTTTAAAATATAAAGATGGGGACAAAAGATACATAATTCTGCCAACAGGATTAAACATAGGTGATGAAGTTGTTTCTGGAAAGGGTTCAGAAATAAAGGTTGGAAATGCCCTTCCATTGAGTGACATTCCTCTTGGCACTTTTATACATAACATAGAATTATATCCCGGACAGGGTGCAAAAATGGTCAGAAGCGCGGGTTCTTCTGCCCAGTTAATTGCGAAGGAAGAGAAATATGTTCTGATTAAACTGGCTTCTGGAGAGGTCAGGCGTATACCTAATATATGTATGGCAACTATTGGACAGGTAAGCAACCCTGACCATGAAAATATCTCCCTTGGAAAGGCTGGGAGGACAAGATGGATGGGGAAAAGACCTTCCGTAAGAGGGGTTGCTATGAATCCGGTAGATCATCCTTTAGGAGGAGGAGAAGGGAGGAGCTCTGGTGGTAGACCGCCCTGCAATCCTTGGGGTAAGCCGGAAGGCATTAAGACAAGAAAAGGGAAGAGAACTGATAAGTATATTGTTAAGAAGAGGAAGTAGTAAAGAATGCAGAATGCAGAATGAAGAATTGGGAGATTAATAAAACGGAATTATATAAATTTTCAATTTTCAGTTTTAAATTTTTATTTACGGGGGTTGCATGCCAAGATCGTTAAAAAAAGGACCATTTGTAGATGAAAAGCTGATGAAAAAGGTAAAGGCAATGAGCATGTCAGGGGAGAAGAAAATTATAAAAACATGGTCAAGGCGTTCTATGATTCTGCCTGAATTCATAGGATATACATTTGCAGTGCACAACGGCAGGAAGTTTATCCCTGTTTATATAACAGAGAACATGGTTGGACATAAGCTTGGTGAATTTTCACCTACAAGGACTTTTAAAGGCCATTCAGGCTCATCCAAGACTACGAGTGTAAAGAGCTGATTAAATGGAATCAAGAGCTGTATTGAGATATGCGAGGATTACTCCCAGAAAAGCACAAAGGGTTATTGATCTGATCAGGGGCAAAAAAGCAGGCGATGCCCTTTTATCACTCAGGTTTATGCCTTACAGAGCCGCAAGACATATAGAGAAAGTGCTTAAGTCTGCAATGTCAAATGCAGAGCAGAAAAAGACAAATGTCGATTCTGAATCATTAGTAATAACCAAGGCATTTGTAGACGATGGACCGGCGATGAAAAGGCTTAACCCGAGAGCAATGGGCAGGGCGAATATTATAAAGAAAAGAACCTGTCATATAACTTTAATATTAACTGAGGAATAATCAGGAGGAAGATTTGGGCCAGAAGACTCATCCAACAGGGAATAGATTGGGGATAACAAGGACATGGGATTCCAGATGGTATCTTAAGAAAGGATATACAGAACAGCTGCTTGAAGATTTAAACATAAGAAAAGAGATAAAGAAAAAACTTTTTCATGCAGGTGTATCGAGAATTGAGATTGAGCGTGCCGGTCAAAAAATCAGGGTGATAATCCATACAGCAAGGCCCGGGATCATTATAGGCAAAAAAGGTGCTGAGGTAGAGAAGCTTCGTAAGGATCTTGAGCTGCTTACCGGCAAGCAAGCTACGGTTGACATAAAGGAAATAAGAAAGCCAGAGATAGATGCCCAGCTTGTTGCAGAAAATATAGCACTTCAGCTTGAAAAGAGGGTTGCTTTCAGGAGAGCCATGAAAAAGGCAGTTGCTTCGGCCCTGAGATTTGGTGCGCTGGGAATTAAAATTGCATGTTCAGGAAGGCTTGCTGGTGCGGAGATAGCAAGAACTGAATGGTACCGGGAGGGAAGGGTACCCCTGCATACATTCAGATCCGATATACATTATGGTCTTACTGAGGCAAAGACTACTTACGGAATCATAGGTGTAAAAGTCTGGATATATCTGGGTGATATTCTGCCAGAGGCTGTAAGGTCCGAGGGGGATTAATCTATGTTGATGCCCAAGAAAGTTAAATTCAGAAAGATGCAGAAGGGCAGGATGAAAGGGAAGTCCTTCAGGGGCTCCGAGGTGTCCTTTGGGGAGTTCGGACTGAAGGCCATGGAGCCAGGCTGGATCTCGAGCAGACAGATTGAGGCTGCAAGGATTGCCATCACCCGTCATGTTAAGAGAGGCTGTAAGGTATGGATAAGGATATTCCCAGACAAGCCCATAACAAAAAAGCCAGCTGAGACAAGGATGGGAAAAGGCAAGGGAGCGCCTGAGTACTGGGTTGCGGTAGTGAAGCCGGGAAGGATTATCTATGAGATCTCGGGTATTACAGAGGTAATTGCAAAAGAAGCTCTTAGACGTGCTTCTCACAAACTTCCTGTTGCAACAAAGTTTGTCAAAAGAGATGAGAGCGTGATATGAAGCCATCTGAACTCAGAGAAGTAACAATAGAGGATCTTGTGCAGAAAGAACAGGACCTTAGAAGAGAACTGTTTAATCTGAGGTTTCAGCAGGCTACTGGTGAAATAGAAAATCCTCTGCGTATTCGTGCCATTAAGAAAGATATTGCAAGAGTTCTGACGATAATTTCTGAAAAGAAAAGGGCAGGTAAACAATAATGGCTGTAAAAAAAGAATTTTATAAAAATAGTTTTGGCGGTAAGAGATGACCAATAAAATTTATACTGGCAGAATAATCAGCAACAGGATGGACAAGACCGTTGTGGTTGCCGTTACAAGACGTTTTACACATCCAGTTTATAAAAAGACTGTAAAGAAGGTGACAAAGTTTAAGGCACATGATGAAGCCAACGAATGCAAAGTAGGGGATATAGTAAAGATTATTGAAACAAGACCTTTGAGTAAGGACAAGAGATGGAAAGTTATTGAACTTTTAAATAAGCCAGATAAGGGCAGTGAAGGATGATTCAGGCCAGGAGCATACTTGAAGTAGCAGACAATTCAGGTGCCAAAAGAGTCCAGTGCATAAAAGTTCTCGGAGGTTCCAAAAGAAAGTATGCAAGCCTTGGTGATATCGTTGTTGTAAGCGTAAAGGATGCACTTCCTGAGAGCAATATTAAAAAGGGTACGGTAACAAAGGCGGTAGTAGTAAGGACGAGGAAGGAAGTTAGAAGGACCGATGGTTCTTATATCCGTTTTGACCGGAATGCCGTAGTTTTGATTAATCCTCAGGGAGAACCGGTCGGCACAAGAATCTTTGGCCCGGTTGCCAGAGAGCTTAGATGGAAAGAATACATGAAAATAGTATCACTAGCACCCGAAGTACTCTAGGGGGATGAATGGCTTTAGGAATTAAAAAAGAAGATAATGTTTTGATAACAGTCGGCAAGGAAAAAGGAAAGAAAGGCAGGGTGCTTGCAGTTAACAGGGGTAAGAAAAGAGTTTTGGTGGAAAGGATAAATATAATTAAAAGGCATATGAAACCGAGTAAAAAATATACTCAGGGAGGAATTATAGAGAAGGAAGCTTCGATACACATATCTAATGTTATGCTTGTATGTCCGAAGTGTGGTCAAAAGACAAAGATTGGTGTTATGAACCTGGAAGGTAGCAGGAAGAACAGGATATGCAAAAAATGTAAAGAGGTCATTGACTGATTATGACCTCGAGAATTAAGGAAAAATATATAAATGAGATCGTTCCTGCAATGATTAAGGAATTTTCATACAAGAATGTCTTTCAGGTTCCAAAAGTGCAGAAGGTTGTCATTAATGTCGGCCTGGGTGAAGCGATTCAGAATATAAAGCTACTTGATGCCGCACAGAAACAGCTTTCTCTGATTACAGGGCAGAAGCCTGTGGTTACAAAGGCTAAAAAATCAATAGCTGGTTTTAAACTCAGAAAAGGCATGCCAATTGGATGCATGGTCACATTAAGAGGGAATATAATGTACGAATTCCTTGACAGGATGATAAGCATCTCTCTTCCGAGGATAAGGGATTTCAGAGGAGTCTCTGGAAAGTCTTTTGACGGCAGGGGGAATTATGCTATCGGCATAAAAGAGCAGATTATTTTCCCGGAAATCAATTATGACAAAGTTGAGATGGTTCACGGGCTAGATATTGTAATATGTACTTCTGCAAAAACCGATAAAGAATGTAAATCGCTCTTGAGATATATGGGTTTTCCTTTTAGAAATTGATGAGGTGTTCTTAATGGCAAAAACTTGCATGATAGAAAAAGCTAAAAGACCGCCGAAATTCAGAGTTAGAGTTTACAACAGGTGTAAGATATGCGGCAGGCCAAGAGGCTATCTGAGAAAATTCGGGATGTGCCGAATATGTTTTAGAACCCTTGCTCTTAGCGGTCAGATACCCGGTGTGACAAAATCAAGCTGGTAATTTACCCTGTTAGAAAAAATATTTCTAACGTGGTCTATGACCATAAGGTCAAGCTTTATTAATAATTGGAGGAAATTGATGCTAACAGACCCGATTGCAGATATGCTTACAAGAATTAGAAATGCAATTTTAATAAATGCAGAGAAAGTAGACATCCCTGCTTCGAAAATGAAGCTTGAGATCGCAAAGATCTTAAAGGAAGAAGGATTCATAAGGGCATATAAGATTTTAAAGGACAAAAAGCAGGGCATATTGAGAATTACGCTTAAGTATACCTCTGAGAATGATGCGGTTATATCGGGGCTTAAAAGGATAAGCAGGCCGGGAAGAAGAGTCTATGTGGGTAGAGATTCCGTCCCTGCTGTAATGGGAGGAGTTGGTATCTCGATACTTTCTACCTCAAAAGGTGTTCTCGGAGATAAGGCATGTCGCCATGAAAAAGTTGGTGGAGAAGTACTGTGCTATATTTGGTAGTAAACCCCGTTAGAAAACCTTCGCCTTCTTACGGGGTAAAGGAGATTTAGGATGTCAAGAATCGGGAAACAACCAGTAGACATACCAGCCGGAGTCGATGTTAAGCTGACTGACAGTCATATAAAAGTAAAAGGGCCAAAAGGGGAGCTCGGATGGGATGTGCCGGAAGGTACAAACGTCTCTATAAAGGATAATAAGATTATTGTAGAGAGGACTGGTGATATAAAGAAGATAAAGGCTATGCATGGTCTTACCAGAAAGTTAATATCGAATATGATCTATGGTGTAACAACCGGATATCAGATGATTATTGACATAGTAGGTGTTGGCTTTAGGGCGCAGGTTCAGGGTAAAAAAATAGTGCTCTCAATTGGATATACTCAACCAGTAGAGTTTCATTTACCGGATGATATAAACGCAACAGTGGATCAGAAACAGGTTCAGATAACACTTACGGGGATAGATAAACAGAAGGTTGGGCAGGTTGCAGCGAATCTGAGAGCTCTGCGAAATCCTGATTCATATAAGGGTAAGGGCATCAGATATTCAGGTGAAAAATTAAAACTCAAAGTGGGTAAGGCGGGAAAGAAATAGCTTTTAGCTCGTAGCTCATAGTTTTTTACTATGAGCTACGAGCTATGAATTATGAACTAATGTTGTAGGAGGCTGTTTTGGCTAAGAGCAGGAGAGAAGGCAGAGAAGGGAGACATAGACGTATAAGGAAAAATGTCTCTGGCACCAGCCAGAGGTTACGTCTTTCTGTTTACAGGAGTCTAAACCATATGTATGCTCAGATAATTGATGATACTAAGGGTAATACATTAGTCTCAGCTTCAAGCCTAGATATTTCGCCATCCCCTCCCTTGGTAAAGGAGGGCGAAAAGCCCCGTAAGGACAAATTATTAAAACAGCACAAGGGCAATGTTAAAACAGCAAAGGAGGTTGGTAGCCTGCTTGCGAAAAGGGCTTTAGAGAAGGGGATAAAAAAAGTCGTCTTTGACAGAAGTGGATACATTTATCACGGAAGAGTTAAAGCAGTGGCAGATGCAGCAAGAGAAGGGGGACTGGAGTTTTAAAATTGCAAATTAAAAATTGGGAACTTTTATAAGGAGGATTGGTGGCAAGAATATTACCGGAGGGATTAAATCTAAAAGATAAAGTTATATACATAAATAGAGTAGCCAAGGTTGTTAAGGGTGGCAGGAGATTTTCATTCAGTGCACTGGTTGTTGTGGGAGATGGTGAAGGGACAGTTGGTGTTGGAAAGGGAAAGGCATCTGAGGTTCCAGAGGCTATTAGAAAGGCTGTTGAGAAGGCAAAAAAATCCCTCATAAAATTCCCTCTAAAGAGAGGTACCATACCTCACAGGATAACTGGGAGGTTCGGCTCCGGTACCGTTGTTATGAATCCTGCACAGAAAGGGACCGGCATTATAGCCGGGGGAGCTGTGAGGGCTATTCTTGAAGTCTCCGGCGTACAGGATATCGTTGCCAAATCTATAGGCAGCCATAATCCATATAATACTGTCAAAGCCACTATCAATGGCCTGTTAAACCTGAAGAACCCTGATTCAGTTATAAAACTCAGGGGAAGAAGTGAGGAAGAAGTACAGGAGGCTAATATCTAAATGTTAAAGATAGTATTGAAGCGCAGCCATATAGGTGTTCCTGAGAGACAAAGGAAGATTTTACAGGCACTTGGATTAAGAAAGATCGGCTCTAGTGTAAAAAAAGCTGATAATAAATCGACAAGAGGAATGATAGCAAAAGTTTCTCACCTGATTTATGTAGAGAAAGAAGATGAATAATCTGGAGGATTCACTTTTTATATGAAGATTGAAGATATTAGACCTGCTAAAGGAAATAAAAAGAGAAAAAAGAGGCTGGGCAGAGGTATAGGTTCCGGCCACGGCAAGACTTCATGCAGAGGACATAAGGGACAAAAGTCCCGGTCAGGCGGTAATAAAGGTTCGGGATTTGAAGGCGGGCAAATGCCTTTAAAGAGAAGATTACCAAAGAGGGGTTTTAGAAACCGGTTTATGATTGAATACACTATTGTCAACCTTGATACTATTAACAGGATTGAAGGAGATGTAATAACCCCGGAGCTTCTTTTCGAAAAGGGGATTATTAAGGATTTTAAAGACGGTCTTAAAGTACTTGGCAGCGGTGATATTCAAAGACCTGTAACTGTTAAAGCAACAGCATTTAGTGCCACTGCAGAAGAGAAAATTGTAGCAGCTGGGGGCAAGGCCGAGGTGATATAACTTGGGTTTAGTTTCAAGCATACAAAACATATTCAAAATAAGCGAATTAAAGAACAGGATTTTTTTTACTCTTGCATTATTAGCGGTATATAGAATCGGCTGCCATATCCCTACCCCTGGAATAAACGGTGAAGAACTAAGCAAGTTCTTAACCGAGAGGGGTGGCGCAATTATGGGATTTTTCGATATGTTTTCCGGGGGTGCATTATCGAAAGTTGCTATATTTGCTCTCGGAATAATGCCCTATATAAGCGCCTCAATTATTATGCAGTTACTTACAGTAGTAATACCTTACATTGGGAGACTTGCAAAAGAGGGGGAGGAAGGTAGAAAAAAGATCGTAAGATATACGAGATACGGGACTGTTTTGATAAGCGCAATCCAGTCTTTTGGTATTGCCGCGGGACTTGAGAGTATGCAGCAGGGGGCATTTGTCTTAAACCCGGGGTGGTCATTTAGAATAATTACTATGATTACATTGACATCGGGTACTGCATTTATAATGTGGCTGGGTGAACAAATTACAGAGAGAGGAATCGGCAACGGCATATCCCTTATTATCTTTGCTTCGATTGTTGCAAGATTCCCCAGCGCTATTTTAAACACAATCAGGTTGTTACAGGCAGGTGAGCTCTCTATATTTTTTGTAATATTCCTGACGTTTATGATGATAGCAGTGGTTGGAGCAATAATTTTTATTGAGAGGGGACAAAGGAAGATCCCGGTTCAGTATGCAAAGAGGGTTGTGGGCAGAAAAGTATACGGCGGCCAATCAACACATCTGCCGCTTAAGATAAATACTGCAGGGGTTATCCCTCCAATTTTTGCTTCTTCTATAATCATGTTTCCGGCCACCTTAGCTGGTTTTATCGCTATCCCATGGGTCCAGTCAGTTGCAAGGCAGCTTTCTCCAGGTACGATACTATATACTACTTTATATGTAGGCATGATTTTCTTCTTTTCTTATTTTTATACGGCGATAATATTTAATCCAGTTGATATTGCAGATAACCTTAAAAAATATGGAGGATATGTCCCCGGTATCAGACCCGGCCAGAAGACTTCTGAATATCTGTACCGTGTGCTTTCCAGGCTGACTTTTGCAGGTGCAATATATCTTTCAATAGTCTGTGTTATCCCTGAAATCTTAATATCGAGATTTGGTGTTCCATTTTATTTCGGCGGCACCTCTCTTTTAATTGCAGTCGGTGTGGCACTCGATACAGTTTCACAGATAGAGTCTCATCTTGTAACACGTTCGTATGAAGGATTTCTTAAGAAGGGTAAGATAAGGGGAAGAAAAGGCTGAAAAATAAAGAATTATTCAGGAAACTGATGTGATTTATATAAAATCTCCTGAGGAAATAGATAAAATGGCTAAAGCATGCCAAATTGTTGCGGAGATTTTAGAGTCCATAAGAGGTATGATAAAAGTTGGCATTACTACAAAAGAGATGGAGGATTTTGCTGATAAGCGCGTCAAGGCACTCGGAGGGATTCCTGCATTTAAGGGTTACAGGGGCTACCCTGCAAGCATATGTACTTCTATTAATGAAGAGGTTGTACATGGCATACCATCTTCACGTAAACTCTTAGAGGGGGATATCGTGAGTATTGACATAGGCGTTTATATGGATGGTTTTCACGGTGATGGTGCAGTTACATTTCAGGTGGGCAAGGTGAGTAAAGAAACCGTTGATTTGCTGAGGGTAACAGAAGAGGCTTTATATTTAGGTATAGAAAATGCAATTGAAGGTAACCGCGTATCTGATATATCTCATGCTATACAGAATCATGTTGAGAAACATGGTTTTTCTGTTGTCAGGCTATTTACTGGACATGGTATAGGAAGGGAATTACATGAAGAACCGCAGATTCCTAATTTTGGAGTCCAGGGTCATGGTCCCAGACTTAAGGAAGGAATGACACTGGCTATAGAGCCGATGGTAAATACCGGGACTTATCAGGTCAAAATACTTGAAGACGGATGGACTGCCGTGACAAAGGATGGCAAGAATTCTGCACATTTTGAGCATACAATACTCGTAACATCCAATAGACCAAAGATATTGACTAAATATAGTAAAAAAAATTAAAATTATAATTTATGGCTAAAGAAGACAATATTGAAGTCCAGGGAACGATTATCGAGACATTACCCAATGCAATGTTCAGGGTAGGTCTGGAAAGTGGCCAGGTAATCCTGGCATATGTTTCAGGTAAAATGAGGATGCACTTTATAAAAATTTTGCCTGGCGATAAGGTAACTGTCGAGCTTTCACCTTATGATCTTACAAAGGGAAGGATAACATATAGATTTAAATAGGCATTTGAAAAGGGGTAGTTATGAAGGTTCGTTCATCAGTTAAACCAATATGTGCTAAATGCAAGATTATAAAAAGAAAGGGTGTTGTAAGGATTATTTGTGAAAATCCAAGGCATAAACAGAGACAGGGATAATTCAGAATCCAGAATTAAGAATGCAGAATTCAAAATTACGGATAAAAGGAGTAATAAGTGGCAAGAATAGCAGGGGTTGATTTACCAAGAAATGAAAGAATAGAAATAGGCCTTACACGTATTTTTGGAATTGGCAGATCACTTTCTAAAAAGATATTGGGTGAAGTTGATGTAAATCCGAATACCAGGGGAAAAGACCTTACAGATGAGGATATTGTCAGAATAAGATCAGTAATAGAAAGGGATTTCAAGGTAGAGGGCGATTTAAGACGCGATATTTCAATTAGTATTAAGAGACTTACAGATATTGGATGTTACAGAGGTTTCAGACACAGAGCAGGAATGCCAGTAAGAGGACAAAGAACAAAGACAAATGCACGTACAAGAAAAGGACCTAGAAAAGGTGCTGTTGGAAAAAAGAGGGAGGCATAGTTAATGGCCAGAGGAAGAAAAGGTATCAAGAAGGATAAAAAAGGTATTACTAACGGGGCAGCTTATATCCAGGCAACTTTTAACAATACAATAGTAACTATAACAGACCCGGCTGGTGCTGTTATTACGTGGGCGAGTGCAGGCAACCTGGGGTTTAAAGGTTCTAGAAAAAGCACTCCTTATGCTGCACAAATGACAGCTGATGCAGCAGCTAAAAAGGCAATTGATTTAGGAATGAAACAGGTTGATGTATATGTGAAAGGGCCTGGTGCTGGCAGAGAATCTGCGATAAGGGCTCTCCAGGCTGCAGGCCTTGATATTAATCTGATAAAAGATGTAACGCCTGTCCCTCATAATGGTTGCAGGCCGCCTAAAAGGAGGAGAGTGTAAATTGGCAAGGTATTCGGAGTCACATTGCAGGATATGCCGAAGGGAAAGTGAAAAGATGTTTCTCAAGGGCGACAGATGTTATACAGAGAAATGTTCTATAGAAAGAAGGCAGTATCCTCCCGGGCAGCATGGACAGCGACGCAGTAAATTATCTGATTATGGAATTCAGTTGAGGGAAAAGCAGAAGGTAAGAAAAACCTATGGGATACTTGAAAAACAGTTCAGAAGATATTTTTATAACGCAGAGAGAAAAAAAGGTGTAACAGGTGAAGTACTTCTTCAGCTTTTAGAGACACGCTTTGACAATATTGTATACAGGATGGGTTTTGCTCCCAGCAGAAACTCTGCAAGACAGCTTATAAGCCATGGCCACTTCCTTGTAAATGGCAAAAAAGTCAATATTCCGTCATATATTCTCAGGATAGGAGATTCGGTTGAATTAAGAGAATCAAGCCGTGAAATAGAAATAATAAAGGATAGTTTTGCAAAGGTTGAACAGAGGGGGATTCCTTCTTGGATTGAAATAGATTTTCAGAATTTTAAATGCAGGCTTATGCATATCCCAACAAGAGAAGAAATTCAACTTTCTGCTCAAGAGCAGCTTATTGTTGAGCTTTATTCTAAATAGAATATTTGAATTACAGGTAAAAGTTAAGATTAATACCTTAACAATATATATTAATATTAAACTATAAATTTTAGTATGGGAGGCCTGATGAACTTAAAGAAAAAAGGCTTTCAATTACCTGATAAAATCAGGTTTGATGAAGAAACATATAACAACACCTACGGAAAACTTGTAGTAGAGCCACTCGAACGCGGCTTTGGTACCACAGTAGGCAATTCATTAAGGAGAGTCTTGCTTTCTTCACTTGAAGGAGCTGCTGTGACTGCAGTCAAAATCCAAGGTGCACTTCATGAATTCTCGAGTTTAGAAGGTATCAAAGAAGATGTAATCGACATAATTTTGAATATTAAGAAGCTGAGATTTAAATTTAGCGGAGAAGACAAAAAGTTTGCGAATTTCAAATCAACAGGACCGATTCAGGTAATTGGTGCTGATCTGAAATGTGATTCGTCTGTTGAGGTATTGAATACCGATCTTGTTATAGCTACTCTTGATAAAGGCGCCAGTTTTGAGGCAGAGTTATGTATAAGTAAGGGCAAGGGATACCTTCCTCTGGAACTGAATAAAGAGGATTTACCGGTTGGTATGATTGCTCTTGATGCTGTTTTTACACCGATAAAGAAGGTTAATTTCTGGGTAGAAAAAGCAAGGGTTGGAAGGGCAACAGACTACGACAGGCTTATCATGGAGTTATGGACTGATGCAAGTATTACTCCTGAGGCTGCTATCTCCCATGCAGCTTCGATTGTCATAGAACATATGAATCTATTCGTATTCGAGAGAGAAGAGGAAGAGGTTGTTATGGAGGAAACTCAAGTGATGCAATCAGAAAAAGAAGAAGTTCTATTTAATGACAATCTTTTGAAGAATGTAGATGAACTGGAACTTTCTGTCAGGTCTTACAATTGTCTTAAGAATGCAAATATCAGGACTATAGGGGAACTTGTAAGGAAGACAGAACAGGAAATGCTTAAGACAAAGAATTTTGGAAGAAAGTCTCTAAATGAAATAAAAGAGATATTAGAGAAAATGGGACTTTCCCTTGGGATGAAAATAGACCTCAACACCCTCAACAAAGAGTGAGTTTTAAAAAACCGGAGGTTTGATAGAGGATGCGGCATAAAGTTGATGGAAGATTGTTTGGAAGACCTGCTAACCAGAGAAAGGCCCTCTTAAAAGGGATAGTAACGTCTCTGTTGGATCATCAGCGAATAGAGACGACAGTAGCAAAGGCAAAAGAGGCTAAAAGGATTGCCGAGAGAATGATAACTTTTGGAATTAGGGGAGACCTTCATTCCAAGAGGCAGGTTTTTTCATATATTAATGATAGGGCTGTTCTTGCTAAATTATTCAATGAAATAGCACCAAGATTTTCAGGAAGAAACGGTGGATATCTGAGGATTGTTCAGACAAGAAACAGGCTTAAAGATTCAGCGCCGATGGCTGTGCTTGAATTTATAGATTACGAAACGGTTAAACATGCCAAGGGCAAAGGAAAAAAGGGGGATAAAAAGGAGGAAAAGAAGGAAGAGAAGGTAGTATCTAAAGCTGACAAAAAAGAAAAGAAAGTTAAGGCCGAGAAGGCTGCAAAAAGCGAAAAGTCAGGCAAGAAAGAGAAAGCCGAGAAGAAAGAAAAGAAAAAGCCGGCAAAATCCAAGAAAGCTGATACAGAAGGTAAAGAATAATGAGTGATGTCCTAATTCTCCTTGGAACAATTGCTGTTTGGATTGTGCTTCAGGTATTCATCCTTCCAAGACTGGGAATTCCCACATGAGCTGTTCCCCAAAAAGGACCGGATCGGTCTGATAAGAAGTGCTAGTTAACACTTCCTGAAAAAACCAAAGGGCTGCTTCCTTATTTTTTGCCTTAGAATATTAGGCCTCTTTATGTTAGAGTTGATAATCTTGAGTTTTCCCATCTTCTGTGAATCACGTTCAATGACATCAACAAATTGCAATTGAATGTCCGGACATATGGCACCAAGTGACTCCAGTTCCTTTTTTAGCCTTTCTTTGAGCATGCTGGATACTTTTTCACCTGATGCCCCTTTTCTTAAAATAATACTTAAATAGATCACATCCTCTTCATGTACAACAAATATTAAATTATATCGTTCAAAGCTGAGATCAGTTTGGAAGGAACTAAAGGCTTCTCGAGTATTCTGTCAACTTTAATATCTAATGAATGTTGATCGAAACCTGTTAATGCAATAATTTTAATTTGGGGTTTTAAGGATTTCAGATCCATGATTAATTTATTTGCATCCATAAAAGGCATTACAGTATCCACTAATACGATATCGGTCTTTTGATAGGTTTTTCTATAGTAGTTATAAAACTGATTGATATCATTAAACACTTCGACATCATACCCGCTATTGAGAATAACCCCTTTAATTAGTTCAAGTACCGGAATTTCATCATCAATTACGAGTATCTTTACTGTTGATACCGGCAGGTAAATGTTAAAGGTTGTTCCTTCACCGATATTGCTGTCAACAGTAATATATCCGTTGAATTCTTTAATAATACCATAAACAATAGAGAGACCAAGTCCTGTGCCTTTACCTTCCTCTTTTGTAGTATAAAAAGGCTCAAATATGGAATTTATCTTTTCTCCGGCGATTCCTGTGCCGGTATCTTTAACGCATAGATGGATGTAATTGCCCTTTTTAATGTCTGCTTGAATTTGCAAGAAGCTGCTACTAAGTTTCACGAGCCCTGTCTTGACCATGATTTTACCGCCCCGGGGCATTGCATCTCTGGCATTTATAAGCAGATTAATCATGACCTGATTGATCTTGCTTCGATCTGCCTTAACTACAGGTATTGAATGATCCAGTTCTTTTATGATTTCAATATTAGACAGAATTCGTGAAAGTATATTAATAGTTTCTTCGATAGCAGTATTTATATTGAGTGAGACAATTTCCAGAGGCCCTCTCCGTGCAAAGTCCAGTAAATTAGACACTAATGAAGAGCCTATTTTTATTGAGGATTCTATCGATTCTAGCCTTTTAAGAACATCAGGCGATAGGTTATCCTTATATTTACTGACGATAAGATCGGCATTCCCCAGAATTGAGGTTAAAATATTTTTGAAGTCATGAGCTATTCCACCTGCAAGAGTCCCTATAGACTCCATCTTTTGTGAGTACAGAAGTTGAGCATGAAGCCTTTTCTTTTCGGAGATATCCCTGAGCATGGATTGAATAAGTAAATCTTCATCTATTTCTATTGCCTTTGAGCTTATTTCAAGATTTACCTTTGTTTCGTCCTTTCTGCAGTGTTCAGTTTCAAAAATAAGAGCCTCACCGTTTAATAACCTTGTCAGCCTTTCTTTGAAGAGGGATTTACGCATATCAGTTTCTAAGCTCTCAATATTCATGCCCAGTAGTTGTCCTTCTTCATAACCATGAATTTTAGATGCCTGCTGGTTGGCATTGATGATGAATCCGTTTTTATCCATGATAATTATTCCATCATTAGCATTTTCATATAGTGTTTTAAGAAGCTTCTCCGTAATTTCAAGTTCTTTTGTACGTTTATGAACAAGCTTTTCCAAATTCATCTGTTTTTGCAACTGTTCAATTGCAGCGTTTCTTTTGTTTATTCCTTTCTCGACAATTTGTAATACATCTTTATGGTCGAAAGGTTTTATTAGATAATCAAGTGCACCATATTGTATGGCTTTCTGGGCAGTTTCAAGACTTGCATAAGCAGTTACCATAACGACTTCAATATCTTTCTGTATTTTTTTAATTTCTCTAAGGGCAGTAATACCATCCATTGAGGGCATTTTAATGTCAAGAATGGCAACACTATATTGGTGATCTTCTGAGATAATTCTTAAGCCTTCTTCTGCAGATGAAGCTGTCTTTACAGAATATATGTCCTTCAGAATCATGCGGAGTGCTTCTCTTGGGCTTAGTTCGTCGTCTATGATCAGTATTTTGTTTAATGTGTCCATAATCAATAATTATAATACTAAATTCCTTTTATGACAAATAAATCAA
>CAYFQB010000072.1:0-50531 GCA_964345225.1 uncultured Nitrospiraceae bacterium | reverse complement strand
AGATCATCGAGTGTTTTCAGGCTCATCAGGAGGGCTTCGTCTGGTTTTTCTTCGTCATCTGAGTTAGACAACTCCTCGTCTTCATCGCCGTCTAAACTTGCTTCGAGCTTCTTGTACAGAGGCATAGCCGCAACTATCCCTTTAATTATCTCTTTTCCTTCTTCGAGTTTCTTTGCAAGCTCTGTCTCTTCGTCTTTGGTAAGTATCGAGATATCTCCCATTGAATGGAAGTAAGCCTGGACAAGGTCTTCTGTCTTCTCATACTCCTCTGTTTCCTCTTCATCTGAAGCTAATTCCTTGGCGGCACCGGGCTCATGGTTTTCTATAACTTTAACACCCATGTCCTGAAGAAGGTCCATAAGTTCTTCTAACTCGTCTGGAGAGTAAAAGTCGGAAGGAAGAGCATCATTTATCTCATCATATGTGAGCTTTCCACGTCTCTTACCAATATCAATCAAGTCTTCAAAAATATAGGTATCTAACATGGCTTAACTAATAGAAAGCTTAAGAATATCAAAGTTTAAATTATATGTCAATAGTTTAAATATATCACCATATAATCTAAAATTACAATTTATAGGTTTAACTGGACATAACAAATATTTTTTTAATAAAATCATTTGTAAAAAGGTATTAATTGTATGTCCAGATAATCAGGGTATATCATAGACAAACTATTTAAGAATAAAAGATAAATAATAAAAACACTTAAATATTTATTAATATTAACTGTGGTATAATGCTAAGAGCGACGTTATAAAATTATAAAGAGGTGCTTTATGCCAGAAATTATTAAGAAAGCTATAATTCCTGCTGCTGGACATGGAACAAGATTTCTCCCTGCTACAAAGGCATCCCCTAAAGAGATGTTGCCAATTGTTGACAAGCCAATGATTCAATATGGGATAGAAGAGGCGATTTCATGTAATATTAAAGAATTTGTAATAATTACCGGTAAACATAAAAGAAATATTGAAGATCATTTCGATTATGCCTTTGAACTTGAAGATAAGCTCAAGAAGAGTGGGAAGAGAAAGCTTCTTGAGGAATTAAACAGGTTAAATAGCATTAATTTTGCATATATCAGACAGGGTTATGCAATGGGGCTTGGTCATGCGGTTTTATGTGCAAGACCGTTTGTAAAGGATGAGCCCTTTGCAGTTATTCTTTGTGATGACATTATAGACACTGACGATACCCTTCTTAAAGATATGATAGGGCTTTACAATAAACTAGGCAGTCCTGTTCTTGCTCTTCAAAGGGTACCAATGTCAGAAATTCACAGGTATGGTGTTGTCAAAGGAATTGAAGAAGGTGATGGAGTTTACAGGATTGATAATTTGGTAGAAAAACCAAACACAGAGGATGCACCCTCAGACCTTGCAATTATAGGAAGATATATACTGACTCCTGACATCTTTGATGTACTTGAAAAATCTCAACCTGGCAAGAGTGGTGAGGTGCAGCTTACTGATGCAATTAAGAAATTGCTTAAGACAAGGTCAATTTATGGTTATTTATTTAAGGGAAAGAGATATGATGCAGGAGATAAGCTGGGTTATCTTAAAGCTACTGTTGACCTGGCACTTAAAAATAAAGAGCTTTCAGAACAGTTTAAATTTTACATACTAGAAGTTTCAAAGACTTTAAGAAAAGAATTGCCTGATTTAAAATAGTAAAAACCGAGGAGATTAAATGTCAAAAGTAGAAGAAAAGAATGAAAAAGATGAAAAGGAATTGCAGATTCCTGACAATCTGCCTGTACTTCCTGTAAGGGATATAGTTGTTTTTCCATATATGATAATTCCGCTTTTTGTCGGTAGGGAAATCTCGATTAAGGCAATAGATAAAGCATTGAGTACAAGCAGGATGATTTTGCTTTTAACTCAAAGAGAGTTAAGCATAGAGAAACCTTCAGTGAATGATTTATATCATATTGGAACTATAGGAATGATAATGAGGATGTTGAAATTGCCCGATGGAAGGGTAAAGATATTGGTGCAGGGCTTATCCAAGGCTAGAGCAACGGGATTTTCGCAGACCGAGAATTATATTTCAGCGGATATAGAAAAAATTGTGGAAAAGAAGCCTTCCACTCTTTCAATCGAAGATGAGGCGCTGATGAGGACAGTTAGAGAACAGCTTGATAAGGCTGTTTCATATGGAAAATCAATTCTTCCTGATATTCTTGTAGTTATTGAGAATCTTGACGATCCTGGAAGACTTGCAGATCTTGCTGCCTCAAATATCGGGTTAAAGTCTGAACAGGCACAGGAGATTTTGGAAATAGTAGATCCTATAAAGAGATTGAAGCATGTGCGTGATGTATTGAATAGGGAAATAGAACTTCTTATAGTGCAGCAGAAGATACAATCTGATGCAAGGGGTGAGATTGATAAGACTCAACGTGAATATTTTTTAAGGGAACAACTAAAAGCAATCCAGAAGGAACTTGGTGATATTGATGAAAGGGCTGAAGAAATAAGAGAGTTCAGAAATAAGATAGAAGATGCGAAAATGCCTGAAAAGGTGTTGAAAGAGGCTGAAAAACAGTTAAAAAGGATTGAAAAGATGCATCCCGACAGTGCAGAGGCTGGTACTATAAGAACTTATCTGGATTGGCTTGTTGAAATACCATGGTCAAAGAGCACAAAGGACAATCTTGATATTAAGTCGGCCAAGAAGGTACTAAACGAGGACCATTATGATCTTGAGAAGGTTAAGGAACGCATTCTTGAATATCTGAGCGTAAGGAAATTAAAAGAGAAGATGAAGGGTCCGATTCTCTGTTTTGTTGGTCCCCCAGGCGTAGGCAAGACATCTCTTGGAAGGTCGATAGCAAGGGCTTTAGGGAGAGAATTTATAAGGATGTCACTTGGAGGTGTAAAGGACGAGGCTGAAATAAGAGGTCACAGAAGAACTTATGTGGGTGCCCTACCGGGCAGAATAATTCAGGGTATAAAACAAGCTGGCACAAATAATCCAATATTTATGCTGGATGAGATAGATAAGATAGGCATGGATTTCAGAGGAGATCCTTCATCAGCGCTTCTTGAGGTACTTGATCCCGAGCAAAACTTTTCTTTTACCGATCATTATCTTTCGGTGCCTTTTGATCTAACAAATGTAATGTTTATAACTACCGGAAACCTGACCGATACGATTCCGAATCCGCTTAAAGACAGGATGGAGATAATCTATCTTTCAGGGTATACATCGGAAGAAAAGCTTGGTATTGCAAAGAAATTTCTTCTGCCAAAGCAATTAGAAGAACATGGCCTTAATAGTAAAGTGATGACTATAACAGATTCAGCGCTTATGGTTTTAATATCTCAATATACAAGAGAGGCTGGCGTTAGAAATCTTGAACGTGAATTAGCAAATATCTGCAGAAAAGTCGCAAAGAGAATAGCGGAAGGAAAAGAAAAGAAGTTTAAGATTATATCAAAAAATATTCAACAATTCCTTGGTGTTCCTAAATTTTTGCCTGAAGAAGAGATACAGAAGGATGAGGTTGGCGTTTCAACGGGACTTGCATGGACTGAAGCAGGCGGGGATATCATGTATATAGAGGCAACAACGATGAAGGGCAAGGGCAATCTCACCCTGACAGGCCAACTGGGAGATGTTATGAGAGAGTCAGCTCAAGCTGCACTCAGTTATGTACGGTCAAGGGCTAAAGACCTTGGAATCAAGGAAGACGTTTTTTCAAAAACAGATATCCATATACATGTACCGGCAGGTGCTATACCAAAAGACGGTCCTTCTGCCGGAATTACTATTGCAACAGCAATATCTTCTGTCTTTACAGGTAAACCGGTGGATAAAAATATAGCAATGACTGGAGAGGTTACCCTGAGGGGCAGGGTGCTCCCAATAGGCGGGCTCAAGGAAAAGACACTTGCAGCCAAGAGAATGGGTATCAAGAAAGTTATAATCCCGAAAAGAAACAAAAAAGACCTTGAAGATATCCCAAGATACATAAAAAACGATATGGAATTTATATTTGCCGAAAAAATGGACCAGGTTTTAAATGTAGCACTTACTAATAGTAAAAAAATAAAAATCAGGCAAAATAAACCCGGTTAGAAGAAAAAACAACAATTTCTAACGGGGTAAAAACGGAAAATAGATGATTAAAGCAACTTTCAAAGTCAGAGGTTACATGCCTCTATCTGCGCATAATGTCGCCATTAGGTATGAAGCTTTCTGAAGCTGGAGAACTTTTCCTCTTAGAAATACTCAGAAAGAGATTCGGCAAAAAAACAAAAGGTCTTATTCTGGGAATCGGTGATGATTCTGCCGTTGTAAGGAAAAATAAAAAAAATATGCTCCTTACAACTGATATGATGATCGAAGGTGTACATTTTGATTTAAACTGGACTACACCTTATCAACTTGGATTCAAGCTTGTCTCAGTTAATGTGAGTGATATATACGCAATGGGTGGCGATCCGGAGTTCTTGCTGATTAATTTTGCCACAAATAAAGATACTGATATTGGATTTTTCAATAAATTATTCGATGGTGTAGATGATGCAATAAGGACCTATAACCTGTCCTTGATCGGAGGCGATATATCCTCTTCTGATAAAGTGGTTTTATCAGCCGTGCTGACAGGGCATTCAGCTAAGATTTTAAGAAGAAGTGGTGCAAGAAAAGGTGACAGGCTCTATGTTACAGGTTACCTGGGTGAATCTGCATGTGGACTTGAGATTCTGAAGAGGGTAAATAAACCTGTTGAATTAGAAAAAAAGAGAAAAGAGAGGTTTCTTTTAAAGTGGGATATAGTTCTGCCACTGATTAAAAAACACCTCATGCCTAAGGCAAGAAATACGAAAAAATTCTTGCAAAAAGCAACCTCGATGATAGATATTAGTGATGGTCTGATTATAGACCTTTCGAGAATATGCATGGAAAGTAAAGTTGGTGCAAGAATATATAAAGAGAGAATCCCGATATCGGGAGAACTGAAGAAGGCTGCTGAATACCTCCATCTGTCTCCAATTGAACTGGCACTGGGAGGCGGAGAAGATTATGAAATTCTCTTTACAGCTCCCAAAAGGGAAAAGGTTAATGCATTTTGCATAGGTGAGATTACCGGGGCGGATATGGAATTTATTCATGAAACCGGAAAAATCGAAAAAATATCCATAAGAGGTTATCAGCATTTTGCAGTTTAAACAGAGATTTAGACAGGTATTAACAATTAAAGAGTCTCCACAAAAAATTGCAGTTTCTTTTGCTATCGGCGTTTTCCTCGGTATGTCTCCTTTCTTGGGAATACATACCCTGCTGGGCATTATATTCGCATGGTTATTTAGCCTTAACAGAGTTGCAACTCTTATAGGGGTATATGTGACAAATCCGTGGACGATAATTCCTATTTATACTTTCGGGACATGGGTAGGAGCCCAGTTCATGAAGATTGATAGTATTATTCCTGAGATAAACTGGAATGACATTACTTGTCTCGGTTTAATAGACGAATTTCGCCAGCTGATTTTACCATTTTTTATTGGTACGATTTTTATTGGGATCATATCTGCAGTAATCAGCTATTTTATAGTCTACAAGACGGTCAGAATTAATCGTGGGTAATATTTCACTGATTAGTCTCGGCTGTCCCAAAAACCTTGTCGATTCAGAAAATCTTTTAAAAAGATTAGAAAGTGAGGGCATCTATTATTCTTCCAATCCTGAAGGCTCCGACATCATAATGGTTAATACCTGCGGGTTTATCAAGGATGCAAAAAAGGAATCCATAGAGACTATTCTGAACCTAGCAAAATTAAAGGAAAAAGACAAAGGCAAGAAGATCGTTGTCTTAGGGTGCCTTGCAGAAAGGTACGGTGATGGATTGAAAAAGGAGATGCCCGAAATAGATGCCATGTGGGGGCTTGGAGAAGAGGAAAAGATAGTTGAATACTGCAAGGAAATGGTTGATAAATTACCATCTCGCCCCACTTTAGTAAGGGGGGGGAAGGGAGGATTTACACACGAAGAATTTAATGGAAATCCATACGCCTATCTGAAGATTGCTGAGGGATGCAACAGGGGCTGCTCATACTGTGTAATACCCCAGATAAGGGGAAGATTCAGGAGCAGAGCCCCGGATAATATATTAAAGGAGGCAGAGGAATACATAAATTCAGGAAAAAAAGAGCTAATACTGGTAGCACAGGACATAACCTCTTATGGAAAGGATATTAAAGGTTATAATCTGGCAAGACTTATCGGAGATATTGCCTCTGTTGGCGGAGACTTCTGGATACGCTTGCTTTATCTTTATCCTACGGCAATAAATGATAAACTCCTTGAGACAATAAACTCTGAAAAGAAAGTATGCAAATATATTGATATGCCTATTCAGCATTCAGAGGAAAAAATAATTAGTCTTATGAGAAGAGTCGGTAGCAGGAAATATTTCGAAAACCTGATCTCGCGAATAAGAGACGCTATCCCTGATGCAAATATCAGGACGACGCTAATGGTAGGTTTTCCTGATGAGACAAGCGAAGATTTTGAAAAGATGACCGAATTTGTGCATAAAATCAAATTTGAAAGGCTTGGTGTATTCAGGTATTCAAAAGAAGAAGGCACCCCTGCCCATAAAATGATAGGACAGGTTCCGGAGCGGATAAAGAGAGAAAGATACAATAAGATAATGGAGATTCAATCGGCTATCTCTCTGGAAAAGAACATGCAACTGATAGGGAAAACTTTTAAGGCCATCGTAGACGAAGTTGAAGACAGTATTGCTGTTGCCAGACTATATTCCCAGGCACCAGATATTGACGGGGTTGTCCTGATTCATGATAGTAACGTCAGGAAGGGCGGGTTTGTTAATATAAGAATAGAGGATGCGTATGATTATGATCTTACAGGAACTATAGTAAGATGAAAAAGATTCCTTATATGAATATAATACTTTTTGTACTTACTTTTTTTTCTACTTTAATTGTAGGTACTGTACATGATGGTATAAACATTTTTAAAGAGCCCTTTAAGATCTACAAAGGTATTCCCTTTTCATTTGCTTTATTGTTTATCCTTTTGGCCCATGAATTTTCTCATTTCCTGGCATCAAAAAAGCACAGGGTTGAAGCTACCCTTCCTTATTTTATACCTGCACCTACCATATTTGGTACCCTTGGCGCATTTATCAAAATGAAGTCGCCAATAACAACAAGAAATGCCCTTATGGATATCGGGGCCTCAGGGCCAATAGCCGGTTTTATTGTGTCAATTTTAGTCACTATTATCGGCCTAGCCTATTCAAAAGTCATGACTATGGAAGAAGTAAAAGGTGCAATTACACTTGGAGATTCTCTTTTGTTTATAGGACTGACAAAAATGGTGATTGGTAAAATACCTAATGATTATCATGTCTTCCTTCACCCTGTTGCTTTTGCAGGGTGGATAGGATTTTTTGTAACTTCGCTGAATCTTATCCCTGTTGGACAGTTAGACGGAGGCCATATTGCATATGCACTTATCGGGAATAAGCATAAAAATATTTCAAAGATACTTATTATTTTGATGATACCGCTTGGTTATTTTTTCTGGCCTGGATGGTTGATATGGGCTTTTCTGCTTATCATTCTGGGCTTCAGGCATCCGCCGATTATCTATTCAGAGATTCCACTTGATCCTAAGAGAAAGAAAATAGGCTGGATTGCACTGATTATTTTTATCCTTACATTTACACCAGAACCTATTAAGATTTTATAGCTATATATTCCCGGCAAACAGGATTTTTTTAAAATATCCAATTAGTAAAGCAGTTAGTAAATAAAATATTTGGTAAATTTATCTTTCCTGGAAATGATTTTTTTTTAAAAATATCATGATAAAAAGATTAAATATATTTTTGTCTTTTTAGATTATGGTATACTTAATAAAAATTGCAAAAGGGGATTGTTCTGATGAAAGTGATTCTCAAGGAAGATGTTAAAAACCTAGGTCATATCGGTGATATAGTCAATGTCTCTGATGGTTATGCAAGAAATTACTTAGTCCCTAAAAAACTTGCTGTTGAAGCGAATACAAAGAATTTAAAAGAGTTTGAACATCAAAAAAACATCATCTTTAAAAAGGCCTCAAAGATCAAAGAAGCATTAAAGGAAAAAGCAGATAAGTTGTCAGCGATTACTCTGACAATAAAAGCAAAATCAGGCGAGGATGACAAATTATTTGGCTCGGTGACCACTATGGATATTGCTGAATCCTTAAAGGCCGAGGGATATGATATTGACAGGAAGAAAATAATTATTGATGAGCCTATAAAAAGACTGGGTGTATACTCTGTGGATATAAAAATGCACCCTGAGATATCTTCTCAGATTAAGATACAGGTCGTGTCTGAATCAGCTGATTTATAAAACTGAAAGATAATGAAACAGATCGATGCAACTTTAGAAAAACTCCCACCACAAAACATTGAAGCGGAGCAGTCTGTGCTGGGTGCTGTTTTGATTGATAATAATGCCTTGACAACAGCACTTGAGTTGCTTACCCAGGAAGATTTTTATAAAGATTCTCATAGGAGGATCTTTGTTGCCATGTCCGAGCTTTTCGATAAGAGTGAGATGATAGATATCATTACATTAACAGACCATATGAAGAAAAAAGGTGACTTTGAAGCTGTTGGCGGTGCCCAGTATATCACTTCACTCGTTACAATGGTTCCTACTTCTGCCAATATAAGATTTCATTCAAAGATTGTCAGAGAGAAGGCTATGTTAAGAAGTCTTCTTAATTCAGTCACAGATATTGCAAGCACCGTGTACAGAAATGAACTTGATACTGAAGAGCTTATTGACTATGCAGAAAAGACTATTTTCGAAATATCAGGCAGAAGAATAAAGGTGTCTTTTGTAACATTGAAGGATCTTATAAAGGATAGTTTTCAGATGATTGAGCATTTATACGACAGAAAAGATGCTATTACAGGTGTCCCCACAGGGTTCAAGGAGCTTGACGAATTAACTACAGGGCTTCAGAAAGGTGAACTGATAATAGTAGGGGGCAGGCCTTCAATGGGTAAAACAGCCTTCAGTCTTAATATAGCCCAGCATGTAGGTATAAATTTAAAGGAGCCTGTTGCTATATTCAGTCTCGAGATGGCAAAAGAACAACTTGTCTTAAGGATGCTGTGTTCAGAAGCAATGGTAGACTCGCATAAAATCAGGAAAGGATTTATAAAGAAGGAGGACTGGCATAAACTCACAAAATCTGCAGGCGATCTGGCCAGCTCTCCAATATTCATAGATGATTCTTCAGGTTTGAGCGTTCTTGAAATGAGGGCAAAGGCAAGACGATTGAAGGCAGAGCACGGATTAAGCATGGTTATTGTGGATTATTTGCAGTTAATGAGGGGGAGGGGCAATTTTGATACTCGTGAGCAGGAGATATCAGAGATATCCCGCTCCCTAAAAGCCTTGGCAAAGGAATTAAATGTTCCGGTAGTTGCACTCAGCCAGCTTAACAGAGGTGTTGAGACAAGGGGAGGACTAAAAAAACCTACACTTGCTGACCTGAGGGAATCAGGGGCAATAGAACAGGATGCTGATGTTATCATTTTCCTTTACAGGGACGAGTCTTCAAAAGACGATCCAGAAACTAAAGGAAAAATGATTATCGATGTGGCAAAACAGAGGAATGGTCCAACCGATATAATACCGCTTACATTTCTTTCAAATTGTACAAGGTTTGTGGATTATTCAGATAGACAATTTGTAGATATAGCAGATATTGAGGAGACTTTTTAGATAACCAGTCTCCATCCAAGCGTATTTTTTATATGGTACGCCTCAGAATATTTACTCTCTTGGGTCCCGATACAGAGCAGGGATTTGTCGGGGAGAACGAAACGGGCGATTAGAACTCAAAGAATAATTTTCGTTGCACAAAGGCGTGAACGCTTGGAAAGATTGATGTATCCCAGAAGAACAGGAGGTGCAATGAAAAGGAAAGCTGCTGTTTCAGGTCAATTCTATTACGGTTCAAGTTCTCGATTAACTCAACAGATAGAACAATACATAGATAAAGGAGCAAAAAAAGAGAATGCAATTGGCATAGTTGTCCCTCATGCCGGTCTGATATACTCAGGAGCGGTAGCAGGAGCTGTATATTCTTCAATATACTTTCCTAAAACATTTTTAATGCTTGGACCAAACCATACCGGGTTAGGGCCAAAAGTCTCTTTAATGGACGATGGAGAATGGGAAATTCCAACTGGAACATTTGAAATTGACAGAAAGCTTGCAAGCAGAATTGCTCTTAATACACCTAATGTTGAAAGGGATTCAAAGGCGCATATATTTGAACATTCTCTTGAAGTTCAACTTCCGTTTTTTGCTTATTTCTCCAAGGATGTAAAGATAGTGCCGGTAGCCATTTTTTCTGCGTCCCTTGATGATTGCATTAAAATAGCAGAGGGGATAGCAAAAGCAATAAAGGGTCTTGAGTATCCTGTTATTATTCTGGCAAGTACGGATATGAGTCATTACCTGTCTGATAAAATAGCCAGACAGAAAGATAAAAAGGCAATTGACAAAATACTCGAACTCGACCCCAAGGGGCTTTATGAAACTGTGCTGAATGAAAAGATATCCATGTGTGGCTATCTTCCGACTACTGTAATGATATTTGCATCAAAATTTCTTGGTGCTAATTCTGCTCGTCTTGTTAAATATATGACCTCGGGAGATGTCAGCGGTGATTATGATAGCGTTGTTGGATACACAGGGATTATTCTCAGATAATATTAAATATAAAATTGGCATTAGAGTATAATTTATGATAAATTGCATTAGAAGAATATGAGTGAATACGAGAAAGAGAAAAGAAGACACAAAAGACACAATATTGACGGTATTCATGGTAATATGCTTTTCTCATCCGATATCAGTATTGTCAATATAAGTCTAGATGGCGTTGCAGTTGAAACCACAAAGAGGCTTAATATCAATAAAGATTATATGTTAAAGATAAGCTATAAGAGTAAAGTCATAAAATTTAGAGGGCGTGTTGTATGGTCAATCCTGCACCACACTGAAACCCAAAAGACAGGAGAGATGGTCCCTGTATACAGGGCAGGCTTGAGATTTATGGATCTAAGAAGTGATACTTCCAATCTTCTCCTGAATTTTATTGATGAGAATAAGATTAAACCTGTAGAAAAAAGAATTCTGGGGGTAAGATTTAAGATTAAGCAAGTGGATGATGTAAAAATAGACTACCCCTATGAGTACAATATAAAAAGAATGAGCCTTTCAGGAATGTTAGTAGAATCAGAGAATTTATTTGATGTTGATTCACATCATGAAATGGAAATATTTTTCGATAACAGGATACTTTCAGTGGTTGGACGCATTGTAAATTGTGTTGAATATACAGTCGATAATATTAATAAATACGATATCGGAATAGAGTTCATTAATATGGCTGATGAAGATAGAGATTTCCTGGAAGATTTTTTTAATAAATACGAGGGTATGAAGAGTAAAGATGGAGATTAACGAGGAACTAAAATCAGCTAAAGAAATAATCCAGGCATTCTTGAAATCAAAAAAGATATTGAGAATGTACCCTGATAACAATCCAATATATGTAAAGACACTTGAAGACAGCTTCAACAAATTCAAGAATTTCTTTCATTACAAAGACGAACTTCAGTTAAAGTTCAAGCAGAATCATATCTACTACGACTCCGAAGAAGTTTATAGCAATCCTGAAAAGGAAGATAATCTTGCCCTTTTTTTCTTCAAAGATGGTATTCGTGAGATTACATTTAAAAAAGGGCTCTCTGCTGATGAAATGGCAGATTTTATGATGATAATGTCTCTGGATTTTGAGAGGGAAATATTAGATGACGATATAGTTACTTTATTCTGGGAAAAAGACTTTCAGAATATACAGTATATTGTTGACGAATCTTTTCTTGCCGATGATGAGGAATACGAAGCTCAAGCTTCTCTCGAAGTGAAGGAAGAAGCAAATACCGAGGATAATTTACTCAAGGCATACGAAGATGCTTTCAGTATGGAAGAGGAAGTTAAGGATGTATCCATAGTCTCTCTGACTGATAAAGACTTGACCCTGCTTTTAAAAGAATTAGAAAAGGAGTCACAGGAAAAAACCGGGAAATTGTCGAACATATTATTTGAGATGTTTTACACTTCAGAAAGTCGAGAGGAATCTTCAGAGTATGCCGATTTTATTATGAATACTATTGAATTTGCTTTAACTCATGGAGATATTCATATTGTAACTAATATACTTCAGAGGGTTAAAAAGATAATGGAAGACAAGAATATTGAAGATTCTTTTAAAAAAAATGCAGGAAGAATCATGTTGTTTGCTGGCAGCAGGAAAATTATAGACCTTATAGGTGAAATACTTGATAGCGGTCAGGAGATAGATGAAAAGGATTTTGAAGATTTTGTTAAATTTCTTGATAAAAATTCGATCTCGCCATTTATGAAGATACTAGGTGAGCTTAAGAACATACACGCAAGAAAGGTTGTAATCGAAGCACTGGTATATCTGGGTCCCAAAGATATCCTTGCACTTTCAAAGGGATTGAATGACTCAAGATGGTATGTAGTTAGAAATATAATATATATACTCAGAAAAATCGGTGACAAAAGGGCAGTAGACTATCTTTTAAAAACAGTAAAACACGGTGATATCAGGGTAAAGAAGGAAGTTATTAGAGCTCTGGGTGAACTTGGAAGCGCAAGTGTATTGATGTCTTTAAAGGATTGCCTTGATGATCCTGAAATTCAGGTAAGATCGGCATCTTTAAAGGCTTTGAGTAACATAGGTTCTGAGGCTGGGAAAAGAATAATTATAGATAAAATATCAGCTAAATATTTTAAAGACAAAGATTTTGATGAGAAGAAAGAATATTTCGAAGTTCTTTCTCGCTGGAATGACAGTGAGGTGTTTAATTTCCTTATTAAAATTATCAAGAAGAGTGTCTTTTGGGGCAGATCAAAAAATTATGAAAACAGAGCATGTGCTGCTTATTCTCTCGGTCTGACTGGAAATAAAGATGCATTGCCGATTCTTAATAAATGTAAACGATCCGGAAACAAGTTGCTTAAAGAGTTCTCCTATACATCAATTAAGAGGTTAGAACGTGGCAGATAAAGGAGATATTGAACTACATAAAAGTGCGATTGAAATAGTAAATCAGCTCTCAGTGATTATACGTACATCCCAGATACATGACCCAAATAATATAGCTGTTGTTTCAGCCATTGATAAATTTGTGTCTTTTATAAATAGTCTAATCAGTCATGAAAATATTATTATTATCGAATTAAGAGGTGAATTTTTTTATTTAAATGACAATCGCATACGCTATCCTCTTGAACATCTGATTAATTTCGATTTCCTTGTCAGAGAATTTAAAAAAAGAGAAATCGGAAGCATTATTTTTAAGCATAAAATAGTATCGGATGATATAAAAGTCTTTATCCGAGTATTCATCACATCATCTTTTTCACAAAATCCATTTGATACAATAAAAGAAAAAATGATTGAAGAAAAAAATATTGCCGTTGAAAAACTCAAAAAGATAGTTGAAGAAGATTCTTTAGATCCAAGAAAGATGGTCAAAAAGACTTATTTCAACGCCGTTTCTTTTAACAGAGGGGTAATCAATAAGATTAAGAGTGGTGAGAAAGTAAATATTAAAAAGGCTAAACGAGTAGTAGAATCAATGGTCGACCAGATTCTTGAACAGGAGCAGCTTTTGCTTGGAATGACCGCAATAAAGGACTACGATGAATATACATATCATCATTCTGTAAATGTTAGCATAATTTCTGTAGCTTTAGGACAGAGGCTGGGATTGACCCGTAGAATGCTGACCGAACTTGGCATGGTTGCGCTCTTCCATGATATCGGGAAAATGGAGATACCATACGAAATTCTTAACAAGTCTTCAGAATTTTCTGATGGTGATTGGAAAATTATAAGAAGGCATCCTGTATGGGGAGTAACAGCATTGTTGAAACTGAAAAAGCTGGATGATCTGACAATCAAATCTGCTATTGTTGCCTTTGAACATCATATGTATTTTGATCTTACCGGTTATCCTAAAGCTAGAAAATATACAGAATTAGATTTTTTTAGTAAGATTGTGAGCCTGGCAGACCAGTACGATGCAATGACTTCTTCAAGGGTGTATTCAAGGATTCCCATGTCTCCTGATAAGGCTCTTAGCATTATGATGGAAAGGACAGGCACTCAGCTTGACCCGATTTTGTTTAAATTTTTCATTAATATGGTGGGCGTATACCCTATAGGGACACTTGTAATGCTGGACTCAAAAGAAATGGGACTCGTTTATGAAAGCAATCAGCTGTTTGTATCCAGGCCACGTGTAATGATAATTACAAACAATAAAGGAAGCAGGGTTAAAGGGCATATTATTGATCTTACCGAAAAGGATGATGGGGGTAACTACATACGGTCAATTATAAAAACATTAGATCCAAATAAATATAAAATTAACCTTGCAGAATACATGCTATAGAAAGACAATTAATCATCAGGAAGTATCACAGTTTAAACCATTTTTTCTTGATTTTCAGATTATCTATAAAATTGATTATGTTTTTCAAAAGCATATTGGTCTCTATCTGTTCTTTTTTAATCTCTTTAATCTTTATAATTTCATTATTAATATTAGACATGGAACTATTCAGTGTAGAAACGGAATCTGCAAAAGATGAAAGAATCTTGGTAATTTCCTCAAGCTCGTTCACAATCTTGTCTATCTTTTCTATAGGTATAACAGGAACTTCCTTAATAACAGCCTGTTCTCCTTTATCTGAGAAATCGCTTTCTTTTTTCAAATCATAATCTTGACCTGATTCGATGCTTTCTGCTTCTGTATCCGGATCGTGTT
The DNA here is from genome assembly GCA_964345225.1 of uncultured Nitrospiraceae bacterium. GTDB lineage: Bacteria > Nitrospirota > Thermodesulfovibrionia > Thermodesulfovibrionales > UBA6898 > CAYFQB01. The sequence continues at coordinate 35,602 of CAYFQB010000072.1, read as the reverse complement.
CAGCAACAGCTTCCTCTTTTGGTTCAATGACCACCTCCTCATCCGGCTCGGGAATCAGTAAATCTTCAGATTCTTTGAGTTCTGAATATTCAACAGCCTGTTCAGCTTTAGCTGCGAGATTACTTTCTTTTTTATAGTAGTGACCGTATTTTGCTTTGATTTTTTCTACTTCTGCATCCAGATTATATCCGGTAATAGCTTCTTTTTTTGGTTCAATGATCATCTCCTCATCTGGCTTGGGAATTAGTAAATCTTCAGATTCTTCAAATTCTGAATATTCAAGTGCCTCTTCAGCTTTATCTGAGAAATCACGTTCTTTTTTCAGATTATAGTCGTAATCAGATTCGATGTTTTCTGCTTCTGCTTCCAGATTATATTCAGGAACAGCTTCCTCATTTGTTTCAATTAACATTTCATCGTTTGATTCGGGTACAGTTGAATATTCGGGTGTTTTGAGATTTGATGTTTCAAATGCAACTGTTTCAGGAACAACTTCAGGTTGTTTTATTTCTTTCTCTTCTTTTGCCGTATGAATTTCTATATTGTGTTTCCTTGAGATATTTTTGAGCAGAAGTTTAGTAATTAACTTATAGGAATCTTCCACTCCTGTACCGTTAATGGCTGAGGATTCTAAATAATGATAATTTTTTGAATTAATATCATTATTAAGTTCATCGATAGACAATATATTTTTAAGATCTCTTTTGTTGTATTGAAGAATGATCGGGATTTCGTCAGGATTAATATTGTTGGAGTGGAGATTATCTATCATGTTCTCGAGACTTTCAATATTTTGCTCTTTCATCTCGGCTTGAGAATCAGCTACAAAAATAATAGCATCTGCACCTTTAAGAACAACCCTTCTGGTTGCATTATATCTGACCTGGCCAGGTACTGTATAAAGTTGAAACCTGATGGAGAAGTCCCTTATCTTCCCGATTTCAACTGGCAGAAAGTCAAAGAAGAGTGTTCTATCAGCCTCTGTGGAAAGAGAAAGTAGCTTGCCCTTTGTCTCTGGATTAAGAGTAGCATGCAGATATTGAAGATTTGTTGTCTTCCCGCTTAATCCAGGGCCGTAATAAACAATTTTAAGGGTAATTTCTTTGGTAGCGTAATTAAAAAGTGCCATTTTTATACTATAGCATAAACACCGTTTCTTGTCTGATATTTAACCCTATACATGGCCTCGTCGGCCAGCCGTAAAAGATCTTCTTTTGATTTTGCACATTCTGGATAAGATGTTACCCCAAAACTGGCGGTAAACCTGAGTGAATACCCTTCTTTTTTAAGAAATACATTTTGTTCAATGGACTTCCTTAATCTCTCGGCTATCTGTACAGAGTATGAAGGTGACGTTTGAGGGAGAACTATGACAAATTCATCTCCTCCGTACCTTGCTACTATATCAATAGACCTTAAACTTTTAATTAGAAGCTGTCCTACTTCAACAAGGACTTTACTGCCAATCAGATGACCATAGTTATCATTGATTGTTTTAAAATAGTCAATATCCATAAATATCAATGCTAGTGATGTATTGTATCTCTTCGACCTGTTTAACTCTATCTCTAATGTTCTGTCCAGATATCTGGTATTAAAAAGTTTTGTAAGGTCATCTGTTATGGACAGTTCAGCCATTTTTTGATAAAGTGATGCCCTTTCTATTGCAATTGCAGCCTGGTCAACTAGCCTCATCATAAAATTAAGGTCCTCTTTGCTAAAAGGCTCGTTTGTTGTTTTATTTACGATTTCAATGACACCGAGAACATTCCCTTTACTTTTTATCGGGATGCACATAAGTGATTTAGTCTTGAAGTTCGTTTTTTTATCAACTTTTGAACTGAACCTTGGATCAACAGAAACATCGGGCACTACAACCGGGATGCCTTCCTGTGCAACCCAACCGGCAATTCCTTCACCTACTTTTAATCTAATTTTTCTAATTTTTTCTTTATCTTTTTTACTGGATGGCTTTTTTTCGTAATAAAGTTCTCCTGTTTCTTCATCAAGAAGAAGAATAGACCAGGTTTCTGCCTTTATAAGTTTTTTTACCTTTTTCATTATATTAGAGAGAATCTCATTAAGCTCAAGCGATGATGTTAGTGTTTTGCTGACTTCCTGGTAAAAATTGAGTTCTTGCCTTAAGTGGAAGAGACTATTCTTCAGTTCTATATGTTCATCAGCAAGATTCTTTTCTTTTAATGCCTTTTCAGCAAAAAATTTGAGTTCTTTTGGAGATGGATTAGTTACAGGAAAGGTCAGGGCGGATTTAGACCAGAGAGAAAGACCCCTGAAAGAATGATCGCTGGAAATAACAATCTTTGGTATGTCCTTGAATTTTTTTAGAAATTCTGAAAATGACGAATCTGAACTCTGTTTTTTATCTACTATAATCAAATTAGGCCTGTCCTCAGACCTGTATATTAAATTACCGATGGAATTGAATTTAACTATGCTGGTATTCTTTGATACAAGTATCTCCTGATGTTCCTTAGTAATGATATTGCTGCCTATACAAAATATCTTAGCCATTTACTCCACAGCATCTCTTAAATTTCTTTCCGCTACCGCAGGGGCATGGTTCATTGCGGCCTATTTTTTTACCCCTTGAAACCGTTTTCACAGCTGTACCGCCTTCTCCCCTGTTATATGTAAGTTTAACCTTTTTAGTATGAGACTTTATTGTAGCTTCCTGATTTTTTTGAAGTTGTATTTTAAAGAGCCTCGTAACAATTTCAGATGATATTCTTCCTGACATATCTGAAAACATGTCAAAAGCTTCTTTTTTATATTCAACCAGGGGGTCTCTCTGCCCGTAACCCCTTAACCCTATACCCTCCTTTAAATGATCCATGGCCAGCAGATGATCTTTCCACTGTGAGTCAACAACCTGAATCACTATCATCTTTTCCAGGTACTGCATCATATCATTGCCTATTTCTGCCTCTTTTTTCTCATAAGATTTTTTGACTTCAGATGAAAGCATCTCTTTAAGTGCCTTTAAATCCTCAGGAAGATTTCCTAAAGAAATGGAAAAGAAGCCATAAACTGCATCTTTCAACCCTTTTACGTCCCATTCCTGGTGACTTCTTTCGTCATTACAGTAAATGGACATAATTTCGTCAATAATTTCATCGACCATGGAAAAAATTCTTTCCTTCGGGGTAACCCCTATTAATATTTCTCTCCTGAAGTCATATATCTCGGTTCTCTGTTTGTTCATTACATCATCATATTCAAGGAGATGTTTTCTTATGTCATAATTCTGGGATTCAACTCTTTTTTGTGCATTTTCGATAGCCTTTGTAACCATCCTGTTCTCAATCGGTATATCTTCGTCCATACCTAGACGTCCCATTAAACCAGAAATTCTATCTGAGCCGAATATTCTCATTAAATCGTCTTCTAAAGAGAGATAAAAACGGGAGGCTCCAGGGTCTCCCTGTCTTCCAGATCGTCCCCTTAACTGGTTGTCAATCCTGCGGGCTTCGTGTCTTTCAGTTCCCAATATAAATAGCCCGCCTGATGTTAACACTTTCTCTTTATCTTTAGTGCATCTCTTTTCTGCTTCCTCGGTTGCTTTTTCCCAGTCCTCATCAGAATAATCCTGCTTGTTATTGAGCATTTCTTTAGTCACACCAACAGGGTTGCCGCCCAATATAATATCTGTTCCCCTTCCTGCCATATTCGTCGCTATTGTGACAGCAAAACTTCTTCCTGCCTGAGCTATTATTTCTGCTTCTTTCTCATGATATTTTGCATTTAAAACAGAATGTTTAATGCCACGCTTCTTTAGCAGGCTGCTGATAAGCTCCGATTTTTCAATTGAGATTGTACCTACAAGTATAGGCTGTCCTTTTTTATGCAGTGATTCTATTTCATTTATGACTGAATTGAATTTGCCTTTTTCAGTCTTATAAATCATGTCCGGATTGTCATTTCTGATCATGGGTTCATTTGTAGGTATAACTACTACGTCGAGGTTGTATATTTTTGCAAATTCTTCAGCCTCTGTTTCAGCAGTACCTGTCATCCCGGCTAGTTTCTTGTACATCCTGAAATAGTTCTGGAAAGTTATGGTTGCAAGAGTCTGGTTTTCACTTGCTATCTTGACCCCTTCCTTTGCCTCAACTGCCTGATGCAGTCCGTCAGACCAGCGTCTTCCGGGCATAAGCCTCCCTGTAAACTCGTCTACGATTATTACCTCACCGTCTTTCAGAACGTAATCGACATCTCTTTTAAACAGGGTATGGGCTTTGAGTCCCTGGAGTATATGGTGTACGAGTTCGATATTTGATGGATCGTACAGGTTGCCGGCATCGAGAAGTTTTTCTGCCTTGATGTTGCCTTCCTCGGTCAGTATGGCTGTTCTGGCCTTTTCATCTAAAGTATAATCAACATCTTTCTTAAGTCTGGGTATAATTTTGTCAATTTTATAGTATTTGTTTGTGGATTCTTCTGAGGGCCCGGATATTATAAGTGGTGTACGGGCTTCATCAATCAGAATGCTGTCGACCTCATCTACAATCGCATAATTAAGCTCTCTCTGGGTGAATTGTGAGAAATCATATTTCATGTTGTCTCTGAGATAATCAAATCCGAATTCATTATTAGTTCCATAGGTAATGTCAGAATTATAAGCCGTCTGCCTTTCTTCGTCAGTAAGTCCATGTACAATGACCCCCACACTTAGACCGAGAAAGTTATATATGGCACCCATCCACTGGGCATCTCTTTTTGCAAGGTAATCGTTAACGGTAACTACATGAACACCTTTGCCTTCGAGGGCATTCAGATAAACAGATAGGGTGGCAACCAGGGTCTTGCCTTCACCGGTTTTCATTTCAGCTATTTTCCCTTCGTGAAGCACTATTCCTCCAAGGATTTGAACATCAAAATGTCTCATTTTAAGGGTTCTTTTTGAGACTTCCCTTACAACTGCAAAGGCCTCGGGAAGAATATCAAGGAGTGTTTCTCCGGCTTCAAGGCGATTCCTGAAATCTGATGTTTTCTCCTTTAGCTGGGAGTCCGAAAGGCCTGAGATAACTGATTCCAGTGAATTAATGTGCTCGACAATGGGTAATAGCCTGTTAATCTCCCTTTCATTCTTTGTTCCGATAAGTTTCTTTAATATCTCAAACATAATAATAAAATATTAAATTAATATCCTTAATATTTCAAGGAAACTGGTAAAATATAGCGTAGTAGAAAATTAGCAAATTGGCGCAGCCGTTTAAAAAAAACTGCTATTCTACTGCACTTTTGCAATCTGGCTCTTTATAATTATAATAATATTATAATAATAAAATGAAAAACTTTGCTCTGCCATTAATAGGCATTACCTCAGGAACAGGCAAAAAACTTCCTGAATATCCCGAATTATATATTCAAGCTGTTGAAAAGGCAGGAGGATCTGCGATTTTTCTGTCTCCAGGTATGAACGTGATTGAAATTTCAGAGCATTTTGACGGTCTAATTATACCCGGGGGAAGGGATATAAATCCCTCGTTTTATAATGAAGAAGAGTGGTTTCATAACAGGCTTGAAGAGGGCAGAAGAATTAATTTTGAAATTTCCCTTTTAAATGAGATAATAAAAATAGGCAAGCCTGTTCTCGGGATATGCTACGGAATGCAGCTTTTAAATGTCTTTTTTAAGGGGTCTCTTTATCAGGATATTGGTATTCAGTTAATTAAGTCTCTCAATCACAAAAATGGCAGGCATCTCATAAATATTGCTTATAATCCATTTTTAGAACGAGGCGAATATGAGGTAAACAGCACCCACCATCAGGCGATAAAAAATACAGGTTCTGGACTAAAACCTTTTGCATTTGCACCGGATGGCATAATAGAGGCTTTTTATCTTGAGCATTATAGTTTCCTTATGGGTGTCCAGTGGCATCCGGAAAGAATTGATAATTATATTTCAGGGAAAGTTTTTGAGGTTTTTATTAATGCCTCATCGGTCTGTTCCGTGCCGTCCAAATCGCGGCTCTCACGGGAAAGTGAATTCTGCAGAGGCGAAAAGAAGAGAACCGATTTGCCATGACGACTAGCAGATTCTACTCCATAATGCTTATATTTCTGCTTGTCCTGCTCGGTTATCTGACATATAAAATAATGAGTCCTTTCCTTATTGCTATTGCCTGGGCAATAGTTTTTTCTATTATCTTTTACCCCGTTTATATGTACATAGCCAAACACGTAAAAGTTAAATCGCTGGCCTCTGTAATAACGATACTAATGATAATGATTATAATAATCGTCCCGTTCACTTATCTGTCAATTCTGCTAATAGAAGAATTGAAGGGTATAATTTCGGATATAAGTGAAGGAAGGCTTGGTTCTATCAGGGAATTTTTCGAAAGCCCTCAATTTCAGAACTTCTTTGAGAAAGTTGGCTCATACGTGGGTGTCGAAAATCTGCCTACAGAAGAGGTAATTATCGAAAATATTACAAAGATCGGTACGGGTCTTGTAGAAAACCTTTCGATAAAGGTAACTAACATAATATCCGTCGCCGTTAACTTCATTTTCATGATCTTCACTATTTTTTTCTTACTTAAAGACGGACCGGGTTTTCTTTCAAAAGCAAAAAATTATATGCCTTTCAGTGAGGCTCAAAAAGATAAACTGGCTTCCCAGGTAAATGATATGGTTGTATCTACCGTATACGGCGGGATTCTTGTTGCGATTATTCAGGGTGTGCTTGGCGGTTTCGGATTTTATTTTATTGGCATATCATCACCTGTCCTCTGGGGAATTGCAATGGCGGTGATGTCATTTGTGCCTTTTATGGGGCCCTTTTCTATATGGGGACCCCATTCTGTATGTCTTGTAGTTCAGGGAAACTATACGCATGGAATAGGGCTCTTTATATACGGTGTTCTTGTTATAAGCATGGTCGACAATATTCTTAAGCCTATAATAATAGGAAGCCGGACAAAGATGCCAATGATAATAATTTTTTTCAGTGTGCTTGGAGGCATAAAGCTTTTCGGTCTTATTGGATTAATTATCGGGCCTCTAATCATGGCTCTCTTTATTTCTGTCTTTGAAATTATTAGAAGTATAGAAGGAGGAGCAAATGCTTAATCGCGAAGAGATTACAAAAATAGCAAAAGTGAAAGGCAATGATAATTACTTTATAAGCTGTTATCTCAATGTGGACCCTGTTTCGAATGTAAAAGGAGATTACATAATACACATAAAAAATATGCTGAGAAATGCAATGAAAAGACTCGACAAGACCTCAATAAAGAAGTTGAAGCCTGATATTGAAAATATAGGTTCCTATATTCTTGCCAACAAGAGGAATTTCAGAAAAGGACTGGCTATATTAAGTTCGACCGGAAATGACTTCTGGAGGGAGTTTCATCTTTCTGTAGAACTGAATAATGAAATTATAATTGATAAAACACCATACATTAAGCCGCTGCTTGATATAATTGACAGACATCAGAAGTACGCAGCAATGATAATCGACAAAGAATTTGCACGTCTTTTTGCAGTTCATCTTGGGGAGATAGAGGAATACAGGGAAGTCTTTACAAAGAATGTTCCAGGTAAGCATAAAAAAGGCGGATGGTTCAGTCTGTCAGAAAGCAGCTTCAAAAGACATATTGATTATCACATAGGTCTCCATATAAAGGATGTTATAAGACAGCTCGAGAATATGCTTTCAACCGGTGACATAAGCCGCCTTGTAATAGGCGGTACAGAGGAGGCATTGCATAAGGCAAAGTCACAGTTTACAAGAAGGATATCCGAAAAGATCATTGGTACATTTAATGTCAGCATATCCGCTAATATTAATGATGTTTTATCGAGGGTTCAGCCTGTAATCTACAGATATGAGAATACAGAAAAAGATTTTACTGTCGATGAACTTTTGACCAGGGCCATGAAGACTGGTAATGCTGTATTGGGAATTGATGATGTTCTGGCAGCACTGCAGGAGGGAAGGGTAATGAGACTACTTTTTAATAAAGATTACAGGGCCTCCGGGTATTCCTGTCCAAAATGCGGATTAATAACATCACAGAATATATATAAATGCCCTTATTGCAAAACTATTATGCAAAAGGTTGATTATATTATTGATCTTGCAGCACAGAAAGCGATTGAACAGGGTGCCTCTGTTGAAGTTATATACGGAAATGACAAATTTATAAAAACCGGCTCTATCGGTGCATTTCTGAGATATTGATACGTAAGACACTAAGACGGATTATTCATATTTATGTAATCCTGTTTTTTCTTACGTTATTCAATAGCTGTTCTTCACAGAACAGGATTGATGGATATATCTATTTAAGACTGGATTCTAATCCCACCACTCTCGATCCTGCCTTCATAGTTGATGTGACAGGCGGTTTTATCTCTGCAAAGATCTTCAATGGTCTGGTAAAACTTGATGATAATCTGAACGTTGTTCCTGATATTGCAGAAAAATGGGAGGTAAAAGATGGGGGGACAACATATATTTTTTATCTTAGGAAAGGCATGTTATTTACTAATAAACGGGAGGTTACGGCTTATGACTTCAAGTATTCCTTTAAACGTATTCTTGACCCTGAAGGGAGTTCTCCAAATACATGGGTTTTAGATAAGATTTTGGGTGCAAGAGAATATGTACACGGAGAAAGTCAGGATATCGAAGGCATTGAGATTTTAGATAAATATACAATAAAAATAAGACTTGAAGAGCCGTTCTCGCCATTTCTGAACCTTCTAACAATGACTGCTGCTTATGTAGTTCCAGATGAAGAGGTAGAAAAATGGGGTGCTGATTTTTCAACTCATCCTGTAGGTACGGGACCTTTTATATTAAAAAAATGGGAGCATAACAACAAGCTAGAACTGATAAGAAACAGTAACTATTTTTTTGATAAACCAAAAGTAGATGGTATCATCTACAGGATAATTCCTGAGGAACTGACAGCGGTTACAGAGTTTGAGATTGGCAATCTTGATGTAATTACCATCCCTGCATCAGATTATTCTAAATATAAAGATTCCCATAAATGGAAAAATCTGATTTCCTCTATTAATGGATTAAATACATACTATCTCGGCTTAAACTGTTCTAGACAGCCTTTTGACAATATTGATCTCAGAAAGGCAGTTTCTTATTCTATCGACAGGGATAAAATATTAAAAACATTCTATGAAAACAGGGGGAGGCTTTCAGCAGGTCCTGTCCCGGATGTTCTCAGAAAATGGGAACTGGAAGTTATTAATACATATGATCCTGAGAAGGCCAGGAAAATAGTAAAAAGATTGGGAAAGAAAGATGCTGAAATAAATTTTTATATAACCTCGGACCGTGAAGTCGTAGATATGGCTGAAATCATACAGTCGTACATAGAGAAGGTCGGCCTGAAAGTAAATATCAAACAGCTCGAATGGAGCGCATATAAAGCTGCCATTAACGACGGGATACCTGATATGTTCTGGTTAAGCTGGTGGGCCGATTATCCAGACCCCGAAAATTTTTTATTTCCATTATTTCATTCATCCAACCACGGAGCAAGCGGAAACAGAACAAGATATACGAATAAGGAAGTCGACCGGTTTATAGAAGCAGGACAGAAGGCATTGAATCCAGAAGATAGAAACTATTTTTACATGATGGCAGAAAAGATTATAACAGAAGAGACACCATGGGTGCTCTTCTGGCACAGGACAGACTTTACCCTAAGACAAACAAACCTGAAGAATTACAGAATTTATCCAATCTACAGTATGGATAAAGGCACAGAGGTATCCTTTTGAAAATTTATATAATAAAGAAAACCCTGCTTCTTATCCCCCTTCTGCTTGGAATCACCTTAATAACATTTACACTGACCAAGGCACTTCCAGGGGATCCTGTATACAGTATGGTTGGTGAAAGGACCAGCCCAGAGATAATAGAGAAGATTAGGAATGAAATAGGTTCTGATAAAGGGATTGTGCGGCAGTATCTTGGTTATCTTTCACTTCTGATAAGAGGTGAGATGGGAAGGTCTTACTACACCAACAGAAGGGTTCTGGACGATATTATGGACAAATTCCCTAATACCCTGAAGCTGGCATTAGGTGCAATGCTTATAGCTACTCCTCTTGGTATCCTGCTCGGATTCATATCTGCCCTTAAGAAGAATAAGATTACTGACAGGTTGATATCAGGACTATCTGTTACGGGGCTGAGCATACCAGTGTTCTGGAGCGGTCTTATGCTGATGCTTTTTTTCAGCCTCAGGTTAAAGCTTTTACCGCCATCGGGAACAGGTGATATAAGATATCTTCTGCTCCCTGCATTGACCTTGGCTTTCCCTGCAATAGCAACGCTTGTCAGGGTTACACGAGTTACAGTAATTGATGTTATAGATATGCCTTATGTCAGAACAGCGCGGTCTAAAGGCATTAAGGAAAAAAGCATAAATATCGTGCATGTCATGAAGAACGCCCTTATTCCGGTTGTTACTGTAATCGGTCTTGAATTTGGAAGCTACCTTAACGGTGCCGTTCTCACCGAGACAATATTCGGATGGGATGGTATAGGCAGATTCACAATGGAGGGAATCATAAAGCGTGATTATCCCGTCATAATGGGTTGCATAATAGTCGGGACAGTGGTTTTTGTCCTGGTGAATCTCTTGGTTGATATTATTTATCACTATATTGACCCGCGAGTGAGGATAGAGGAAGGCAAATAAAGAATGATAGGATCAAATAATACCCAAATCTATATACTTAAAACATGATAAGCAATACTATTTTTCGCTTGAAAAAGATATTTTTAGACAGTTCTAGAGCTCATTCCGCTACAGCCTTGAAACTCGCCCCGAAGTATCGGGACTCAGACACTCGATGCTGTGGCCGCTTCATTTCGCTAAGAACTGTAACCAAAAAATATCGAAGTCGCTCAAAACAGCATTGCTTATCAATGGATTTGGATAATAATAATTTTATTTAACTGTGAGGATTCATGGGACTGATAGGTAAGATATATGCAGGGATTATAATATTTATTTTTACTTTATCGATCTTTTCTTCGTTTATAGTCCCTTATGATCCTGATGCAATAGACCTTGATAGCCTGAAACAGCCGCCGTCGATTAAACATCCTCTTGGTACGGATAACAAGGGCAGGGACATACTAGCAAGAGTCCTGCATGGTGGAAAAATATCAATAAGCATATCTGTCATAGCTGCATTATTATCTATGGGAATAGGCCTTTTAATTGGTTTGCTGTCAGGATATTTTGGCGGAAAACTGGATACATTTTTTATGGCTGTTGTCGATTTAATACTCGCATTCCCTGCACTACTTCTTGCAATAGGTGTATCCGTTATATTCCCTCCGGGAATATATACTGTTATGATTGCACTTTCAGCTGTAGGCTGGGCATCTTTTGCCAGACTTATCAGGGGACATGTCCTGTCTTTAAGGGAATCATCTTTTGTAGAAGCTGCAAAGGCTTTGGGATGCAGTAATGCACGAATTATTTTCGTACATATCCTGCCGATATGCATACCGCTTGCCTTTGTCATTACAGGGCTCAAACTTGGAGGATATATACTGACAGAGGCAGCGCTGAGCTTTCTCGGACTCGGGGCACAGCCTCCTACTGCCACGTGGGGCTCGATGATAAGTGCTAACAGGGCATTTATCAACTCAGCGCCATGGATGGTTTTTTCACCGGGTATTATGATAGCAATTACTGCGCTTTGCTTTAATCTATTAGGTGATGAATTGAGGGATAAGTTTGATATTAAAAATTAAGAACCTTGGTACGCTTCCGAGATATTCTTCAACAGGGTTTACAGCATGCCTAAAATAGTGTATATTTAAGCGAGAAATATTTTTAACCGTAATCGAGGCGATGATAAAAGAATCAAAAAAGAGGCGCAGGATAAAAGAGAGGGTTCATTGTAACTTAGATCTGCTGATTAACGACACGATAGTCTGTAAAGCATTTGATATAAATGAAGGTGGATTATACGCTTATACAGATCATAGCTTTAATCTTGGCGAAATAGTTAAAATATTTTTTCAATTTGGAAATCAAAAACTGGAGCTTAAGTCGAAGGTTAAACACATTCAGGAAGGAGTTGGTATTGGTTTTATGTTTATAGACCTGGATAATGCACTAAAAAATAGAATTAAAGAATTAATTATAGAAATTCAAAAATCTGCCTTGTAACTCCTTATTTCATTTTTTAGATTGAAATAAATAAAGCAGTAAAAACTTTCTTCATGAGTTAATTAATGAATATAATTATTGTAAATTTTCTTTCTCGCCAATATTCTGTCACTTTCGATGTTAGCTTTGTCTTCTGAGGGATTAATCTGAATAATCCTTATTTCTGAATTTAGTATTCTCATAATTAAGTCAAGTTCTGAGTATTCCTCTTTTAATACCTCCCAAGAGAACAGAGTCTGAATAGCATCCCTAAAAAATATTCTTTCAGTCAAAGAAAGCTGTTTTATTTCCGTTCTCCAGAATTTGACAGATTTCATCATACCTCCAATGGCAATTATATTAAAATAAATCCTTTTTTTATGAATGATTTTACAATTACTAAACAGTATTGAATAAAATTCTGTAAAATTCTGTGATTAATATTACAAAATTTATAAATTCATACTTTTCTTATATCTCTTTGTTATAAAATTTAAAGAAGTTAAAATTGATCCTACTTTCATCTTTATTTTTTGTTTACTAAATAATATAATTTTCTCTAAGAAAATCCCGTAAAAAGGGCAGGGCTTTTTTTACTGTGTAAAAATTATGAAATTAAACTTTATTGAATGGAGGGAAAATGAAGAATAAGTTCCTAACCGTTTTAATTTTTGCTTTATCGGACATTTTTTTATTCAGTTCATTATCGCAGGCCGGAGAGGCTGAAGAGAACGCTGCCTTGGCCTCTGCCAGGCAATGGCTTCAATTAATCGATAATGGTGAGTACGGAAAGAGCTGGGATGAGGCTGCAGAAATTTTTAGAAATGTGGTTCCAAAGGAGCAGTGGCTGGGATCAATGAATGCATTCAGAACTCCGCTGGGGAAACTGATTTCAAGGAGCCTTAAATCAAAGAAATACGAAACATCTATGCCAGGTGTTCCTGATGGGAAATATGTCATTATACAGTTTGAGTCGTCATTCCAGAACAAGAAGTCAACTATTGAGACGGTTACTCCTAAGTTATGTAAGGATGGCAAGTGGCGGGTTTCAGGCTACTATATTAGATAACTATACCTGATTTGTATCCTGGTTACATCTATGCAACCAGGGTGCATTTGTTTATACGATAATTCAGTTTGTCTTTAGTATTATTTGGAGGCAGAAATGAAAGATATTAAAATCGAGCATAGTCCTGATGAAGATAGATTAAAGAAGTTAGGCGTTTTTAAATGGTCAATATGGACCAAGAAAGCATCTGAATTCCCATGGACCTATGATGAGCAGGAGACATGCTATTTTCTTGAAGGTGATGTGATTGTTACTCCTGATGGTGGAGAACCTGTAAAGATCGGCAAAGGTGATCTGGTTACTTTTCCTGCAGGTATGTCCTGTACGTGGAAGATAAATATGGATGTGAAAAAGTATTACAGGTTTGGATGACAGCATTCAAAATATGGCAAAAGTTCTTTTTATTTTTCATATTTGCCTTTCTGTTTTCATGTGCAGCCACGAAACTCGAACTCTCTCTTGATTATCAACATGCCCTTGAAGGTTCTTTTAAACCACATGAAGGAGTCCCGGGAGTTGATGAATTCATAGATCTGAGATCACAGGCCTTTACTAGTGATACCAAGAAGTGGCTGGGTTTTATACCCGGGGTTTGAGGCAATTATGATATGTCCTAAATGTAAATTCGAGCAGCATGAGGGGAGCCTGGAGTGTCCCAGATGTGGGATTGTTTTTGAAAAATATTCAGTTTATCAAAAGATGCTTTCAGAAAAGACCGTAACTATTAAGCCTGCGGATACAAAAGAAATAGAAGAGGAAAACGAAGGATTTAGTATTATAGCCTTCATCAAAAATTTTTTCCTTTATGTTGAGCCAGAAGTAAATCCATTTTATTTTGGAGGGAGAGTACTTATTTTTCTGGTTATCTTCATCTGGGGCTGGAAATTTATCCTCGCCTCGATAGAGAGTAATTACACTGGCATGAGTTTTATGCATCTCGTTAACCTTCCTTTCCACGAGGCTGGACATATAATTTTCAGACCTTTCGGGCAGTTTATGTCTGTACTTGGTGGAAGTCTTCTACAGCTATTAATACCTCTAATATGTTTGATCGTATTTATTGTTAAGACCCGTGATACATTTGCTGCATCAGTATCGCTATGGTGGTTCGGGGAAAGTTTTATGGATCTTGCTCCTTATATTAATGATGCAAGGGATCTGAGGTTGATTCTTTTGGGCGGTGTTACGGGCCGAGATGTGCCAGACTACCATGACTGGGAATTTATTCTGAGAAAACTGGGTTTGCTCCAGTACGACCACTTACTTGCTAATATAGCTTATAAAACAGGCATTTTATTAATGATGATTACTTTTATCTGGGCAGGCTATATACTGTTTAAGCAATTCAGGAATATCGATATCTGACAGGCATTTTTAAAATTTTACTTCACACTTCCCTTTATAACATGTTAAAATCATTAGAAAAATTAAAGAGGATCAGATGTTAAAGGCAAAAGATATAATGGAAACAGATGTGATAACTGTATCACCAGAGTCAACTGTTGAGGAACTCGGGAAGCTTTTAATAGAAAAAGGCATAAGCGGTGCTCCTGTACTGGATGCTGATAATAGGCTTGTGGGAATTGTCACAGAAAATGATCTGATAAGACAGAACAAGCGGTTTCATATCCCTACAATGCTGAGATTGTTTGATGCAATGATACCTCTTGAAGGTTTTAAGTCTGTAGAAGATGAGATAAAACGCATATCTGCATCTACCGTAAAGGAGATATGTACAAAAAATGTCATAACCGTTAATCCTGAAACTCCTTTGCAGGATATCGCAACAATAATATCAGAGAAAAGGGTTCATCTTTTGCCGGTTTTGAGTGATGAGAAGATTGTTGGTATTATTGGGAAAATAGATATTATCAAGGGAATTATGAGTGAAATTAATAAGCAACAGTCCTGATGATACTGAAAATATAGGTTTTAAATTGGGGAAGATTTTAAAGGCTGGAGATGTGGCAGGATTGTATGGAGAACTGGGATCAGGTAAGACTACAATGGTGAAAGGAATTGCTTCTGCATTTGGCATTAGCAGAAGTGATATCACAAGTGCCAGTTTTACTATAATTACTGAATATCAGAGTGACCCGCCTTTTTTCCATATAGATCTGTACAGGGTAGAGAAGGGCAATGACCTGGATAATACCGGCATATGGGAATATATCAGAGATGATTCGGTATCAGTTATAGAATGGGCTGAAAAGGCTGAAGATGGTCTGACCGGACATATAATAAAGGTAGCAATAGAGCCCAAGGATAGGGACCAGAGAGAAATAACTATCGAGGGAATAGATGAAAAAGATTGGAATAATCTGCAAGCTTGAGAGAGACGAGCCGCAAGAGATACTGAAAGATCTTCTGCCATGGCTAAAGCAGAAAGGCTGTGAGGTATACCTGGATATGGAGACTGCTACAAAAATTAATTTAAAGGGTTTCTTGAGGACTGAAATACCTTTGATGGCAGATGTGGTCATTGTCTTTGGCGGTGATGGAACAATGCTTAATGTTAGCAGACTTGTAGCTGGTAAGGGCATTCCGATACTCGGAATAAATCTGGGGAGTATGGGTTTTATAACAGAGGTAAACAGGGATGAAATATACGAAGCTATTGAAAAGATGCTCTCAGGAGATTGCATTATTGAGGAACGTTTAATGCTGACCGCTAAGAATATCAGGGATGGTGAAAAGGTAGCAGAATATACGGTTCTTAACGATATTGTGATTACCAAGGGTGCTCTTGCCAGGATTATAGATCTCGAGGCTTATATCAATAATACTTATGTAACTACTTTCAAGGCTGATGGCCTGATAATTTCTACTCCAACAGGCTCTACAGCATACTCTCTTTCTGCAGGTGGCCCGATACTTTATCCCACTCTAGACAGTATTATTATAACCCCGATATGTTCCCATACTTTGACCAACAGACCAATAGTAGTGCCGAATGATTTTAAGATTGAGGTAGTCCTCAAATCTCTTAGCGAAGATGTTTTTGTGACGCTCGACGGACAGAAGGATTTCCCCATAAGAATGGATGATGTTATAGAAATTAACAAGGCAGATTACAAGACAAGACTGCTGATTCCTTTTGAACGTGATTATTTTGGTATATTAAGGACAAAGCTAAAGTGGGGAGAACGTTAAGATATATTAAATCCTGACAGTATCCATGAAAAATAGACATAAAGATATAATTGAAGATTTAAAAACTGTACTCCAGTATTATAAGATCCTGGGGTTTGATAACATTCCTGTTGCTCTGGAAAAAGTTAACCTTTTTGCCGATAAAGATGTTCTTTTGAATAGCCTTAGAGAAGAAATAGGCAACTGCACGAGATGCAAATTATCGAAATTTAGAAAGAATATAGTATTTGGAGAAGGAAGCCACAATGCAAAACTCATGTTTATTGGTGAGGCTCCAGGTAAAGAGGAGGATATCCAGGGTATACCTTTTGTAGGTGATGCCGGCATGGTTCTTACAAGACTTATTGAAAAGATGGGCTTAAAGAGAAGTGATGTTTACATTGCAAATATCATCAAATGCAGACCTCCTATGAACAGGGATCCTGAAGCAGACGAGATCGAAACATGCAGGGGTTTTATCGAGAAACAGATAGAAATAATCAAGCCCGAAATAATTATTACACTTGGCAGAATTGCATTACAGTCAATTATGCGCAATACTGAACTGAAAATAACCTCAGCCAGAGGAAATTTCTTTGAATATATGGATATTCCCGTTATGCCAACTTTCCATCCTTCATATCTTTTGCGTAACCCAAAAGATAAATGGAAGACATGGGCTGATGCACAGAAGGTTATGGAAAGAATTAAATATTAGGATTAGTTTACCCCGTAAAGAAAGTTCTGCCATTTATGGCGGAGATGCTATAAAATCCGTTAGATCTTTACTATCTAACAAAGTAAATAAAAATGTTAATTCCTTAAAGAGGACGGGGTATAAAGCATGACTTTTTACGTGGTGTGCTATTGAGAAGCTCTCTTGCGAAAATTTTAATATTCTTTTTTATCTTAATTTATACCGGGGATCCATTGGCGCGTACTGTGGACAGAATTCTGGCCACTGTAAATGAGGAGATTATAACGCTGTTAGATTATAAAAGGTTTGTTGCTAAAATAGATAATGTAGAAGACATCGAAACTGTAGATGAAAAGATTCTAAAGAGTTTAATAGAGGATAAGATTATCCTCGAGGAGGCAAAAAGGAAAGGCATAGATGCCTCGGAAAGAGAGATAGAACAGAGTTTAAAAGATTTCATAAAACAGAGTAATCTGACCGAAGAGGAGTTCGAGAGAGCTCTTAATGAAAAAGGATTCAGTCTCAGTGATTATAAGGAATTTTTAAAAGATAGCATTATTTCAATCAAGCTTGTTGATAGAGAAGTAGATTCAAAGGTATTTATAACTGATGATGACATATCAGACTTTTATAAAAATAATATTAATCTTTTTTCAGAGAAACCTGAGAAGATAAAGATAAAGGCTATATTCCTAAAGCTCAGCGATAACCCGTCTCTTACCGAAATTACCTACTTAAAAATGAAGTCATTAAAGATATATTCAGAGATAAAAAGTGGAGAGCTTTTTGATAAAATGGTTGAACTTTACTCTGATGACTCGCTTAAGAGCCAGTTCGGCATGCTTGGCGAATTTGAGAAAGGCGGATTAATCCCTTCTCTTGAACGAAAGATATCAGAAATGGAGGAGGGTGAAATAAGTAGTCCGGTGTGGACGAAAGATGGCGTCTATATTTTAAAACTCATAAAAAGGAAGAAAGGAGAATACGCGTCGATAGAGAAAGTTAAAGGCCAGATTTATTTAATACTGTTTGAAAAGAAGAAAAAAGAAAAATTTAATGAATGGATGAAATCGTTGTGGGAAAAATCTTCAATAAAAATAATACAACCGTAATATTTGCTTTTTTAGTGACTGTAGTCTTTTTATTTAATTGTATTGAGTCAGATGCAGTCTTAAGGGAGGACGAGTTATTTGAGAAGGCAATAGAATATTATCAGTCTTATCAGCCTGATAAAGCCCTCGAGCTTTTTGATTTATTTCTCAAGGAATATCCCGACAGTTCTGCGCTGGATTCGGTATTATTCTGGAAGGCAAAATCATTGATTCAGCTAAAAAGGGCTGTCGAGGCAAAAAAGATCTTCTCGAGTATAGGAGAACTATTTCCTGAAAGCCCTTTAAAAGGTTTTGTTGAGAAAGAAATTGAAAATATCAAAAAGATAGAACAGTCTGCTGCGGTAAAGAAGGAAATCGCAAAGGAGGTTGTAAAAGAAGAGAAAGTAAGGCTAATTGATATAGATTCAGCAGAATACGAACAAAAACTAAGAGAAGTTGAGGAAGAAAATAAGAATCTGGAAAAACAGTTGTATGAACTCCTTAAAAGAAATCAGCTTGATGAAAAAGAATTAGCAAAGGCTAAAAATGACAGGGATGCTCTCGAAAAGATAATAGAGGAGGAGAAGGGGAAATACAATGAGCTTTCAATGAGGATTGCCGGATTTGAAACTATGGAAAAGGAATACAGCAAATTAAAGGATGAAAAGAAGTTACTTGATCTGAGGTTAAAGGAAAGTGAAGAAAAGATAAAAACGCTTCTTGCCGAAAAAGAAGAGGATGCTGAAAATCACGATGTTCTTATAAGTGAAAAAGAGGATGCACTGGGAAAGCTTAGGGCGCTTGAGCAGAGGGAGGCCGAGTTAAATCTAGTCCTGGAGAGGATTCAGAAAGATCAGAAAGACTGGGAAAATTTAGATGAATATGTAAAACAGCTTAAAGATGAGCGCATTGTTCCGGAGAATAAGTTAAAGAATAAGGACAAAAGGTTGTCTGAAGCTGAAAAGTCCATATCCGTGATCGAAGACAGGATAAAAGAGATTGATAAGAAGAGTGTGGCAGAAAGTCATGATACAGAAGAGAGGATGGAAAAATTATCAAAAGAGAATGAGATACTCGAGGAAGAATTAAAGAAGGAACAACAAAGTGCCGCTAAAGCTGCTGAATGTGAGACCGAAAAAGTGAGTTTGATGAATGAACTGAACGCTATGAATGAATCCAGGTCAGAACTTGAAAAAAATTCCAATACTGAAATTAAACGGTTAGAAGTAGAGCTGGAAAAGCTTAAATATGAAAATGAGGAAATGCAGGAACATATTAAGGAAATAGAGGCAAAAAATAAGGAGATTCAGGAACTGGAGTCAAAGCTGACGGTAGATCAGAAAGACTGGAGAGAGGTTGCTGCATATATTGAATATCTTAATAAAGATAACATTGAGTTGAAAGGTCAGATTAACGAAAGCGAGGAAAAACTCTCAAAGGCTGGAGACTTAATACAGAAGCTTTCAGATGAAAAGGCAGTATATGAATCAAAAATAAAAGAAGACGAGGAAAGATTGAAGAAGCTTAACAAGAGCGTTGAAGATAAAGAAGAATTAATCAGGGCCAATAATGAAGCTTTAGAAAGTCTTAAATTAGAACATGAAAAGCTGATGAAATCGTATGATGAAAATATTGTAATGAAAGAAAAAGATGTTGAATTACAATCATTAAAAATTCTGAGAAAACAATATGATGTTCCGGTTGTAAGGATAGGCAAAGAAAAATATACCATGTTACAGATTATTGAAGAGAATATATATTCATCAAAAGTGATATCAAAAATGAATCTTGAACCCGTTGTCTGGAGAAGCGGTAATGCATATGAGGATTTTATTATAGAACAGGTATTATTTAAAAAAGCCGGTGATAAGGGGATTGAAGTAGAGAAAAATATAATCAATTCAAATGTTAAAAAGTATCTGCTTAATAAGAGGGAAGAGGAATATTTAGCCAAGTATTTAGCGATAGATGGCTATATCAAAATAAGAATTTCACAGCGTGTTATCAAAGAGAATGAGATATTGGATTACTATGAAGCAAACAAAGATAAATACCTGATCAGTGAAGGTGAAAAATTTGTTGAAGCATTGAGTATAAAGTATACTAGTAATGATGAGTTAGAAAAAGGTCTGTTTGCAATTGAATGTCGGGAAGAAGCTAATAGCGGGAAGTCATTAGGTGATATTCATAAGTCAATGTATAAAGTAACAGACTTGAAAAAGATCAGATATGACAGACTGCCAAACTGGGTAAAGGAAAAGGTAAAGGATCTTAAAATTGGTGAAACAAGCAATATATTCTCCACTGGAGATCAATTCATGATATTGCAGATACAATTTAAAAACCGCAGATATAGAAATTATAAAGATGTCCATTCAGAAATCAGAAGGGAATTGTTATCCAGGAAGGGTGTTAGTTATAAAGATATAGGCTCCTGGCTTAAGGAGATTAGAAGTGAGGCAGAGGAGATTAGATGATCATCTCTTAAAGGTAATGAATAATGGGAGAAGAGATTATAAAGAAAAAAATAGATGAAGCAACTGAGAGACCTGTTACAGCTGAAAATCTTAACTATATCGGCGACCTGTATTTAAAAATTGAAAATAAGCATAAGGCAATCTCTTGCTTTTATGGTGCAATAAGTAAAATGCACTCGGGCCAGAAGGAAAAAAAGATAGCCATATACAAAAAGATAATAAGACTCTCATCAACTGATATTAGAGCTTACGAAGGGATCATAAATGTTTATTCAGAAATAGGACTTGCAGTTGAAGAAATAGAATATTTAATGATACTTGCGAATCTCTACCAGAACGAAGGAAATTATCACAAAGTAAACTCTGCATTAAAAAGAGTGAAAACACTGAACCCCGATTTTATAATTCCAGATAATTTCTTGAATGAGTGGGAAGAACTCTCTGAAAGAGAGTATGCAAGAAGAGTAGATATTCTGGAAATAGAGGATAGACTTGAATTAGACAAGTCTGACTATGATACAGACGATTTGCTTACAGAGAGTACATTTAAAATTGAGATAGAGCCGGTTGAAGTTTTTGATGAAGAAGGTGACTATGACAAAAAAGAAATTTCCGATGAAGAATACAAGGAAGATAAAGACTATAAAGAATATGAAGAAGAAAAAGAATATAAGGAAGACAGGGAAGATGAAAAAGATGGGAAAGAGAAGAATGTTGAAGAAGTAGAGATTGTTGCTAAAGTAGTTGACAGTGTAGAAGCGGGCATTTCTCCGGCTGCACCGGAAGAGTCTGTCGATGTTAAAGAAAAAAAGCCTTTTTATGTACATGATGTAATTGAGACGGAAGAGACTAATAAAAGGCTTTTCTTATATGCAGGAGCCGCTTTATTATTTTTAATAGTTACCATTTCAGCTTTTTTAGTGCTAAAAGACAAGACTGGAAATGATTTTGTCGAAGTAGGAGAGATTGGGAAAAGTAAAATTGAAAAGATATGGGATGGAAAAGCTGAGCTGAATACAGATAGATATAAAATAAGTGTTTCGGGTTTATCCAGGGAGATGGTAGAAACAGTCGGTATCCCCGGGCTTATTAATAATGAAGATATTAAAAATAAACAGTTTTATACAGTATCTATAAAGGCAAAAAAGGGCTGTTTACCTGATAATTTTATAAGATCGCCTATTTTGATGATATCTATGATTAATAAAGGATTATTCGAAAAAATTAATGAGATCAAGGAATTAAACAGTCTAAATAAGGTTTTTTACAAAGTTGGCTCATGCAGTAGAGAAGAAGGTGCTGTTTTTATGAAAGTTTTGGTGTATCATAACAGGGACTTTTATTGCACAGGATTAGCCATAAATGGGCTGGAGAAAG
This sequence comes from uncultured Nitrospiraceae bacterium, assembly GCA_964345225.1. Lineage (GTDB taxonomy): Bacteria > Nitrospirota > Thermodesulfovibrionia > Thermodesulfovibrionales > UBA6898 > CAYFQB01. Next base: position 13,584 of record CAYFQB010000072.1, on the reverse strand, counting down.
ATTATCCATTAATAATAAAGTGGCAATAATAAGATGACGATAAGATATCCTGTTTTAATTTTAATAGTGACTATCTTTTTTATTTTCCATGCTGAAGAATCTCACTGTAGAGATCAAGATAACTACCAGTCTTTTGATGATAAATATTACAGTCGCTTCGAATCCCAGGCAGACAAAACATTATCCATAAAACTTAAAAGTAGTATTTCACTTGATGAATTGATTAAAAAAACAGGGTACAGCATCAGTAATGATGATATTGTGCCTTTTCTGTCGGAGTTTTTAAAAATTAACAAAGATATTAGTAGTATAAGCATATTGAAAAAAGGAACGGTTGTTAAACTTCCCCTTAAGAATTTAAAAAAAGTAGGTGAAAATTTACTGCAGGCCGAGGAATTACCTGAGAAGCATAAGACAAAAAGGAAATCCGTTGCTAAAAAAGAGAAAGTAAAGAAAGATATCGAAATCAGTTCGATAAGCAGGGAATTAATATTATGGAATATAAAATTATTGTCTGATTCTCTTGATGACATAATTTCAATTGAGACCGAAGGATTCAAGTTTTTCAGCGTAAATGAAAGGAGCGAAATATCATTTGATACTTCTTTCTTTCCTGTTATAACTGTGAATAAGGAAAGAGTTCTGATACTTGATTACACAGGAATTCTGCCGGATGAGATTAAAAATATTATCGAAATAACATGGCCTGAATATAGAATTGTAAGTAACAGGGGAAAAGCCAATCTCAAAAATATAATAAGGACTTTACTCAAGTCGATGGGTTACTTTGTTAACAGTGACAGGAAAGTTATTATCGGGGGTAGAACACAGATAGAATATACTGCGGACTTCCTGGTTTTCAAGAATAGAAGAGATTTGATAAACAGCGATATAAATGTTATAGGTATTATCAGAGGAGGAGAATATGCAACTCCTGATAACATAGTAGCATGGTTAAAAGACAGGTCGGTAAATTTAATTGAGCTTTCATACGAAAAGACAAAAAAATATCGCAGAAAAGAATCGAAAGTTATACAAATTGCCCCTGATTTAAAGGGAAGAGAATTTACTGAAATATTGCTGACACTTTTAGGATATAAATATTCAAGGGACAGTGTATTTAACCTCTCTGACAGGAAAGAGTACATTTTTAAACTCAAGGCAGATTTAAGTATTGATTTAGGTTTGAGGACTAAAATTATTGAATTTACTGATCTTTATGAATATGAAATTAATTATGCACAGAAAAGGGGATATGACGTTGTATGTATAAAGCCACGTGACAAGAGGAGAAATATAGTCAATAAAGTAATGTCCCTTTTTTCACTGAATTATAGAAATTCACCAGGTAAGAACTCGTCATATATAACTCCGGCAGGGGCAAAATATCGCTTGATTTCCCCTGGTATTTTTGTTAATTCTATTAGTGGTCCAGTGTTTATAACAGACTCTGAATTTGGTGCCGGGCTGATGAAGAAGCTTTTAGATGAGAAGATTACCTTGGTAACATTCTGATTTTAATTTATTTTTCTTTGACATTGCATAACTAAATATGATATTGATATTAAACAATGATCAACAGACAGGGGAAAGGTATGATGATAGAAAATAAAACTTACAAGAAATGTCTTTTGATATTCTTAATAGTAATATGCCTATCTTTTATCAAGGTCAATCACTCAGATGCCGGAACGGTTATTGTAAAACCTGGAAAATTTGATCATTTTAGTTTGCAAATGCCAGATAAAATAATTGCGGGTGAGAATGTTATCATAAAAGTACAAGTTTATGATTCAAATAACAATTTAATTACAAATTTTTCTGAATATGGGAAAGAATTCAGGATTGAGACCAATGGTTCTCTCTCTATTCAGCCTTCAATTCTAAATGCCTCATCTTTCCCCGGTGGGTCTTCAAACATCACAATTAACGGTAAAAAGGCAGAGAAGATCATCTTTTCTATTCGCGAATCAGGCGGAACAGTTCCGGTAATATCCCGGGAAATAACAATTTTACCCAACAAGCTGGATCATTTTGTGCTCCAGGCTCCAGAGGAAGTTACTGCAGGGAAAAACTTTGACATAAGAGTAATAGCTAAAGACCTTTTTGATAACACAGTAAATGATCTTGATATTGGCAGAAATATCAAGATCACTTCAACAGGAACTTCCTCTGTTGAAATGATTGGAAGTTCAGCTATTGATTTTACAAACGGAACTGCAACTGTCAATTTTGTTTCTGAAAGAGCAGGTAATGTTTTTGTAGAACTACAGGAAATTTCCACCGGGAGCAGGGGAACAACACAGAAAATAAATGTCAATCCTTCTTCTTTATCATATTTCAAGCTAAAGGCTCCCAAGAATGCAATTGCAGGAGATCCTTTTGACTTACTGGTAGCTGCTTATGACTCATATGCAAACATCATTACAAATTATTCGTCAGTGGGTAACGGAGTTAATCTTTCTACCTCTGGCAGTTCAAAAATTGAACCTACTTTTATTAGTCCATCAGAGTTTAAAACCGGTCAGGTTACCGTAAGGGCTTTTTATGAAAAGGCGGAAGATATACAGATTATTGCAAAAGAGCGTAACAGTGATCAGAAAGGTCAAACTTCTAATATCCTGATATTAAATGCTGCCCCCGATCACTTTGTTGTTGTAACACCGGAAACGGCTCAATCAGGTCAGAAATTTAAGATAAAGATCGAGGCATATGACAGATTTAACAATATTGTTGAAAATTATAATCTTACAGGAAATGTTGTTGCTCTTAATACTACCGGAACAGGTGAGATTTTCCCGGATATAGTTTCCCCTTCAGAATTCAGAAATGGTATTGCAATGGTTGATGTGACTTATGATAAAGCAGAGTCTTTCCTGATATCTGCAAAAATGTCTGCTAAAAGAAAGCCTGGCAGGGTAGCTGTGAAGGAACCCAAGGTAAAGAAGAGGGTTCCTAAAAAAGAAGAGATAGCAGTAATACCTGTAAAGCCCGAGAAAAGAATTGAGAAAGTGACAGAGATCGAAGCTGTCCAAGAGTATCTCGAAAAAGCTCAAGTAAAACAGCCAGATAGAATAGCCAAGGCTAAAACTGAAAAGAAAGAGATAAAAAAGAAGATAATACCCAGGAAGAAGATGCCTGAGGTAACAAAAAAACCTGAGATTGAGATTGCCAGAAAGGAAGATATAAAGGTTAAAAAACCCGCTGCACCATATATGGTCAACAATGTATCGATTATTGAGGCGAAAGACAAGGCAATGCTGGTTATTAATATAACAGATACTAACAGTGAACTTAATGTCTCTGATGAAATAGAGTCAAAGCATGGGAAAGAATGGTTGAAGCTAACATTGGATCCGGCAGTTTATAAGACTGAAAATGCTTTTAGCTTCAAGTCCTACTTTGTTGGAGAAGTACTTTTAGAAGAAGATCAGGTTCGTAAGAACGTTTTGTATATATATGTGGAGTTGTTACCCGCGGGAGTAACATTCGATATTGCAAGGGTTAAGAATACAGTAATTGTTACTATGGCTACCCATTGATTTGAATTACTTCCTTGCTTTTCATTTCAATCCGGCCTGAATAGTAACCATACCACTTGTGAAGAATGTCTGACAGGACGACGATGGCAAGAGTAGCCATTATCAATACAAGCGCCAAATCCAGTTTGTAAATAAAAGCATCTTCGGCCGATTGAGCATTTGCAGCTTTTTCGCCAAATATCCATAACAGCTTCCATGATGCAGTAAGAGTTGTAGTAAACATAAAAACCATTGGAATAAATGTTGTCCATGCATAGCGTATCTTGCCGGATTTAATAATTACTGTTGTACCTATTGAAAATGCAATTGCAGCAAGAAGTTGATTTGCAACACCGAACATCGGCCATATGGTAGAGACGCTGCCTGAGTATATGAGATAGCCCCATGAACATACAACAAATAGACTGGAGAGTACTGTTCCAGGTTTCCAGCTTGTTTTTGCAAGAGGTTTATAGACAGTGCCGCCAAGTTCCTGTATTAGAAAACGTGCTACCCTGGTTCCAGTATCTACGGTTGTGAGTATGAAAAGAGCTTCAAACATGAGTGCAAAGTTATACCAGTAAGGCATAAGACCTTTCATTATCGGGATACTTGATAGGATAGAGGCCATACCAACTGCAAGGGATACTGCTCCTCCCGGTCTTCCACTTACGTCCGTGCCGACAGTACTGGAAAGCTCATTTATAGAGTCTACTGGAAAGCCTAAAGCAGCAATAGCATCAAAAGGCAGTTTTGTATTGATGGCAAAATAATCACCTGGAATTAGAATTGTTGCTGCAATCAAAGCCATTATAGATACAAAGCCTTCTATAAGCATTGCTCCATAGCCAATCAATGGAATATCTTTTTCACTCGTTATCATTTTAGGCGTTGTGCCTGAAGATATTAAAGAATGAAAGCCTGATATAGCGCCGCATGCAATAGTTATAAACATAAAAGGAAAAAGTTTACCTGGAATTATCGGACCGCCGCCTTCAATGAACCTGGTTACAGCTGGCATCTGTATTGTCGGAGACATAAATAGCACACCAATAGCAAGAAGAGCAATAGTTCCTATTTTCATGTAAGTTGAAAGGTAATCTCTCGGACATAAAAGCAGCCATACAGGAAGTACAGAAGCAATAAAGCCATATATTACTAATGAGAGCACAAGGTTGTTTCTGGTAAGCGTAAAGTAGGGTGACATGAATGAACCCGGGATATAATTCCCGGCAAATACTGCAATTAAAAGCATAACAACGCCTATGGAGCTGACTTCAACAACTCTCCCCGGTCTTATGCGGTAAAGATATATACCCATAAGAAGTGCAATCGGAATTGTGAGAGAAATTGTAAAAGTGCCCCATGGGCTCTTTGCGAGGGCGTTTACAACTGCAAGTCCAAGACCGGCCAATGCAACTATAATGATAAAAAGTATCGCAAAAGCTGCGGAGATGCCCGCTACAGGTCCTATTTCATCTTTAGCGATCTGTGCGAGAGAGCGCCCGTTTCTTCTAACTGAGGCGGTGAGTATTACCATATCGTGTACTGCACCACCCAACGCTGCACCTATTAAAATCCAGAGAAAGCCTGGAAGATATCCAAATTGAGCAGCTAATATAGGGCCTATAAGAGGTCCAGCCCCTGCGATTGCAGCGAAATGGTGACCAAAGAGCATCCACCTGTTTGTAGGGTAGTAATCTGTGCCGTCAGCTATGCGTTTTGCAGGAGTTATATGTTGTTCATTGAGAGAAAAAACCTTTGCCGAAATGAAGGATGCATAGAATCTGTAAGAGATAGCATAAAAACAGCCAGCTGCTACAACAATCCAGAGTGCATTTATCTTTTCAGCAGGATTTATTATTCCAACTACTATTGAAATTGCAAATGCAGCAATTAAACATACAGTTAACCATAAGGCTTTTTTGAACATCAGTGAATTATTATACTGAATAGTTTACAAATTTGTGAAGCATGTTTACTATTAGCATGGCGCATAGCGCTCGGCGCATGGCGTTTTTTTACTGCTTACTGCCTACTTCCTACTTTTTTTTCCTGATTCCCTGATTCCCTGATACTCTGATACCCTGATTCCCTGCTCCTAACTCCTAACTCCTAACTCCTTACTTCTCACTTCCCTCATTATAGACTTGACATATGGATAAAAAATATATAGTCTTTACACGATGGACAAGAGGGCATGCAGGCGCAAGATAAGAAGATTGAATATAACTTTTTCAGATGGAATTAATGAATTTAACGGTATTTCTTCAGATTTTTCATGTAACGGCCTTTTTATTAGAACCCGAAAAGGTTTTAAGGAAGGTACTACTTTGAACATGATACTTGAAATGGATAATGGACAGAAAGTTCCTTTATCAGGAGTTGTAATAAGGACAATAAAAATCCAGATAAGTAGTTTTAAGAATGGTATGGGGATAGAATTAACATCTATCCCAAAAGAGTATGACGATTTCGTAAAAGAATTGTATGAGAAATAATAAATCCCTTCTAACGTGGCAATCCTTCCATAACTGAAATATCTCTTTGATCTCCTCTCCTTTTGCATATTAGATATCAATACGATTATTGTATAGTCAGTGATTTATAAAAACTTGATTTACCTGATGATATACTTAGAATTTCAATAATGTTTTAATATATATTATGGACCCCGTAACACATATAACATCAGGGGTAATTGCTGGAAATGCAATAAAATCGAGATTCCCTCATCGCGGGATAATCATTCTATGCATAATTTCCGCAATGATTCCGGATATCGACAATATTGTAGGTCTGATAAATCCTGAACTATATCTTATCCATCACAGGGGAATAACCCATTCATTTTTAGGTGGACTTTTATCAGCATTGGTTGTTTCTTTAATATTCAGATTATTTTCACAAAAGCTGGCTCTGATAAAGACCTTTATAATTAGTTATTCAGTTATACTGGTGCATATATTTTTGGATCTTATTACATCTTATGGTACGCAGATTTTATATCCATTCAGCAGAACAAGATATGCTTTGAGTTGTGTATTTATAATAGATCCCTTTTTCACTTTGACATTGATAGTTCTTCTTATATCTTCATTTATTGTTAAAAAGAGGTCTAAAACGATCGCTGTAGTTGCCATATTTTTCATGTTTTTATATCCTGCGATGAATCTTGGTATAAAGATATATGCTAAAAAATATGTTGTTGACAGGCTGGCAGTTGAAAATGTAAGTCATGATAATGTCAGGATCGAACCAGAGCTTTTTTCGCCGGGTAACTGGAAGGTTATTGTGGAAAATGATGATTATTATATGCTTACCGGAATTAGCCTCTTTGAACAGAAAAGACCTTTTATTTTTAGTACTTATCAGAAAGCTGACATTGTTAGAATGCTGATATTAGCTGAAAAGGCAAGTATATTCAGGACATTCGCATGGTTTGCTGCATATCCTGTGATGAATATTGAAGAGCAGGGTAAAACAGAAAGGATGAATTTTAGTGATTTGAGATTTTACAGTACCCTTCCCATGTTAAAAGATCGTTTTAATAATAAAAAGAATAATGTCCCATTTTCATTGTTTGCAAATATTAATGAAGACGGTATACTTATCAGCTGGGAATACAGCAGGCCGGGCAGACAGAAAGTTATTGAATACGTGGAATAAGGAGGTGATTGATAGAATATGAAAGAGACGATAACCTATGAATGCAGTAAATGCGGTAAAAGATATGTTGTATCCGAGACAGGTAATGGCCACTATATTCCTGTATACTGTTGCGGTGTTGAAACCAAAAAAAGCAGAAAGAGAAAAGCCTCTGGGAGGAAAACTAAAAAAGTAGGAAGTAGGAAGTAAGCAGTAATTCATTAATTGAAGATTGAATATTGAAAACTAGAGGTGGATAAAGACTAAGATAAACAAAGACGACAGACGTAACCGATGACCGAAACGGGCCCAGTAAAGTAGAAAAGCTTACTTGAAAGGGAGGGCCTCGTTACCGTTACCGTAAAACGTAACCCTATTAATTCGCAAAAAGCAAAGAGTGAATCATAAACAGTGATCTGATATAATTTTTTTATGGAACTCAGCGAGAACGCAAAGCTTGTGCTCAGCAAGAGATACCTGCTAAGAGACTCCTCAGGCAATGTTATTGAAAGCCCTGAAAAAATGTTTATCAGGGTAGCTGAAAAAGTTGCAGAAGCCGAGAAAAATTACGGTGATGACAGCGGGTACTGGGCAGAGAAATACTTCAGAATTATGAGGGATTTAAAATTCCTTCCTAACTCCCCTGCCTTAATGAATGCAGGGAGAACCATAGGTCAGCTTGCAGCATGTTTTGTCCTTCCTGTAGAAGATTCGATGGACAGTATATTCGGTTCCTTAAAAAATGCTGCTTTAATTCTTCAAAGCGGTGGAGGAACAGGCTTTTCTTTTTCCCACCTAAGGCCAAAAGCTGATATTGTTCATTCGACCGGAAGTATAGCAAGCGGGCCGGTGTCTTTTATAAGGGTTTACAATACTGCCACTGAAGTGATTAAACAGGGCGGTGCAAGGCGTGGTGCTAATATGGGTATATTAAGGGTCGACCATCCCGATATCCTTGAATTTATAAGTATTAAAAGAAAAGCCGGGGAACTCGAAAATTTTAATATTTCTGTGGCTATCACCGATGTTTTTATGAAAGCCTTGTACAGCGATGGAGAATATGAGTTAATAAATCCAAGAACCGGCAAGACATATAAAAAAATAAAGGCAAAAAAAGTTTTTGACGAAATTATTGAAAGTGCATGGGAAACAGGCGACCCAGGGATTGTTTTCATTGATGTTATTGAAAGGTTTAACCCGACTCCAAATATAGGGAAAATAGAATCAACAAATCCTTGCGGTGAACAGCCATTGCTTCCGTACGAGGCATGTGTCCTGGGTTCAATTAATCTAAGTAAATATGTAATGAATATGGGAGAAAAGCCGGCAATCGATTTTAAAAACCTTTCTGATGACATAATGACGGCAGTGAGGTTTCTTGACGATTCAATTGATGTAAACAGGTATCCACTTTCAGACATAGAAATCATGCATAAGGGCAATAGAAAGATAGGGCTTGGTATTATGGGATGGGCCGATACACTTATTCTATTAGGCATACCATATAACAGCAAGAGGGCTTTTAAACTTGCCGAGAAAGTCATGAAGTTTTTCAGCAACAGGGCAAGACAATGCTCTGCAGAACTGGCAGGAGAAAGGGGCGTATTTCCAAACTATAACGGTTCAGTATATGATGCTCCTGGAATGCCAATGCTAAGGAATGCAACGACTACAACTATTGCCCCGACAGGTACATTGTCTATCATTGCTGACTGTTCAAGTGGAATTGAACCTTTGTTTGCTCTTGCATATAAAAGGTTAATTATGGAAACAGAACTAATAGAATTAAATAAATATTTTTTTGAAACTGCAAAAAATCTCGGTTTTTATTCCGAGGAATTAAAAGAAAGAGTTTTTAAAAAGGGAAACCTTTTTGGCATCAAAAATATACCTGGATATATAAAAAAAGTTTATAAGACTGCTCATGAAATAAATTATAAAGATCATATTGAAATGCAAATATCTTTCCAGAAATACACTGACAATGCTGTATCAAAAACTATTAACTTCCCCAAAAGTGCTGAAAAAGATCAAGTCGCGCATGCGTTCCTTCTTGCTTATGAAAAGGGATGTAAAGGGATAACTGTATTCAGATACGGCACTAAGAAGAAAGGCACGCTTGTTCGTTTTGCAGATGCAGACTGACTAAGGCCTGAATAAGGTCCTCTTTTGTTTTCCTGCTATAAATAACTTTTCAAATAATTTTTTTTTATATATAATTTTTTTAAAATGACAGATAGTATTATTGTCAAAATATTGGGTGATTATGGCCCGTTCTCCAGGATGGGCAAAAGTATCGGCTATCAGATAACAATAGGACAATCCAATTATCTCATCGACTGTGGGGCACCTCTCTTCCAGCAGATTGGCGGACACGGACTTAAAAACATAAATGGATTGATAGTTACACACTGCCACGATGATCACAAGAGGTGGTTTAGCGACCTTGCCTTATTTAACATGTATGCACCTGATTTCCGCTGTAAGGTCTTGTTTCTTACATCAGAGGACTTAAATGAGGAACTTAAAAAGGCCTCAGGGCCTTCACTTGACAGGAGTCTATCGAATGATTCTAAATCTGTGGTAGATATAGGTTATGATGAGTATTTCAACTTCAATATTATTGGACCGAGGGCAAGATACAGAATAGTTTCAGTAGATGAGGGCGGGGGTAAGAAAGGCACTTATATAATAGACAGGAATGGCAATAAAGTTCACCCTGATATCGCAAAAGTCATCATAAACAATAAGACAAAAAGGCCAAGGATGCTCTTTAAAGACCCCAATTACGGAGAATGGGTTGAACCCGAGAGCTTCTATCCTTTTTCATCAAAGGTATTCTATGAAGAGGAACAAAACATTTACACTGACAAAGAGGGTTTTACAATACAGGCAATCAAGTCACCTGTTTGGCACGGAATAATAGGTATTGGTATTAAGATAAAGACTGATAAGGAGACATTGGTATTCAGTTCAGATACAGTAGACGATAAAGAATTATGGATTAAGCTATATACTGAAAAGAGGACTCAGCGGCTTAATATGTCGAGAAGAGAGTTTGAATCTTCGCATGTTATTTATGGTGATATAAACGATTACATTGAAAGAATCTGGAGCGAAGAACGTTACAAAAATGCCGTTAATGCCTTCAATGAAGCTGTTGTCATACATGATGTATCTGGCAGGAACAGTGTCGTTCATACTGACTATGAAAATTTAAAGTACATTTCATTAAGTAAATATAAGACTATACTGACACACAGCCCTGATAAGATGACATCTGAATGGGTTTTATCCAATTCAGGAAAGACCTACAAAATAAAGGATGGCAAGTTTTACGAGGTAGTCAGTGATAACCTATTTACAATGGAGGCAGATATATATCATAAGGAAAGCGGAAGATACTATGTAGGATATAGAAATGAGAAAGGGAAATACCTGGTTTATGAAAATATGGGCCTTCTCGGGCTTGCATCAGGTGAGATACCAGATAACTATACACCTCTGTACAAGGTAGATTTGTATGAAGACATATCAGGCAGATATTTTCCAAAATTAGACAATAATGACGCAATATATTTCGAACGGAAAGACGGCAAGGTGGAAGTCATTGAATTTACTGAAAATGGGAGCACGGGCAGGATAATTGAGGACTGTCGTGGCAGGATTTTTAAAAAGTGAATTAATGGAATAACGGTTGTTTTATATCATGTCTTTATGTGATATGATTATGCCATGATAAATAACAAGCTTTCAATTAGTGAAGACCCTGATTACGACCAGACAACACAGGCAATAACTACAGAGTGGCTGGTCTCCTTCCTCCGCTGGGTTGTATTAGCAGTTTTTACATTCATTAGAAGTTTTATTGGCACTGAATATGTCATCAATCTGCAGCCACTCTACTTCTTTATATTACTTGGAGTTCTATATAATATTTACGTTACATATATACTTTATTCTGGTTTAGTCTACAGGAACTTGCACCGCTATATTTCCTTTTTCCTCTTCACTGACATACTTTTACTGATAACCCTCGTCTACTTCTCAAACATTTACGAACAGGGACTTCTCACATTCTACCTTTTCTTAATAATCATTGTAGCCCTCAGGTCAAGCTTAAAACTCAGTCTGATTCTGGGGCCGATTATGGTTTTCGCCTATATTTTTTCTTCTTACCTTGTTGCCGGATTAGATTTTTTCAACACAAGACGCATGATACTCGACGTAATAGGTCTTCTGAGCCTGACGGCATTCTGCGGCTGGTTCTCTGAGGGGAAGTCCAGAGCATTTCAGTTGATTAACCAGCTAAGCCAGAAACAAAATTTAGTGAGTCAGGACCTTGATGAAACCAGACGTCAGCTTGAGTTATACAGAAAGCTCGAGGAGATACGGAAAAATTTTATTGCCTCCATGAGTCATGAGCTTCGTACCCCCCTTACAGGGATAATTGGCTACACTGATTATATGCTTATGGAAGAGGCCGGACCTATTAATGAAAACCAGCAGAAGTTTCTTAAAGAGATTTCACAAAAGAGTGATTCACTCCTTCGTCTTATTGATAATCTTTTGGACCTATCAAAGATTCAATCCGGCCGATGGGCTTTGCGTCTGGAACAGGTTTCTCCAAAAAGCATGATAGATAGTGTTGTTAGTAATATGCAGACATTTGCCAAGAAGAAAGGGATTGATATTGTATATAAACCATCTATGGATAATTATATTCCCGATATAATAGCAGACAGGGAAAATATTGAAAGGGTTCTTAATAATCTCATAGGAAATGCAGTAAAGTTTATTCCAAATGGGGGAAAGATACATGTAAACGATGAACTTAGTTTAAGCTCATCTCTGAATGAATATTTCCCCTATCTCATTTCAAGCACCGAAGTGGTTACTTTCAGTGTTGCCGATAATGGACCCGGGATATCCCCTGAAGATCAGAAACATATTTTTGAAAGATTCTATCACAGACAGAAGGAAAGTGGAGGAGTTTTACCAAAAGGTGTAGGACTCGGGCTATCTATCGCAAAGGAAATCGTTAACCTTCACTGGGGCAAGATATGGTACGAGGATACACCGGGAGGCGGATGCACATTCCGCTTTTCACTTCCTGTTAACCCATTACGCCTTTGCCGGAAGATACTACTGATAAAGAGCAAATTCTATCTGGGATTTATCATGGAGGGTCTTCTTATTCAGTTTGATGAAGAGATTGAACAGAAAAAATTGACCATACAGCGACAGGGATGGGCGAATCTTGAAGGGAGGACATTGATAGTTTATGCTGATCGACAGCTTATCCAGTGTGTATTTTTTAATATTCTTAACAACCAGATCAATCACGCTTTCCCTGAAAGCGAGATCAAGATCGCCTTAATGGTCAATACCAAATTAAATCACATTGTAATCCGCTTTGAAAATGAAGGTGATCTAATGGACCCAGAAATTGTGGATCAACTTCGTAAAGGTAATATCGAGGGTGATGAATTATCTCAGGATCTTCGCAGGGCAGACGTAAATCTAACCCTGGCACGGGATATTATTGAGAGTCACGGGGGGACATTTATCCTTGAAAATATCAAGAACAAGGGTGTAGCCCTTACTATCAGCCTGCCGATGTATATCGAGACAGTAGAGAAAGGAGACAGATATGAAGTCCAAAAAAATCTTAATCGTTGATGATGAAGAAACCAGCGTATCTATACTTACCTTGGCTGTAGGCACCAAGGACAGAGAGCTGATCTTTGCAAAAGACGGTGATGAGGCAGTGCGCATGGCCCTATCACATCGTCCTGACCTGATCCTGATGGATGTAATGCTACCGCGTATTGACGGTTACCAGGCAACACGGATTATCAAGAACATAAAGGAATTGAAGCATATACCTGTTGTTGCTATCACAGCACGTACAGTTGATTACGACGAGGAACATGCACGGGATGCAGGATGTGATGACTATGTCACAAAACCTTTCCGGATGGGTGATCTTCGCAATAAACTGGAGAAGTACCTTTAAGCTAATTGGATAGAAAATGTAAATTAAAGAGCAAAATTGAATTTTATTAAAGTCACCTCACCCCTTACTCCCTGCTCCCTGCGCCTTGCACTCTAATCTTTACCCTTTGCGTCTTTACGGTTACATACCTCCTCAGAAACTAAGTTCTATCTAAGAGTCGTAGACTGCACATATACCTGCTTTTTTATACGGAAATGCATTTGAAGCAGATCTACATGTTGTATAGTTGGGCATGTTTCTTGAGCGGACATAGGGAAATTTTTTAGTATCCCGTCATGGCGAAATAAGCGTTCCCGAGAAGTCGGGACGAATTTTTACTGTTTGACCCCGTAGAACGGGGTAACCCGTATACGGGGGAGTTTTTACCCCGTTGAAAGGATGAGTTTCTTTTCGGGG
>CAYFQB010000071.1:0-70679 GCA_964345225.1 uncultured Nitrospiraceae bacterium | reverse complement strand
AAACGGATTGTCACTTTAACCTTGCCCCCATGAGCGATAAACTTCCGCACATTACGCTTCTTGAACTCGTAATCATGGGTATCTATAAACGGGCGCATCCTGATTTCTTTAAGGATTAGAGTAGCCTGTTTTTTTCTGGACTTCCTAAGTTTCTTGCCCTTCTCGAATTTAAACTTCCGGTAGTCCATGATCTTACAGACCGGGGGATCGGCCCCGGGGCTGATTTCTACAAGATCCAGCTCTTGTTCTCCAGCCAACTTTAACGCTGACTCAATATCCATGATGCCGATTTGCCCCTCATCGGCAACGACCCTTATCTGTTTGGCTTTAATCAGCCTTATCTGATTGTTTATGCGGGTGCGATCGACAACCCTACCTGGCATTCCTCGTCTTCGGTTAGCTATTGCCTGTTTCTCCTTTTTGCTCGGTATTCTTTGCAGATTGGCGTCCCGAACAGCCCATACAACAGGCCATGAAGTCGACAATATCCGCGGTAGCATAGAATGTTAAATAGAATGTTAAATAGAATGGATTATTTATTGAAATCGATATACCTTTTTAGAATTTTATCGAAATTTTCTAAATTTCTGAGCCTTTGCCCTTTTCTTGCGTGCATCTGAGCGTTTTCGTTTTTCTTTTACTGAAGGCTTTTCATAGTAACTTCTCGTCTTGATCTCTTTGAGAAGACCATCAAGCTGAACTTTGCGCTTAAGGGTTTTAATGGCTTTTTCTATATCTTTGCTAACTACTTTTATCTCTATAATAATTTATCTCCTGCCTCTTCCATAACCTGATCTCTTGCTTTCGCCAAAACCTCCCCTGCCTCTGCCGAAACCGCGCCTTTCCCTTGGCTGCTGGGGTCTTGCCTCATTAACGATCAGCGTACGTTCCATAAATGTTGTGCTGTTTAATTGTTCCATAGCTTTTTTAGCATCCTCTTCGGATGACATTTCAATAAAGCCAAAACCCTTGGAACGCCCTGTGTGCATATCGGTTATTATTTTGACTGATTCAACCTCTCCAATACTTGAGAAGAGATCTCGGAGAGATTCTTCTGTTGCATCGAAAGAGAGACTTCCTACATAAAGTTTTTTACCCATAATTTAACCTCACTTGTTAAAATAAAAAACCCCAAAGCCCTTAAAGCTTTGAGGTTTTTCTAACTTTAAAGTTAGGATACTTTACCATATTTCCATAGCTTTAAACAACCAGCAAAATAAATGTGTCTGACCCCGACACCTCTTTGTTCTTGTTATGCTAAATTTCTACACGTTACTCCGCACAAATTAAGCTTTCAATAACTGAGGACTACCCAGATGAAGTTTGCACCCTTGGCATCGAATTCATATTGAGGACTCTAGGATGGAAGTATCAACCTAATATTAAGTATCAAGACCGTCAGTAAACCGTCAGTAACACCTAAAAATCGCTTAGAGCCATAAGGATGCTAGTGGGTTCAAATCCCACTCTCTCCGCCATGTTTATTCACACCTTTATGTAAATGCACTTTAAACCGTTAAGTATACTCCTTAGAAAGGATGAGTTTTTCTAGTTCTTCTCAAGATTAGTTATCAGAAAACAATTTAACGAATCCGTTTTTGTCTAAAGGATACGTCATAAGGTAACGGTTACGAGGCCCGTTTACTCTTCGCATGGCGCAAGGCGCTCGGCGCATGGCGTTATTTTTTACTGCCTACTGCTTACTGCCTACTCCTTGAGAACTAAAAGGTTACGTCTAACGGTTACGGTAACGACGCCCGTTTCGTGTGTCGGTTACGTCTGTCGTCCATACTGCTTACTGCCTACTGCTTACTGCCTACTTTTCTTTTTACTCCTTACTCCTCACTCCTTACTTTCCTTTAACTGTCTTTAATTCGTGCCTACTGCCTACTGCTTACTGCCTACTTTTTTAGTGACAAATGACCAGTGACCAGTGACTTAAAACAGCGGGTGAGAGTTTTTTTAGTAACTAATCCCGCAGAAAGGATGAGACTTTCTTTACTGGGTGAACAGACAGTCTGTTATAATATCCTATAGTTATATTACCGAAAGGAAAAGAAGTTTATGTCAGATGAAAGCCTTTCAAAATTAAGGATAGATAAGTCTGAATATACAGCGAAAAGATTGAAACGTAAAAAAGTCTTTTTCTGGCTGGCAGCACTGATATTTATAATTGCAATACTGGCGCTTTTTGCAACAGGAGTATTCTCCCCCGCTGTCGAAGTGGAGGTTACCAATGTCGGGGAGATTTATCCTTCACATGGATTTAGCCTCTTAAATGCCAGCGGTTACGTAGTAGCCCAGCGTAAGGCTGCAGTAGCTTCAAAGGTAACAGGCCGCCTTATATCTGTATCAGTTGAGGAAGGGAACCTGGTAAAAAGGGGAGATGTAATTGCGAGGCTTGAGAATGATGATGCGGTTGCAGCAAAGAAGCAGGCAGAAGCCAACCTTGAAGTTGCACGCGCTGACCTTGAGAAGGCCAGAGCTGAATTTTATAACGCTACAGTTGATTTTAAACGAAAGAAAGAACTATTCAAAAAAGAACTGATATCGGGATTTGATTACGATGCCTCAGAGGCACGTTACAAAAAAACAGGGGCAGCGGTTGCCGCAGCAGAAGCTGCAATCAAGGCCAATATTGCAGCACTTAATGCGGCTGAGGTATCTCTTGGATATACCTTCATCCGTGCTCCATTCGATGCTGTGGTATTAACAAAGAATGCTGATATTGGTGATATAGTTACACCAATCGGTGCAGCCGCAGATGCAAAGGCAGCAGTAGTAACAATAGCTGACATGGGTTCGCTTCAGGTAGAGGTGGACGTATCCGAATCAAACCTGGGTATGGTGAAACCAGGTCAGCCGTGCGAGATACAGCTTGATGCCTTTCCGGATTCACGTTTCCGCGGTGAAGTCCATATGATTATACCAACAGCTGACCGTACCAGGGCAACCGTTATGGTCAAAGTCCGATTTCTGGATAAAGACAGCCGCATACTGCCTGAAATGAGTGCAAAGGTTGCATTTCTTGAAAAACATTTAGAACCTAAAGAACTGAAATCCCGCATAGCTATTAATCCTAAATCTATAATAACCCGAAACAGCAAAAAGACGGTCTTCTTGATTAAGGAGAACAGGGTGGTGGAAACCCGTATAACTGCAGGCTCGCAGATAGGTGATATGATTGAGGTTATAAGCGGATTGAAAGCCGGAGAGAGGATCGTGGCCAATCCGTCCAGAAGATTGAAAAGCGGGACCAAGATAAAGGTTATAGATTAGTAAATGTTATCTAAATTCCCGATTGTTGAAATAAAAAATCTTTACAAATCCTACCGCCGGGGCAACCATGTTATCCCTGTTCTGCAGGACATAGCCCTTGATATTTCAGAGGGAGAATTTATCGCGTTCATGGGGCCTTCCGGTTCTGGTAAAAGCACTCTGTTAAACCTGATAGCTGGTATAGACAAGCCAGACAGCGGAATAATCAGGGTCGGGGGTATTGATATTACCGTGCTTTCAGAGACCGAACTTGCACATTGGCGAAGTATAAATATAGGCTTTATCTTCCAGTTTTATAACCTTATCCCTGTACTTACCGCATTCGAAAATGTTGAACTGCCATTACTCCTGACCGGCCTTTCGAGAAGTGAAAGAAAGGAACATACAGAGACAGCTCTTGAAATTGTTAACCTATCTGACAGGTTTGATCATTACCCGGGCCAGCTCTCCGGAGGAGAACAGCAGAGGGTAGCAATAGCCCGTGCCATTATTACTGACCCTATAATCCTTGTAGCAGACGAGCCAACAGGCGACCTTGATCGTACCTCTGCAAAAGAGATCCTGGACCTTATGTCACGTCTTAACAGTGAATTAGGAAAGACCATAATAGTTGTAACTCATGACCCGCGGGCTGCAGAAAGGGCACGCACTATAAAGCATCTTGATAAAGGTGTTTTAAATGCACATAGTCAAGTTACTTTTTAGAAATGCCTTCCGGCACAAACTGAGAACCAATCTGACCATTCTTGGAATTACTGTTGCGATACTTGCCTTTGGCCTTCTCAGGACTGTGGTAAGTGCATGGTATGCGGGTGTTGAGGCATCTTCGGCAAACCGCCTTGTGACAAGAAATTCCATATCACTTATATTTCCGCTCCCGCTTTCTTATAAGGACAGGATACAGCTTATTGAAGGTGTTGACAAAGTATCCTTTGGAAACTGGTTTGGCGGCATCTACATTGAAGAGAAGAATTTTTTTGCCAACTTTGCAGTCGAGCCGAAAAGCTATCTTGAACTTTATCCGGAATTCATGCTACCTAAGGACCAGAGGGAAGCCTTTTTACGCGACCGGAAGGCATGCATTGCGGGCCGAAAATTGATAGAAAAATTCGGCTGGAAGATTGGTGATACCATTACATTAAAAGGGACCATCTTCCCAGGCAACTGGGAATTTGTTCTAAGGGGTATATATGAAGGCAAATATAAAGATACTGACGAAACCCAGTTCTTTTTTCACTGGGATTATCTCAATGAGACGCTTAAGAAGACCAGGATTAGACACGGGCGCATTGACAAGGTAGGTTTCTACATAATCGGGATAACCGACCCCAACATGTCTGCAGAGATCTCTATTGCAGTAGATAATGAATTTAAAAACTCGCTCGCTGAAACCCTGACAGAAACCGAGAAGGCCTTTCAGATGGGTTTTGTATCTATGAGTGAAGCAATCCTCATTGCGGTTCAGCTGGTTTCAATTGTGATAATCATCATAATAATGGCAGTGGTGGCAAACACCATGGCAATGACTACCCGGGAGCGCTTCGTAGAGTACGCAGTATTCAAAACCCTAGGTTTTGGCAGGTGGCGTATTGCCAGCCTGATATTCGGCGAATCACTTTTTATTACCATGATAGGATGTGCACTCGGGATTGTACTTACATTTCCTGCAGTAAAAACTTTCGCAAATCAAATGAGCACTTACTTCCCGGTGTTTAATATATCAGTGAAAACTATTTACCTTGATATAATAGCATCAATTATAGTAGGTATTGCCGCTGCAATCATTCCAACATGCCGCGCAGTTAACATCAGGATTGCAGACGGGCTGAGGAGAATAGGTTAGATGAAGATACCTCTAATGTACAGTGTTCGTAACCTCTGTACACGCAGACTTACAACAGTACTTACGGCTTCTGGAATGGCCCTTGTTGTATTTGTCTTTGCATCTATACTTATGCTGGCTGAAGGTCTGAAAAAAACCCTCGTAGGGACCGGTTCCTATAATAATGCGGTAGTACTCAGGAAGGGGTCTGCCTCTGAAATGCAGAGCTGGGTTGGACGTCGCCAGGCTTCTATAATAGAGACCCAGCCTGAGGTTGCTACAGGGGAAAAGGGGCGTCGCCTTCTTGCAAAGGAGGTTATAGTACTTATCAGTCTTAACAAACGTGGTACCAATAAGCCATCCAATGTGGTAATCAGGGGTATAGACGAAAATTCAATGCTGTTGCGGCCGCAGGTTAAACTGGTTGAAGGACGTATGCCCCGTTTAGGCTCATCAGAGATAATTGCGGGCAGGAGCATTGAGAAGAGGTTTAAGGGAGGCGGCATAGGGGAAACCCTCCGCTTTGGGATGCGAGACTGGATAGTTGTTGGCATATTTGATGCGGGTAATACAGGCTTCAGTTCTGAAATCTGGGGAGATGTTGACCAGCTTATGCAGGCATTCCGCAGGCATGTCTATTCATCGATTATCTTTCGACTTAGAAGTTCGTCTGACTTTGAGAAATTTAAGACGCGTATAGAAAGTGATCCCCGAATGACTGTTGAGACCAAT
This sequence comes from uncultured Nitrospiraceae bacterium, assembly GCA_964345225.1. Lineage (GTDB taxonomy): Bacteria > Nitrospirota > Thermodesulfovibrionia > Thermodesulfovibrionales > UBA6898 > CAYFQB01. Next base: position 64,846 of record CAYFQB010000071.1, on the reverse strand, counting down.
AGAGAGGTAATTCATTATGCTGAACAGTCAGAAATGATGTCAAAATTTCTCCGCATAATGGGTATGTCACTTACGATAATCTTTTCCATAGGTGCTGTAATCGGCGCCATGATCACCATGTATGCTGCTGTGGCAAACCGTACAAGCGAGATAGGGACACTGCGTTCACTTGGCTTTCAGAGAAGGAATATCCTCTTTTCGTTTCTCTTTGAATCGCTGCTTATTGGCTTTATCGGAGGTTGTGCCGGTCTATTCTTTGCATCATTCCTTCAGGTTCTTACAATTTCTACAATGAACTTCCAGACCTTCGCGGAACTAGCCTTCAGCTTCACCCTTACGTTTGAAATTTTCTGCGAGGCACTTGCTTTCTCTCTGATAATGGGATTTCTCGGCGGGGTGCTTCCTGCTTTCAGGGCATCACGCATGAATATTGTGAAGGCACAGAGAACGGCTTGATATATTACCTAAATTTTTATTTACATCGTGGCTAAAAAAATGTATATTTCTTTTATAGATACACTTTTTTAATTCTATATCGTATAAATTTCTGTTTGATCCAATGATTTAGGAAGGTTTGCTCTTATGTTTGATCTAATAAAGAAGGCTATAGTACCTAAAAAAGAAGCTGAACCAAATGTCATTAAGGATGAGCGAAAAGTTGAACTTATGGCCTCTGTACTCTTGCTTGAAGCCGCCCACGCTGACTTTGAATGTTCTGAGCAGGAGCAGGAACACGTAGTTGAAACTGTGAGGCATATGTTTAATTTGCCTAATGAATATATAGATGAACTACTCGAGCTTGCTTATTGTGAGAGGAAGAGTTCAGCAGACCTCTACCAATTTACTCGCCAGGTTAACAAACAGATGAGCCGGAATGAGAAACTTGCAATCATAGAGGCTGTCTGGCGCATTATTTATGCTGACGGACAGGTTGACAAGTATGAGGAACATTTTGCACGTAGGCTAACTGACTTGTTATGGCTTGAACATAAAGATTTTATTAATGCAAAGCTCAGAGCCAGGGAGAGGTAACCCCCGTTGAAATGATGATACTCTTCTACGGGATAAACCACTGCGAATTTTCCTAATCGTAACTAACCTTTATTATCGTTAAATAATATAGAAAATTTTAAATTTTCTTTCTTTAATAGAAAAATTAAACTCGGAAATACCAATGCCAAAATCACAGAGAGATATGCTAAAATATATGATACTAAAGTTAATTTAAACAGTGTTCTGCACTTAAATTTATACAATAACGTGTATATTATTTACCCCGTAAATGAAAACCTTCGATGAAATCGGTGGTAAAAAAATATACCTGCTCGCCTCGATTCGGCGAAGCGGGACGGCAGAATGGTTACAGTCGATGGTCTAAAGCCACCGACATGCGACGTTTTCTAACGGGGTTTACTGGTTTTATGCAGTCTGGGGATGGCCCTGCGCAACAAGAAGGTGTGAATCTCGTCAGGTCTGGAAGGAAGCAGCGATAAACATTATTCCTGTGTGCCGCAGCAAGTCTTCCCCGGGCTGCATAAAGACGGTAATAAATTATTAGAAACGGGTATCAAGTAAAAATTTTTAAATACATTAACTCATCACTCTTTGTTTGTTTATGGTAAAAGATTATGAGCTACCTTGTATTAGCAAGAAAATGGAGACCGAGAGGATTTGACGAGCTTATAGGACAGGAGCCTATTGCACGCATTCTAAAAAATGCCATTTCTCAGGGCAGGATTGCGCATGCCTATATCTTTTCAGGACCAAGAGGTGTAGGGAAGACTTCTACTGCACGTATACTTGCAAAAGCTATGAATTGTGGAGACAGTCCGACCCCATCCCCGTGCGGTATATGCGGTTCATGCACCGCTATAACCGAAGGCTCGTCAGTGGATGTCATAGAAATAGACGGCGCTTCCAATAACAGCGTTGATGATATTAGAGACCTTAGGGAAAGGGTTAAATACGCTCCATCCAGTTCAAAGTATAAATTTTATATTATCGATGAAGTGCATATGCTTTCTGGCTCGGCTTTCAACGCACTCTTGAAAACTCTTGAAGAGCCCCCTTCCCATGTTATCTTTGTCCTCGCTACAACTGCAATAAAGAAGATACCTGCAACGATACTTTCGCGCTGTCAGCAAATGCCTTTCAGAAGAATATCAGGCAGAGATATAAGGGCCAGAGTTAAAGAGATATCCGAATCAGAAGGCATAAATGTCTCTTCCCGGGCTATAAGTCTTATCGCAAGGGCTGCTGACGGGAGCATGCGGGATGGCCTTACAATATTAGATCAGCTTTCTGCATTTTCTTCTGAAATAACAGAGGATGATATCAAAAGCCTGCTCGGGATGGCCGACCTCGATAAGCTTTCAAAGATTTCGGAAGCTATAATCAGAGGAAACAGGGCAGAAATTCTCGAGATCATAAACTCCCTTTCTGAACAAGGTGCTGATATTAAATCTTTCACTAAAGAACTTGTCCAGTTCTTCAGAGATCTTCTTGTGGCGAGTGTAATGAAAAATCCAGAGGATGTTATTGATTTAAGCAAAGAGGAAATGTCTGTAGTAAGGGATATAATATCAGCTTCATCCCAAGACCAGCTTACACTGATTCTTTCTGAGCTTATAGATGCTGAAAACGATGTAAGAAACTCTTCATCACCCAGACTGGCACTTGAGATGTCTCTTATAAAATCAAGCTTTATAAGCACAATGAAGCCTCTAAAAGAGGTTTTTGAAAATATAAACAGGTATGGCAAATGGCTTGCGGAACAAATGCCTGATAGACCTTTGGAGGTAAAAAGAGCTGCTGAGCAATCTATTAATTTACCGCAGGGAATGAGTGCAGAAGAAGTAAAGCCTCTTGAGGATAGAAAATTGGAAACGCAATATGATGAACCGGGCATTAAGAATATGGACGATGAGCCCCTCAATGAACAAATCCCGAATGGGCAGGCTACTGATGAGCAGGCAGTAGTTCAAGATGAAGATAGAGATATATCATACGCCTGGAAGAAAACCCTGGAGAGAATAGATGCACCGCTCGCATCAAAAATCTCTCAGGCTGATTTTGAATTGAGAATGAATGAACTTTTTCTTACCCTTAATGGTGGGCACGCGGTGTTCGAAGATTCTATAAAAAGAAATCTGAGATCAATAGAAAAGATATTATCAGAGGAGGCTGGCAGTAAGATCAAAATAAAGATAGATACCCTGAGTAAAAGAAACAGGCGCAAAAAGGGAATCAAAGAAAAGATAATGAACGAGCCGATAATTAAAGAGGCTATGAAACTGTTTGAAGGAAAGATTGTGAATGTTACCCCTAAGGAAAAATCAGATGATATAAACAATGGAGGAGATCATGTCTAAAAAAATGCTCGGTGATATGATGCGCCAGGCGCAGAAACTGCAGGAAGAGATGATGAAGGCACAGGAGGAGGCCAAGAAAAAAACCGTGGAAGCAACATCAGGTGGAGGAATGGTAACCGTGGTTGCTAATGGAGCAAACGAAATATTATCCATAAAGATCGATAAAGAGGTTGTAACTCCGGACGATATTGAAATGCTTCAGGATCTAATAATAGCAGCAACAAACGAAGCGCTCAGAAGGGCACAGGAGATGGTAAACGAGGAGGTTTCGAAGCTAACCGGTGGGCTAAACATTCCTGGCCTCGGAAATCTTGGTAATATACTCGGCAGATAAAATAGTTCAAAGCAGTTAAGACAGAATGTAGATTTAACACAATAAACTCTCAAATGCACGGGATCATAGAAAACCTAATAAATGAATTGACACGGCTTCCAGGGATTGGAAGGAAGACTGCACAAAGGCTTGCCTTCTATATTCTCTCTATGTCTAAAGGGGATGCGCTTTCAATAGCAAATGCAATAGAAGATGTAAAGGAGAATGCTAGGTTCTGCACCAATTGTTTTAACATCACAGGAAAAGAAATATGCGAGATCTGCAGTGACGAGTCACGAGACAGGAGCAGGATATGCGTAGTTGAAGAGCCTAGCAATATACTTGTTATTGAAAGAGTAAAGAGTTTTAATTGCATATATCATGTGCTGCTAGGGGCTCTTTCACCGATAGACGGCATAACACCCGACAAGCTAAAGATAAAAGAGCTTATTGAGAGGGCCAGAAAAAATTCTTTTCAGGAAGTAATAATTGCAACAAACCCGAATACAAAAGGCGAAATAACTGCACAGTATATCAAAGAAGTACTGAGCCCGTTTAATATAAAAATAACCCGTATTGCTTACGGTCTTCCGATGGGCAGTGATATAGAATTTGCCGACGAGGTTACACTGGGCAAGGCTATTGAGGGACGAAGAGAAATATAGTAAAGATAACAGTTCATCGTTCCTTGAGCATGCCTTTCTTTTTCAATTAAAAAAATCTGAATAAAGGTGATTATTTATGGACGAAAAACCAAGAGGAGCCGTTCTTCAAAGAGATAAAAAAACATATGCAGTTGTGCCTAGGATTCCTATGGGCCTCTTAACACCCGAGATTCTTGAAAATATCGCAAAGGTTGCCCGCAAGTATGAGGTGCCTGGTATTAAGATAACCTCGGGACAGAGGATTGCCCTGGTTGGAATTAAGAATGAAGATATTGAAAGTGTATGGAAAGACCTTGGAATGGAAGTGGGGCCTGCAGAAGGGCTGTGTGTTCATTATGTACAGGCCTGTCCGGGAATGGTATGGTGCAAGTTCGGGCAGGGTGATTCACTTGGACTCGCGGAGAAGATTGAGAAGCTTTATGTTGACAGGAAAGGCTTTATCCCTGCCAAGACCAAGATAGGCATATCCGGTTGCAAGCTGAACTGTGCGGAGAGTTATTTGAAGGATATAGGTATGTTTGCTACAAAGGATGGGTGGTCCTTTGTGGTAGGAGGGAATTCAGGAGGAAGACCCCGCATTGGAGACATAATTGCTGAAAATCTTTCAGAAGATAAGATGCTTGAACTTTTAGAAAAGGTCTTTGTTTATTATTCAAGAAGCGCTAAACCAAGAGAAAGAATGCCTCGGTTCATACAACGCATCGGTATAGATGAATTCAAAAATTCAGTGCTTTGATATAGGTGCTGAATATCCGTTTTAACCCAAAAATGCGTTTGAAGAAGGTATACATGTTGTATAGTTGGGCATGTTTCTTGAGCGTACATAGGGAAATTTTTGGGAATCCCGTCATGGCTAAATAAGCGTGTCGAATCGACCGAATTTTTATGTTTGACCCCGTAGAACGGGGTAACCCGTATACGGGGGAGTTTAAAAATTCGAGCGAATGAGTCATGAGACGGGTAAAAATTTCCCTCTAGGGAGCGAAAGGAATATGACCAACTACTTAATCCACCAAATTTATATTTAGGATACTATGATATAGAAATTTTGATTTATTACTAAGGGCTAGGTGCAAAGCCAAGCCATTTCTATCGGGATTACTGTTTGCTGTTATATGGTTTAAGGATCTCTTTTATTAACTGTAGAGTTCCTGATATTCCGTAGCTCAGCAGGATTGTTCTGAATTTGGAACCCCATGAATATATAAAACTGACAGGATCCCTGATGTTCTTGTCCCATGCATAATCGTACTCCCATACCCTGGCGTTTCCGGCACCTATGTCCTTAATAATCTTCAATGTTTTCTCCCTGTCTTTATCCAGGGAATAAACACAAATTGCGCTCGGGTCTTTGTTCCAGTATTTGGCGCTTTTTATTTCCCCTGAATCTATGAAACTCTCTAATTTTTGCGCAAGATCTAAAATTTTATCTTTACGGTCAAAGATAATCCATTTGCCGCCGTGCCTCAGCCATTCTTCCCGGTCTTCAATCCTTTGAACTTCCGGCATGAGCCAGGTCCATAGCATGTCTTTCATTTTTTGCATATGAGAATCTCCCCTAACTATATTGAATTTCTTGGTTAATGTTTTTTCAGATATCTGTATACCTCTATATATAAAAATTTTACCAGATATAAGAAGGTTCTTTACATCTGGTAAATTTTTTAAAAGGAGTAAGGGATTTGATGTTAAATATAAAAGAGGTTAAAAACTCAAAGTATTTTTTTTCTTGACTGGGAGGTTCGCCTTTCATGTCCGCTGTATGTACCGCCCCTCCCCCTGATCCAGTCACGCCCTATAATGACCCATCCTTTTTCTGAATAGCGGTAAAACCTCTTTATTCTGTCTGAAGCCAGTAATTTATCAAGGAGATAACCATTAACCATATCGTATTTGTTGTTATGGTACATTACTTTTATGAGCATCCTGAATTACTCCCCATTGCTGTTAACATTATAGGAAATTTTCTAAATTTTATATATTCTTTTTTTAAGTTCATTCAAGTATTCTGTAAAAAGGGATTTAATTTACGGAAGTTTGCCCATTATTTAATTTAGTTTTGTGTTCTGGTAATTATTGATAAATGACGTTATTTATCAGATATGATATGATTTAAAAAGGGGACATTATGATTTCAGCAATATATGGAAAGAGAAGGCTTCTTCTTATAGCTCTTCTGGTTTTTGCGTTTTCGGCATGTGTCAAGTCTTCAACCGTTGATAAAATTAATACCACATCCGACGGAATTGCTATTAAGGGATATGACCCGGTTGCATACTTTGTTGAGAGGAAACCATTAAAGGGAAACGAGGAATTTGGATACACATGGATGGGGGCAAAATGGCTTTTTTCAAGTGCCGAAAACCGTGACATTTTTAAATCTAACCCTGAGAAATATTCTCCCCAGTTTGGAGGATATTGAGCATATGCAGTGAGCCGTGGGACCACGGCTGATATTGACCCTGAGGCATGGTCTATTGTTGATGGAAAGCTATATCTTAACCTTAACATGGATATACAGAATATATGGAAACAGAATATGTCTGAGTACATTAAAAAGGCGGATAAAAACTGGCCAAAAATCCCCAAGAGATAGAAATATTAACTGGAATCCTCGTAACACATGGTAAAAGGCAAATAGCTTATAGCAAGCTCCCGGTAATTTCTCATTTTTGCTCAAGTTGAGATTTCAACTTATCATGGAAGGACAGAAGGGCCTCCCGCAGTTGATCTTTTGAAAGTTCATCTTTCTCAAGTTCGGATAGTATATCCAATAGTTCAGAGTTTAATGATCTTGTAAGATCATTATGGAAACGGTACATCTTTTCGTAATCATCGAGTAGTATGTTGATCTCTTTAATTAAAGAGCGTATGTAGACGTCATCACTGTTTCTGACTGAAAGGCGGCGATGATATTCGCCTTTGAGTATAAGTCTTATTTCTTTCTTCAACCTTTCGAAGGGACCGATTAAGCGTTTTGCAAAGAACAGGGTAAATATCACAACGAGTATTCCGTATCCAAGCATTATAAGGAGGAATATAAGCAAAACATGGTTAGGAGTAAGTTGACTACTATCTAACCAAGTAAGTAGTTCACTGATTCCAAAGGTAAGTAAGGTTACAGCAAGGAAAGACCAAAGTACGATAATTGCTATAGAAAGACGAATCTCTCTTACGCCAAAGTAACTCCTGCGGATCTTTTTCATCTGTTGATTATATCATGAACACCAAAAATGCGACACATATAAAGAACGGCATGTATATTTTTAGTCATAACTGGATTTGAGTTCATGAATTATATGGATTAAACCTGATTATTTTACCTGTTATATATTTATATAAGTTAGCTTTTCTTAATCTTCTTGCCCCATTCTAAAGCCTTATTCATGATATCTGCCTCATCAGTTGTGATTAATTTACCATTATCTACCACTATTTTACCGTTTACCATGACAGATTCTATATCAGAGGGATGCATTGAATAGACTATGTGTGAATATATATCGTATATCGGAGTAAGATGAGGTTTTTTAAGGTCTGCAATAATTATATCTGCTGACTTCCCTTCCTCGATGCTACCGATAATATCTCCAAGTCCAAGAGCCTCTGCTCCCCACCTAGTTGCCATAAGCACTGACTGTCTTGCATTAAGTGCGGTAGGGTCTCCTGATACAGCCTTGTGAATCTTCGCAGCAGTTGACATCTCGCTTAGTATATCAAGATCGTTGTTGCTAGCGGCACCGTCAGTTCCGAATGTAACCCTTACACCTGCATTGAGCATTTTATTGACAGGTGCAATCCCTGATGAGAGTTTCAGATTGCTTTCTATACAGTGTGAAACTCCAACCTTTCTGTTTGCAAGTATAAATATCTCTTCTTCAGAAGGCCATATACAGTGTGCTGCAATGACCCTCTCATCCAGAAAACCAATACTCTCTAGTAATATTATAGGGGATTTGCCGTATTTGTTCCTGACCTCGTTAACTTCCCATTCAGTCTCTGCAAGATGGATATGGAGAGGAACATCATATTGCTCTGCAATCTTCTTTGCCCTAAGCATGTTCTCAGGGGCACAGGTGTAAAGGGCATGGGGTGCAATACTGGGTACAATAAGGTCATCTCCAACCCAGTCCTTAATGAAATTTTCGGCATTTGCAAAATATTCTTCTGTTGTGCTGGCTGATATACTCGGAAAGTCCAGTATGCCTATCCCGACAACCGCTCTCATGCCAGTTTTTTTAGTTGCCAGGGCTATTGCATCTCCGAAGAAGTACATATCGTTATAGACAGTAATGCCGGCTTTTAGCATTTCAAGACAAGCAAGTTCAACAGCATCGCCGACAAATTCAGGGCTCAGCCATCTCCCTTCAGCAGGCCATATGTGCTCTTCGAGCCAGACCTTAAGCGGCAGGTCGTCTGCAAGCCCTCTGAAATAGACCATTGCAGCATGGGTGTGGGTATTTACCAGACCGGGCAAGGCAACCTTCCCTTTGCCGCCTATGACATTGTCAGATGTGTATTTATTGTTTATGTCCTCGGAAGTTCCAATGAAAACAATTCTGCTGTCTTTTACGGCAATTGCACCGTTTTCGATTACCGAAAGCTCTTCGTCCATTTTCAAGACAAAATCAGCCTTTACAATGATATCGGCATTAATCATATACAGGTTTCTCTATCATATAAATATGAGATTGCTTCGCCCAGAGACTTAAGGACTCGCAATGACAAATAAAACAGCGATGATCTTACGTCATTGCGAGGAGTCCCGGAATAGCGTAAAGACGTGGCGTTCAATTTTTAATCGACCATCTCAATCAGTTTTTCCGCTATCTGGACTGCGTTAAGGGCAGCACCTTTCCTGAGGTTATCAGCAACTATCCACATATTAATTCCATTTTCAATGGACTCATCCTCACGCACCCTTCCCACGTATGTCTCATCCTTATCAGCAACGTCAATAGCGAGCGGGTAGATATTCTTTTCAGGAGCATCGTAGATAATTATACCTTTAGCACTCGAAAGTACAGCCCTTACCTCATTCGGTGTTATTTTCTTATGGGTCTCTATATTAAGGCTCTCCGAGTGGCATCTGAATACGGGCACGCGCACAGTTGTAGCTGTAATCCCGATAGAATCGTCCCCCATTATCTTTTTTGTTTCATTCACCATTTTCATCTCTTCCTTTGTATAGCCATTTTCAAGAAATTTATCTATATGAGGCAGACAGTTGAATGCTATCTGATGTGGATACACATTTTTTTGCACTGGCCTGAAATTAAGTATGTCGGTTGTCTGTTGTAGTAGTTCATCCATGGCCTTCTTCCCTGTACCGGATACTGATTGAAAAGTTGTCACAACAACCCTTTTGATCTTTGCCGCATCATGAATGGGTTTAAGAACAATGACCATCTGTATGGTCGAGCAGTTTGGATTTGCAATTATCCCCTTGTGCCATTTCAGGTCATCTGGATTAACCTCAGGAACAACAAGCGGAACCCCGGGGTCCATTCTCCACTGGCTTGAATTGTCAACAACAACACATCCTGATTTTGCCGCAACAGGAGCCCATATCTTTGACCTTTCTGCACCAGCAGAAAACAATGCTATGTCTATTCCCTTGAAACAGCCCTCATCCAGGGTTTCTACTGCCACATCAGTGTCCTTGAATTGCAGGGTCTTGCCCACAGACCTTTCGGATGCAAAAAGCCTGAGTTTCTCAACAGGAAAATTTTTCTGTTCTAGAGTGGCAACCATTTCGTTACCCACAGCGCCTGTTGCACCTACAACAGCGACTATATATTTGTCTTTTTTCTTTAACTTAATTTCCATCCTATTTTATTTCAGTGGCATATTTTGCCACAAGATCCCCGACCTCGTTTGTGCTGAGACCCATATGGCCTGCTGCAAGGCCCTTTATATGTTTCCCGGTAACTTCCATAACCGCATTTTCTAAAGCATTTGCTGCATCATTCTCTCCAAAATGATCGAGCATCATGCCACCGGCACATATTGCAGCAATGGGATTAATAATATTCTTGCCCTTGTATTTGGGTGCAGAACCGCCTATTGGTTCGAACATCGAAACTCCTTCAGGGTTTATGTTGCCCCCGGCAGCTATGCCCATTCCACCCTGAATCATTGCACCGAGGTCTGTTATTATGTCCCCGAACATATTGTCAGTCACAATAACATCAAACCATTCAGGATTTTTTACAAACCACATTGTAATGGCATCAACATGTGCGTAGTCAGGCTTTATGTCAGGGTATTCCTTTGCCACTTCGTAGAAAGTCCTTTCCCAGAGGTCAAATGCGAATGTAAGAACGTTTGTCTTACCGCACAATGTAACTTTATTCATCTTCTTTCTTTTCCTTGAGAATTCGAATGCATACCTAATGCAGCGTTCGACACCTTTTCTTGTGTTGATAGACTCCTGAACTGCAACTTCATCAGGCGTGCCTTTCTTGAAAACTCCCCCTGACCCTGCATAGAGTCCCTCCGTGTTTTCCCTGACAACAACAAAATCTATGTGCTCTGGTTGTTTGTCCTTGAGAGGACATTCAACTCCAGGGTAAAGCTTTACCGGCCTGAGGTTAATGTACAGGTCAAGCTCAAAACGTAGCCTGAGCAGTATGCCTTTTTCGAGGATTCCCGGCTTGACATCTGGATGACCAATTGCCCCCAGATAAATCGAATCACATTTCCTGAGTTCATCAATAGCATTATCCGGCAGCACCTCGCCTGTTTTCAGGTATCTGTCACCGCCGAAATCAAAATAATTGATATTGAGTTTAAAACCAAATTTGTCTGAGACAGCATTTAATACCTTAATGCCTTCAGCAACAACTTCGGGGCCGGTGCCATCACCGGGAATTACAGCAATATTATATGTTTTGGACATCAAAGCCTCCGAATGACTAAAAATTCAATTATATTATCATATTTAGTAAAATTCTTTGAAGTGTTAGGATTATCTTAGCAAATATCAAAATTTTTTAATTAAAAATATAGAAAAATTCGGGAATTACGAAATTAAAATAAATAAAGGAGATACATAAGGCTTGACAATATAGTTAAACTATTTTTTAATATTTACAATAAAAATTATAATTTTTAAGGAGTATTCTATGCCTGTAAAAGTTCTAATAGTTGACGACATGAAAAATTTCCTTGACCTTGAAACATCATTTCTTAAAAGAATCGACTGTACCATTTTTAAAGCCCTTAACGGGCTGGAGGCACTTCGTATAGCCAAAGATGAGAAGCCGGATATTGTCTTCCTTGATCTTGAGATGCCTGTGATGAACGGGATCGAGTGCTGCAGATTAATCAGATCGGATAAACAAATAAAAGACACACCGATAGTTATTGTTACTGTTTCCGAGAAAGAACAAGAATGCTACAAAGCAGGATGCAATTCTTATCTGCGAAAACCTATAAATGAAGATATATTTATTGCCGAGATACAGAAGTTTGTCAAAGTTAACGTCAGAAAAGACCAAAGGGTGGAGATCTCACTGCCGGTCAATGTTACTTTTAAAGGGACCAAAACACAAGGGACAGCTTTGAATATCAGCAGAAGCGGTCTTTTGCTCGAGTCAAGAGAGCCATTTGCAATAGGCACAAAGATTACTGTGGATTTTTCTATCCCTGACTCAAAGCAAAAGATTAAGGTAAATTCTGTTGTTGTACGCATGATAAAGGGCAGGACTCCTGAGTATTCAGAGTTCGGCCTCAATTTCGTTAAAGTTAACGAAAAACAACAGAGCCTTTTAGATTCTTTCATTAAGGAAAAAGTGCAGAACCGTTAAGATATATCAAAGCAGGACATGGCCTGAAAGTTTCTTCTTAATTGCTGTTCTTTTCAACTAACTCTTTCATTGTGAAAGAGTTCCTTATCGAAAATCCTAAATGACAGTTATTGAACATGACGTATACCGAATGCGCTTTTTTACTGAGTGTGCTTATTGCCGGAACTAAAGATTTCAGCTCATCATGGGCATAAAAATAGTTGTATCTTTCAGATGTCTCGATTCCGCGTTTTAGCCAGTTTTCTTTGTTTCTTCCATGAAGTCTTAAATACGCGATATCAGAGGTTGCTTCAGGTACAAAAGGAACTGTTGCCATTGTACCGTACTGAGGCTCATCAGCCGTAATATATACCAGGTCATTTTCCCTTAGGAATCTGAAAGTCTCTTCCCTCCTGTTCTCAGCAAGCCAGCTTCCATGCCTGAACTCAACCCCTATCCGGAAATTATCCATCATCTCTTTGCAAAAAATGATAAAATCGAGGTTCTGTTTTTTATATACGAAAAACGGTGGATATTGAAATACTATGATGCCGAGTTTATCAGTCTCAGCAAGAGGCTTAAGAGCCACTTTGAAAAGCCTGAAGAGAACCCTCAGTATTTCCCTGTCTTTAATATAGATGCGTTTCTTTTGAAGTGATTCGGCAGGGATTATGTCCCTGACCTCCCTTGGCAGTGAACGATAATCAGCACCGTGACCAGTAAGGGGGCCGTAAGCCTTGATGTGGAATAGAAAGCCAGATGGTGTTCTCTCTGCCCAGAGATTGACTGTTCTCATTGCTGGGATTGCATAATAGCTTGAATCCACTTCAACGACATCGAACTTGCTTGAATAATATCTAAGTCTCTCTTCAGCGGTATTTACACTTTTGGGGTAAAATTCTCCGCTCTGAATCAAGGTCTTCTCTGTCCAGGAACAGTTGCCGACTCTGACGGCCAATGATTTCTCCTGTAATAGTTGCAATGTAGAAACAACAATAAGTTAATGTTATTATATTTATTGTAACCTTTTATGAACCGGTAATATCAACACAAGGGAGTGCATAGGGTTCTGGTGCCTGCCCCGTGGCGGAGCTTTACGGGGTCCCTCCTGTCCGCCAGAGGCGGAGAATCCAGATTTACTCCGTTATACGGGGTTCACTAATTTCCCATATTATTATGAGTATTGCTTGTAAGGAGTTTTGGTAATTAAGTAAAATCAACCAAGGGAGTGCATAGGGTTCTGGTGTCCCTCCTGGACTTCAAATCCAGTGTTTCCGGCTACAAACTGGAAGGGTGGGTTCGATTCCCACACACTCCCGCCATTACACTTCGCCATGGCTACGCGTAATTTGATTGATTAAAGGTAAGCGAAGCGCAGCGGAGTTTACCTTTAAAATTTTGTGATATCTATTATTTTTCCTCTGCGTTAATATAAATTATGAAAACGAAAAAGATTGCAATCGGCGGGCAATTATCTCATTGTGAAAATGTTATAACGCTCGGCATAAAACGAAATCTATATGAATATAATAAAAGCGATCTTGAACTTATTTATAATGCTGATAAGATTTATTTCCCTTCCTTTTTTTTATACGAACCTATAAACACAATTGGCAAAAAGACTTTTCCGAATCCAAATTATTACAGGTTCTTCAACAATAAGATAAAGCAGAAACTACTTTTTGATTTTTTTGGAATACTGCAACCAAAAACACGGATATATTCTGGCCAGGAAGAGAAAAGGAAGATTTTAAAGGAATGGTCATTCCCATTTATAGCTAAAATTCCAAAACGTATTTCTATGGGTTTAGGGGTATTTCTTATCAAGAATAAAGATGACCTTGATGCCTATAATAGTAAAACTGAAATTGCCTACATTCAGGAGTATTTGAAAATAAACAGGGATCTCAGGGTTGTCTTGATAAACAAAAGGGTCATGCTGTCTTACTGGAAAATTATACCGGAAGGTGAGTACAGGTCAAATGTTTCAAGAGGTGGATTAATCAGTTTTGAAAATATCCCGCAGAAGGCCTTAAATTTCGCAAAAAAGGTAGTTGAATTATGTGATTTAGATAATGTCGGACTCGATATATGCGAGTACAGGGGAGAGTATTACGTATTTGAGGCAAATATGGGATATGGTATTAAAGGTTTCGTACAGGCAGGCATTGACTTTAAGGAAATGTTGAGAAATATGGTCGAAAATGATGAGATATAGACTTGTATGCTAAAATAGACTTTCTATGAAAGATAAAAGAGGCATTGTTTATCTTGTCGGTGCGGGGCCTGGAGACATCGGTCTGCTTACAATAAAGGGACTGAAATGTCTTCATAGGGCAGAGGTTGTGATCTACGATTTTCACCTTAATGCACAGATTCTTAACTATATAAACCATGATGCAGAATTCATCTATGCCGGCAAACGCGGTGGACATCACACAATGACCCAGGATGAGATAAATGCTGCTATTGTAGCCAAGGCAAAAGAAGGGAAAATAGTATGCCGTTTAAAAGGCGGGGACCCGTTTGTATTCGGCAGGGGTGGTGAAGAGGCCCAGATACTTTCAAAAGAGGGGATAGAGTTTGAGGTCGTACCAGGTGTTAGTTCTTCAGTTGCAGCTCCTGCGTATGCAGGTATTCCCCTTACACACAGACATTACTCATCATCTTTTGCAGTTATCCCGGGATACGAGGATATAACAAAAGAAGAATCCGCAATTGAATGGTCAAAACTTGCAACAGGAGTGGGCACGCTTGTGTTCTTAATGGCGATTAAAAACATAGATGTCCTTACTAAAAAGCTTGTAGAAAAAGGAAGAAGCCCTGATACGCCTGTTGCGGTCATAAGATGGGGCACAAGACCTGACCAGAAGACGATTGTCAGTACCTTGAAAGAAATAGCTGGCATAGTTAAGGAAAAGGATATTAAGCCACCGGCTGTTATGGTTGTTGGTGATGTTGTTAATTTGAAGAAGGAATTGAGCTGGTATGACAGGAAGCCGATGTTTGGACATCGGATACTCGTTACAAGAGAGCATTCTGGAGGATTTGAAACTTTTGAAGAACTCGGCGCAGAGATAATTCAGTTTCCGACTGTAAGGATAGTCCCGCCTGAAACATGGGATGAACTTGACAGCGCAATTGATAACATTGACAGCTATGACTGGTTGATATTTACAAGTTCTAATGGAGTCAAGTATTTTTTTAACAGGATATTAGAAAGAGACATTGACATACGGGAATTGAAAGGCGTCAAGATATGCGCAATAGGACAGAAGACCGCAGGTGAAGTCAGGAAACACGGTCTCAGGGTTGATCTGGTGCCGAAGAAATTCAGGGCAGAGGGTTTGATTGAGGCGTTTATAAATGAGCAGAAAGCAAAGATCGGGGGGCAGTACGATACAGAATTAAATTCAGCAATCCGCAAACCCGTAAAGGGACGTTGTCCCCGAAAAGGGGCGTTGCCCCAACGAGGCTTTACGCCCAACGGGACTTTACGTCAGCAATCTGAAAACTCGAGACCTGGAGCCCATGCACCAAGCCCCTTACTTTTAGAGGGTAAACGATTCCTGTTGCCACGTGCTGAGATTGCCCGCGAAATATTTCCTGAAAAGATTCGTGAACTCGGCGGGATAATCGATGTGCCAGTTGCATACAGGGCTGTTAAGCCCGAAGTCCACGGGAAAAGGCTCAGAAGATTCATGAGGGAGGGCAGGATTACCGTTGCAACCTTTACAAGTGCTGCAACATTCAATAATTTCAGAGAGATAATGGGAGAAGAAGCCGATACTCTTCTCAAGGACGTTGCCATCGCTGTAATAGGCCCTGTAACAGCCAAGGTCATTGAGAATGCAGGTCACAAGGTTGACATAATGCCTGATGAAGCTACGGTTGAGGCTTTGGTTGAGGCAATAAAGAAATGGGCTATAAAATCTTAGATTTTTCGAATCAGGGGTAAGTTCTTGCCAATTGCCGATGCAGAGTACTATATAACTGATCCAAACCGTTCACGTTCTAAATTATCCAGTCTATTTCTGGGGCTGAAATTTATGTTTTATCCCCGGATTTTCTGGCTTTTATGGAAAACTAGCAGAAGAGTAGTTCAAAGGGGTATATACAGCGATGATGAGTTTGTGAAAGATAGCCTTTCCGTTTTACAGAAACTGGAGAGTATCGGAATAAGGTTTGAGATAACCGGAATAGGGAATTTAAGGAAATTTGATGGACCTGCTGTTTTTATAGCCAATCATATGAGCACACTTGAGACATTTGTATTGCCGTGTATTATAGAACCTGTAAAACCAATTACATTTGTTGTAAAAAAGAGTCTCGTAGAGATGCGTATTTTCGGACCGATAATGCGATCGCGGATGCCAATAGTTGTTGGAAGGACAAACCCTCGAGAAGACCTTAGAACCGTGATCGAGGAAGGGACAAAAAATCTCAAATCTGGGAAATCAATAATAGTTTTTCCGCAGGGCAAAAGGACTGTTGTTTTCAATCCTGAGGAATTTAATACACTTGGAATAAAGCTGGCCTTAAAGACAGGTGCAACTGTTGTGCCCATAGCCTTAAAGACAGATGCATGGAGCATTGGAAGGTTTATACCAGACTTCGGTCCAATAGACAAAAAAAAGAAGGTTTATTTTGCCTTTGGTGAACCAATGAGTATTAAAGGACGCGGATCAGAGGAACATGAGAGAATAATCCAGTTTATAAAAGATAAACTTCAGGAGTGGAGCAAAGGAGACTACTAATGAACATAAGCAATGCAGATGTTAAAGAGGTTTTCTCTGAAATACCCGAAGGCCACAGACATATAAAGACAAAAATAATCCTGCATGATAACACTGAGCTATTATTTCAGGAGGCAACAATTGCAAATATTGTCAGGGCATATATCACTTTAAAGACGCACCCGCAAAAGATATCTGTAAGATTGAGGGGTAGGAAATTAGAAGATAAAAAGAAAGGATATGCTGAATGGCAGTTACTAGAGGAGTAATCTGTGAAGAAAGGTGACAGTGTATGTGCTGTCAAAGTCTTAAGCTCGGTTGTCTAACTATGAAACAAAGTGGTAAATTACTAGTATAATGGCTGAGAAGATCCTTGTCATTGACGATGAGCCTCTGATATTGAATACTATCGAAAGGGCTCTTTCGAAGACAGGTTATGTTATTAAAAAAGCAAAAGACATGAATGAGCTTAATGCAGTACTCAAGTATGCACCGTTTGATATGCTTATAGTTGATTTGTATTTGGAGAAGGATTCTGCCGAGACTTTAATTGAAAAAGTGAAAATGACTTCACCTTTGGTTAAAATACTTAAAATCAGCGGTTTGATTAAAACAAAAGAATCTAAAAATTTTTTAGAAAAGCCTTTCAAAATAGACGAATTAAGGAAGAGAGTCAGAGATATCCTTAATGAGCCTTCCTGAAATCGATACTTTATTATTCCTGTTTGTTAACAGAGATCTGCAGAATAGTTTTTTAGATATATTTATGCCTTTTATAACAAATGATGCAGTATTGATTTTTCTTCCGCTTGTACTGTGGACGATACTGAAAGATAGGAAAAAGGCATTGTTATTTCTAACTGTTCCACTTATTGCAGTTTTGTTAGCAGATGGCAGTGGTCATATATTAAAGGATATTTTTGAGAGACAGAGACCATGTAATACCTTAGAAAATATAAATCTGCTTGTCAGTTGCAAAGACTCTTTTTCGATGCCGTCTAATCATGCATTTAATTCCTTTGCATTTGCGATGGTATTCTGGATTCTGAAGAGAGACTCTTTAAGCTATCTTTTTATACTTTTTGCTGCAATTGTCGGGTTTTCAAGGGTTTATGTTGGAGTACATTATCCTTCTGATGTTATTGTAGGTTCCTTGCTCGGCATCTTCACATCGTATGTATCAATATTGTTATACAGGTGGGCAATAAAAATATATGAAAGTAAGTCTTACTGGCAGGCTCTTTGTCTCCTAATTTTTTTAATCAGTTTCTTCCGTGTTTATTTTGTCGTTACCGGCCCTTTTGACCTGAGTCCGGATGAGGCACACTACTGGGAATGGTCAAGACATCTTGACTGGAGTTACTATTCAAAAGGCCCGCTAATTGCATATATCATATATGCAGGGACAGCGATATTCGGCAATAATATATTTGGGGTCAGGATATTTGCGATAGTTCTTTCCGCCTTAAGCAGCATTGTATTCTACAGGATGGGAAGTGAGCTATATGATGATAAAACAGGTTTTGCGTCTGCATTGTTAATCCAGATCGTCCCCTTATATTCTGCATATGGGGTAATAATGACGATTGATTCACCTTTTATGTTCTTCTGGATACTCTCTCTGTTTCTTTTCTATAAGGCCTTAAGCCGTGAATTATCTGCTGAAGCCGGTAGATCGTTTAATCTTTACTGGGTGGTGCTTGGATTTTCTATAGGACTTGGTATGCTGGCAAAATATTCAATGGTATTTTTCTATCTTTCAGGATTTCTTTTCTTGGTATTTTATAAAGATGCGAGGAGGCTTTTGACTGCAAAAGGCCCATACATAGCTACCATAATCAGCATGATAATTTTCAGCCCAGTGATTGCATGGAATGCAGCCAATGGTTGGATTACGCTGAAACACACAGCTGGACAGGCACATCTAAGTGATGGGTTCAGAATATCTGCTTTAAGTTTTTTTGAGTTTCTCGGTTCACAGATTGGTGTTGTTACTCCGGTTCTGATAGTGCTGGTTTTTATTGCTTTATGGAAATTGAGGAAAAGCAAAGAAGGTGCCTTCTTGTTCTGGCTTTCCGTCCCGGTAGTTGCTTTTTTTATTCTTAAGAGCATACAGGGCAAGGTTCAGGCAAATTGGGCTTTACCGGGATACGCAACCGGGTTTATAGCTTTTTCAGTATATTATATAAAAGATATCGAGATTTCAAAAAAGGCTATAAAAGTTCTTGTTGCTTCAGGAATTCTGTTGGCTTTTGTTGTAACGGTTGTCGCCCATTATCCTATGGTGCTAAACCTCCCACAGGAAAGGGACCCGACAATAAGGCTCGTCGGCTGGAAAGAACTGGGCAAAGAGGTCAGCAAGATACATAATGAGATGTCTTCAAATGGTCCCGTATTTATCTTTTCTGACAAGTATCAGGTCTCCAGCGAACTCGCATTTTACATTGAAGGACAACCTGTAACATACTGTGTTAATCTCGGGAGCAGAATGAACCAGTATAACCTGTGGCCGGGATTTGAAAACCTGATAGGATACAACGCCATTTTCGTTAGAACAAAAGACAAGAACATGCCTGGAGAATTGGCAGAAAGGTTTGGCAGATATGAGAAAAAAGTTATCACAGTACGCACAGATCATGACAAAATAATGAAATTTACCGTTTTTAAGTGTTATGCTTTCAAAGGAATTGAAATCAGACCTCTGGAGAGTTTTTAATGACAGTTACAGTTATCATACCATTCTATAATGAAGAGGAGAATGTTCAGCAATTGCACAGCAGTCTGAAGCAGGTACTTCAATCAATCGCTATCGAATACGAAATCATTTATGTAGATGATGGAAGTAATGACAGAACACTCGAACTGCTTCAGAATATACAGTCAGTGGACAGTGGTGTTATAGTCTTAAGCCTCAGGAGGAACTTTGGTCAGACAGCAGCCTTTGCAGCAGGCTTTGATTATGCAAGGGGAGACATTGTAGTTACGATGGACGGCGACCTTCAGAACGACCCAAACGATATACCCAGGCTGCTTGAATTGATAAAAAACAATGATCTTGTTAGCGGCTGGAGGAAAAAGAGGAAAGACCCGTTTTTATCCAGAAGATTGCCGTCAATCATTGCAAATTGGATTATTAGCAGAGTAACGGGGGTAAAACTTCATGATTATGGTTGCACACTGAAGGCTTATCGTAGGGAGGTAATAAAAAACCTGAAGCTTTATGGCAAGATGCACAGATTCATACCGGCTGTTGCAAGCTGGTACGGTGTGAGAATTGTTGAGATGGAGACTGTACATCACCCCAGACTGAGGGGGAAATCAAAATACGGAATATCCAAAACTATAGAGGTTGTCCTGGACTTGATTACAGTCAAGTTTTTACAGAGTTTTTCCACAAAACCTCTTCAATTTTTCGGTCCAATAGGTCTTTTAAGCGGGATGCTCGGATTTTTCATCTCTCTGTACTTGAGCATTGAGAAACTCTTTTCAGGCAGGGATATAGGCGGGAGGCCACTTCTTCTTCTCGGGGTGCTTTTAATAATTGTGGGGATTCAGTTTATCGGTTTAGGATTATTGGGTGAAATGGTAGTCCGCGTCTATCATGAAACCCAGAAAAAACCTATATACGTCATAAAGAAAGTCATTGGCCCAGGCACCAAATAAGTTATTAATCTTCTTTCTGAAGTTATCTGTAAGTGCGGGATTACTTTACTTAGTCTTTTCAAAGGCAGATATCAAACAGATTTTTTCCATTCTAAAGGACATAAGCATTCTTTATTTTTTGGCAGCATCTTTTATGTACATACTGTCGCAATTCGTATCTTCGTTTAGATGGAAGCTTCTTCTTCCTGAAAAATTCAAGATAGGAAGATTATTTTCACTGTATATGATAGGAGCCTTCTTCAGTAATTTTTTGCCCAGCTTGGTAGGCGGAGACGCTGTAAAGGCATATTATCTTAATAAAGATGCAAAGAAGATAAGCCTTACACTCGCATCGATTTTCATGGACAGATACATTGGATTTGCAAGTCTTATGACTATAGGCATCCTGGTATTTCCCTTTGTAATGGGCTACTTTAGTAATTCAGTTTATAAATGGATTATGCCTTCCATGTTTACTGCTTTTGTAATAGGCAGCTTTATATTTTTTGGATTAAGGCTTGGGAGAAGATTCAGGGTTATTTCAGAATTTTACGAGTATTTTAGTTTGTTGAGAAACAGGAAGGATATTATCATAAAGGCCTTTCTGGTATCCTGTCTTAATCAGTTCATAAATTTTTCAAAGGTTATCATACTTGCATTTGCAATGGGAGAAAATATCCCGATTCCCCTTCTTTTTGTTTTTCTGCCTATAGTGATAACCATTACTACATTACCCGTTTCAATCTCTGGACTCGGAGTGAGGGAAGGTTCTTTTGTGTTATTGCTCGGGATTATAGGGATAAAACCGGAAGTGGCAACCTCTCTATCACTTGCATGGTTTTTTTCCATATTTGTCGGGAGTCTCCCTGGCTTGATAGTGTATATTAGACAGACAGGTGATTAGCGGATGATCGGTAATGATAGCCTTAAAACAAAAAGTGTATTTTACGCAGGTATACATACATAAAAACCTTTACAAGTCACAATCTGCTACTTATTGTTACAGATCCTTTTATATGATAACGTAAAGGCAATCGGGTAATGAAAGGACTTACAAAGGTGGTGCCCCGAAAAGTCGGGATAAAATGGTAAAGACTTTTTCTGCACATACACCTGCTTTTTTTATACTGAAATGCATTTTTAGGTTAAACAATACAGTATAATCAAAGAATGCATTATACAGCTGAAATATAGATTGTTTAATTATCCAACGGGGGAGAGATATGAGCTTGATTGAAGAAAACAAAAAGCTTGAAGAAGCTGACAGAAGGTATATATGGCACCCTTTTACACAAATGAAAGACTGGGTAAATGAAAAACCTGTAATAATTGTCGAAGGCCGTGACTGTTTTATTAAGGACATATACGGAAAATGGTATCTGGACGGTGTTTCGTCAATATGGGTAAATGTACATGGTCACAGAAAGAAAGAGATTGATGATGCAATAAAAGGTCAGATAGACAATATCTCACATTCTACATTGCTCGGCCTCAGTAATGTTCCTGCGTTAAAATTGGCAGAGAAGCTTATAAAAATAATTCAGAATTCAGGATTGAAATCCGAAATCCAAGATCCCGTAATGGGACGTTGTCCCCGAAAAGGGGCGTCGCCCCCGAAATGGGGCGTTGTCCCCGAAACGGGGCTTTACGCCCAACGGGGCTTTACGCCCAACGGGACTTTACGTCCAAAATCTGGTTTATGTAAGGTTTTTTACTCTGACAACGGATCTACCTCAGTTGAAATTGCTCTTAAAATGGCATTTCAGTACTGGAAACATAAGAATTTTGACGGGAGGCAGAGTTTCCTTTCCATTAATAATGCCTATCATGGTGACACAATCGGTGCCGTAAGTGTCGGAGGTATTGATATTTTCCACAGGGTTTTTGAACCCCTATTGTTCAATACTTTCAGGGCTCCATCTCCTTACTGCTATAGGTGCGAACTGGGGATGGAGTATCCTGAGTGCAGTTTATTGTGCATCGAAAGGATGGAAGAGATTCTTAAAGTACATCACAATGAAATCGCAGCATTGATAATAGAGCCGCTTGTGCAGGGGGCGGGAGGGATAATCGTGTCCCCGCCAGGATACCTTAAAGGAGTGAGGGACCTGTGCACAAAATACAATGTTCTGATGATTGCTGATGAGGTTGCGACTGGTTTTGGAAGGACTGGAAGGATGTTTGCATGTGAGCATGAAGATGTAGTACCTGACATAATGTGCCTGTCAAAAGGTATCACTGGAGGGTATATGCCTCTTGCCGTAACAATCACCACGGAAGAGATATATAATGCATTCCTAGGGGAGTTCAGGGAATTGAAAACATTTTTCCACGGTCACTCCTATACTGGAAATCCTCTTGCGTGTTCTGCAGCAATAGCATGCCTTGATATATTCGAAAAGGAAGAGACGCTGAAGAACCTTCAGCCTAAAATAGAAATCCTTCAGGAAGGTCTTGTAGAGATAGCAGAATTATCTTGCGTAGGTGAAGCAAGAGGCAAAGGATTTATGGCAGGTGTTGAGCTCGTAAAAAATAAGGTTACAAAGGAGCCCTTTGACTGGAAGGAAAAAATGGGCTGGAAGGTTGCATATCATGCAATGGATAACGGTGTTTTCATAAGACCGCTCGGGAACGTCTTAATAATAATGCCACCTCTTTGTGTAAGTCCAGAAAATCTAAAACAGATGCTTAATGTAATTAAAAATGCAATTATTGCCGTGACGTAAAAAAAAGATTAAGTTATAGTTGTATTTTGGTTCTTATTAAATATCTCAATATAGAAGATTTTAAACAGATAATATCTAATAGACAAGGTCTTATTGACCTGTTGTAGTTCAAAAGCTAAAATAATCTAAATAAAGTTTACCCCGTTAGAAGACCTTCGCCATAGGCGGGCAGGCTCACACGGGGTATTAAATCCTGTTAGAGATTTATTTTTAAACGTGATGAACCCTGTGTTCACTAGAAAGGAAATTATTTTTTATCTCCGCTGTAAGCAGAGGGGCTTTCTAATGGGGTTAACGTTTTATCCGAAACTTTCTTAATGTTAAATATTAATTCGGATTAAAATTCATAGGAAGTTTGGCAAGTAGATAAGGAACACTGATGACAGATTCAGCAGATATATACGATGTCATAATAATAGGAGGAGGCCCTGCTGGATTATCTGCAGCACAGTATGCCGCAAGGTCAGAATTAAAGACCGTTGTGCTGGATAAATCTGCTACAGCAGGCGCTCTTGCTTATGCAAGCCATATAGAAAATTATCCTGGGCTTCTGGAATCTGTCTCTGGAAAAGAACTTCTGGAGATTTTTAGAAAACAGGCAATAAAATTTGGTGCAGAGATTGTGGAAGCTCTGGTAATAGGAGTAAAGTTCGATGGTGAGATTAAAGAAGTTTACACAATGGAGTCAAGCTATAAGGGGAAAGCAGTAATTATAGCCACAGGCTCTATGGGCAGAAAGCCAACGATTAAAGGTGAGGCTGAATTCATTGGAAGGGGCGTAAGCTATTGTGCTATCTGTGACGCTGCATTCTTTAAAGGCAAGACCGTATGTGTAATTGGAAATTCTGAAGAGGCTGTAAAAGAGGCTGGATATTTAACAAAATTTGCAGAAACAGTTTATTTAATTTCTCCATCAAAGGAACTAAAGGTAGAGGGTCATCCTGCACTTGATTCGAAAAATCTCAAGGTTATGACCGGTAAAATTGTAAAGTCAATTGAAGGAAATGAGACCGTAGAGAAAATAAGGGTAATAGATTCTGAGAAAAAGGAATCAGAAATACTACTTTCTGGTGTCTTTGTTTACCTCCAGGGCAGCAAACCAATTGTGGATTTTCTGCACGGTACCTTGGAACTTACAGAAGAGGAGTGTATTGATATTAATAGGATGATGGAGACACCATCGGGTGGTGTTTTTGCGGCAGGTGATGTTACATGTACTGAGATAAGGCAGGTCGTTACCGCTGTTGCAGGTGGAGCTGTTGCTGCACTTTCAGCAGAAAAGTATATACACGACAGAAAAAGACATAAATATGACTGGGGGAAATAAGATAGAAATATTATATAGTGTAAATTGACAATGTGTTAGTTTCTATGGTTTAATAGAATTGCCTTTAAGAATAGTCCCGTGAGACTGAGAAGGCTAAGGAGTCAGCGTGAGCTGCAGTAAAAAGATCAGTGGTTTGACAGACCTTCTCAATATCAAAAGGGGAAGGTTTTTTTATGCCTGCACCCTTTGCAGTCCAATTCCCTTGGGAAGGAAGGATTCTGTAGATTTTATTGATTCAAAGTACGGCTTTTACACAGAATCTGGAAATGTATATTTAACTTTCTTATATTCTCTTGCAACAATTTAAGTTTACTGGAGTGGTATGATGGCAAAAGAATTAATGAATAAAAAGGATGTAGAACGCGCAATAACACGGATGTCTCATGAGATAATCGAAAAGAATAGGGGTGTAAAGTCCCTCTGTCTTGTCGGTATACAGAGGGGTGGTGTACATATTGCCAAAAGGCTTGCAGTGAAGCTCAGGGAGATAGAAGGTAAAAATGTACCTATTGGAAAGCTGGATATAGCACTTTACAGGGACGATATAAATGTGAGAAAAGACCAGCCTGTTGTAAGGAGAACACAGGTACCGTGTGAGATCAATAACAAAAAGGTGGTACTTGTGGATGATGTGCTCTTTACAGGCAGGTCTATAAGAGCTGCAATGGACGCACTCATGGACTTCGGAAGACCCGCCGCCATACAACTCGCTGTTCTTGTTGACAGGGGACACAGGGAGCTTCCAATAAAAGCAGATTTTGTTGGAAAAAATATACCGACCTCGATTAGGGAAACTGTCGTAGTGCAGCTTGAGGAAGAAGAAGATCGAGAGGATAAGGTGGTGCTTGAATGAGTCTCAAATATAAAGACCTCGTCGGTATAAAAGAGCTGGAATCAGAGGAAATTGAGCTGATACTTGACACTGCTGCAGGATTCAAAGACGTTTTGGAAAGGGATATTAAGAAGGTGCCTACTTTACGGGGTAAGACCGCAGTAAACCTTTTTTATGAACCTTCCACAAGGACCAGGACATCATTCGAGCTTGCTGAAAAGAGGCTGAGTACTGATGTGATAAATTTCTCTGTATCTACAAGTAGCGTTGTAAAGGGAGAGACACTCAGAGATACTGCCCTGACCATACAGGCCCTAGGTGCTGATTTCATAATAGTAAGACATTCATATGCAGGGACAGCACACTTCCTTGCAAAGAATCTGAATTCCTCGGTTATTAATGCAGGTGACGGAAGTAATGAGCATCCTACTCAGGCATTACTTGATTTATTAACTATTAAAGAAAAGAAAGGCAGTATTAAAGGACTTAAGGTAGCAATAATAGGTGATATTCTTCATAGCAGGGTTGCAAAGTCGAATATATATGCCTTTAGAAAACTCGGTGCAGACGTAAGCCTGATCGGACCCCCAACATTAGTACCGATGTATATGGAAGAGTTAGATATTGAGTTATTCACGGATATGGACAGGGGGTTAGAAGATGTTGACATTATAATGATGTTGAGGATTCAGATGGAAAGGCAGGGGAAGGGTTTCTTCCCTACGACCGAAGAATATTTCAGAAACTGGGGATTAACATCAGAGAGGATTTCACTGGCAAAAAACGATGTGCTTGTAATGCACCCTGGACCTATGAACAGGGGGGTTGAAATTGATTCAGAAGTGGCTGACGGACAGAGGTCGGTTATACTTGAGCAGGTAACAAATGGACTTGCGGTCAGGATGGCTGTGCTTTATCTGCTTTCAGGAGTAAAAAAGTAAAACATATTTAAATAGAGATGATGATTCTCGTAGAGAAATATTTATGTAAGGCATGGGCGCTCGATACATCAGAAATAATATCAAGCGAGGTCTAAAGAGATGAAGATTTTAATAAAAAACGGCCATGTTATTGATCCTTCACAAAAAATTGATAATATATGCGACGTATTAATTGAAGACGGGAAGATAAAGGAAATCAGAAGTAAAAAGTCAAGAGTAAAAAGTAAGGATACGAATCCTCTCTTAAAAACTTTTACTAAAGGGGGGGGTGGGAGGATTATCGATGCAAAGGGGCTTATCGTAATGCCCGGTCTTGTTGACATGCATGTTCATTTAAGGGAGCCTGGATTTGAGTATAAGGAAACTATAAAAACAGGCACTGGGGCTGCGATCAAAGGAGGATTTACTTCAGTCTGCTGTATGCCAAATACAAACCCAATTAATGACAATTCAAGTGTTACGGAATTTATTATAAGAAAGGCTATTCAGGAAGGTAGTTGCTCAGTCTATCCGATTGGTGCTGTAACAAAGGGACAGAAAGGAGAAGAACTCTCTGAACTTACGATGATGTATGAGACAGGATGTATTGCTTTTTCTGATGACGGCAGACCTGTTATGAACAGTATGATGATGAGGAGGGCTCTGGAATATTCTAAGATTTTTAATGCACCTGTAATATCCCACTGTGAGGATCTGACACTTAGTTCTGAAGGGGTTATGAACGAGGGCTTGCTTTCAGTAACTCTCGGACTTAAAGGCATACCTGCACAGGCTGAAGAGATAATGGTTGCGAGGGACGTAGCCCTTGCAGAACTTACCAATGGCAGATTGCATATAGCGCATGTCTCAACAAAGGGCTCTGTAGAGATAATCAGGATTGCGAAAAAGCGCGGGCTCACAAATATTACTTCAGAGACCTGTCCACATTATTTCAGCATTACTGAAGAGGCAGTACGTCTTTATGATACGAACGCAAAAGTAAACCCGCCGCTAAGGAGGAAAGAAGATGTAGAGGCGATAAAAGAGGGGCTGGCAGACGGTACAATAGATGTAATTGCTACTGACCATGCACCACATCATATGGATGAAAAACTTCTGGAATTTGACCTGACCCCTTCGGGCATCTCAGGTCTTGAAACTGCCATCGGATTAAGCATAAAACTGGTTGAAGAAGGGGTTCTGACTTTAAGCCAGCTGGTCGGGAAGATGTCTTTTATGCCGGCAAAGATTGCAGGGATAGACAAGGGCACATTAAAGCATGGGTCTGATGCTGATGTAGTAATAATTGATACCAAAAAAGAATATAAGGTAGAGGCAGCAAGATTTATATCGAAAGGTAAGAATACACCTTTTAATGGCTGGGTCCTTAGAGGGATGCCCGTAATGACAATACGCAAGGGAAGAGTGTACGAATGGCAGTAAAGGCATTGTTGATTCTAGCAGACGGTAATGTATTCGAAGGAAGAAACTTCGGCGTTGAGGGTGAAACTATGGGAGAAGTAGTCTTCAATACCTCCATGACCGGATACCAGGAGATACTCACTGACGCTTCATACAAGGGACAGATAGTAACCATGACATATACCCAGATTGGTAATTACGGAATTAACGAAGAGGATATCGAGTCTGAAGGGGGGATTAAGGCAGAAGGTTTTATTGTCAATGAGGCTTGTGATTTCCCGAGCAACTGGCGGTCATCGATAAGTCTCGCAGAGTATATGAGAAAAAATAATACAGTTGGTATCCAGGGAATTGATACGAGGGCATTAACGAGACATTTGAGAAATCACGGCGCTCAGATGGGAATTATTTCCTCAATCGATCCAGATCCTGTCAGCCTCATAGATAAAGTAAAAGCACACCCCGGAATATCAGCTTTTGACCTTGTGAAAGAAGTGACAACAAAGGAAAAATATGAATGGAAAGAGGGGCTGTGGAGATGGGAACCTTCAGAAATTAGGAATTCAGACGTAAAGTCCCGTTGGGCGAAAAGCCCCGTTGGGGCGACGCCCCTTTTCGGGGACAACGTCCCTTTAGGGGAATTCAGAATTCAGAGGTATAAAGACCCTGAGAATAATATACGAGATTCCACAATCTACAATCTGCAAACCGCAATGAAAAAGGTGGTCGTTTATGATCTAGGTGTTAAATTAAACATATTAAGAAACCTTTATGATGCAGGCTTTGATATAACGGTGGTGCCAGCTCAAACCCCGGCAGAGGCGGTATTAGAAATGAAACCTAACGGGATAGTACTGAGCAATGGTCCCGGTGACCCCATGACCGTTACATACGCTATTGAGAATGCAAAAAAGCTGATAGGAAAGATACCGATATTTGGAATATGTCTAGGCCATCAAATACTAGGGCTTGCCATGGGCGGCAGAACATATAAACTTAAATTTGGACATCATGGAGGAAATCATCCAGTTAAGGATCTGTCTACAAGCAAGGTCGAGATAACTTCACAGAACCATAACTACTGTGTTGATATAAATAGCCTGCATGGACAGGTCATCCTTACACATAAAAATCTATATGACGGCACTGAAGAGGGCATGCAGCACAAAGAATTACCGGTTTTCTCAGTGCAGCACCACCCCGAAGCTGGACCTGGTCCAAATGATTCAGCACATATCTTTAAAAGATTTGGGAAGATGATCGAGAGTTGCACAGTTTGAACAAGGAACAAGTTAAGAAATACACTTTACAGAAAAAAACAGATTCACTTATATTCAGAACTTCATCATTCAGGGCAGAGAAAAAGAGCGTTCTTCACAGCGGTATTTACAATAAGGAGTTTTCATCGGCTCTGTCTGCCACTGCCTTAAGTGGAATTGTCTATTTGTTTCTTTTCTTGAGTATTAGAATGACAGCCCTTTATTACCTTATTTTAATACTCATATTTGTAGCTGGATTTTTCTGGTTCAGGGCATTTGTGTTTAAAGAAAGGTATCTGGAAGTTGTTTTTAATAAATCAAATAAAACAGTCAAGATTACAAGACACGATCTTATCAGAAGAAAGATAGAGACATTCTCCCTTGATAATTTAAGTTCGATTGATGTAGAGAGTAAAAAGTTTGTACCGGAAAATCCTGACGGTATAAAATTCGTGGAAAAAATCTCCATTCAGCATGGCAGTTTTATCCCAGGATTAGGCGATGAACAGGAGTTTGTATCATTGGTGCTTAAATTTAATGATGGAACGGAAAGGAATATTTATACTGATAAGATCGAAGGAAAGATCGGGGGGGAACCCGAGTTGCCATTGAGAGATATAAGAGATTTTTTAGGAAAATAAAAATTTAGGATAGATAACTTTGCCGAAGAGAGAAGATATTAAAAGTATACTTATGATCGGCTCGGGTCCGATTGTAATCGGACAGGCATGTGAGTTTGACTATTCAGGCACACAGGCTTGCAAGGCATTAAGGGATGAAGGATACAGGGTTATACTGGTAAATTCTAATCCTGCAACTATAATGACAGACCCTGAAACAGCAGATGTAACTTATATAGAACCACTTACTGAAGAGATACTGGAGATGATTATACAGAAAGAACAGCCTGATGCACTCCTGCCAACAATGGGTGGACAGACAGCATTGAACCTTGCTGTAAGACTCTCAGAGAAAGGGATTCTTGAAAAATACAGTGTTGAGTTGATAGGTGCAAGATTTCATGCAATAAAAAAGGCAGAGAACAGGGAACTTTTCAAAGAGGCAATGGCAAAGATCGGACTGGAGATACCTAAAAGTGCCGCAGTTATGAATATAAAGGAAGGAACTAATGCGATAGAGCATATAGGATTTCCCGTTATATTAAGGCCTGCATTTACACTCGGAGGGAGTGGCGGCGGCATAGCATATAATAGAGAAGAATTTGCAGAACTTCTGGATAAGGGGCTTAAACTCAGCCCCGTTAGTCAGGTGCTTATTGAAGAGTCTGTCCTTGGGTGGAAAGAGTACGAGCTCGAGGTAATGCGTGATAAAAAAGATAATGTTGTAATAATCTGCTCAATAGAGAATTTTGATCCCATGGGGATTCACACTGGCGACTCTATTACAGTTGCCCCTGCTCAGACCCTTACAGACAAGGAATACCAGCGTATGAGAGATGCATCTATAGCGATAATACGTGAAATCGGCGTTGACACAGGTGGTTCTAATATACAGTTTGCCCTGAACCCGAGAGACGGTAGGATGGTTGTAATAGAGATGAACCCGAGGGTTTCAAGAAGTTCTGCTCTTGCATCAAAGGCAACGGGATTCCCCATAGCAAAGATAGCAGCCAAGCTTGCTGTCGGGCTCACACTTGATGAGATAAGGAATGACATAACAAGAGAGACCCCCGCATCTTTCGAGCCCGCTATAGATTATGTAGTAACAAAATTTCCGAAATTTGCATTCGAGAAATTCCCTGAGGCAGACCCACTGCTTACCACGCAGATGAAGTCTGTCGGCGAAGTAATGTCCATTGGCAGGACTTTCAAGGAATCGCTCCAAAAGGCACTCAGAAGTCTGGAGACCGGGAACTATGGATTGGTGGATGTTGATTTAGATACTGATAAAATCAAGATAAATTTAAAAATACCAGGAGTAAAAAGGCTCTGGTATGTTTCAGAAGCGATGCGTGTCGGGATGAGTATTGAAGAGATCTATGAATGTACGCAGATAGACCCATGGTTTCTGAATAACATTAAGCACATAGTCGATATGGATGAAATGATAAAAGCGCATGGAGCAAAGAGCTCGGAGCATGGAGAAAACGAATTTGCCCCCTGCCCCCTGCCCCCTGCTTTATTGCGGGAGGCGAAAGAATACGGTTTTTCTGACAGAAGACTGGCTCAACTGTCTGGTGTTGATGAGACAGAAATAAGGAGGCTCAGAAAAGAAAAAAATATACTTCCTGTATACAAAATGGTGGATACATGTGCGGCAGAGTTTTCTGCATATACACCATATCTATATTCAACATATGAAAAACCATTCTATAAGCGCATAGAACAAAGCGCAAAGCACAAAGAAAAAAAAGATTTATATAACACTGATGCTGTGCCACAGTCACCATACCCTCTTCTATTTGCCCCTGTGTCTGAGTGTGAGTCTAATCCAACAGAAAGGAAGAAAGTAATAATTCTCGGTTCAGGACCTAACAGGATTGGTCAGGGGATAGAGTTTGATTACTGCTGTGTTCATGCCGTCTTTGCCCTGAGGGAACTGGGGTATGAGACAATAATGGTCAACTGCAACCCTGAGACAGTCAGTACAGATTACGACACATCTGACAGGCTTTATTTTGAACCGTTAACAATAGAGGATGTTTTGAATATAATCGAGACCGAAAAACCAATTGGAGTAATTGTGCAGTTTGGAGGACAGACACCGCTTAAACTCGCAGTACCTCTTGAGATGGAAGGTATTCAGATACTTGGTACATCTCCAGATTCGATAGACAGGGCGGAGGACAGGCGAAGATTCAAGGAACTTATTCATAAGCTTGGATTTAAGCAGCCGGAAAGCGATACAGTAATATCTGTTGAAGAAGCTGCTGCCGCAGCAAAAAAAATAGGCTATCCTGTTATGGTCAGGCCTTCATATGTTCTGGGTGGCAGTGCAATGGAGATTGCATACGATGAGGACTCTGTTCGTGATTATGTGCGGAACGCTGTAATGTCATCATCTGGACATCCTGTGCTTATAGACAAATATCTCGATATTGCAATAGAGGTTGATGTTGATGCAGTATCAGACGGAACAGATGTTATTATCGGCGGTGTGATGGAGCATATTGAAGAGGCCGGTATCCATTCCGGTGATTCAGCGTGCTCGCTACCTCCATTTTCTCTGAGTAAAGAAATCACAGATGAGATAAAAAGACAGACAAAGGAACTCGCAAGAGAACTCAGGGTTATCGGGCTAATGAATGTGCAGTTTGCCGTAAAAGATAAAGACATATATATACTTGAAGTTAACCCGAGGGCATCACGGACAATCCCTTTTGTAAGCAAGACTACAGGTGTTCCTCTTGCAAAAATAGCAGCAAAGGTTATGTTGGGAAAAACATTGAAAGAACTGGGTGTTAAATCAGAAAAATCAATAAGTCATATCGCAGTTAAAGAAGCTGTTTTTCCTTTTGAAAAATTCCCCGGTGTTGATACAATCCTGGGGCCTGAAATGAAGTCTACAGGTGAGGTCATGGGCATAGACGAAGATTTTGGCCGTGCATATTCAAAGGCACAGGCATCCTGCAATAACATGATACCGCTTTCTGGGAAGATAGTAATAAGCATCAGGGATGAAGATAAGCCGGGCATATGTGATCTCGTCAAAAGACTGTATGCCGCAGGTTTTTCGGTTGTTGCAACAAGGGGAACCGCTGCTTTTCTAAGTAATAAAGGCATTGAGGTCGAAGTTATAAATAAGGTTGCAGAAGGCAGGCCGCACATAGTAGATTTAATTAAAAATAAGGAAATAGTTTTCGTTATAAATACAGTCAGTGGTGCGCAGGCCAAGAGGGATTCATTTTCAATCAGGAGGAGCGCCTTGCAATACGGTATTCCTTATACAACAACAGTTGCAGGGGCAAAGGCCGTTGTTAATGCTATAGAGATGCTTAAGAAGAAAAAAGTAAATGTTAAATCGATACAGGAATATCATAAAAATGATGCTTATGACCGAAAAAACATCTGTGTTACAATTTAGTTAAATTTTTAATACCTACCGGAGGTAATAAGTAATGAGCATATTAGACCCCAGGCTTCCTACTATACAAAATGCTCCTCTTGATGGAAAGATTGTACTTGTAAGGTTCGACCATAATGTTGTAAAAGGCGGCCAGATAAGGGACCCTTACAGGATTGACAGAACACTCGGCACTCTCTATAACATAGTTGAGAGGGGTGGAAGGCCAATCCTGATGACCCATATTGGAAGGCCCAAAGATAAAAAGACAGGAGATATTAATTGCAGGGAGGAAGAATCCGTAAGACCAGTTGTGGAGTATTTAGAACGAAAGCTTCATATAAAATTCCAAATACCCGAGTTCAATATTGAATCAAAATATGGTATTACAGGGATAGATACTTCAATCAACCATTCAATTCGTGAACTCCGTAAAAGAAAGATCGGCGGTATTTACCTTCCGAACACCCGCTGGTTTCAGGGTGAAGAAGGAGAAGGTGAAACAAGAAAAAACTTCGCCTTGCAGCTTGCAGGCCTTGCTGATATATTCATAAATGATGCATTTGGCTCATGGCAGCCTCATGTGTCGACCTATGATATTACAAAATATCTTCCTTCTTATGCAGGTTTTTTAATGCAGCAGGAAATAATTAATCTGAACTCTGTCATTAATCCCGAAAGGCCATTCGTGGCTGTTGTTGCCGGTGCCAAGTATGACACAAAAATTAAACCTATTTATGCACTGTATGAGAGAGTAGACAAGTTAATACTTGGTGGTGTTATATATAATACCTATCTCTGTGCCAAATATGGAATAAATACAGCAGGGGTCTCAGAACATGATATTGAAGCAGCAAAGGACCTTGTTGAAAAAGACAGGATAAACCAGAAGATTATAGAAATGCCTCATATAGTTGAATCAGATACCATGGAAGGCAAGGTAGAAGGAGAATATAGAACATTACCGATAAAGGACTTCAGGCAGGGGAATAAATACAAATATATAGTGGACATTGACCCAAAATCATTTCGGGACCGCATTGTGTATGATAGTATTTTAAATGCAAAAACAATTTTTGTTAATGCAGTTATGGGATTTACTCCTCATTTTACTGCTGGCTCTGCAGCATTGGACAGCACGATTGACCTTAACAGGGATGCCATTAAAATGTATGGCGGTGGGGATACACTGCAGGAATTCAAGGATCTTTGTCCGGGCCTTTATCTCTCAGTCCTTGATAATGCGAAGTATTATTTCTTTACAGGAGGCGGAACTGTTCTTACTGCAATAGAACAGGGTAGCCCATATGGTCTTAAACCTGTTCATGCACTGATGGAAAACAGGGGCAAAGCGAAAAGGGCATAGAGCCTATGAAGTAAGGAGTAAGGGGAATAGGCTAAGAGCGAAAAAGGCAAAGAAAGCAAATAGTGAATAGCAAATAGAAAATAGCAAATCTGGGTATTTGAGATTTGAGCATATAATGATAAACACATTACTAAAAGGAGGGTTTTATGGCACCTGTAAAAAGAATCGGGATTATTACAAGTGGTGGCGACTGCGGTGGACTTAATGCTGTAATTAAAGGAATAGCAAGAGAGGCATATGCATTAGGGATTGAGTCAGTTATTATTCCTAATGGATATGCAGGTCTTTATAACCTTATTGACCTTGATGAAGTTGTATTCCTGAATGAAGAACGAGTAAGTCATATCGATGCAACTCTTGCAGGTTCTGAGGCTGGACATTCACGTGTAAAAGTAAAAAAGATAGAAGACGACAATAAATATAAGAGGATAAAGGAAGGGCTGAAGAAATTCGGTATAGATGCACTTATTATAAGCGGAGGTGATGATACAGGTAGTGTTGTTGTCGACCTCTCATCTCAGAACATTCCATGCATTCACGTACCGAAGACAATGGACATTGATCTGCAGCCATATAGTGTCGGTGGTGATTCTGCAGTCAACATGATATCTGTTTTTGGCAGGAATCTAAAAACTACAGGGATGAGCCACAACCGTGTCCTGGTTCTTGAAGTCTTCGGTAGATATGTTGGACATACCGCATTTCGAGGTGGTGTCGGAGCAGAGGCTGATTGTATACTGATACCTGAAATTCCAGTTGACTTTGATATCGTATACGAACATATTAAGAAAACTTATTTTCCAAGAGTCGAAAGGAGCGATGTCAAGGCAGGCACTTATCTCATTGTTGTTGCAGAAGGTATTAAGACGGCAAGCGGGGAACTGCTCTATGACGAATCTGCAGGGGTTGATGCATTTGGGCATAAAAAGCTTGCAGGTGCTGGGAAATATGTGCGTCAGCAGCTCGAAAAGCGGTTAAAGAATGATCCTGATGTTATATCATTTATGAAAAAGACAGGCATGTATGTACCGGGCGTTTACAAGATACCCGAAGTCAGGGAAGTAACCCCCGGTCATCTTGTGCGTTCTGGACATTCTTCATCCTATGATGTCAATTTTGGGTATAAGGCTGGTGCTGCTGCTGTTATGCTTTTACTTGAAGGAAAAACCGGAAATACTGTTTTAAATGTAGAGGGAGAGAAAATTTACTATCAGCCAACCGGAGATGCGATAAAGCGTAGAGAGGTAAATTTGCAAGAAGTGACTCTTTTTGAAAGTCTCGGGATATGTTTTGGGAGAGAGACCCAGAAATTCAAATATGAATTTATTGAGGAAAAGGAAGCTATAAAGAGGTATATGTAATTCGTCCGTTAAGGTTGATATTAAACCGGAAAATGCATTTTGGGGATTAACAAGGAAGGGCATTAGAATAATATTCTCCCGGCCTTGATTGCTTTTTTATTTAAACAGTTTCTGCGGCTTTTGCGTAATCGCAGATATTTAATATTAACATTCGGGCAGAAGGGGTGAAATATGTTTGACGATATAATGCAGATTACATTTTTTAATAACAGAATTTCAGACTATTTAATTTTCATATTAATCTTCCTGGGCGGTGTTACTGTTATTCGAATACTTCGTAGTATCATTTTGCACCAGCTTAAGGCTTGGGCGAAGAAGACCTCCACAACAATAGATGATTTTCTGATTCATATCATTCAAAAGAAATTGATCCCCTTGATCTATTTCGGCGCCTTCTATCTATCTATAAAAATCTTGACCCTGCCCCCTTTATTTAGCAAGTTTATTGATATTCTTGGAGTGCTGGTATTAACGTTTTTTGGCATCCGCCTTTTAATAGCACTGATAAATTATTTGCTTGAGAATTATTGGATTAAAAAGGAGGTTGATACTAACAGGCAGAAGAGGCTTAAGGGGATTCTTACTGCAATAAAAGTAATCGTCTGGGGAGTTGGTATTACTTTTCTCCTTGATAATTTGGGATTCAAGATTTCAGCTGTAATAGCTGGCCTTGGTATCGGCGGTATAGCGGTTGCCCTAGCAGCACAGGCAATTCTGGGAGACCTGTTCAGTTATTTCACAATATTCTTTGACCGCCCATTCGAGATAGGCGATTTTATTATTGTCGGGGAATACATGGGAACCATTGAACACTTTGGCATTAAAACAACAAGAATACGTAGTTTGAGCGGTGAACAGTTAATATTTTCAAATACCGATTTGACCAGCTCACGCGTACGTAATTATAAAAGAATGGAAAGGCGTCGT
Source organism: uncultured Nitrospiraceae bacterium (assembly GCA_964345225.1). Classification (GTDB taxonomy): domain Bacteria; phylum Nitrospirota; class Thermodesulfovibrionia; order Thermodesulfovibrionales; family UBA6898; genus CAYFQB01. The sequence continues at coordinate 28,166 of CAYFQB010000071.1, read as the reverse complement.
GTTATTTTTAATCTTGGCGTTACCTATCAAACAAATCTCCAGCAGTTAAAGGAGATACCGGCAATAATAAGAAATGCTATTGAAAATGTGAAAGATACGGTTTTCGACCGGGCTCATTTCTCCTCCTACGGGGACTTCAGCCTTGTATTTGAAGCTGTTTATTATGTTATGGGCAGTGACTATAACAAGTATATGGATATTAATCAGGAGATTAACCTTTCAATAAAAAGTGAATTCGAAAAACGCGGAATTGAATTTGCTTACCCGACACAAACAATATTTTTTAATAAGACTGGGTAAGAAACTGGGTAAACATAGTTCATGAAAATAAAGAAAATCTTAATCAGTTAATGCCCCAGGCTTTAGTAACTTCAATTACTTATCACTAAGCAGGAGTATAGTTTTATTCAAATGATAGAAGGAATGCCATGTTAAATAAGGATAAGGTTGCAGCATTTTTAAGAGAAAAGATAGGTAAACCCCTGTCTTTCAAAGAGATAGTACGTCTTTTGAGTCTCAGCAGGTCTGAGTCGAGGGGCCTTAAGAGGATACTGAGAGAAATGGTGCGGAATGGCGGTGTCGTGCTTACCCGTAAAGGTTTATATGGTTTGCCGGAGGATATGAACCTGATTACAGGGTATTTTGAGGCTCACAGGGAAGGGTATGGATTTTTTATTTCCGAGAAACCCGGTGAAAGAGATCTATTCATACCGCCAAGGTGGACACTAGGGGCAATGAATAACGACAGGGTTATTGTCAGGGTGGAAAACTGGAAAAGGCGTGAAGCAAGGGTAATCAGGATACTTGAAAGGGCTTACACAAGGATTACCGGCAGGCTGGATATTACCCGGACAGCAACTTATGTCAGGCCTAAAAACAGCGCAATACCGTTTGACCTTTATATAGGTCCAAAAGACAGGGGCAGGGCGAAACATGGAGATAATGTCATAGCAGAGATAATTACCTATGCAACTGAAAATAGACCCCCTGCTGGAAGAGTTATCAGAATAATAGAGAAACCCGAGACCCCGAAATCTGAAGTTGAGGCGATAATTGATGAATTCAGTCTGCCGAGGAGATTTCCAAAATCTGTGACAGACGAGACAAAAGGTTTGTACAGTACCTGTCGTCTGACAGACAAAAATAAAAAAGCAAAAAAGAAATTGCTAAAGAGAAAAGATCTGCGGAATCTTTCCACCGTTACCATTGACGGTGAGAGAGCTAAAGATTTCGATGACGCTGTCTCAATCAACCTCATTGAACATGGCTACAGGCTCTGGGTTCACATTGCAGATGTAGGATTCTATGTGCCCTGGGATTCTGCAAATGATATGGAAGCGAGGAAACGCGGAACAAGTGTGTATTTCCCGGATAGAGTAATACCAATGCTTCCAAAAGAGCTTTCAGAAGACCTTTGTAGCCTCAAGCCAAAGCTGGAAAGGCACGCATTTACCGTTGAAATGGACTTTGACAGATACGGAAATAGAATGGATAAAAAATTCTACCCGAGTATAATCAGGAGCGATGAAAGAATGACATATACTTCTGTAAGAAAGATTCTCATAGATCAGGACAGCCATGAGCGTAAAAAATATGACTACTTACTTAAGGATTTTGAGCTGATGGGTGAACTTTGCGGAGTATTAAGGTCAAACAGGCTTGAAAGGGGAAGCCTTGATTTTGACCTGCCTGAACCTGAGGTCCTTCTTGATATAAAGGGTAATCCAGAGGCTATTTTAAGAGCAGAGAGAAACTTTGCTCACATGATTATTGAAGAGTTCATGATTTCAGCAAATGAGGCAGTGGCCGAATACCTGCAAAGTTCTAATGTGCCATGTATCTATAGAATACATGAAGAACCCGATCCTATGAAACTGGAAGAAGTATTAAGGGTAGTCAAGCATATTGGAAGATTCAAAGGGAAGACGATACGTCCAAAGGATTTTTCAGAATTACTTAAGTCAATAAAGAATTCAAGTGAAGAAGAGGTAATAAATTACATTGTACTTAGAAGTCTCAAGCAGGCACGATACTCGACAGTCAACGTCGGCCATTTCGGGCTTGCATCAGGATGTTATACACACTTCACATCACCTATAAGACGATATCCTGATCTTGTTGTTCACAGGTTGCTGCGCGAAATACTTTACAAGAAACATCTCTCCGATAAGAGGATAAAAGAACTCGTAAAACTGCTTCCTGATATTGCATTTCACTCTTCGAGAACGGAAAGGACTGCAGAAGATGCTGAAAAAGAGGTTGTTGATGCCCTGAAGGTCTGGTTTATGAATGATAAGGTAGGTGATGAATTTACAGGTAAAGTTGTCGGTGTAACACCTTTCGGACTAAGGGTAAGGCTCAATGACTTTTATGTAGAGGGGTTTCTGCATGTTTCCTACATTACAGACGACTTTTATCAATATAATGACAAAACCATGCGTCTGCATGGCAGGCATACCAAACGTTCTTTCAGGATCGGGCAGGAATTGACAGTCAGGGTTGACAGGGTTGACATGGAAGAGAGAGAGATAATTTTCGGTGTCTAACCTGAAAAATGTATTTTTTGGGTTAACGGAAGCTAATAACTTACCATTTTAGGACTTATCTATGAACCGGCTTAAAAAAATACTAGATAAATTCTACAGGGAATATAATTTTGATGAAAGGATGCTTTATGACCCTATCGAGTTTCCTCACAGATACATAAAACCTTCAGATATAGAAGTCTCCGGTTTTATAGCTTCATGCTTTGCATATGGCAGGGTAGGATTATTCAAGTCAACGGTCGAAAAGATACTGGCTGTAATGGGTATGAGCCCATATGATTTTCTGATAAATTTCAATTTAAAGAAGCAACGGAAACTCTTTGAGGGCATAAAGTACAGGTTCAATAAGCACGAAGATATTGTCTCACTCTTATTTATGGTTCATGAAATATTAAAGAAAAGTGCTTCCATAGAGAATGTCTTCAAAAGATTTTACAGTAATGATGACATTAACATAGAAAAAGGTCTTACAGGTCTCGTTGACAGCTTCTTAAGAATAAACACATCCAGAATATATGGGAGTAATATAAAGCCACCGGGTCTTCTTAATTTTTTCCCTTCACCAAAAAACAGAAGTGCATGCAAAAGGGCAAATCTTTTCCTTCGCTGGATGATAAGGGACAGGGATATAGATTTCGGTATATGGAAGGGAATTCAGGCAAACAGTCTAATCATACCGCTTGATACACACATAGCCAAAATCTCAAAATGCCTTGGTTTTACTAAGCGTTCTTCACAGGACTGGAAGATGGCGGTTGAGATTACAGAATCGCTGAAGAGATTCAATCCAGAAGACCCGCTCAAATATGATTTTGCACTCTGCCACCACGGAATTTCAGGTCTTTGCAAAGGGCAGAGGGGGAATAAAGAATGCAGGAATTGTGTTTTTCGTGACATTAAAAGATTATAATTTCTCAGACACCTTAAGGCTTGTTTAATTCTTTCAATGTATCACAATGAATCAAAAACTGATATAATTTATAATAATGAATTGTACTAAATGATTATCTGCAGGGCTCTGAATGATTACTGACTGAAAGGAGGGTTTATGCAGGCAGAGGTAGAAATTGTTGAAGGCGGTCGATTGATAAAGAAGGAAAAGATGAAATTAAAGATGGTAAAGAAGTTCAGCAACGATATAACAATTTACGAAAACGAAGATGGAAGAGCAGTTATTTACTCAAAAGAAAAAGACAAGTATTTTCTTGTATCTATAGATATGGCGTAGATGAAAAGACAACCCGGAGAATCTTCGGCTGTAAAACAATAAAAGAATCGTCAATTTTAATTTCTGCAATTTGCTTTGACCATGTTTTTTTATAAGAAACAACTCAATTCCAAAATTTAGACAACATTTCTGACACTAATATCTATTCCAGAAAAGGCGGAATCTATATAATAATACAATAAAAGAATAGCGAGTGATACAAACTCATATTTTTTAAAATGGCTGTTCTGCCAAAACAGAAAATTAGCGACCTGTTTTAATAAAGTGTGGAGGAAGAACCAATGAAAAGAAAACTTATAAATTTTGTATTATTAGTTTTAATTATATTATTCCCATCTGTTGCACTTGCCTTTAATTCTGCATCTCACCTATATATTGCCGAGAGAGTTTTTCCAGATAACAATTACAAGATTGATCTTCATTATGGCAGTATCTCACCAGATTTAGCTTTATATGTGTTAGAACAGCACAAATGGCCTACGTCATTTACAGATACCCATTATGACTATATTATCCTGATGCCTTATGCCTGGAGCCAGGCTCAGGAGGCTTTTTCTAAAGGCTGGGGAACTCATAATGAGGTTTGTGGAGCTGACTATTATGCTCATATCGAGTATCCTCAAGCCAGCGGTAAAAATGGATATGTGATAGATAAGGCATTAATTCTTTCTAAACTAACAAATCTGGATCCTGAATTTGCACATTATGCAATTGAAGTAGCCGTAGATCTGCTTCTTAAGCATGATGATCCCAGTTTAGCAGAGAAATTACTTAGAGCTAACAAGCTTCGTTCTCGTCAGGATATTAATCTTTTGGCAGCAGTATTAGTCTGGAAGGAAAGGAGGACCGACTTTAAAACTTTAACATTAACAGAGTGGATCTTCCGTAATCTTGTTGACCAATATGCAAGTGCTTTAGTTTTGCCGAGTCCAATTGACAGGTATACCCTTGCCGTATTAGGTTCCTGGCTGGCAAAGGAAATTTATGGAATAGATGTTTCAGTAAATGAGGTTCTTTTTTTAATAGAAACTGCTATGGAACTTTGCAAAAATGATTATAAAGTGGTTATTGACGATATAATCGAAATAATTGAGAACAGCATATTAAGTTTAAAATGTAACCCCCATTAGAAGACCTTTACCTTCTAAAGGGACAACCCACATTAGAAAAAAATCGACACTTTCTAACGGTGTAAATACGGTGTAAATAAAGTGACAGAGAGAATTTATTTCAGAGCGTGGTTTTTTCTGAAACAAACAATCAGTTTAACTTCAGAAGTTTTATCAGTACCCGTAAGGTATACCTGATTCAAATAGTTTTTCTGCAATTCCAAATTCGTCCTTGATAATCAACTTTGGAACAGATACCACATTCGATCTGACTAATGGTCTGAATTTCCTTTGAGTACCGAAAAACCCGATTTCGACTATTATATCCTTCCCGTCCATATGTATGTTGAAAAAGTCGCTTCCGATTCTGCTGTCTATTTTAATATCAAGATAGCTGTTTGCTTTTTTCACATCTAATTCAACTCCTGTCACATCATATACACGCAGATTAAGAATGCCATTCCCTTTGGCACGATTTTTAATTTTCAAGAAATCATCTTTATTTATCTCCCAGCTAACAAAAACAATATTCGGTTCAACTGCCATAAGCAGCAATTCGTTTTCACCATATTCTTCCCGCAGTTCAGGTGGAGGGATTCCCTCACTAGGTTCTTCTTCTAATACCTCTACTTCGGGAAGAAATATTTTTAAAGGGGCCTTTTCCACTTTTACTGGTTCTTCTATCTTTATTGAAGGAGCTAATTTTTTCTTTACAGGCTTTTTACCCCGTAAACGAGCCTCACCTTTTCTACGGGGCATACTAATCTTAGTTGCCTTTTTAGGTTTTTCTATTTTTTGAGTGGTTATCTTTTTCTTTTTTGAGGCCTTTGTTTTCTTTTCTTCTTTAACTTTCGGCTTTGCTTTAGCTTTTTCGGTCCTTTTTTTCTTAACCTCAGCCTTAACTTTAGCCTTAGGGGTTTTAGCTGCAGGCTTTTTAGCCTTGGTTTTGGGTTTTGAAGGCCTGGCGGTTTTTTTTGTCTCTTTTACTGTCTTCTTCTTTTCAGTGCCCTTTTTGGGTGTAGCAGTAGCTTTCTTTTTGGCAGCAGACTTTTTCCCGGTTGTTTCATGTTTAGATGTCTTTTTAGGCTTTGTTACTGCCTTTGCTTTGGAGACTTTTTTAGAAGTTTTTTTAGCCTTTGCTGAAGAGGTTTTAGCTATTTTTTTAATAGCCGGTTTTTCTTTTTTAGTAGGCTTTACTGTTTTTTTGACTTTCTTCTTGGAACCTTTTGCTTTCATATCGCCCCCTTTACAATATATTTTAGCAAAATAAAGTTATTTGTTATTAATTTTTGTTCCTTTCGATATTTATGTGGAAAAATTGAACAGTGAGGCACTGAGAAACGGAATTATTAAAACCATGCTTTTTCTCGATGCCTCTGTGTCTCTGTGTTTTATTTTGAATTATTTATTCTCCTGTAAAATCTCTAGAAAAACATAATTTTTAATGTGCATCTGCCCAATTCCTGCCATATCCGATGTCAATCTTTACAGGCGTAGAGAGTTTGACTGCCCCTTCCATTTCTTCCCTCACAATCTTTGTGACAGAATTCAGTTCTAATTCGGGAAGTTCAAAGAGGAGTTCATCATGCACCTGCAGAATCATTTTAGCATTAATGGATTCACGCTTAAACCTCCTCCATATGTTTATCATCGCGATTTTGGTTATGTCGGCAGCAGTCCCCTGTATGGGAGAATTTACAGCAAGTCTTTCTCCCTGTTGCCTTAAGGTTTTGTTTTGGCTTTTTAATTCCGGGATGTGCCTTTTCCTCCCAAAAAGTGTCATAACATAGTCTTTTTCTTTTGCCTTGACAAGGATACTATCAATGTATTCCTTAACACCTTGATGACGTTCAAAATACCGCTTTATATATTTTTCTGCCTCTTTCCTGTCGATTTTCAATGTCTCTGAAAGTCCAAACGGTGATATACCGTAAATCACACCGAAATTAACTGTTTTCGCAGTTCTCCTCATATCATGTGTAACTTCTTCAAGAGGTATGCCATAAAGTTCGGACGCTGTCCTGGCATGGATATCGTATCCTTTGATAAATGCATCAATCAGGCCTTTGTCTTTACTTAGGTGTGCAAGAACTCTCAGTTCAACCTGAGAATAATCTGCTGAGAGAAGGATGTGTCCATTTTCAGCGATGAACGCCTCCCTGATACGCCTGCCCCAATCTCCTCTGATCGGGATATTCTGAAGATTTGGCTCGCTGCTGCTTAGCCTTCCTGTTGCTGTTGCGGTTTGGTTAAAGGTTGTATGTATCCGGCCTGTTTCTGGATTTATGATCCTAGGCAGTACATCAACGTATGTGGTCTTGAGCTTGGTAAGTGTCCTGTAGTTAAGTACCTCTCTCGGAAGCTCATGTACTTCAGCAAGTTCTTCCAGAACATCCATACCTGTAGAAAAGCCGGTCTTTGTCTTTCTGGTAGGACTTAGTCCAAGGCTCTGGAACAAAATCTTTGATAACTGTTTGGGAGAGTTGATATTGAACTCTTCTCCTGCAAGAGAAAATATCCTTTTCTGAATACCGTCTATTTCTTCTGTCAGTTCTATTGATAGATTGTTGAGAATATCTGCATCTATCTTAATCCCTGTTCTTTCCATATCGATTAGGACTTCGATAAGAGGCATCTCAATATCGAAATAGATCTTCTCGAGTTCGTTTTCTTCTAGTTTTTTAAACAGGAGGTCCTTTAATTCATAACTCAGCGCAGCATCTTCTGATGCATAAGGAGTTGCTTCTTCTATTGTAACATCTGCAAATGACTGCCTTTTCTTTAAGACTTCCATAAATGATTTTTTTCTCTTTGACAGATATTCGAAAGAAACTTCATCAAGACTGTGATTGGCCTTGTTTGGATTCAAGAGATATGCGGCTATCATTGTATCAAAAAGTTTCCCCGCTACTTTAACTCCATCTGTGAAAGAGCCGTTTCTGGTCTGTCCGAGAACCATAATGTCATATTTTAGGTTATGACCGATTTTGGCAATTTTATTATTCAGAAAGACCGGGCCAAGTGTATTCATAACGTCCACTTTGTCTATCTGTTCCACTGAGCTTACAAGTGATGAAGAGTGGGCAACAGGTATATAAAAAGCCTGTTCTTTTTGATTGCATAGTGCTATGCCGACAAGGCTGTCAGTCATAGGATTTTTGCCTGTTGCCTCAACATCAAATGCAAATTCATTCTTAATAGTGGAAACGACTTCTCTTAGCCTGTTTATAGTGCTGATCGTCTCATATTTTCTTTTAGCAGTTTCGACTGCAGGCAATAATTTCATCAAACTTGAAAATTCGAATTCTTTGAACAATGATAAAAGTGTAAGCCAATCAGGCTCTTTCATTCTAAACTCTTCTAATTCGATAACGACAGGTACGGATATATCAATTGTTGCAAGTTTCCGGCTCATGCGGGCAATATCTATATTTTCTGAAATCATTTTACGCAGTTTTTCCTTTTTAATCCTTTCAGGATGCTGGAGAAGTTCATCGAGAGTCTCAAAAGCAGAAAGGAGTTCTTTGGCTGTCTTTTCTCCTATACCTTTAATACCAGGGATATTGTCTACTGCATCACCCGTTAGGGCCATAAAATCTGTTATTCTTTCAGGTTCGACCCCGAATTTCTCTTTTACGTACTCTAAATCAAGAAACCTGTCCTTGATGGGGTCGTAAGTCTTGATATCCTCATCCACGAGCTGTAGCATATCTTTGTCACCGGTTACAATGAATATTTTACCGCCCTCCATTGCAGACTTTTTTGCTACCGTTCCAATTAAGTCATCTGCCTCGTAACCAGGAATCTCAATAATTTTGATATTAAAGGCAGATATTATTTTTCTAATGGGTGTTAACTGCTGTACAAGTTCTGATGGTGTCTCCGGTCTGTGTGCTTTGTATTCTTCGAATATCCTGTGCCTTTCGGTAGGTTCAGATGAGTCGAAGAAAACTGCAAGGCCATCAGGTTTCTTTTCCCTGATGATTTTCAATAACATATTGGTAAATCCGTAAATCGCATTTGTTGGAAAACCTCCGGAAGTCGAAAGTCCCCTTATTGCAAAAAATGCGCGGTAGACATATGAATTACCGTCGATTAGATAAAGGTTCATGATTGAGATTATACCTAAAATTGACTAAAGTTACGGTATTATTTTACATTAAATAAATAATTAAGGAGGCGGATTTGAACTCAACGGTTGAGGATATCAGCAGTACCAAAAAGAGACTGAAAATCGAGATTCCATCAGATATAATAGAGAAAGAATATAAAACATCACTGGATAAGGTCAGGCAAAAGGCTAAAATACCTGGTTTCAGGCCAGGCAAGGTACCGGTAAATTTAATTGAAAAAAAATTCGGAAATGATATCAAGGCTGACATTATAGAAAGGCTGGTGCCAGAGTACTATACAAAGGCATTAAAGGAAGCTGACTTGGTTCCAGTAACAATGCCAAGTTTTGAAAATAAACTTGATATCAAAAGGAACGAGCCACTGTCGTTTACCCTCACTGTTGAGGTCAGGCCGGATATAAGTAACCTGAATTACACAGGGCTCAAGATAGAGGATATTGATGTAACAGTTGATGAAAAAGATATAGATGAGACGATTAAGGGTTTACAGGAGGAGAGGGCTATATATGAGGTAGTTGATACCTCAGAGGGCACAGGCAGGGAAATTAGGGTGGATGACCTTATTGTAATCGATTATATTAAATTTGATGCGTCAGGTGAAAAGGAACTTTCTTCTGGTAAAGACCAGGTCATGAAACTGGACAATAAAATAACACCCCCAGGGATAATCGAAGAAGTTGTTGGCAGAAAAAAGGGAGAAGTTATAGAAATATCTCTCCCATCTTTTGAGGGTAACGAACCTAAAGAGAAAGAGAAAACTGATACAGGGAGCCGTATAAGAATAACAATAAAGGAGGTTAAAGAAAAAAAACTGTCCGAAATTGATGACGAATTTGCTAAAGATTTAAATCACGAGACACTTGAGTCTCTTAAGGAGAAAATAAGAGAAAAGATTTTGGATGCCAAGAAGGAAAATGCGTTGAAGCAGCAGAAGGCAAAGCTTCATGATTTGCTGATCGAATCACATAACTTTGATGTTCCTGAATCCCTTCTTGAAAAAGAGCTTGAGACCCTTGTTGTCAATGAAAAGCTTTCTAAAAAGAACTCGAAAGAACTGATAAGTGAAGCATCTACAGGTAAGACCTCTGCTGACGATGACGATTCCGAGATAACAGAAAGACTCAGACCGAAGGCAATAAATAATGCGAAGTCTACAATTCTTCTTGACACTATTGCGGAAAAGGAAGCCATAACCGTCACTGAAGAAGAGCTTAAAGCAAAAATTGTTCAACTTGCCCAACATCTTCAGACAACTCCAGATGCAGTAATAAATCTATTTGTTACAAAAGACGGTTCACTTGAAAACTTTAGACATACAGTGAGGGACGAAAAGGTTCTTGACCTGGTGCTCTCAAAAGCTGAAATTGTGAAAGGAGATTAAAATGAGTGTTATACCCATAGTAATAGAACAAACCGGAAGAACTGAAAGAGCTTACGATATATATTCAAGACTTCTTAAGGACAGGATAATATTTTTAGGCAATATAATTGACGATATTGTTGCAAATACTGTGATAGCCCAAATCCTTTTTTTGCAGACCGAAGACCCTGACAAAGACATACATATTTATATAAATTCGCCCGGGGGAATTGTATCTTCAGGTCTTGCCATTTACGATACAATGCAGTATGTTAAGCCTGATATATCCACATATTGTATAGGACAGGCAGCAAGCATGGGTGCTCTCCTTCTTGCGGCAGGAACAAAGGGAAAGAGATTTGCGTTGCCACATGCAAGGATAATGCTTCATCAGCCGATGGGAGGTTTCCATGGCCAGGCAACTGACGTTGAAATACATGCAAAAGAAATATTGAAGATGAAAGATACCATTAACAGGGTTATTTCAGAGCATACAGGTCAGCCTCTCGAAAAGATACAGGCCGATACAGATAGAGACTTCTTTATGTCTGGAGAAGAGGCCAAGGAATATAATATTGTAGATGATGTAATCTATACTATTAAAAGAAAATAAAGGAGAAACAGGAATTCGGCGAGTCCCCGGCCTGAACGTCTCGACTGAGCTGGACGATGTTTCGGGCTGTATGGACCACTCGAGCCGTGACAAGTAAAGATTAACATAGTATACTAAAATTATTATTACTGTATTTATATTTAAGAGCTGACTATAAGTTAGAAACACCATTTTTAGATTCGTTGATTATTATTCAGGACTGTTTTTAATTGGAGGATAGATGGCAAAGAAAGACGAGGAAAATCTTAAATGTTCCTTCTGTGGCAAAGGACAGGAGGAGGTAAAAAAGCTTATTGCAGGACCTACAGTCTATATATGCAATGAATGCATCGAACTTTGCAATGAAATAATTGCTGATGAATTATATATTGATACATCTGGAAAAACATTGCCAAAACTGCCTACACCTAGGGAAATACACGGTGTTCTTAATGATTATGTAATAGGCCAGGAAAAGGCCAAAAAAATTCTATCTGTTGCAGTTTACAACCATTACAAAAGGATTTACAACCCCATAGAGTCCGATGTAGAGCTTCAGAAAAGCAATATACTGCTTGTCGGCCCAACTGGTACCGGCAAGACATTGCTTGCACAGACTCTTGCAAGGATACTCGATGTGCCTTTTACAATTGCAGATGCAACAATACTTACAGAGGCAGGATACGTTGGTGAGGATGTAGAAAATATAATACTGAAACTTATACAGGCCGCTGATTATGATGTTGAAAGGGCACAGCGGGGAATAGTATATATCGATGAGTTAGACAAAATAAGCAGAAAATCCGATAGCCCTTCCATAACGAGGGATGTCTCTGGTGAGGGCGTTCAGCAGGCATTACTTAAAATTATCGAAGGCACAGTTGCAAATATACCGCCGCAGGGGGGGCGTAAACATCCCCAGCAGGATTTTATACAGGTAGATACCACTAATATTCTTTTTATATGCGGAGGTGCCTTTATCGGTCTGGAGGGAATCGTTGAGCAAAGGGTTGGCAAAAAGACCGTTGGATTCGGTATCGATTTTACCAGCAAAAGAGAAAAGAAAATAGGTGATATCCTGAGCATAACAGAACCGCAAGACCTTATTAAATATGGCCTTATACCTGAACTTGTCGGTAGGTTGCCTGTTGTGACAGCACTTGATGAACTTGATGAGGCTACTCTTATCAAGATACTTATTGAGCCTAAAAATTCCCTGACAAAGCAGTATCAGAAACTGTTTTCATTTGATGATGTCAGACTGAAATTTACGGACAGTGCTTTTTCAGCTATTGCAAAGAAGGCCGTGCAACGCAAGTCCGGTGCAAGAGGACTCAGGGCCATATTAGAAGAAATAATGCTAGATGTCATGTATGAAATCCCCTCACAAAAAGGTATAAAGGAATGTCTAATAACTGAAGATACGGTTACAAAAAAGGAAAAACCTATCCTTATTTTTGAAAAACAGGCAGAATCTGCATAGTTATAGTAAAAAGTAAAACGCAAAGCAAAAATAGTTTCTTTAGTTAGTTTAGTTTCTTTGGTTTTTTTAGTTTAAACCGGATAAACTAGAAAAACAAAACAAACCAGACAAACCAGATTACGAATCGTGCCTCTTAACCTTTACCCGTTTAACGGTTTATATATTACTTTGTTTTCAACTACTGCTTACTCCTTACTGCCTACTGCTTACTTTTTATTCCAAGCGCCATGCGATGAGTAAACGGGCCCTGTAAAGTAGAAAAGCTTACTTGAAAGGATGGGAGTTGTTACCTGCTGACGTTACCTTTCTTTTTTGAGCTAAGAGATTTTTCCAGTGCACGTTTGACTGCTTCTTTAATTGTATCGTCGCTTATTTGCGATATGAGTTCAGAGACAAATAAAGTATCTTCGGAAGAAAGTTCAGCAGTTTTTTGTCTTTTAGACACAAATTGTTTTTTATGAAAGAGTTTCCCTATTCTGAAATGTACATCCTTGACTCCGTATGCATCCAGTTTTTTTGTTATTTCTCTTTTATAATAGCTGAGCTGTTGGAGCCATATAGGTGAGTCAACATTTATAAGAAGTTTGCCTTCAGAAAGTCTCGAGGGTGACATATGCAATGAAAGCGGCTTCTCAAATATGTAATGCCAGTTATTTTTTATACTTACGAGCCGAACTCCCTCTTCAATACCAAGATTTTTCAGTATAGGCGTAAGAAGGTAATCTGTCTTTATCATCAGATAGCCTTTTTAATTAAACCGGAGCGCAGACATCTTGTGCAGACATAAGCCCGTTTTGTCCCATGGGCGGTTACTATTCTTGTCCGCTGAAGGTTAGGCAATAACTTCCTTTTGGTCTTATTGTTAGCATGACTTACACTGTTACCGATAGTCTTTTTCTTTCCGCAAACAGCACAACTAGCCACATTACTTCTCCTTTCAAGATTGCATTAAAAAGATTTTTTATGATAACATTTTATAAAACATCGTTACAATAATTTATTTATAATAATAAATACATTTAGTATGAAAAAAGGTCAAAAATAAATGGTTAAGATAAGAATTTTTGAATTAGCTAAGAAGTTAAATAAGCAGAGCAAAGAGATACTGGAGGAGCTGTCGAAAATCGGTATTACAGACAAAACCCATACCTCCAGCATAGAAGAGGATATTGCTGAAAAAATAAAGAAAATTTTATCCGGCGTCAGAGCAAAGGCTAAACCTACTAAGGCTGTTATGCCAGAGAAGCCCAAACCTGCTTCTAAGAGGATTAAACCTAAAAAAGCAAAGGTGGCCAAAACTGCTAAAAAAACATTAGAACCCGAGGTTGTCGAAAAACCCAAAACAGTTTCTGTGAAAGAAACACTTAAGGATGTCAAAGAGACTGCTGCAAAGATAGAGGCAAAGGAAGAGGTAAAGGCAAAGGTAAAGGTTAAGTCAGAGGTTCAAAAAGAAATAGAACCAGAATTTGATGAGGAAAAATATCCTTCAGAAGAAACGAAACCTTCAGAAATCCCTCCTTTAGAGGTTGAAGACGAAATAAAATTACCGGACAGATTCAAAAAGGAAATAGAGTCTGAGAAGATTGAAAAGTTCAAGTCGAAACCGGGTCTGCAGCGGGCATTTCAGTCTATTAGAAGGATTGAACCTAAAAGGTGGCATGACACAAGGGCAATAAAGAAGCATGATAGGCCGAAATTTGTGCAAAAGCAGTCTCCAAAACAAGCTGTGCTTTCCACAATGCCGAGGAAAAAAATGCTGAAGCTCCGTGAAGGTACAACAGTAAAGGAATTTTCAGAACTCATAGGATTAAAATTTTCTGAAGTAATAAAAAAGTTTATGGAACTGGGTTATATGCCTACTATAAACCAGCCTGTTGATGCAGATGCCGCCCTCCTTGTTGCCGAGAATTTCGGAATCAAGATCGAACCGGCTTCTGTTGAAGAAGATATAAACCTCGAAGAAATACAGGAGGATGTTACAAAACTTCTTCCGCGAGCTCCGGTAATCACAATAATGGGACATGTTGACCATGGGAAAACATCACTACTTGATGCAATTAGGGAGACAAGGGTTACTGAAAACGAAGCTGGTGGGATAACACAGCACATAGGTGCATACAAGGTTAACCTTAAAGGAAAAGACATAGTTTTTCTCGATACACCGGGTCATGAGGCATTTACTTTAATGAGGGCAAGAGGAGCAAAGATTACCGATATTGTTGTCCTTGTTGTTGCTGCTGATGACGGTGTAATGCCTCAGACAGTTGAAGCGATTAATCATGCTAAAGCAGCAAATGTTCCTATTGTAGTCGCTATAAACAAGATCGACAAACCTGAGGCAAATATAACAAAGGTAAAAAATGAGCTTGCAGAGTATGGGATTATCTCTGAAGAATGGAGTGGCAGTAATATATTTGTTGAAGTCTCTGCAAAGAAGCGGATAGGTATCGAAAACATTCTTGAAATGATCCTTCTTCAGGCAGAAATAATGGAACTAAAGGCAGACCCTGAAAGGGATGCCAGAGGTACTATTATTGAAGCAAAACTTGACAGGGGCAGGGGTCCTGTTGCAACCTTGCTCGTGCAGAAGGGTACCCTGAAAATCGGCGATGCATTGTTAGCAGGTATGCATGTTGGAAAGGTGAGGGCATTGATAGATGATTCAGGCAGAAGAATACAGAGTGCAGGACCTTCGACACCAGTTGAAGTAATAGGATTTTCTGAAGTTCCATCAGCCGGAGACATATTTACTGTTATTGAAGACGAAAAAAGGGCACGGCAGATTGCAGTGATTAGACTTAAGAAGCAAAGGTCTGTTGAACCAGCCAGGGCAAAGAAACTAACTCTTGATGAACTTCACACTAAGATAAAAGAAGGCCAAATAAAGGAGTTAAATATAATCATAAAGGGCGATGTCCAGGGTTCAGTAGAAGCTATAAAAGATGCTCTTGAAAATATAATCCATCCAGATGTAAAAGTTAAGGTCATACATTCTTCAGCAGGTGGAATAAATGAGTCAGATGTAATGCTAGCGACAGCCTCAGATGCAATAATAATAGGATTTAGCGTGCGACCGGAAATGAAAGCCGCGAAAACAGCTGAAAAAGAAGGGGTAGATATAAGATTATATAATGTCATCTACGAAGCGATAGATGACGTAAAGAAGGCTCTTGAAGGTTTGCTTGAGCCCACATTTAAGGAAATAGTCCTGGGAAGGGCGGAGGTTAGACAGTTATTTCAAGTATCGAGGCTCGGAACTATCGCAGGCTCTTATGTAATTGACGGTTATATTTCTCGTGCAAGCGATGGGGTTCGTGTGTTAAGGGATAGCATTATTATTCATGACGGCAAGATAAGCACAATGAAGAGATTTAAAGACGATGTAAAAGAGGTTCACGCAGGTTATGAATGCGGAATATTACTTGAAAATTTTAATGATATTAAAGTCGGAGATATCTTAGAGAATTACGTAATAGAGAAGATTGCTGCAAAATTATAAAAGCTAATAGTTCAAGCTCATAGTTTTTAGTGTATTGTCTATAATTTTATTGAATTATTGGCTGTATGTCACTAAGAAACTATGCTTCCTTATAAACGTGCACAAAGAGTCAGCGACCTGATAAGAGAAGAAGTTGCAGATATAATAATCTACAGACTCAAAGATCCTAGAATAGGTTTCGTCACTGTTACCGGTGTTGATATGACATCGGACCTCAAATTTGCAAAGGTATTTGTCAGTATTTTCAATGAAGATGAGAGAGAACTGACCTTGGAAATACTAAACTCTGCAAAGAACTATATACGTCATTTACTGTCAAAGAGACTCAGGATGAAATTAATCCCAAATATTGAATTTAGAGTGGATACATCAATAGAATATGGTTACAAGATAGACAGGCTTCTGAAAGAGATATCAGATTCATCAGATTCTCATTCCCGAGCAAGTAGAATTAAGCCTCCGACTAAAAAAAATCGCCGTGGTGACCGAGGCAAAAAGGACAAAGATGAAAATACCTGAAAAAATTCTTGCCACCATTAAAAAAGAGAAAAAAATGTTGATTGCAGCCCATATAAACCCAGACGGCGATGCAATAGGTTCTTCTGTTGCGCTTTCGATAGCACTTGAGTCTGTCGGGAAAGAGACGTTTGTATACTGCAGGGATCCTGTTCCGGAATTCTACAGATTTTTGCCTAAACAAAATATATTTAAAACTGACTTTAAGAATTTCCTGAAGAGCGAACCGATACTTATACTTCTTGACTGTAACAGTCCTGAACGGGCTGCCCTTGATCATTACAAGTTTAGAATTTCTATTGTTATAGACCATCACCAAAGTGAAAAAAAATTTGGTGATATAAGATGGATTGATCGGGAAACAGCTGCAACAGGGATGATGGTCTTCTATCTGATAAAAGCACTGGGCATTAAATTAACAAAAGAAATTGCCACGAATCTTTATACTGCCATATCAGTTGATACAGGGACTTTTAGATACGGCAGTTCGGCCGAGGTGCTGAAGATATGTGCAGAACTTGTTGAGTCAGGTGCAGAGCCAAATCTTATCGCATATGACCTTTATGACACATGGGACAGAAAAAGATTCAATCTGCTGATGAAGGCCTTGAGTACACTCGAGATAAAAAAGACAGTAGCAATGATGCATATTACAAAAGATATGTTTAAAAAGACCGGAGCAAGTTTTGAAGATACCGAAAATTTTTCGAATTTTCCAAGGATGATTGATTCGGTAAATATATCTGCACTATTTAGAGAGGTTGGCAGGGACATGTGGAAGGTTAGCCTCAGGTCTAAAGGAGTTTTTAATGTTGCAGAAATTGCCGAGATTTATAATGGAGGCGGTCACAAAAACGCTGCGGGATTTAGAATAAAGGGCAATCTTAAATCTGCTAAAAAAGCTTTGCTAGAAGCAAGTCAAAAATTAAAAGTACAAGTAAGGACTAAAACGCTAAAAGTAAGGAGTAAGGAGTAAAAAGAAAAGTAGGCAGTAAGCAGTATGCAGTATGGACGACAGACGTAACCGACAGACGAAACGGGCCTCTTAACCGTTACCGTAAGACGTAACCTTTTAGTTCTCAAGGAGTAGGCAGTAAAAAGAACGTTATGCCCTGTACCAGACGGTTCAGGGCTTTGCGCTATGCGGCGAGTAAGCAGTCTGATGAATGTAATTGTTAATTTAAATAAGCCCTCCGGTATAACTTCACAGCAGGCGGTAACCAGAGTTAAAAGAATCCTTAGGGTCGGTAAGGCAGGGCATACAGGGACGCTTGACCCAATGGCAACCGGGGTACTTTTAGTCTGTCTGAATGAAGCAACAAAGATTGCAAGATTCCTGCTTGATATGGACAAACAATATAATGCCAGTGTAAAGCTGGGTGAAAGAACTGATACTTACGATTCACATGGAAGGATTATCGAAAAAACAGATATATCATTGCTGACCGAGGCTAAACTTACTAAAGCTGTTATGAGTTTTACAGGGCGGATTAAACAGAAACCACCAATGCATTCTGCGGTAAAACTTCGGGGAGAGGCCCTTTATAAGCTTGCTAGGAAAGGATTTGAAATAGAACGACCTGAACGATTTATTGAAATCTATGGTATAGAAATAAAAGAAATAAGGCTCCCTTACATTGATTTATTAATTTCATGTTCCAAGGGGACCTATATCAGAACCCTCTGTGAAGACATAGGATTGAGGCTTGGAACAGGAGCACACCTGGTTTCTCTTGAAAGAACGCGAATTGGATCTTTTGATATAAATAATGCAGTGTCTTTTGATGATTTAAATTCAGAAACAAATGAAAATTTTTTTTATTCAATTGACAGTGCACTCTCAACCTTGAAGGAAATAGTGCTATGCGAGAACGATTATAAAAAGGCTAAAAACGGCGTACAGATAATGCCTAATAATATCAATAACTTAAACAACAATGAATTTGTAAAACTGAAAGGACAAAGAGGAAATTTATTCGGTATAGGTGTAGTGCATTCCAATATTATAAGAATTAAAAGAATATTGAATTTATAATTTATTTTCATTAAATGTTAAACTAATTTCTCAAAATATACATTAAAGTAACTGATATAAATGGAATATTTTTAAAAAAGACTTGACAATATTGTTTTTTTTTGGTATTCATAAGCTATGCTTTTTGGCATAAAGGGCTCTATTGGGCTAGATATAGGCTCAAGTTATATTAAGACAGTCAAACTTAATGAAGAAAAGGGTAGCTACGAGCTTGAACTGTTTGATATACATCCACTTCCCCCCGAACTCATTGTCGATGGTTCAATAATCGACTCTCTTCGATTAGTCGACTCATTAAAAGAGATGATCAAAAAAGCCAATATAAAAATTAAAAATACAGTCATATCAATTTCAGGCCATTCTTCAGTTATTATCAAGAGAATCGCTCTTCCGGAAATGTCAGAAGAGGAGCTTTCAGAGTCTATAAAATTCGAGGCAGAACAGTATATTCCATTTGATATAGATGATGTTAACCTTGACTTCCAGATAATAGGTCCTAAGGAAGAAGCAGGTCAAATGGACGTTATTTTGGTAGCCGTTAAAAAAGACATAATTAATGAGTACATCTCTGTAGTTAAGGAAGCAGGACTCAATCCTATAATTGTGGATATAGATGCTTTTGCCCTTGAGAACATGTATGGAATCAATTATGAAATAGAGCTTGAAAAAAATATAGCTTTACTGAATATAGGAGCAAGCACTATAAACATGAGCATTCTCAAGGGCGGCATTTCTGTATTTACAAGGGACAGTTCTCTTGGCAGTAATCTGCACACAGAAGCTCTTCAGAGAGAATTTAACCTATCGTATGAAAATGCAGAAAGACTGAAGAAAGAAGGGTCTTTGGAAAATGTTTCTGAGGAAGATGCAAGATCTGTTATAGAGGCAACTTCTGAGGAACTGCTTACCGAGATTGTTCGTTCATTTGATTATTACAGAAGCACGACACTTCAAGAAGATATTTCAGAAATTGTTTTAAGCGGCGGCTGTGCCTTACTGAAAGATTTTGATTCCATGGTTGCTGAAAGGACTGGTATCGAAACCAAGCTGGCACAACCCTTTAAGAATATAAAAATACCTAAAAAGTTTGATATATCCTATATAGAAGAAATGGCTCCTTTGATGGCAGTTGCTGTAGGAGTGGCCTTAAGAAAGCAGGGCGACAGATGATAAAAGTCAACCTATTACCAGTTAAGAAGAAGAAAAAGCCAAAACCAATTCCTGCATTTATTATTTCGGCAATAATTTTTACTGTTGCGGTTGTGCTAGTAATGGCATATCTTATATATTTCTTTAACGGACGCATTAAAGAAAGACAAGCTAAGGTTAGCAAAAATAATATCGAAATTCAGATATTAAATGAAAAGCTGAAAGAAGTAGCAGACTATGAAAAACGCATAATTATTGTTCAGCAACATAAAGAAATAATTGAGCAGCTTGGCAGGAATAAGACTCTCCCTGTTAAGATGGTTGATGAGATAAGCGCCCGTCTTCCAGTTGGCGTCTGGCTTGATTCCATGAAGTTGGAAGGTAATAACCTGGTTTTAGGCTGTACAGCTTTCACAAATACTGATGTAGTCAATTATGTGAACAACCTGAAAAATTCAAGATTGTTTACTGAAGTTTTTCTTAGGGAATCCGTACAGTCATACATAGAAAAGAAGTCGATATACACATTCAAATTATCATTGACGGTGAGATCTTGATATGGCAATAAAGTTTGATTTAAAAAATCTGCCATTATACGCAAAGATAATAATTGCCTTACTGCCCGGTGTTATCCTGACATTGCTAGTTGTCATATTTTTAATCATACCAAAACAGAAAGAGATTAAGGCACTTGATGACAAGATTGATAAACAGATTAACGAGATCGCCGAAAGCCAGGCAAAGGTTGCAAAACTCCCTATATTAATAAAGAAAAACGAAGAATTATCCAAAAGAATAAATGAATTAAAAGAACAGCTTCCGGAAGAGAAAGAGATTTCAACCCTTTTAAAACAGGTTTCTGATCTCGGGATAGGGGCGGGACTTGTGATAAAATCCTGGAAACCCTTTGAAAGGACATTACACTCAAGCGGAATTGTTTATGAAATACCTGTTTCTGTTAGTGTTACCGGAACATACCATAGTTTAGGCCACTTTTTAAGCAGCCTGACAAGATTAAACAGGATTGTAAATATAAAAAATATGAAAGTGGGCAAGTCCAAGAAGGATAAAGATAGAAATACCCTGGAAGTTTCATTTACTGCCACCACTTTTTCTGCGTTATCCGAAGAGGAGGTTATTAAGGCAGCGAAGGTTAAGAAGAAAAGAAGGTAGAAGAGCTGGAAGGAAATATTAATGTCAAATAATATTAAAAGACTTATACCCATATTAATTTTTTTATTAATAATAGTCCTTGCTGGTTGCAAGGATAAAAAAGTTGCTTCTCAGAGGCCCCTGGCTAAACAACCAAAACAACAAGCTGTAAAGGCACCATTAATATTCCAGGAAGCAGAGATAAAAGCTGAGCAGGAGATCTATATTTATAATCCTAGAAATAGACGAGATCCATTTAAGTCATTGATTGAAGATACCAAAGAAAGGCTCATGATGCGAAAGGGATTAACACCGATGGAGAGTTATGATATTGATGAGATAAAACTTATAGCAATTGCATGGGACAGTGAACAATATTATGCTATGATAACACTGCCTGACAATAAATCCTATACTGTAAAAAGGGGTATGACTCTGGGCATTTATGGTGGTAAGATAGTTGATATAACAGAAGACAAAATGATCGTGAGTGAGCGGTTTAAAGACTATAGAGGGCAACTAAAGACTAAAGATACAATTTTGAGACTCCGTAAGGAGGAGGAAGAATGAGAAAAATTATTTTATTAAGACTACTTTTATTAATTATTTCAATGATATTAATCTCTGGATGTGCGACGGTAGGTGTTGAAGAGGCAGATGATGATGCTGTAATTACCGGTATACGCTTAGAAGATAACAAGCTTATAATAACAAGCAATAAAAATTTTACATACACACTTTACGGCACAGGTGATCCATATAAAGTTGCATTAGAGATCCCTGACATGAAAATCGGGAGCTATAGGGAAAAGATTACATCTTCTAAAGCAGGCATTACAGAGGTAATCCCCCAGCAAATTGATACACTAAGAACAGCAGTAAAGATAGATATTGTTCTTCAGAACCCCTCTGTTGTTGTCCCTGTTTATGAAGATAACAGACTTGAATTAATGGTCAAGGGAGAAGAATCCGAAGCTGAGGAACCCGAGTTATATGAAGAAGAACCCGTTGCTGTAGCAGAAATTGAAGAGGCAGCAGGTATTTTGGAACCTTCTGATGTCACAGATGTCGAAGAAGTAACTTCAGAGGAAATACCCGTAGCAGAAATTGATGTATCTTCTATGCCTGAGGCAACTGAGATTACCAGTGTTGATATAAAGAGTACACCTGATGCCGTACAGGTCTTGATTACTGCAGATGGTACTCTAGTGCCTAATATTTTCCCTATAGATCAAAGGATTGTAATTGACATTCCCAATGTGGCAATGTATGCCATCCTTCCTACAAAGGTCATATCTCCATTGTTAGGAATAAGGTCAGGGAAACATCCTGATAAATTAAGATTTGTTCTTGACCTTAAAGAACAGACAAACTATGATGTTGCTGCTGTAGGAAACTCCATAGTAATATCTTTGCAGAAAGAAGCAGTTGCCGAAGTACAAGCAGTGGAACAACCACCTACTGAAGCTCCTTTAGAAGAGGTATTGCCTTCAGAACCTGAACCCAAAAAATTATTCGAAGAAAAATATTCAGGGAAAAGGATATCACTTGATTTTCAGGATGCGGATATAGTCCCAATTTTCAGATTGCTCGCTGATGTCAGTGGATACAATATTGTTGTCCATCCAGGTATAAAAGGTACAATAACGCTTAAGTTGATAAATGTGCCCTGGGATCAGGCCCTTGATTTAATTTTGAGAACCTTTCAACTTTCAAAGGTTGTAGAAGGAAATATCATAAGGGTAGTGCCAACAAAAATTATAGCAAAGGAGCTGGATGAAATCGCAAAGGCAAAAAAGGCTGAAACAGAGGCAGGAGAAGTTAAGACAGTGATATTCCCTGTGAATTATGCTGATCTGGATAAATTAAAAGTTGCGATAGAAAATGCACATATTTTAAGTTCAAGAGGAAGCATAACTCTTGACGAAAGAGGCAGTAGTATCATTGTTAATGACCTTGAACCCAACCTAAAGAAAGCAAACGATTTAATAAGCCAGATTGACAGGAAAGATATACAGGCACGCCAGGTATTGATTGAGGCAAGGATTGTTGAGGTAGATTCAACTTATGTAAAAGATCTTGGTATACAATGGGGGGCATTCTGGAGGAATCCACCAACAGGCGGCGACCATAACTTTATTATTTCGAAGGACGGGACTAACGAAATGCAGACTGTGACTGATGGCATAATTGAAACGGTTATTGACCCTTTTGTCAATCTGCCGGCAACTACCGGTTTAGGTACCGGAGGCTCGTTTGGCATTGGATATTTGAACAGAAATTCGACCCTTGTTCTTAACCTTCAGCTTTCAGCAATGGAACAACTCAAGAAGGGCAAGGTATTATCCAATCCGAAGATTATGACAATGAATAATCAGGAGGCAAAAATAAGCCAGGGCTCGACTATTTATTTAGGTACTGCAGTCGCAGACAAAATTGACTACAAAGCAATCGATGCGTTACTTTCTCTTAATGTAACGCCAAGAATAGCTCCTGGCGGGGCGATTTTTATGGATCTTAAAATTACCAAAGACGAAGCTGGTACTGTTACAGAAGGCGGCGTAGATGTTCTAAAGAACATTGTAGAGACCATGGTTTTGATAAATGATTCTGAAACTGTTGTAATAGGTGGTATTTACAAACAGAATCAAGTAGATACAGATGATGCAGTTCCATACCTTAATAAAATACCTATTCTAGGTTATTTATTTAAGAAAAAAAGAACTATTTCAACAAATACCGAAATCCTGATTTTTATTACGCCCAAAATAGTTCAGTACAATGCCAAGAGGTAATCCGGATATTTTATAAGGGGGGGAATGATTATTCCCCCTTTTAGTATTTTAAAACATATTGTACCCTGTGGCCTTTGCCGCGGGGTTTTTTACTTGTAAACCTTTTTAAGTAAAGAGTATAATCTCTGATGAATTACCTCAGATTTCTGACAGCAGGAGAATCGCACGGCAAAGCCCTGATAGGAATTATAGAAGGGATTCCTTCAGGGTTTTCTATTTCTTCTGGCGATATAGATAGAGACCTCAAACGAAGGCAGGGAGGATATGGCCGTGGAGGGAGGATGAAGATAGAATCAGACCATGCCGATATCCTTTCCGGGGTACGCCTGGGGAAGACAATTGGTTCGCCAATTGCTTTGCGCATAGAAAATAAGGACTGGGAAAACTGGCGGGATATAATGAATCCGGAATCTCAAGGTCTCAAATCCGAACCTGTAACAAGACCCAGACCCGGTCATGCAGACCTTGCAGGTGCGCTTAAATACGATCACAGGGATATACGTAATATCCTGGAGCGCTCAAGTGCCCGTGAAACAGCTATGAGAGTCGCACTCGGTGCAGTAGCAAAAAAGATTTTATCGGAATTCAATATTAATATTGGCAGTTATGTGATACAAATCGGCAAAGTGCAAGGTGCTAAGCGCAAATCGCTTATAACAGAAAATGAACTTATGAAGGCATTTCAAAAGGCAGAAAAGTCCCCAGTGAGATGTCCGGATATCAATGTATCAAAAAGGATGGTAAAAATAATCGATAAGGCAATAAGGGATGGCAATTCCCTCGGCGGGATATTCGAGGTTTTTATAACGGCAATACCTGCTGGTCTCGGAAGCCATGTGCAGTGGGATAGAAAACTTGATGGGAGGCTTGCACAGGCTCTTATGAGTATTCAGGCTATAAAGGGCGTTGAAATAGGGCTTGGTTTTGAAATGGCAACAAGATTTGGTTCTGAGGTAATGGATGAAATCTTTTGCGATGCAGGGCGTTTCTACAGGAAGACCAATAATGCCGGGGGTATTGAAGGTGGAATAACCAATGGCTTGCCTATAATAATAAGGGTGGCGATGAAACCTATCCCAACGCTTAGAAGGCCTCTTATGTCAGTGGATATCAATACTAAAAAGTCATCCAAGGCTGCATATGAACGCTCCGATATCTGTGCTGTACCTGCTGCTGCAGTAGTTGCTGAGGCTATGGTTGCTCTGGTTATGGTAGATGCCTTTCTCGAAAAGTTTGGTGGTGACAGTAAAAGGGAGGTAACAAAGAATTTTAAATCATATATTTCATATCTGGAAAAATTTTGATTTAGTTTCTGCAGTTTGACTTCGCAAGAAATTGTTATTATTTTCTTCTAAAGGTATTTTAATATGAAAAATATTGTTCTAACCGGGTTTATGGGAACAGGGAAGACTGCTGTTGGCAGGGAGCTTGCGAGAATGCTTGATATGAAACTTATAGATATTGATACAGAGATAGAACTAAGTCAAAAAATGACAATAAATGATATATTCAAGAATTACGGTGAAGGACAATTTAGAGATATAGAGACCGAGATGATAAGAAAGATCTCTGAAGAAAAGAATATTATTATATCAACCGGAGGCGGTGCAGTTTTAAAACAGGAAAATATGGATATTCTTAGAAAAAATGGTATTATTTTTTGCCTGAACGCAGCCCCTGAGACCATTCTGGAGAGAACGGGCAGAAGTGATGACAGGCCTTTGTTGAAAGTAGAAGATCCCATGATAAAAATAAAAGAGTTGCTTAACTATAGAAAGCCATTCTATGAGAAGGCAGGTGCGATGCTATATACAGACGGCAGGACTCCCCTTCAGGTTGCCGAAGAAATTATAGAGATACTGAAATGCAGAAAATAAGACTTGAACTTGGAGACAGGAGTTACAATATAGTAATAGACAGCAATATCTTGAAGGATATTGGCAGGACTCTCGAGAGATTTGAATTCAGCAAAAAGCTTGCGCTTTTAAGTAATCCGACAGTATTCAACCTTTATGGAGGAGTTGTTGTAAATTCAATAAAAAACTCTGGCTTCGAATTGATAGAGGTAATAATTCCTGACGGTGAGGAATATAAGAGTCTGCAATGGACAGAGAATATTTACGGAGCACTTCTTAATACCAAACTCGATCGGAAATCCGCCCTGATAGCTCTCGGAGGTGGCGTTATAGGGGATATCGCAGGATTTGCCGCATCGACATATATGAGGGGAATAGACTTCGTTCAGGTGCCCACAACACTTCTTGCACAGGTAGACAGTTCAGTTGGGGGGAAGACAGGCGTAAACCATCCATTAGGTAAAAATATGATAGGGACATTCTGGCAGCCGAGAATTGTCTGGGTTGATACTGATACATTGAAAACCTTACCGCGAAGAGAGCTTCTGGCAGGGCTTGCTGAGGTGATAAAATACTGTGTGATCTGGGACGAGGACCTGTTTGATTTTCTGGAAGTAAACAGGGGTATAGTTCTGAAACTTGATAAAAGTGCCCTGACTTATATAATCAAGAGGTCTTGCGAGATAAAAGCAGAGGTAGTTTCAAAGGATGAGAGGGAGTTATCCGGACTACGGTCGATATTAAATTACGGCCATACAATAGGGCATGCCATCGAGACCGTTACAGAGTACAAGAAGTATCTCCATGGCGAGGCAGTAGCTATCGGAATGTATATGGAGGCAAAGCTGTCACAGATGCTTGGTTTTATTGCTGAAGGAAAGGTTAAAAGGATAAAGAGTCTGATTGAAAATTATAATCTCCCTGCACAGATACCGGATGGAATAGACATCAATGCCATCCTGTCATCTATGCAGCTTGACAAGAAGGCTGTTGCTGGTGAACTGAAATTTGTCCTGCCCGAGAAGATCGGTGAGGTAAAGGTCTATAGCGGAGTTTCATTGGAAGTCGTAAAAGATGCTTTAAAGAGCATATAGAAAAAATATCTTGTCCAAATTTATCAAAGAAACAGGAAAATTAATTTTCCCTTGATGATTTTCGCTAAAAAATTATTTTCATCCCCGCCGTAAGTACCTGTAAGACCTCTAGTTTCTTACAGGGAAAGCAGTAAGACTTTCTTTACGGAAGAAATGGAGGAATGGCATGAAACAGGTTTTAATATTTTGTTTAGTTTTTTTATTTATCATTATTCCTTGTGCATCCTCATATGGTACCGATGCAGAGACTGTATTAAAAGCTTTAGAGAAAAATCTGCTGAATGTTCTTGAAAGAAAGGGGCTGTTAACCAGGGAAGAGAGAGAAGAGATCTTAGATAAAACACGTAGAGATATCAAGGCATCTGCAAAGAAAGAAGGGATTACTTCTTCGGAAAAAGAAGATATCAAGAATGAGCTTGAAGAACTGCGAAAAGAAGTTAAGGCAGTTAAGAAAATGCCTGAGTGGTTAGCGAATATAAAATGGAACGGAGACTTAAGAGTAAGGCATGATTCGCAGTGGTTTGACAGGGAAGAATCCATAGCCGACCGTCACAGGGAAAGAATACGTGCACGTTTAGGTTTCACCTATGATTTAAACGAACTGACACAGATAGGATTCCAGCTTGCCACTGGCAATACAGACCAGATTACTACAAATCAGACAATGGGAGATGTATTTGAAACGAAAAACATCATGCTTGATATGGTTTATTTGAGACACGAATTCTTTGATGAAAAACTTACATTATACGCAGGGAAGTTCAAAAATCCGTTTAACCCGTCTTCATGGATCGTATTTGACCCTGATCTGCGTCCTGAAGGCATATCATTTAAGTTAAACAATAAACTAAGCGATAGCGCGAATATTTTCTTGAATGCAGGGGTGTTTCCACTCGATGAGCTCAAACTTGATTCCAATGATCCATGGCTTTTTGGCATTCAGGGTGGATTCAAGCTAAAGAAAGAAGATATATTTGAGTGGGTTATGGCTCTTGCCCATTATCATTACACTAATACTGAGCTTGTGGATGATGACAATTACAGTGGCAATACAGACGATGATTTCAGAGTATATAATCCGACAACTACCCTTTCTGTATATACATTGCCTGTGTTTATCGGATTGACAGGTGATTATGTCTATAACTCCGGAGCTGATGATGAAAATGATGGCTGGCTGTTGGGAATAAAAACCGGTCATAAAGAGATTAAGGCTTTTAAGGACTGGCAGTTATTTGCAACTTACAGCAGACTTGAAAGTGATGCAACCTTTGATGAGTTCCCGGATTCAGACTTTCACAGTGGGGGCACGAACAACAGAGGCTGGACTTCGGGATATATATTTGGTCTCGGAAAGGGATGGGTACATAATCTTAAATTTTACTATACCAAAGAAGTAAGCGGCGAAAAGAAAAAAGAAAAGAGGATTCAGGTGGATCTGAATTATAAATTCTGATAGACAGTAAAATAATGGATAAGTGTAAGTGGCAGCTTCTTTGGTTAACCCAAAAAATGCGTTTGAAGCAGGTATACTTGCAGAAAAACCTTTACCCCGTAAAATAAGTTGCTATATGAAAACCTATAGATGAATTTCTGGAAAACTGTAGAATTTACTAAGC
>CAYFQB010000070.1:0-18645 GCA_964345225.1 uncultured Nitrospiraceae bacterium | reverse complement strand
TTATGCAGACCGCTCGTTGCACTGTACTGCATCAAGCCGCCGCCCTTATGACAGTCAATACACCTGTCCGCACCAAGACCGGCCGCCCAGTCACCTGCATCTGAACCGTGGCAGCCGTTGGCGCTCGAGCAGTCACCTCCGAAATCTTCAACGCTGTAATCCAGGCTATTACCAATGTTCGTACCAAAGTTCACTGTGCCGTCGGCATGTGTCAAAGCAGGCGGTCCGTTATTGGCATGACACGTTGAGCAGTCAGTCACATAGTTTGCATTTGCATTGTGTGTGTCGTGCAATGTCGCACTCTCGGTTACACCGGTATGGTCGCGCCCATAGCTTGCATGACATTCATTACATCCTGAAGGGTGAATTGTCGTATGACAGTCTGCACAGTATACCGGCTGACCGCTAGGCCCCTGTCCCTTCGCGATAGCAGCCTGCACTAACGGGTCTGTGCTGTCGTGGCAGACACCACAGCTTAAACCCCTTTTCGTTACATGTTCTGTCACAACATTTGCCACATGACACTCTGCACAACCATCTGGGGGAAGGAAGGTCATGTCATGGACTGCCTCGTGCCCCTCAGCCTCATGGCAGTACATGCAATCACTGACTGCCACAACATCAAATCCTGCCTCAGTAACACGAATCGGATGGCAATCAAAACAAGTATATGGTCCGGTATCGATCAAAAGATGATGTTCATATGACATAGTGCCGCCGGCTCCTCCATGGCAGTCTCTGCAGTCTGCCTCGGTCAAGGAAAAAGCTGCATTGAACTTGCCGTTAATCGCTGTGAGGATTAATACCGCTAGAAATACAATTAAAACAAACGGGACTGTTTTTATAATTTTTTTCTTGCTCACCATGATCCCTCCATGGAATATAAATCTTTATTTTTTATTCTCTGTATAACTTTTTCACTAAGAAAACTTAATGTAATGTCTTGAAAAAAATTTTCAGTTGATTTTTTCATTTGATAAATCATAAAAGGATAACTGTTAAAGTAAAATTTAGTTGAAATAACTTCCCCCTCACTTACATTAACACGTTATTTGAAGTGCGAAAATTTATCTTCGAGTTCAGATAAATTCTATATTAGAATAAACACAAGGACTATTTCAGTCAATGCCATAATTGCTATTTTTATGATAAAATTGTTTTTTATCTGTTAAATTTTTTTAACTACTTGTAATTTAAACAAATTATTTTTATTGCTCACAATTGATAGGCTTTTGATATTTCAAGGTTCAAAGTTCAAGCCATGATCCTGAACAGGACATAATAACCGGGGGTAAACTCCGTTAGAAGAACTCCGCCTTTCTAACGGGGTAAATCCTGTGAAAAAGGCTATTAATATTAAAGCTTTACAGACATACTATCCAAAAGCATAAGACCTGTGTGCTATGACAAGGCGATGTGCAAAATCAGGGTTATAAATCTTGGAAAGTTTAAGAGTTCGCTGAATAGACTTCTTTGTTTCATGAGGGAATCCAAGGATAAAGCTTGTCTCTGTAATCATTCCATGTTCATGAATGAGCCTTATTACCTCAACTCCAATCTCAACCTTTACATCTTTTTTGATAAGATAAAGGGTCTCAAAGTCAATTTTCTCCAACAGTAATCGATCCGGTTGAAAGCTCAAGGGACGGATCATAAATTAATCAGTTAGAAATCACTTCCGTATCTCTTCGATCCCGTTTAAGATGCTTTAATATGAAAAGTACAAGTGAAAGTGGAATGCCTATACCTATAAATAATAGCCCTGCCAATATGACAGGATATCCCGGGTCTCTGACAACTTCGAGCTGAATCCAGAATGTTGGTTCAAAAAATTCAAGTGTGAAGTTATCAAAATTCATCTCTTTAACTGAATCTGCTTCTGCAATAATCTTATCGCCCTTGAAAATCCTTACTTTATAAAAAGGCTTCTTGATATTGAATTGTGATGCCTTATGTGAACCTTCCTGAAAAGTCTTCACTGGTGCAAGAGACAACAGAAATCTGTATGGATACCCGGGGATTTGGAAATAATCACTGCTCCCAGGTGTAAGGATTCTCAAGGGCATATAGCCCTTATCCAATATCCTGCCGTCTTCAGAAAATCTAATGCCGGGAGCAAGACCAAATTTTAGTATATGAAAAAATGTATCTTTAATTTTTACAGGTGGGAATCCTCCAATATCAACAGTATTTGAAAGACTGTCAGTAATTGTTAATGTAGGCTCGTACTGAAAAATCCCCCGGTCTGTCTCCAGATAAAAATCAAAAAAAGTCTCTTTTAGTCCTGAATCAACTTTTGTTACTGTATACTTTTCATGGGACCATCCCGGTTTAAAAGTATGATCCTGTCCAACAACAATCCACTCTGATTGCCTTGAACTTGCACTGATAAAGAAACCGGTAAAGAAAAACATTATCCCAGCAGGCAGGAATACCCATGCAAAAAAGAGCAGCTTATTTCTTCTAAAGATATCCCTTGACACCCTGATCAGATTTAGACACCCGCTAAGCAAAAAAAGCACAAAAGGTATCTGGATAAACAGGTTTTCTTTGAGACCGAAGACAAAATTGGCAAATGCCTCTTTTATCCAGATTGCGGATAAAACATAAAATAGAATCCAGCATCCTATAACCCAGAGCAGAAAAATCTTTGAGGAAAGAATCTTGAGCGGTGCCTTAATAATTTGGGATCTGGAATTTGGATTTTGGAATTTCATTTTATAGCTTCTTTGCTTTCACCGGTTTTTACATATTCCCATTTCTTTAAAATCTCTCTGATTTCTACTTTAACAAATCTCCCGTCAACAGATGCAGACAGAGGGATTGGATTACATCCCCCCGGCACACCAAGTGTATCTATTGATATAGGCGTATTGCAGTATATGCATATTACATGATCTTTTATCTGTCCATAACCCACAGGGGGACAGATTTCACATGCATCAAGACAGACAGTCAGAACATTATCCGGTTTCTTCATTATAATAATCCTTATTTCCTCACCTTCGTGCATTAATGAAAACTTATGCAATCTCCCGTCCAGCAGATTCATTGCAGGGTCATTCATAGGAATCACCACCATCCCTTCTTCAACCACTACCGGCCTTGGTTTAGGATTATAAAGCTTTAAGATTTCTTCCCCGCCTTTAGAAAACCATGCAAGAAGAATCAGACAGATAAATATTATGACGGGTATAGCTTTCTTCCTTCTGTCAGAAATTATCATGGCCTTTTTTCTCCTCTTCTCTGCGCCTGTTCCGGCTTCAGGTTCCTGCACAGGCCTGAACAGGCTGTAATAAATAAACAGTAAAGGGGAAAAAAGGAGAATTATCAAAGAGGCCACTGAGGCAAAGTTAGAACCGAAAAAAAAGCCGATAAAATTCCATACGGTAGTCTTAAGCAGCAAATGGTCAGGTACCATCAGAAACACAAAGGTCTGATGGACAAAGTCATGGGTAAATTTCATAAATCCCCGCTGTACAGAAGGGATGAGGGACAACTCTGTAAAACCTTTTATGCCACTGCCCAGAAGCTTAACAATTCCAAGAAAGAGTATAAGCTGTGGAACATCAAAAAACCTGCCTATCCAGTAAGGTTTACAGTATCTAAATATGATAAAGAACATGACAACAGAAATGAGAAAACCAGTTAATCCGTTCAGGTATATTATCATTTCGGTCTCTTTCATAACTGAAAGTTCCCTGAGAAAAAGCCAAGATCCCATACTGTCCGGAGCAAAGAAGAGAACTGTTGCAAGAAGGATAGTTACATTAACAAGGGTATTATTTTTGAATAATCCATAAAAAACGCCAAACAGTCTTCTATCTGACACATGGAAGAGGGATGCAGTACTCAGGATAAAAATAACCGCAAACGAGATTGAGATAATCTTTCCCAGAATATCCCTTAGGAACGTAACTTGAGGTAAAACAATAAAAACAGAAGAAAGAAGCAAGGCAGAAAGAACCCCGATGTAAAAAGGCTTTATGAGAGGCCTTCTGTCAATACGTATAAGATAGGAATAAAAGACGAGCCAGACGATTCCTAACTTGAATCCTTCCTTTAGGCCGATTACAAAAGATTCATAAATGAGTAATGATTTCATCCTTCTTTATCTTACCGTCCTCCATAGTCAGAATCCTTTGTCCCCATTGAGATACGTAGGGATCATGTGTGACAAGTATTATGGTGAAATGCTCCTCGAAATGAAGTTTCTTCATGAGTTCCAATATCATCTTTGTATTTTCCCTGTCCAGATTACCAGTAGGCTCGTCAGCAAGCAGGATTTCAGGACTGTTAATCAATGCCCTTGCTATACAGATGCGCTGCTGTTCGCCCCCTGAAAGCTGGGAAGGCCTGTGAGTCAGTCTGTGTCCGAGTCCAACCCTGATCAGGGCATCTGCTGCTTCTTTTTCATCTGACATGCTGTGGAAATACTGCGAAAGCATTACATTCTCTACAGATGTCAAATAAGGGATAAGATGTGCCTGCTGGAATATAAATCCTATCTTTTCCCTTCTGAAAACGGCCATATCATCTTCACCGAGTTTGTTGATATTTGTGGAATCGATATTTACATCTCCGCTGCTGGGTATATCCAGCCCGCCAATGATATTTAATAGCGTGCTCTTGCCTGAACCGGAAGGACCGATAATGTTGATCCACTGCCCTTTTTCAATTTCCATGCTGACACCGCGAAGTGCATGCGCTGTTTTATATTCCTTGATAAGCTCTTTTAATACGATAAAAGGCACAAAAACCTCCAGTTACAACAGGTATAGTTAAAGGTATAGGCAGAGAAAAAACCTTTGCCTTTGCCAATTTTTTTGTCATTTCTTTTTTACTTCTTACTTCCTACTGCCTACTTCTTATCTACTCTCCTCTCAATATTACTGCTGGGTCATATTTAATGGCGTCCCTCACAGGGAAATAACCCGCAACAAGCGACACAATAAGTCCAATGAAAAGAGATACAAAAGGCAGATAAACCTTAATACTCACAAAAGAATTAAATGCCCCTTTTGAAATCGCCTGAGCCGCAAGAAACCCGAACAGAAAGCCTGTGACACCGCCTATTATACCTATTAATAAAGCCTCGGCCATATAAAAAGTGCTTATCTCATTCCTTGTTGCACCGAGCGCCTTCATCAGTCCGATCTCCTCTCTCCTTTCAAGGACATTTGCACCCATCGTGCTGGCAACACTAATTGCTGTGGCAAACAGTACTACAACGGTTACCAATACCATGAGAAGCTGTATCTTTACCAGGAGGGATTCCTCTGCAAATGCGACCTGACGGAATGTTTTAACTGTAGCTGACGGCATAATATCTTTTATGCCTTTTACAACATTGTCAAGTTTCCCTGATTTGCCTCTCACAAGAATGGCATTCAGTTTCAAGTCTGCCCCGGTCAACTCCCATGCCTCTCTAATTGACATAATGAATGCGCTGTCTTCCGGACCGCCTTTTTCAATAAATCCGCTTACCTTAAATTCTTTCTTTCTTCCTTCATTCCCAAGTAATACAGTTGAGCCTTCTTCAAATTTAAATGCATCTCTGAGATTCACCCCTGCGATAATATCACCCTTCATGTCCGGCCACTTCCCGGAAAACCTCCAGCCCTTTTCCTTTACCTTGTCAATATCAAGTCCAATCACTTCGAACACATGTTCTTTGACTTCAATATTGCCGAAAACCTGTCCTGTTGCATCCTCAACATCAGCAATCTTTGAAATCTCATGAACAAACTCATACTGGATATAATTACCTTTCAGTGGTGAGACTATGATATTTGCGCCATATGACTTGAGTTCGGAACCAAGCTTATCCTTAATGCCGGCAGTAATGCCGATCATTCCAGTAATGATGGTAACTGCAAGCATAACGGAAAGAGACGCTATAATAACGCGTCCCTTCCTTTGCGAAAGGGATTTTGAAAAGAAAAAGAAAAACCAGTTCCTACGCCTTTTCATACAGCCCCTTTCAGCACAATGCTCGGCTGTATACTTAATGCCCTGCGTATCGGCAGTATGGTACCTGCAATCGCAATTATAAGTGCATTTATTATAGCTATGAAAAAGAGTATTGCCTTCTGCTCAAGTCCGGTATTAAATACCAGCACCCCGATATAATGTGCCGCAATTAATGAAAGTATATAACCGAGCACACCGCCTACAACGCCAATCACGATTCCTTCCGATAAAAATATCGTTATTATCGTTGAGCGGTCAGCCCCGACAGCCTTCATAAGCCCTACTTCTTCAATCCTCCTGAGAAGGCTCATTATCATGGTTGTAGATACACCGATCGCAGATGCTATGATAACTATAAAGCAGAGAAGATAGATCAATAACTTTAGTCTTCCAAGTACTTTTCCCTCTGTCTCTGCGACCTGCCATATAGGTTTTGCATTCGATCCCTTAAAGACTTCCTGCACCTGCTGTGCGATAGAAGTAACATAACCGGTACAGTACCACTTTTCATACTCAGTCCTGCTCATGGTGTCGGGATCCTTATAGGCAAAATCATCCATCGGTGTAGTAAGGGCACTTACAAATACCCTGGAAATTTTTCCTTCAAGGTTCTTGAAGTCCTGTAATGATTCGAGCTCCATGAATACCTGATTATCTTCTTTTCCGCCAGTCTCAAGGATCCCTGAAACCGAAAAGTCTTTTACATCTAACCGGACACTGTCCCCCTTTTTAATTTCGAGCCTCGAAGATAAAGTAGATCCAATTATAACTTCATCTTTTGAATCAGGCCATTGCCCTTCAATATACCATCCAGGGGAAACTGTTTTTATCCCTGCCAGGAAATTCCTTTTCTCACCTGGGAGAGGCAGTTCCTTTTCATACCACGCTCCAATGACATCCACACGCTCGGCCTTATCCTTGTGCCTGACCTGTGCTTCGGCCTCAAGAAATGGGGCAATGCCTATTATATTGTGCCTCCAGAAGATCGTCTTTGTTTTTACGATGTCTTCAGACCAAAGGTACCTCTTATGTCCCGAGATGTCTGCAAGGCCTTCAACTTTTGGTTCCACAAGTATATTTGCGCCGAATGACCTCAATTCTTTGGCAACTTTTTCGTCTATTTCGAGCGAGATTGTTACGAGAGAAGCAGCCAAAGCTGTTCCAACAGCAATAGAAACAATCATCATAGCCATGGCTTTTTTCTGATTAGTAAAAGACCGTTTAAGCAACCTGATCAGCATATGACTTTCCGTGCAAGTTCAAATAGCTCATTGCCATTATTCTAACTTATTTACGATTCCTTTAAATTCCTCTTCAAAAAGCGCCGGGTAAAACTCTCCCCTGCCGCCTATATGGAGTTTGCTGTTTTCGATGATACCCATAATATCACGCCTGAACAACATAAAACGTACTAAGAGCGATATAATCATCAAAATAAAACCGGTGTAAATAATACCCAGCCCGTACTCCTCGACAACATAAAAATCGACCCAATACACAAAGTCGGAAAATATCAGCCTGTAGCCATCAAAATCGATCTCCCTGCCTTTTTTAATGGTCTTTGAGGTGAGCAGTACCCCATTTTTGAAAACAGATATTCTAAAGGCAGGGTCTATAACTTCTCTGGGCTGCTGAAGTCCATTCTGGTTTATGGGTATCTGCTTAAGGACCTGAGGCACATCTGCTTTATCTTTGAGGCCTGATTTAACAGCAGAATAGTCTGCGAAAAAGATTGTTCTAAACTCGTAATCTAACATTTTAAAGCGCGACTCCTTGCCTCCAAGTCCTCTTAATTTTACATAAGCACCGTCAACCTCCTTCCCACTGGAATTCGTAATGATAAATAAAGGCGCTATGTCGATAGTTTTAATAACAAAAGAAAGTTGACCTTCTTTATATGGCCTGTTAATACCTATCACTTCCTTTCCTTTCTTTGTCTCAAGAACAACTTCAACATTGACCGGAACTGTTTTTTTGTAATACGTTGTCTTTATATCACTGACTGTAAAAGTTGTCCCTGGTATGTCACCAATTATCGGCTTTTTTGACCATTTGTAGTACCCTTCAAATGTCTCTCCGACAGCCAGTTCTGCAGTCCCCTTGAATTGCGAATAAAAACTAAGCACCCCTCCGATGAGTAGCAGGAAAAAGCTCAGATGGAAAAGGATTGTTGCAAGCGGTGAAAAACGGTTTTTTGCAGCCGAAAAAGCACTATCCCTGATAAAGACTGAGTATCCTTTCTCTTTTAATACAGATATAATATTATTTATATCAATACTATCTATAGCTGTATAATGTTTACTATTTTTAACCGTATCAATATTTAAAGGCAATGTCCTTCGAAAACATTTCTTCCATATCAAAGGAATCCTGTTTGACATTATAAGGATCAGATTTAAGAAAAAAAGAACCCATAGAGTCAGGACTATCGGAGAAGTATATATATCTGTCAACCGGAGGGTCTCTAGAAAAGAAACAAGTCCAGGATTTGCTGACTTCCATCTTAAATAAACTGATTCGCCCAGAAGATCCTTCTGGGGTATAATGACCCCTGCAAGGAAAATTATTGCAATACAAATAACAAGAAAGATTGTAACCCTGAGAGACCTCAGTTTTTTTATCAGATAGCTTAGCTTAACCTTAAACATGATCAAATTTTCAGTAAGCGTAAATCCTAAATATTTTTCTTCAGACTATAATAAATAAGCCCTGCAAAGCTCAATATCACCCCAATGAGAATAACTGTTTGCCCCGGATAATGATTTACCTGTATTTCAGCCCACTTGCTGATCTCAGGGAAGGAAATCCTTAAACCCTCAAACTGAACTTCTTCGTTCAACGCAACCTGCTTTTCCTCGATGGTTAATTTTCCCCTCATGATCCTTATGTTAAGAGGTTTATCAGTATTACCGGTGAGACTCAGATAAAACCTGTGAGCAACTGTAGGAGAACGAAAATAGTCCTCTCTGCTTTTTGATGAAATATTCAGTTTTACAAATGCCGAGTGGAGTTCATTGCCTTTTTCATCTTTAATCAGAAACCTCGGGGCAGGTTCAACATTCTTAATTTTAATCTTCAATTTCGGGAAAAGGGAAGCAGGAAACTGAAGTCCATCCGCCGTCCATTTATAATACCTGCCCAAACCGAGCTTAACTGGCTCTTCTTTCTGTTTCCGTATTGTTATTTCAGCTCTGCTTTCATGTCTATTGGGTTCTGCATTTATCTGTTCCACAGTTATATTAAGTCCCGGGGGGTTAGACAAACACCCTTTCTTAACCCTTTCATACTTTGCAAATCCCTCGCCCTCCCCAAGTCCTGCAATACCTTCGAAACTGTAAGCAAAGGCAAACAGCAGGCCGAAGACAACTATAAAGATCCCCGCTGAAAAAATACTATAAGGCCTTTTGTTTTTTAAATCACTGGAAAACCCCAAAAAGCGGTTGAAAAATATAAAAACAGCCAGGACCTTTGAGGGCATAAGGTTCAATACAGACCATCCATGAAACTGGAAAACAAACACAAGAACAGTATATAACAGCAGAAAAGTACCAATTAAATAAAAAAACAGTTCGTAAGATACAAGGAATCTGGTGTTCCTAGAAATAGAATTCATCTTTCTTTTCTGGAGGCTTGACTTTAACAGGGATATAATCAACCACAACCCACTGGCCTTTCTGTTTCTGCATGATATACTTAAATCCCTGTTCCATGCCCTTGATTGATTGTGAAGGTCTCCTCGAAGATAATTCCTGGTATATAAAATTCCATTCTTCATAGGTAATCACTTCAGCTGTAAGAGGCATTGATCTTTTTATCTCAATGAATGTAAGGTCTGCCATGTCATAAACAAGTAAAAGCTGATGGGCTCTCAGGAAATCAAGGTCCCTGTAAACCTCGTGCCTGAGCCTCTTGGCTGCAGGAAAATCATTTAATCTTAAAGTCTGACCATTGCTTGCGTAAAGGTCTGTAAATATTTTATTGTATACAAGAAGTGCTTTTTTTATAGAATTCTCTTCCTCTTGATTGTCGCCAAATATCCATTCAGCCCGGGAAATAAATAATTCCCGCTCAACGGTAAGTGCAATTAATATATTTATAGCCAGGAGAACGGCAACAGAGAACGCAAATCTCCGTAATATCTTCATGTATTATCTACAATTCCTTCCAGACATCAAATATATGCAGGCTGCTTTTGACAAAAAGATTAATCCCGAAGAAAGAAATAATTACCCCGATAAAAGCCACTATCAAAATCCAGGCTAATCGTATCCCTCTCCAGCCCATGGTTACCCTGAGGTGGATTGCCAGACCATATATAAGCCATGTAACCAGAGACCACGTCTCAACAGGGTCCCAGCGCCAGTAATGCCCCCAGAGGTTCTTTGCCCATATGGCACCTGATGCTATCATAACAGCATCCGTTATGAACCCGAATATGAGATACCGGAACATAAGTTCATCAATCCTTTCAGAGGCAGGAAATTTTTCAAAAAACTCCTTTCCGGAATATTTCTCTTTCAGAAGATATAGTACTCCAAGGCCGACAGTTACTGTAAAAGCACCAAATGCAAGCCATGCGAATAAGACATGGATATACAGCCAGAAAGACCTGACAGCAGCAGGCATAGGGGCAAGCGGCGGTATGTTCATAAGTCCGTAACCGAGCAGCAGGAGAGAAAACGGAAGGATCACAATCCCGATGGCTTTCAGAGTTTTATGTTTAATGGAAATATAGAGGTAGAAAATCATAATTACCCAGACACCGCCTAAAGCATTTTCATAATCACCTGCAACTGGAAGGTTACCCACAGCGTGCCACCTTGCCAAGATCGCCGCAGTATGGATTAATAATGAAGTTACTACGAAGTAATTTACCCTGTTGAGAATCTTTTCGTTATTAAAAACAACTGCATAGATATACAGGGTGCTTGTTATCCCGTATAGACCAACTGCTATCCAGAGAAATACTATTTCTAAAGGTGCCATCGAGTCTATAAAATTTATCTATTTTACATTCTTTGACAAACAATAAGCAATACGGCATAATCTTAACAACAAGCAATTATTGCAAGGTAAATTTCTATATCTTGTTGACATTAAAGCCAAAGCTATTAAAAACTATAGCCATGAATAAGAAAGGATTAATAGCTGCTCTTATTGTTGTTGCTGCTTTCACTACTCTTTTTTTTGCAAACAAGTTCATACAGAAGCGCCAACAACAGCAGCAGCAGCAACCACCACCAGATCTGCATGAAATCAAGCGACTTCTCCAAAAAAAAGAGCAGATGCTTATTGATTCGGCTAAAAAAACTCCTCGAGATCCCGAGGGGTTTTACACACTTGGTTCGTTTTATCTTACATATAACAAGTTTGATGATGCTTTAGGAGCATTCAAGGAAGCTATCGCCATTAAAAGTGACCACGGTCCTTCCCTTGAAAACCTCGGTCTTGTATATTACAGAAAACAGGACTATGACAATGCGATTACATATTTAAATAAAGCTTTAAAGGTAATCTCGGAAACACCGACCCTTCATAACACGCTTGGAGCTGTTTACAGGGCAAAAAAGATGTATGCTGAAGCGATAAGGTCCCATAAAAAGGCAATAGAGTTAGACCCTGAATATTATTCAGCCTATTATAATCTTGCCCTTGTCCTTCAGGATATGAAAAGCCCTGAGGCTTCCGCAGCATGGGAGAAATATATTGAACTTGCTTCGGAGACTCCCTCAGAGGCCCGTTTTGTGAAATCGGCTAAGAATAACCTTGAAAACCTCAGACAGGACAAAAAAGTCAGAAAAGAAGAATATTGATTTTTAAACTTTACTGTATGGTGCCATCAATGCTTACTTTCACATTCCTGAGAATATATTTAGCCCTGAAGCCATTATCTCTGAGGATATGATATGCTATTTCTGCTCTGATACCGGAAGTACAAAAAATAATGATCTCTTTATCCCTTGGAATCTCTTCAATTCTAAAAGGTAATTGCATAATAGGGATATTCTTAACAAATGTGAAATCCTTCATGTGCCACATTCTTCCTTTTCTGACATCGAGAATCAATTTTCCGGTGTCCTTACCCTCCTTTTCTTCTTCCCAAATCTTCTTGAAGTCATCCATTTCTATGATATCCAAGGATGGTTTCGATCTGTATTCAACAGTGTTTTTTATATTACCTTTCGCTGTATTAAATCCCGCTGATTTCCATGCACGAAAACCGCCTTTCAATACGCTGACAGGTACAGGGCTTGATACTACTGTAACCACCTCTAAAGCCTTTACTGCAGCATCATGTGCCCTTGCATCCAGGTCATCCTCACCATAAAAAACAATAGGATCTCCCGGTTTCCTTGGCTGAATCCTGTTTAACTTCATTTCATCAACCTGGATATTAAAAGCACCCGGTATGTATCCTGATTTAACCTTTTCTGGTGAACGTATATCAACAAGCACCAAAGGTCTTCCCTCTTCAATCATCTTTTTAACATAAGGCAGTTCCACTACAGCATAGTTGTAAGCCCCTATCCATGCCTTAAATCCTTCAGAGCAAACCTTAATATTTGTATATCCGTAAGATACGGCCTTTTTGGCAGATTCATTTGCTGCAGGGTCTCTCAAACTTCTTGAATAAAATACAATTAACCTGTCTTTCTCCTCAGGTAGGTTCTCAGGGTTGAATTCCTTGTAAGGCACTGATAAAGCAGTTGGGATATGCCCTGAATTATATAAGTCTGCAGGTCTTGAATCTATAAGAACATATTTTTTATCAGATTTTATAAGTTTTGAGATTTTATCGATCGATATGTTTAAAGAAGTATCAAAAAGTTCTACAACCGGTTTGGCTATTATCTCATCCGCCAGTTTAACGCCTGCAACTTCCTTAGAATATTTAACGTTAATATAATCTCCTTTCCTGATATCCCAAATCCTCCTCAGGTTCTTGACCTTAACATCATCCTTTGCCTGAACAACAGCATGATTTCCTCCATCTTTTTCGATCAAGTAGATTCTATCAAATTGAATTATAATCCGACCTTTGACCTCCAGGGCAGAAGACGTGCATGAAAAGCTGATAACAAAGGCAATTACGCCTATGACTTCAAATAATCTTTTCATCAATAGTACTTTTCTATTCTTGCAAAATATCAAAATCTTGTCAATCAATGGCTATCACCTTTCAAGATAAGATAAGCCAAGGGAGTCTTCACTCCATAACTTTTTGGAGTATTAAGAGGTGTTTGTTACATTGATTATTCTTGTGTTAGTATTGAGATATGACTTTAACTGTTATTATACCTGTTTTTAATGAACAGGGTCTTATTGCCGAACTTCT
Source organism: uncultured Nitrospiraceae bacterium (assembly GCA_964345225.1). Lineage (GTDB taxonomy): Bacteria > Nitrospirota > Thermodesulfovibrionia > Thermodesulfovibrionales > UBA6898 > CAYFQB01. The sequence goes on along the minus strand of CAYFQB010000070.1, from coordinate 5,336 downwards.
CAGCAAGGTCACACATTCCGATACATCTCCTTTTTCAAAAGAAATCATTGTTGTGGATGATGGTTCAACAGACGGGACTTCTACAATTCTAGGCGACCTTTCAAAAGTAAATAAGAATATAAAGATAATTCATCTTCCCAAGAACTCAGGAAAGGCCTCCGCCATAAAGGCCGGTTTGAAGGTTGCATATGGAGATGTTATTCTCATTCAGGATGCTGATTTGGAATATTCGCCTGAAGAATACAGGAACCTGCTTGAGCCTTTCAATGATAACAATGCCAAGGTTGTCTATGGCAGCCGTTTCCTGCGGAGATTCTGGCCTGAGAAGATGAAGATACTGAACTGGCTAGCCAATAAGTTTTTTACCATGCTCATCAACCTTTTGTATGACACTCGTATCACTGATGAGGGCACAGGATACAAGCTTTTCAGGAAAGATGTCATTCAATCAATCGATATCAAATATTCCGGCTTTGAGTTCTGTTCGGAGGTTACCGCAAAACTATTAAAAAAAGGCGTGCAGATAATCGAGGTTCCTGTTTCTTACAAAGCCAGGAACAAAAAAGAAGGGAAAAAACCCGGGTTTATTGATGGGGTAAAAGTGCTCCGGACAATCATTAAGTATAGGTTTGTTAAGTAAAACAGCGGACGCTTTATCTATTCCGCAGATCACCCTTTAAGATTTCTTGCTCGTGCGGATTCAGTCTTTCAATAAAGGGGCGGAGATAATCAAACTTCCATGCCCTGCCATTTGTCATGGGATAGAAAAGGATACTGACAGATAATGTAAGTCCCACATACACGTAAAGGGCCTTTCTGCCTAACCTATTTGCAACTTCTGAAACAGTCACACCAACGATCCCATACGCAAAAGGTGTGACAGCAATGGATGAGAGAACCCATATTGGCCTCGAAGAAAAAACAAGTGGAAGGTACGATACCAGGAAAAGTACCAGAAGCATCCAGCGGCCCTTCACATTTTTAAAGAACAAATAAACTGTTGAAGGAATTACAAGCATCCATACCAGAGGGTTACCCATTGCTATAGTGACAAAAGGCTTTCCCTCAAAATGTGTGAAATTACCATAACCCATAAATGGCTTGATAAACCACAGCCCCGGTCTTAAGTCTATCATACTATCCATAGGGTTACCCGTATGTGTTGCAGTCATCTCCATAAGGGATTTTTGCATGAACAACCAATCGAAAAGACCATAACCCCTTGCGAACCAGGGAAGATAGGTAAGCAAGTATACTGTAAGCGGAAGGATCGTAAGAGAAACTAAGAAGAGAACCAGGGTTCCCTTGGACTCTTTTAACCTTATGGCCACATACACAGAGTAGAAAAAGCAGACAAGCATTGGGAAAAGCGCATGTGCCTTTGATGCCAGTCCAAGGCCGAATGAGATCCCTGCAAGAGGGAACACGACTTCAGGCATAATAAATAAAATGTGTTTTTTATTAATCGTGTCCTTAACCTCTGAAGGGAATCTTGCCCTTAAACCTGTTGCGACGAAATATACACCGAGCAGAAAAAAAAAGGCCGTATGCACCTCCTGTATCGCCTGCCTGCTGAATGTTATATGTACAGGGTCAACAGCAAGAAAAAATGCTGAAAAACAGGATGCTGAAACATTATCTGTTATCCTGTAAACCAGAAGCCCCAGTAGAGGTATCCCAAGCATCCCCAAAAAAAGACTGAACACCCTTAACCCGTAAGCATCTGTACCAATTGTCTTCATTGACGCATAGACAAGGATATTCCTCAAATTAGGGTGATTTGGCATGGTAGGCCCGAACTGTCCCCGCTCCATATAGTTTTCTGATGAAAATGCAACCTGTACCTCATCCATTATAGGCGGCTGTTCCTGGATCTTATAAACACGCATGAAGGCACCCAGAATTGTTATTACCAGAAGCAGGATGTAAAAATGTTTCATTTCAGACCTTCTTCCCGAGTAGTATTACTGCAAATTCATCCAGTCTTTGCCTCTCCTTTTCGGTCACTTCAGGGTTGTCCTCAGCAAAACAGAAGGTAATCATATCTGTGGTAATCCCTGAATGCCTCAGTTCTGACAGAAGACTTTCTGCATCTGAATACTCAAAGTACGATGCATCTATATTGATCAGCACCGGTTCCCTGAGAGCCGGTATGCGGTCGGTAATGACCCTCCTTGAGCCAAGATAATGGGTGATGATTTCATGTCCGGTCAGGGATATTCCTGTTAGATCATCCCCGATTCCACTGAGTTTCTCACGGAATGCATCAGGCGGCAGTACATTAATAATCTGACGTGCTATATTCCCCTGCATCACAATCCAGAGAAAGTTTCTATTGTCCAGTTTCTGCTCATATTCTTTTATCATGATTGACGTCTTAACAGGGAATTTCCCCTTACCCAGATAGATTTCAGTTTCGTCAACCTGAACAAAATGAAGATATCTTCCAAGATGAAGCACGACCCTTCCCCTGAATCCATGGCTCTTCCAGAAAGAATAGACATCTGATGAACTCCTCAGAGAGTAAACAGGGATGCCTTTTTCAGTAATACTGTATACATTTCCGTAGAGTTTAGATGCACTGCCGACATAGCTGAGCAGATAAAGCACGGACACGAATAAAAGAACGATGACTGCGGAGATAATCCACCTTAGCATAACTTTACTATTAAACGCTCACTCCCTGACCCCGGTCAGGACATTTCGGGCTGCATGAAACTCAATAATAGGCCTGTCGTCTGTATTTATGGGTATATCTTTCCTCTCCAAAACAATCTTTCGTATCTCATCAGTTGTCCTGGAAAGTACAAAGGGTAATGGGATACCACGTCTGTTTAGAAGACGAGTCTTATCCGTAATCTCCTCAGCACTGAAACTGAATGGGGTCTTTGAGCCCACCATAAGGAGGTCCATGGACTGCTCGATCTTCCAGAGATACACATGGTCAAATACACTGCCAAATGTCCTGATCATCATCGTAACGTCGTCATTGGAAAGGAAGTAATAAGGTAGCCACTGGCAGTATACTCCTCCGGGATTAAGGCGTGAAGCAGCTAACTCATAAAAATCCTTCGTAAACAAATTAACCACTGAGGACTCTGTAGGATACGAAGGAGTTGAGGATATTATATCAAAACTCTTATCCGATAAAAAAAGATAATTCCTTCCGTCATTTACATTTACCTCGACATCATCAAAAAGCCCTGAAGGACCGAATTCCCCCAGGGCATCTACAACACCTTGATTTATCTCTACCACTGTAATATCTCTGACATGCTCCTTGGCGGCTGAGAGAGTAAATCCTGTGCCAAGTCCTATTGTCAGAAAAGACCGGGGAGCAGGATGTGAAGCAATAGGTATATAGGCAGCAAGTAGGGTATTGGCCACATCATTAAGGCCAGTGCCTTCCACCTTGCCCCCAACCTGTACGATCAGAAAACCCTCTTTATTTCTCCAGAGTTTCACCCTTCCCTCTCTGTATTCCCTGTCAAACAGGATAGGAGTGTCCCCTTTCACCCGGCTGATGTCATCGTAATTCTTGATCCTGTGCGCTGTGTAATAGCTGACAGGCCATCTCTCCTCCTCTGAAACGATCGCTGTTGCCAGGGGTGCTGAAATACATACTATAATGACTGCGATAACTGCGCCCTTAAGTCTTGCCCTCGAAAGGGCAAGCATTGTAACAGCAACGTTAACATTCAGGAAGGCTGCTATAATCGTGGCTGTCCTGACACCCACAAGCGGGATTAGTATAAAACCTGCTGAAAACGAGCCAAATATCGCGCCAAAGGTGTTAAAAGAATACGCACTGCCAACCCCCTTGCCCATCACCTCTATAGCCTCGGTTATCCTCTTGCTTACAACAGGGAACGTTGCTCCCATAAGTGTTGTGGGTATCAGCATGATCGCTGAGCAGAGGAGAAACTGAAAGAAAAAAAAGACTGAAGGCGAAAGATGGAATGTCTTGTAGACCTTGAAATAAAAGGGGGGGAGGGAGTTAATCAGGGGAATTGTAATGAGGCCGAAGATGCCGATGCCAAGCTCCAACAGGCCAAAGAGCATCAAAAGGTTCTTCTGCCTGTCTGCAAGCATACCTCCTATAAAACCTCCGAGGGCAAGTCCCGCCATGAATGTTGATAGCATCGTCGAAAGGGCGTAGGTCGTCGAGCCGAGGATTAATGAAAGCGCTCTTGTCCATGTGACCTCATATATGAGTGCCGCAGCTCCGGATAAACCAAAGGCCGTGAGGATTAACCATCTGCTTTTCCCCATCTTACTGTCTACTATTTTAATCAATCAGAGGTTTTTTATCAAAAAGAGGGCAGGTTTTCTCAAACCTGCCCTCTTACTAAATATCTTCATCAGGCTTCAGCGGATACCATTTGAAGCCTGATGATTCCTTTTTAATAATTAAGCGACCTTGCGCGCCTTATATTCGGCGGACTCGTCTGGAAACCTGAACTATGCTGAACACAGGAGCCCGTAGCCCAGTCATCAGCTGCACCCACTGTATAACACCCAGCAGTATTTCCGGAGCCGAGTTCCCAGTCAGCATCTACCGGATCGGTCAAACCATCAGGGCTGTAATACCTCATAACAGCTCCGCTCATGAATCTGTATCTCGGCGTCGGCGTGCCTCCATCGTTTCCTGAGTCATAGGTGGCATTTGTCCCGTGGATATCGCCAAGTGCGGTCCCAGCATGGCAGTCCATGCAAGGTATGCCAAACGAAGTGGTCGTTGGATCGTCATTGTTGTTACATCTTCCACCACCACTTCCCGCATCATGTGCGTCAACCCTTGAGCCGCTTGCAGCTCCGCCAACACTACCACCCGTCATGTAAGCCTCTGCATTGTGACACTTGATGCAAGGACCGTTATTACCGTCAAGAGGAGACATGGTGTCAGTATAAACAAACGCTGTATCAGTATCGTTCATGTCAGACAACATATACTGTGTATTTACTGTGCCGTGGGCATTAGCCTCATTGAGATGACAGTCTGCACAGTGCAGACCGGCTGTTTCACCAAGTGTCTGGATAGTCGCACCGCCTCCGTCAGAAGCAGACTCCTTCTTGGGCACATAAGTCGTCCATGCATCGTTTGGCCATGCTGTCGAATCCCTCGAGGTATATCTCAGAGTAAACTGCTCAAGGTTGTGGTGAGACGCCCAGTTCTTGCCGACCTGATTCGTCGAGTTGAACTGGTCCCTGACATTCACTACACGGTTATTCGTCTCACGTACACCGCCGGCTGAGCCGAGTGTCGTAAGGTCATAGTTGTTCTTTAGGTTATCAAATACATTAAACGGCCTGAGATTAGCGGTCGTCCCTGTTGA
>CAYFQB010000069.1:0-16309 GCA_964345225.1 uncultured Nitrospiraceae bacterium | reverse complement strand
GGGGTCAGACAGTAAAAATTCGTCCCGACTTCTAGGGAACGCTTATTTCGCCATGACGGGTGCCAAAAATTTCCCTATGTCCGCTCAAGAAACATGCCCAACTATACTACATGTATATTTACTCTTAAAAAATTTTGGGGGTTAAGTGTTCATAGTTTCACAATTAATATTAGCATTTAACGATACTCGTAACTTAAAACATAAAAAGATTTTCGCTAGATACAAATGACGTAAACGAATACCGAAACAGGCCTTGCACCCGTAACCGATAGATGCAACCTTTTAGTTCAATTTTTTCTCCTCTACGAGCCGTAGGCCATACAATTCCCTGAAGAACTAAAAAATAATATCTCTAACAGGTAAGATTTTTTTCAATGGGGTAAAATATTGGCATACTTTTTGATTGCAGAAATCTGCTCTATGAGATGATAGATAAGTTATTGATATTTAACTATAATTTTCAATGGGGTTTACTTAAAAACTTCTATATGATAGAATTTTTTTATGAAAAAGGGTCTTTTTCTTATCCTATCATTGTCTCTTTTTTTCCTTTTTTTCTTTATAGTTAAAAGCGAAAGGGGGGGCATACTGGATATGCACCTTAGTGGAGAATCCTTTATCGAGGGACTGAAGATAATTCACAAAAATAATGGCAAGCCGGATTGGATATTAACTGCAAAAAGGGCTGATATTACTGAAGATGGGGACAAGGCACATCTATATGACATCGAGATGACGATAGAAGACAAAGATATCAAGATATACTCGGATGAGGGAATTTACAATCTAACCAACAAAAATCTCACTATCGATGGCAAGGTAATTGCAAAAAACAGCAACTACTCAATAATAATGGAACAAGTGGAACTTGACAGCAAAGCCGGTAATCTAAAAACAGGTGGTAATGTAAAAATTGAAGGCAAGAAATTCATCCTGAACGGAAAGGGAATGAAGATCGACAGTGAAGAACAAAAAGTAAGGATTCTCAAAGATGTTAAAGCAACTTTTAACAATTAGTTTCTTATTTTTATTTTTAGTAATGTTTCCTTTACTGGATTCATTCTCTGAAGAATCTGAAGACGTAAGATCAAGAATAAAGGGGCCGATCATTGTGACATCAGAAACTCTGCTTACTGACAACAAGGCCAATACTGCTCTATTCGAAAAAAATGTAGTTGCAAGGACAACCGAAATAACCCTTTATGCCGACAGAATGCTTGTTTATTATAAAGAGGAAGGCGGTGATGTTACCAGAATAGAGGCATCAGGTAACGTCAGGATTCATAAAGATTCAAGAATCATTACATCTCAAAATGCAACATACTTTGCTGATAGAGATGAGATTATCCTTACAGGCGAGCCACGTGCTGTGGATGGGGAAAATGTCGTTACAGGCACAAAAATGACTTTCTTTTTGAAAGAAGACCGTTCTTATGTAGAGAACAGCAAAGTCTTTCTGAAAAACAATAAGGACTGATAATGCATCTCCTCGAAGTCAAGGGTCTGTATAAAACCTATGGGAAAAAAGTTGTCTTGAGGGACATTGACCTTTATGTTACAACAGGTGAAATCGTCGGCCTGCTTGGACCTAATGGCGCTGGTAAGACAACAAGCTTTTATATTATACTCGGACTTATAACCCCTGAAAAAGGAAGCATTTACCTTGATAAAAAAGATATAAGCCTTCAGCCGATGTATAAAAGAGCTATGATGGGAATCAGTTATCTGCCCCAGGAGCCCTCAATCTTCCGAAAACTGTCTGTTGAAGACAACCTCAGAGCAGTGCTTGAAATTAAAGGACTCACCAAAGAAGAAATAGAGTTAGAGGTAACACAGCTACTTAATGAATTTAATCTCAAAGAATTTTCAAGCAGAAACGGCTACAAGCTCTCTGGAGGGGAAAGAAGAAGAACCGAAATTGCAAGGGCTATTGCGACAAGGCCAACTTTCATGTTATTCGATGAACCTTTTGCTGGAATAGATCCGCTTGCTATTATTGAGCTTAAAAAAATGTTAATTTATTTAAAAGAAAAGGGCCTGGGGATAGTTATCACTGACCATAATGTCAGGGATACACTTTCTATAACTGACAGGGCATATATTATAAACAACGGCAAAATTCTCGACGAGGGCACACCCGACAAACTTATATCCACACAAAAGGTAAAAGAGGCCTATCTCGGTGAGGAGTTTAGACTGTAAATGGCACTTGAAAACCGTCTTGAAATAAAACTCGCACAAAAGCTGGTACTAACACCACAGCTTCAGATGGCAATAAAACTATTGCATATGCCACAACTGGAGCTGTCCCAAACACTTTCCCATGAGCTGATAGAAAATCCTTTTCTTGAAGAATCCACAGATACGACCACAGTAAGCGAACTTACACCCGAAGAAAAAGACTCAATAGAAATTCCTGACGAACGTGATGATGCCGAGATGCCCCTTGAGAAGATGATGAGCTTTGTTTCTGACGATTATTTTGAAGAAAGAAGTTCCGATGGTAGAGACCTGGGATATTTTTCACCCAGAAATACGACTCAACCTTCTTATGAAGCTTTTCTCAGCGAGACCTCTGACCTCTTTGATCACCTGATCTGGCAGCTTCGGTTATCAAGAGAAGATGAAAAAATCAGAAGTGTCGGAGAAATAATAATAGGGAATATAGATGAAAATGGCTATCTAAGGCTCTCAAACGAAGAAATACAGGATATTTCAAATGCGGATGCTGAAACTGCAGAAAAGGCATTAAAACTGGTTCAAAGTTTTGACCCCCCGGGCATAGCCGCAAGAGACATAAGGGAATGCCTTCAAATACAGCTAAAAATGCTAAATCTGCAAGGATCTCTTGTTGAGGATATAGTTTTAAACAATCTGGAGGCTCTTGAAAAGAAAAAATATGCCCAGATGGCAAAAAAGTACAACGTATCCCTCGAATATATCATGGCAGCTGTCAAATTAATCGAGGGGCTTGTTCCTAAGCCTGGCGCAAATTTTTCATCTACCACTGCTAATTACATAGTTCCTGATGTTTACATTATAAAAACTGACAGTGGATATCGGATTGTTTTGAATGATGAGGGACTGCCGAAACTAAGAATAAATAACTTTTATCAGAGGCTTCTGAAACAGAGAAATTCCTTCCCTAAAGAAGAAAGGCAATTCCTGGAAGATAAGCTCCGTTCAGCGATCTGGCTGCTTAAAAGCCTGTCTCAGAGAAACAAGACTATTTACAGGGTAACTGAAAGCATACTCAAATTTCAGAGTGAGTTTTTTGACAATGATGTCAGTTATTTAAAACCACTTAGTCTTAAGGATATTGCGTCAGAACTCGATCTTCATGAAAGCACAGTAAGCAGGGTGACTTCGAATAAGTATCTATCATGTCCTCACGGCATTTACAGCTACAAATTTTTCTTTAGCAACGAGATACCAAGCAAATCAGGAGGAGTATCTTCTACATCCGTTAAGGATATGATAAAAAATATAATCTCGGAAGAGGAGGAGCAAAAGCCCCTTAGCGACATGCACATTGTGAATATCTTAAAGAACAAAAATATTACTATTGCAAGAAGAACAGTCGCAAAATACAGGGAAGAACTTAAAATCCCGCCCCATACTCAAAGAAAAAAACTGTCATCTAATTCATTTAATGCGCATTTAATGAGGAGGAAACCATGAATATTATAATTAATGGTAAACATCTTGAAGTGACACCGGCATTAAAAAGATACTCGGAAGAAAAAATAAAGAAATTTGAACGTTACATTTCAGATATATCAGAAGCTGTAATAACACTCAGCGTAGAAAAATACAGGCATAAGGCCGAGGTTCTTCTTAAAGTAAACGGTGTTTTGATACAGGCCGAGTGTGTAACAGGCGAAATATACTCCTCTCTTGATGAGGTTTCCGAAAAACTCGAAAGACAGGTCAAGAAATACAAGGAAAAACTTGTTTCTCACAGAAAAGGCTCAAATAAATTGACAGGTATCTTAAAAAAATCACCCGCCTTAATAGAAGGTGGCCATATTATTAAGAACAAGCGTTTTGAATTAAAGCCAATGAGTCCTGAAGAGGCCTCCATGCAGATGGAACTTCTCGGTAAGGACTTTTTCATTTTTATAAATGATTTAAGCAGCGACGTAAATGTAATCTATCGCAGACGGGACGGTAATTTTGGTCTTATAGAGCCTGTAAAATAAATTCCGTGCATTCTGCGATACAATAATCTTTTGTGAAAACCACGAAATCAAAGGCTAAAGACAGATATAGGTTCCGGGGCAAAGACAGAACACCCAGGGTGGTAATCATCACAGGGCTTTCAGGTTCCGGTAAAACAGTTGCCCTCAGGGCAGTTGAGGATTCTGATTTTTTCTGCGTGGATAATCTGCCTGTTTCTCTCATCAGCTCTTTGATAACAAAAATTTCTTCCAATACAAAGATCAGAAATATCGCTATAGGTATCGATATCCGCGAAAAAGAATTTCTCTACGGTATTGATAAAGTACTTAATACACTAAGGAAAAGACACAGGATAGAGATGCTATTTCTGGAAACTGAAACAGATGTGCTGATCAGGCGATTCAAGGAAACCCGAAGGCCTCACCCTCTCGGTGGAAATTTAGAGGAAGCAATAAAATCCGAAAGGGAGAGTCTTTACATGCTTAAAGAAAATGCAGACAGGGTCATTGATACATCATCATTTTCTCCCCACCAGTTGAGAAATCATATATCATCTCTGTATTTATCAAAAAACAATGCTAATGTTATGACGATAATTTTAATCTCCTTCGGATTTAAATACGGAGTTCCCCAGAATATTGACATGCTATTTGACGCAAGATTTTTGCCGAATCCTAATTTCGTCCCGTCACTGAAACATCTAACAGGCAAAGACAAACCTGTCACAGAATATATTTTTAAACATCCTGAATCAAAAGAGTTTATAAAAAAAGTCAGGGACTTTCTCAATTTCTTAATCCCTCTTTATATAAGGGAAAGCAGGTCATATATCTCTATAGCAGTTGGATGTACCGGTGGCAATCACCGTTCCCCTGCAATCATCGAAAAAATAGTCAAATCAATTAAGAAAGACAATTTTGATTTAAAGGTTATACACAGGGATATATCGTAGATCCCGTCTATTCCAGCAAGCTCTTTCCTCTCAGCCGGGGCTCCTCGACTGAAAAATCCAGACCTAGCCATTCATAAAGCGTGGGGACAACATCCCTGTTTGTACCCCATGCAATCTGCCTGTCCGGGCTCTGGTCTGCATAGTGTTTATCTATTGAGAGGTTTGTTGCCATCCAGCCGTCATAGGCATTATCATGTGTCGTCAAGCCTTCATCAAATCCATGGTCTGTTATCACAATAAATTTAGTATCTGCCGGTAGCAGGCTCATCACTTCTCCGAAGAGTGTATCAGAGCGTCTGATTTCCTCCAGATACCTGTCGCTGTTTTCCCCATAGCCATGTCCGAAGATGTCAGGATTGGTATGGACAAAGAAAACATAATCATCGTACTCAGTTATAAAATTCTCTACCTGGTTATATAAAATTTCATGATACTGACTTTCTTCATCAGGGTATACAAAAAGATAATCGTCTGCACTAAGCGCAATATTGCAAAGCGGAGACCAGTCGCAATCGTCTGATAGTAACAATTTTGATACAAACCATCCAACCGAATAACCTTTTGATTTAAATGTATCAAAAACTGTGTCAGTAAAAGGAAGAGGGGTAAACCAACCACCCGCATTTAAAAATTGTCCCATTTGCCCGCAATTAGTAATATGCGGATTTCCCAAAACCTTTGAATGATCATAATCCAATCCCGTGAAAATCTGGGTCCAATTTGGCAAAGTTACAGTAGCCATATGAATCTCAAGGGGAACAAGACTTGCACCCTTGTTAATTTCCGCCTGGAGATTCGGCAACTCTCCAGCATCAAGAAGTGCCTTTACATTCCTGTAACCTGCCCCGTCCCATCCCATGATAAAAAGATTTTCAGCATTGGCTCTGCCTGTGCATAGCACGCAGACAGGTGCTGCAGCCAATAAAATAATCAGGATAAAAAAAATGAACTTTTTCATGCCATCCCCCTATATATAAATTAGTGATTATTTGCATTTAAAATTTACAGTTTTACTGATATCGCAATCCTTATATCGAATTATAATCTTAAGGTCTATATTTTTGTGATAAACGGTTAAATTTTTGTGATGAATGGTTGGAATGAGCCTCGGTAACGGCAAAAAATATCACAGTAAGCAACCACCGGTCATACTTATAAAATCTCCTTAGGTCTGGATACAAAAATTATGCTAAAATCCTTTATGTCCTATTTTGATATATTATTCCCGATAAATCTCGGCCCGTTGACATACAGATGTCCTGAAGCGCTAAAGGAGACAGCACAGCCAGGGATGTTAGTCTCAGCACCTTTAAAAAATAAACTGACAAAAGGCATAATATTCAGCAGATGTACATCTCCTCCTGCTGACCGCATAAAAGAGTTCACTAAAATTCATTTAGATGCTCCTGTCCTAGGTAACGGTCTGCTGAAAATTATCCGATGGATCTCAGAATACTATATTGCACAGGAAGGCCTTGTCTTAAAGCATACAGTTCCAAAAGAGGTATTTGTTAAGACAAGTGCTAAAAAAACTCACCAAAAGTCATCTCACAACATTCATGTCGAATTAATTGATATCCCTGAAAAAGATATCTCACCTTTAATAAAATCGATCTCAAATAACAGATACCAGACTTTCCTTGTGCACTCACCTTCTGTAATATACGAATACTCTATCGTTGCAAAATTGTTAACCTCAAGCAAAAATGTGATAATACTGCTTCCTGAAATTTCCCGTGCAAACCTGTTTTACAACTCTGTTAAAGGAATATTTAAAGAAAGGATCTGCCTGCTTCATGGAGAAATATCCAGAGGCAGGCGTTCGGAGTATATTGAAGGAATTGTTTCAGGAAAGCACGATATAGTTGTGGGAACAAGGGCACCGCTTTTTGCTCCTCTTAAAAAGTTATCACTAATCATTGTCCTTAACGAACACAGCAGTTTTTACAAACAGGAAGAAGGAGTCAGGTATAACATCAGGGATGTTGCAGTAATGAGAGGCTTTATAGAGAAGGCAACGGTTTTACTCTCTTCCATCACACCCTCTGTAGATTCCTATTTCAATGTTCTTGCTAACAAATACAGATTTATTAAACCTCAATACAATCCAGGGCGGCCCAGGATCAAGATTATCGACATGAGATTCGAAAAGGCTATAAAGCCAAATGTTACACGATCGGTTTTTGAAGTCTCCAGAAGCAGGCTTAGAGACGGCAAGAATATTATGTTCGTGATCAACAGAAGGGGTTATGCACCCCTGCTGCTCTGCAGGGAATGCGGCTATACTGAAAACTGTTCTGTATGCAGTATACCTCTGGTTTTGCATAAACATGACAGGTCTCTTAAATGCCATTATTGCGGCTTATCAGGTGATATGCCGGAAAGATGCAGCCGTTGCGGAAGTTATCAACTTGAATCCCTGGGGTCTGGAACAGAAAGATTACAGGAAGATATCGAAGGGCTATTTGGTATTAAACCAATCAGATTCGACAGTGACAGGGCAAAAAGGAAGTCTGAAATCGAAGAGTTAATGCAAAAGATATCAAGCGAGTCTACAAGAGTAATAATCGGTACAAAGATGATGACAAAACGAATCGGCATAACCAAAAAATTTCCACTGGCTGTAATTTTAAATATAGATAATTCCCTGAATTTTCCTGATTTCAGGGCATCTGAAAAAGCATATATGGATTTATCCGCAATATCAGAGCTTGTTGAGCCGGATGGAGAGATATTATTACAGACAAGACTTCCCAAAAATCATCTGTTCAGGTGTTTCAAGTCAAATGATTATGTATCTTTCATAAACGAAGAACTTTCAGTGAGAAAAGCACTCAATTATCCGCCATACTCAAAATTATTAAAGATCAACTTCTCAGGAAGTTTCGACCTGGCCGAGAAAATGAAAAAAATCATTAATGATCAAAGTCAGAATATTGAAGTTCTGGGACCAATAAATATCAAAAGAAGAAAAAGCGGGGATCAACTCTCTGTCCTTCTCAAGTCCAATAACAGAAAAACACTGAACACCGCTGCCAGAACAATACTGAGCAAATATGAGAAAGTAAAAGATATAAATATCAGAATAGACGTGGATCCTGTATAATCACCTATTCTTCTTTTCCATATCCTCACGCATTAACCTGTAAATAATCTCCACCTTTTTATAGGTCTGCTGCTTGGAGTAATTGTTATTTATTGTATAGTCTGCAAGTTTTTTCTTTGTATTTATTGAAATCTGGGCTTTAAGTCTCGACAAGGCCTCAGCGCGTGAGAGACCGGTATGCATTAACCTTTCAATGGCAGTTTTCTTTGTTGTATAAACTGTTAAAACTCTGTCAAATTTTCTCTGGTATTCACCTTCGAAAAGTAAAGGGACTTCAACAACTACTATGCATCTCTTATTTCTGATTTTACTTAAAAAAGCATCAATTCTGCTAAATACAATGGGATGAAGTAGTACTTCAAGATTATTTCTTAACTTATTGTTATCAAATATTTTATTTGCTACTTTTCCCTTATTCAAATTCCCATCATTATTTAACACTTCATCTCCGAGAAGACTTTTTACTTTCCTTATTATCTCCTTTTCTTTCAAAAGGACATCAACTATCTTGTCACTATCTATTGTTACAGCGCCAAGTCTTCTGAAAACCGAAAGCACATAGCTTTTCCCCATACCGAAATTTCCGGTCAATCCCACTATCATGTTAGTATTATAAACTTTTTCATGACTTTTAAAAAATTGACGCTTGTTAAATATATCAGTTATATTATTAAAATAATAATTTTCTGGAGGTCATGTCTAAAATGCCTATTTATGAGTATGAGTGTACCAAATGCAAAAGATATCATGAAATAATGCAAAAAATCATAGAAGAACCACTTACTATATGCCCTGCCTGCGGTGGAAGATTGAAAAAGATGATCTCCAATACATCATTCATCCTTAAGGGTACCGGATGGTATGCTACTGACTATGCATCTGATAGAAGGAAGCCTGATTCAAAAGATTCAGAAACCAAGTCAGAAAAAAAAGAAAAATCAGACGAATCAAGAAAAGAACCGGAAAAAGCCGAAAAAACTGATAAAAAATCCGATGCTAAAGAAACTGCGGTTTCAAAATAGTGCCATCTCCATATGTACATATACCATTTAATAAAATCCCTGAATATATTGATTTTATTATAAAAAAGTCACTTAACATTGAAATATACTTTAGTTCTGCAGTTCTTGATTCACTAACAGATGATGACATAAGCGCATTAATAAACAGACTCGATAACAATCCATCTATTAACATCCATGCACCTTTTATGGATCTGTCTCCTGGTGCGGTAGATTCCGAGGTTCGAAGAGCTACAATGCACAGGTTTTCACAGGTACTTGATTTGTCAGAGAAATTAAAACCGGTTGCAATCGTTTTCCATTCAGGCTATGAAAAATGGAAGTATGCCCTGAACATAGACCTGTGGCTCGAGAAAAGCCTTATGACATGGCAACCTGTCAACAAAAAGGCCTCTGATATGGGTGTAAAAATTGTGATAGAAAACATTTTTGAGGATAAGCCGGACAATCTAAAACTACTAATGGAAAATATGAATTCAAATAATTTTGGGATCTGTTTTGATACAGGCCATTGCAATCTTTTCTCTAACGTATCACTTGAAACATGGTTGAGTTCTTTAAATCCTTATATACTCGAAATCCACCTTCACGACAACAACAGAAAATCTGACCAGCATCTTGCAATTGGCGAAGGTACATTTGATTTTGAAAGATTCTTCGAACTGCTTGAGAATAAAGACTGCATTTATACAGTTGAAGCTCACTCGACTGAAGATGTCATAAAAAGCCTGGGGTATATTAAAAATACATTAGGTTAATGATTTAATCTGATTTCTTATTGAGAAACCCTTCAAATTCAAAGTCTTATTACCTTTATATTGAATATTTACTTGATGTGATTCGCCCATACCCTGCGGCATAATCAGCTTTTTAATCCTTGCCAGCTCAAACAGATAGTCATCAGAACTTGAGGCCAGTCTTTTTATCTCCTCATCAATTCCCAAAGACACCAGGAATGCCCCCTGACCGCAAAAACCTATTGTCTTGAGACCCAGCTCCTCACCCCATTTTTTTAGAGATGAAAAATTAACATGTGCTGTAATGTCCTGCGCCCCGATATTCTGATATGGATTCTCACTGATTTGATGCCTGTGATAACACATAAGTGTACCCCTGTTTCTGTACTCACTGTAATAATCCCTTGAAGTAAAGCCGTAATCCACAGTAAAAACAAATCCTTCTCTTAATGAGTTATTAATATCATTCAGCCAGTCCCTAATCTTCAGATTCACTTCTGTTCTGTAACCTTCTTCAAGTTCAATGGAATAACCTTTGAAATATTTTAATATGTCATCTTTGCTTAAAATCCCGGTTTTCTCTTTTAGGCTATCACCCTCAACATCAACATATATCTCCTTCAAATTCTCTTCCATCCGGACAAGATGGACAGGGAATGCATCCAGGAGCTCGTTAGAAAAGATGCATCCCGTGATATGTTTAACCTGATTCATTGAAGAGAACCATCTTACTTTGCTTGAAAATACAGAGAGAAGCTCTCTCTGTTTATCCCTCATTGCAGGGTTCATCTCTATAATAATGTAATTAAGAGAGTCAAAAAATTCCGTGTCTCTCATGTAATCAAGCATATCCCTGCATAGATACCCTGCACCTGAAGCAATTTCTACAATACTGAAATTCCCCGGTTTTCCCATAAGCTCCCACATCTCACTAATCTGCTTTCCAATCATTGCACCAAATAAGGAGTGGAGATGTGAACTTGTATAATAATCCCCTTCCCTTCCAATTCTGTTTTCCTTTGAGCTGTAATAACCAAATACCGGATCATAAAGTGCCATCTCCATAAACTTTTCGAAAGTAATAGGGCCATCTCTTTTGATACTCTCGATTATTTTCTGTTCCAGCCTGTTTGTTGACATTAGTTAATTATCATGATGGGGTTGAATACTGCATGTCAAGGATTTTAACCCATAAAATACATTTCAGCACAAAAATAGTTTTTGGATTAAGTAGTTGGACATATTCCTTTCGCTCCCTAGAGGGAAATTTATTGATCAGCTATTTTATTTCCAGCATTCTGTCAAGAGCCCTTTTGGCCGGCACTCTAATGTGTTCAAGAACTTTAACAACATATATGTTCTCTTCAAAAGCCCTGAGTATGCTTTTTAGAGTGGTCTTTTTCATGTTAGGGCATATCATGTCTTTTCTGAGAGGATAAAAGGCACTGTCTGGATTTTCCTTTCTTAACCTGTGCATTAGCCCTATCTCGGTACCAACAATAAATTCTTTTACCGTTGAGGATTTTGCGAATTTCAGCATTCCTGATGTACTTGTGACATGATCTGCCATTTCAAGGACTTCTATCCTGCATTCCGGATGTGCCATTACAAGAGCACCTGGATGCTCTTCCCTTGCCTTTTTTACATCTTCCGGTGTTACCCTCTCGTGCACATGGCAAAACCCATCCCATGTAATCACCTTCTTCCTGGTGTTCTTTGCTGCCCACATGGAAAGATTTTTATCAGGTATACATATAACCTGTTCATCAGGAAGAGATTCTATTACCTTCACTACATTTGCAGATGTGCAACATATATCACTTTCAGCCTTAACATCTGCGGTTGTGTTTACATAGGTAACTACAGGAATACCAGGGTATTTCTGCTTAATATCCCTCAGTGTAAATTCAGGAGGATAAACAAACGAGGGAGGGTTATCAAATCCAGGGAAGCTCTTTCTTACCGGCCTTGGTGAATCAACCCTAATCATGTCTGCCATCGGGCAGACTGCGCCAATCTCCGGGAGCAGTACTGTCTTGTCAGGAGAAAGTATCGAAGCACTTTCTGCCATAAAATTCACCCCGCAGAAGACAATCATGTCGCAATCTACTGTCGCTGCTTTTCTTGAAAGTTCCAGAGAATCCCCGACAAAATCTGCTAAATCCTGAATCTCGCCTCTCTGATAATTATGGGATATAATTATTGCGCGATTACGCTCTCTAAACTTCAGAATCTTTTCCTGAAGGAAATCAATTTCAGACGGCATTTAAAACCTTACTTCACCTGTATTTATAAGAGATGAATTTGTGAAAAGGATTGTGCCATCTTCAAGAACAATTTTATATATAGGGGAAGATTTGTCCTTCATTTTCAGTTCAGAGATACTATAAAATCGTTTCCCATTATACAGAGAAAAAACCTTGTCAATATATCTCTTTGTCTCTGATAAAGGAGGAGTTTTTCCATACTTTTCAACTGTTTTAGGCCCTGCATTATACGCAGCCAGCGCAAGTTCCACATTTCCGTTGAATTTCTCAATAAGATATCTAAGATATTTTGTGCCACCTTCTATATTTTCCTCAGGATTAAAAGGGTTTCTAACATTCATAGCATTTGCGGTAGAAGGCATCAACTGCATAAGACCCATTGCTCCTTTTCTGGATACAGCCCTGTAGTTCCCATTCGACTCGGTTTTTATAACAGCATGTATTAATTGAGGCTCCAGCCGATATTTCGAAGCTGCTTTTTTAACATAATTACTGTAGTCGTAACCAGCACTCATCTTTTTATCAATTATCTTCTTTTCCTTTAAAACCTTTTCAGACTTCTTCCCAAAAGGTGCATCTGTATAGCAGATTACACCGTTTTCATCTACATACCTGTATAAATCTGAAAAAGCCACGGTGGTAAAAAGAAATAGAAATAATGATATTAATACTATTCTTCGAACCATGACAAAATCTTACCACTTACGGATATGGGTGTCAATAATTTATATAGTAACAGCTTTGTTTTTTTATATTCACGCTTTTATAAGAAAAATCACACTTTATTCGGGGTTTACCCCGTAAAGAAAATCATCCTTACCGCGCGCTACCTTTGAGGTCATTAGTTATTGGTCATTGGTCAACAACTGAAAAAGTCTATGGACAACGGTTACCAAGCCCGTTTACTCATCGCATAGCGCATGGCGCTTGGTGCATGGCGTTCTTTTTATTCCTTACTCTTTGTCTTTTGCCTTTTTTACCCTTCACCCTGCTCCTTGCACCCTGCTTTTTACTGCTTACTTCTTACTCTTTACGCCCTGCTCCATGCTCCCTGCGCCCTGCTCTTTACTTCCCACTCCTTACTCCTCACTCCTTACTGCTTACTGCTTAGTGCTTACTGCCTTTCTACGGGGTTTACCCCGTAAAGAAAATCATCTTTTCTACGGGGTTTACTTATGATACATGACAGACTAAAATATTCTCTATAATTCGGATTTTTAAAATAATTTTAATTAGAAGGAGGCATTTATTATGAAAAAGTCTTTAATTTTAGTATGTTTATTGTTGTTATCTTACGGTACTGCTTCAGAAGCAACAGTAAACGCTGGTATATCAATCAGCGATAGCGGCGGCAGCTTCTTTCTTGCTATAGGGGACTACTTTAGTGTTCCGCAAAGAGAGGTCATAATCATCAGGGAAAGAAGGATTCAAGATAATGAAATTCCTGTCGTATTTTTTATTGCCGAAAGAACACGTGTGTCTACAGGTATAATAATAGACCTGCGTCTAAAAGGGATGTCCTGGTTTGACATATCAACACATTTCGGCCTTGGACCTGAAATATATTATGTACCGGTAAAAGAAACCGCGGTCATTGGTCCGCCGTATGGGAAGGCTTATGGCTACTATAAAAAGAAACCCAAAAAAGAATGGAAACAGATAAAACTCGGAGACAATGATATTATTAATCTCGTCAATTTACGTTTCATATCAGATTACTACGAATTTGCACCTGAAAATATAATAAAAATGAGAGAAAGCGGTAAGAATTTCGTTAATATCTGTGATGATATAGAAAAAGGAAAAGGAAAGGATAAGGTTAAAACACCAAAAGAACATAAGAAAGGTCGTGGCAAGTCCAGAAAATAAAAAAATTACTATTGATGCAATTAAACCATCCTCTCATCCGGGCCGAAAATATATTTGTGAATCTGGATATTAAGCCTGACATCCAGCCTATCCTCGATAATCCACCTGACAATCAATGAGGGGGCCAGGACGCCAAATGCCGGGGAAAATAAAATTTTGCACTTGCCATTAAGTTTATAATCAGAGATTATTTTTTTTGACCAGTCATAATCATTTCTGCTGCATATTACGAATTTTATTTCATCTGATGGTTTTATATAATCAAGATTAGAGAAATCCATGTCATGGCTCATACCGCTTCCCGGTGTTTTTATATCAAGAATAACAGTTGCACGTTTATCAATGTCTTTTATACCTATTGAGCCGTTAGTTTCAATCAATACCTCAAAACCTTTGTCAAGAAGTGTTCTGATCAGACTATGCGTGTCATCCCCCTGAAGAAGAGGCTCACCTCCTGTAATCTCAACAAGATTTACTCCTGCTGTCATAACCCGGTTCATAATTTCATTAATGTACATCTCTGTCCCGTTGTCATATACATATTGTGTATCACAATATGAACACCTCAAATTACACCCGCTTAGCCTGATAAATGTACATGCCAGGCCGGCATAACTCGACTCGCCCTGAATGCTCGTAAATATTTCGCAAACCTTCATCTAGTTTGTCCGTTAAATAATCGCGAGATCACAGTCTATGACCCATAGGGTCAACGACCCGTAGGGAGAATACCTTACCGCCCGCTACCTTTGAGGTCATTAGTCACTAGTCACTGGCCCTTTGAAATTTAATTTCCGAATTTTTGATTATCAATTGCAAATTTTAAAGGTAACGTCTTACGGTTACGGTAACGATGCCCGTTTACTCATCGCATGGCGCATGGCGTTCTTTTTACTACTTGCTGTTTACTCTTTGCTCTTTGCCCTTTGCCTTTTTACGCCCTGCCCCCTGCACCCTGCTACTCATTCCTTTTTATCTAAAATCACAACGACAGGTTTTTTATATTTTTCAGGACTCTCTGACGCAATTTACCGGGACTTTCCTCACGGAAAAGAATTTTTCTGTTATCAATAAAGTCAAAAAGAATATCAGTATATCTGCCTCCACAGTCACATCTCGGTCTTGAGGATATTCCACGTCCTCCAGCTATATTAGGAACTATCTTCCTGCCGGAACATTTGGCGCATTCCAGGAGTTTTTTACTGCCGGACCATTTTCCTCTTTTTGATAGAGGCTTTTTCTCAACCTCCACTATATCGAAAGAAAAGTCGATCACAGGAGCATTGCTTATGGAGGTACCGATGCCATAACCATCAACAATTGGATTCAAAACAGGCAGATCATCCTCTTTAATACCACCGCTCACATAAAACTTTATATGACTGTAACCCCTCATATCAAGTTCCCACCTTGTTTCCTCAAGTAAACGGTAGAAATTCCCGCGCCTTGAAGAAGGGGTATCGAACCTTACAGCAAAAAGTTTTTTGCCCAATGCCTCTGCTACATTGATACACTCGAACCTTTCATCTAGAAATGTATCAATTAAGGCAACCCTCTTAATCTTAGGGGCAAGTACCTCATCATAAGCCTTAACAGCTTCCACTGTGGAACCGAAACATATAATAAGAGCATGCGGCATGGTCCCCATGGGGTCCTCACCTATAATTTCACCAGACTTTACAACAGCAACTCCATCGCATCCACCAATATATGCATTCCTTTCAATCATGGGAGCAAGTACAGGGTGCATCCTCCGTGCACCGAAACTTATTACAGGCCTTTCTCCTGCAAGTTTTTTAAATCTGGCTGCTTTTGTTGCAATGCCGGAGGCCTGGCATATGAGACCAAGAATCGCTGTTTCATATACACAAAAATCCTGATACATTCCCTCGATTTCCATGACAGGTTCAAACGGGTAAAATACCGTACCCTCTTTTAAAGCTCTAACCTTAACAGGTAAATGTTTCAACAGATATCCGGCCTCTTCAAGACCTGCAAAAACCGTCCAGGGCCAATTCTCCGGAAGGCTTTTTGCAATCACTTCGGCTTTGACCTTTTTGTTTAACTTTTTTGCCTTAATAATCTTTAGTGCACGTTCGAAATATACATCCGTTATCTTACCTTCTATGATTTCCCGAGGATCTGCAATATGGAACATAATTCCTCCTGTAAAA
>CAYFQB010000068.1:0-16581 GCA_964345225.1 uncultured Nitrospiraceae bacterium | reverse complement strand
CCTATTTCCACAAAAGGAAAGAGCTTTATAATATCCCCCCCTGCTTCATAGGCTCTGTATATTTCAGTAGGAGTACACGCACCTGGTATGGATACTGCACCCTCTTTCTTGGTAAACTTTACTATCTCTTCATCAAAATTCGGACTGACAATATATTCTGCACCTGCCTTAAGCGCCTTTTTTGCATCTAAAATATTGAGAATAGTGCCTGCACCAATTGAAACCCTATCATCGCTACTTAATTTTTTGATTACTTCATCTGCATCAGGCACAGAGAAAGTAATCTCTATAAACCTGACTCCTCCTTCTATACAGGCTTCCGCAGCATTAAAAGCCTGATCAGGTGTATCAGTACGTACCGCAACCATCAGTTGATGCTTTTTCAGATTGTCAATCAAATTCAATTAACCCTCCGCTTAATCTCCGGCAAGATTTAAAGTATTATTTTAATGTCTAGATGCCAAGAAGTTCAACTTATTCAGGGACACTTCCTTATTTATTAATTAGGGACACTTCCCTATTTTTTAAAAAAATAGGGAAGTGTCCCTAATTAGTCTGTGTCCCTGATAATTCTTGAAATTAGATCATTTGATGTGTTATCAAAAATTGGCAGATGGACTACAAGTAACGCTGAAGCTTTAAAGGCCATGGAGGTAATGAATTGTCAGAACGTATTGCGCTTGTCACCGGCGGGACAAAAGGCTTAGGCAGGGCAATATCACGAAATTTTGTAGAAAACGGAATCAGGGTCTTTATAAATTTCTCTTCTGACGAGAAGGCTGCCGAATCAGCAATAAACGAACTTAATTCAATAAGCAACCTCGCAACTCTGGTAAAAGCAGATGTCTCAGACCAGGATCAGGTCAATACCATGGTAGAGAAAATTGTAAACCAGGCCGAAAGGCTTGACATACTAATAAATAATGCAGGGATAATAATGGACAATCTACTGATGCTTATGCCGGATAGCAACTGGCACAGGGTCATTGATGTTAATCTTAACGGAGTTTATTACTGCTCAAAGGCCGTTTTAAGACCAATGATAGAAAAACGATGGGGAAGAATCATAAATATTATTTCCCCGAGTGCACTTCTCGGAAGGGCCGGCCAGACAAACTATTCAGCATCGAAAGGCGGTGTTTTGAGTTTCACAAAATCACTGGCAAGGGAGGTAGCAAGGTTTGGAATAACAGTAAATGCTGTTTCTCCGGGATTAATAGAGACAGAACTGACTAAACATATGGATGAGAATATAAGGAAGGAATTTCTCTCCATGATCCCTGCAGGAAGGTTTGGCACACCTGAAGAGGTATCCAGGACAATTTCGTTCCTTGCCTCTGATGAGGCAGGTTATATTACAGGTGAATACATATCTGTAGATGGTGGACTCACATAGTGTTAAAAGAAGATCTTGTTGCTGAACTAAAGACATTCATCATAAAGAGCCCGAAGCTCTCGGAGTTGAAACCTCATGAAACCTTTTGAATATCTCCCGCATAAACAGCCGTTTATGATGCTTGACAGTGCAGAAATGATCGAGGAAGGAAGGCATGTAAAGGGAGTAAAAAATTTAACAATTAACGATCCGGTAGTGCTTCCTGACAGCATAATGCCTGATGTTTATATAATCGAGGCGATGGCACAGCTCTCTGGTATCATAATTGGCAGTAAAGGAATATCAATGCTTGCAGCTCTGAAAAATATAAAATTTACAGGAAATGCAAGAACGGGTGATATACTTGAGATTGAAAGTATACTTGAAAAAAATTTCGGCGGTCTTTATATATTTACCTGTAAAGCCTCCGTATCAGGTAATACTATTGTAGAAGGTGAGGTAATACTTCATTTTGATGAAACCACATGAGACAGGATTATCTGTCAGGTTCAATTAGGTTTGATTACACAATTATGATAAGAATAACTGAGCTTAATGTGTGTGAAGAAGTATGATTAATAATCTAACTCTACATAAAAATGGCTTTAACTAAGCATTTTCTCAATATCCCTGCAGTTTACAGACTGGGGACAAAAGGGATTGGTTATATTCCAACCTTTTTATCTTATACAATTTCTCAAGGCATAGCGGATTTAAGCTATATCTTTTATAAACCTGCGGTGAAAAATGTTAAAAGAAATCTTGCCTTGGTTTTTCCAGGTTTTTCAGGGAAAGAACTTGCTTCGATCTCGAAGCAGTTATTCAGGAACTACAGTAAATATCTTGTTGATTATGGTCGTTTTACAAACTTAAATAACAGAAATATCTTGAAGAAAATTGTTCATTTTGACGGCAAGGAAAACCTTGATGCTGCCCTGCGAATGAATAAGGGAATAATATTACTTACCGCACACCTCGGAAACTGGGAACTGGGAGGGATATTTTTCGGGAGTTATGGTGTAAGAATAAATGTAATAACACTTCCTGACCAAAATCCTGAAATAGATGATATTCGCAGGTGTTATAGAGAAAAACACAATGTAAGGACTATTACAATAGGCAATTCTCCTTTCTCTACAATTGAATTGGTAAAAGCACTCAATAATAACGAGATTATTGCCATGTTGATTGACAGGTATACAAGTGGACACGAAAGCATCACAATAGATTTTTTCAATAAGCCGACTCTATTCCCAAGGGGACCTTTCATCTTAAGCAGAATAACAGGTGCCCCTATTATTGTAGCATTTGTAGTCAGCGAGAATGACGGATACAGAGGGATAATCAAAGAACCATTTATAGTGGCAAATGAAAAAGAGGAGTACGAATCACTTAAGAAGGTTGTGAGAATCCTTGAAGAGTTTATTGAAAAATATCCTGATCAATGGTATAATTTTCGCCAAATCTGATATTTTTAGCAGCTCTGGCAGTATTTATGGATACAGAGACACTTACTGATTATATAGAAAGATGTCACCAGCCACCGGATCGCCCACATTTTACATTAACAGGCAGTCCAGTCCCGATTATAGATAAAGGACTTCCCAAAGAGACGCTATCATTATGTCCTGAATGTCTATCAATTATTCCAGCAAGGGAATACGAGAAAGATGGAAAGGTTTTGATGACCAAGGAATGTACAAAACATGGAATATTTAATGACGTTATCTCTTCTGATGTAAAGATATTTTTAGAATTAGAAAAATGGCATTTTAGAGACGGGAATGGTTTCTCAAATCCGCAGGTTATCGGAGCTTCAAAATGTCCTACTGAATGTGGCATATGCAATATGCATATAACCAATACATCAGTTGCTAATATAGATCTTACCGGCAGATGTAACCTTTCCTGCAATATATGTTTTTCTGATTCGAATAAGTATAAATATGAGCCCTCTTTTGACGAAGTCTTTGTGATGCTTAAAAGGCTCCGCGATGAAAAACCTGCTCCTTGCACTACCATTCAATTTACAGGAGGGGAACCTACCATTCATCCGGATTTTCTCGATATTCTTAAAGCGTCCAGAAATCTTGGCTTTACCCATATACAGGTTGCTTCAAACGGCATTAAACTTGCTGATCCTGAATTTGCAATGAAGGCAAGAGAGGCAGGGCTTCAGTATATCTATCTTCAGATGGACGGTGTTACTGACGATGTATTTGAAAAGATACGTGGACGAAAGCTACTTGAAACTAAGTTAAAAGTAATAGAGGCAGCAAGAAAAGCTGGACTGAGAATTATATTTGTACCAACAATTATAAGGGATGTTAATGAACACCAGATTGGTGATCTAATCCGTCTTGCCTTTGAAAATCTTGATGTTTTAACAGGAATATCTATCCAGCCTATAGTCTTTACAGGCAGATACTCTGAAGAACATCGCCTGAGAGAGAGGTATACTCTTTCTGATATGATTCTTGATGCAAGCAAGCAGACAGGATTTATAGATCCATATAATGATTGGTTTTCCCTTAATTCTGGCACTCCGTTTGTAAAACTTGCAGAAGCATTAACAGGTACATCTGTTACAAATCATACATGCCATCCACATTGTGGCGCAATGACGCTTCTATTTGTTGACAAAAATAGAGATGCTGTGCCAATTACAAGATTTCTAGATCTATTCAATACTTTAAGGGATATTGAAATGTTGGCTTCAAAAACAGAGAAAAGAAAAATTAAGATGTTCTCCAAGCTCAGTTCCCTTAACATACTCCGCAAACATTTCTTGTCTGATAATGCTCCCCAAGGTCTAACCTTTACAAAATTTCTTAAGACACTCGATGGATATACAGATAAAAAATATACGTGGACAGATGAATATAGAGATCACACATATAAGACCTTTTTTGTTTTTGGAATGCATTTCATGGACAACTACAATTATGACCTGCAGCGGATTAGGCGGTGTGCTGTTCATTATTCTTCAGTTGATGGGAGACTTTATCCTTTTTGCACATATAATTCAGGCTATACTTTCAGGAATCGTGTAGAAAAGCAATATGTTGATAATAAGGGGAAGTAAACTTAATTCCTTCCGTTTTGTTTTTCTTTTCTTTCTTATCTCTGTATCTCTCGGTCAGGCATCAAATGATGAAAGACAAGTGTTAGATAAGATTGAAAGACAAGAGATCGTTAAAAATCTTAAGAGTCTGCAAAAAGATATTGATTCAATAACCGCAAAGGTTTATCAGGAAAAACACATCTCATTGCTAAAAAAGGATATTCATATCGAGGGAACTGTAATCCTGCATAAACCAGACATGCTCAGATGGGAGACGGTCAGTCCTGATAAATCTATCACTGTTGTTGATGGTAAAACAATGACTGTTTACCATTCTGATGTAAATGAAGCACAGGTATATAATCTCTCTGAAAACTTTATAGCACGCAATACCATGAATTTTTTTACATCAGCTATGTGGGGATCTTTAATTGAAATGGAAGAAAAATTTACTGTAAACATATTTCGTAAAAACAGTAAAATAGTCTTTGAGTTAATTCCATTATCAAAAATAGTGGCTGGCTATCTGTCATCTGTTGTCATATTCTACAATGAGAAAACAGGTATACCAATGGGTTTTGAAGTAACTACCCCAAAAGGGGACAGGACTGTTACAGAGCTCACTGACATAAAGACTAATCCCGCGATCAAACCAGATACCTTTAAAATAAACCTGCCCGAAGATGTCTGGATAACAAACATTTTTGAAGAAGATGATAATTAAACAATGCTTGCTGCTATTAAACTGACTATAGTTATCGCAATTATTATTCTTTGTATTAAATTTTATCCCTATTTGAGTCCACAACATATTAATGCTTTTATAGAGAGAAATATAACAGTAGCCCCTTTTATTTTTATTGCACTCTGCGTTATCAGGCCTGTTCTCTTTTTCTTGCCATCCATGGGATTAACAATAGTAGCAGGTGTGTTGTTTGGAGCGGTCTGGGGTACAATATATGTCGCAGTTGGAGGTGTATTTTCTACGATAGTAGGTTTTTATTTTGCAAGGTGGCTTGGCAGGGATGCAATTGAGCGATATACAAGGATAAATAGCAGTCTCAAACGGATGGATGAGTGGTCAAGAGAGCATGGCAGAAAAGCCGTGTTATCTATGAGACTTTTTAATCTGCCATGGGATATAGTTAGCTACTGGGCGGGCCTTTCAAATATCCGGTTTAGAGAGTTCTATACCGCTAGTATGATTCCTCTTGTGCCAATCAGTTTTTTGTACACATATTTTGGCAGTAAAATATTTACACCAAGTAGTGCAGGTTTTATAATTTCACTGTCACTCATGTTTATAATAGGTGCTATGCCGCATATAAGAAGAGAGTGGAAAAAGAGAGAAAATGCATAAGAGTATCGGTGTAATAAAACTCCCTATAAACAGACTGCATATGGAACTTACAAATATATGTAACTTTTCCTGTGAGTTCTGCCCTGATTCCATGATGAAAAGGCAGAGAGGAATGTTATCTGTTGATATGGCAAAGTCAATTCTTGACGAGGTAAGCAGTGCTGGTATTACTAACCTTGTGGTATTCCATGTTATGGGTGAGCCTACCCTGCATCCCAATGTTGTGGATTTAGTTGAATATGCAAATTTGAGAAAAGTAAATGTATGTATAACAACTAATGGCAGCCGTCTTGATCTTTTAATGCTCAAAGCCCTGCAAAATGCTGGTGTCAAAAAAATAATGATATCCCTTCAGACACCTGATGAAAGTACTTTTTCCATGCGAGGTGCAAAGGGGTTTTCATTTATTGATTATTCTGAACAGATTACCTCGGTTGCAAAGACATTCATTAGAGAAGACCGTGGGGCAGAGCTGACAATAAGTTTCCTTTCTTCCCCATTAAGGAGATTAATTATACCTGTAGCAAAGGAATTTAGTATTGCTGATACTTCCATGAAATTAAAAAAACACCTGAGGTTATGGGCAGAGAGAATATTAAAAGGTACTAATATTGAAAAAAGACTTCCAGATGTGTTGAAACAGATAAATCGTGCAAGGAGTTTCAAGGAAAACAGGATCATAATAACTGACAGACTCTTTTTCCATACACGCATACTCGGAGACTGGATAAAAAATTCGGATAAAAAGCTTGTAAAAGCAAAATTTGGATATTGTCCGGGGATACAAGAGAACTTCGGGATACTATGGAATGGTGATTATGTCTTTTGCTGTACGGATTACGACGGTAAAACATCAATCGCCAACTTTAATCAGGTCTCAATAATAAATTATCTCCAGAATAATATAGTCCAGAAAACGGTCAGGGGGTTTCAGCGTTTAAAAATTCTGGATTCTTATTGTCAGAGCTGTATTGGCGATACATCACATATAAATTCAATTGTAAAACAGATAGGTTCTGTATTATATTTCAAATGGCTTAAAAGAATTCAAAACTAGATTAGAAGGGGGAATAATGAAAAAAAATGTTCTTTTACTAAGTATAATTCTTATTGCTTCATTTCTGTTCACAAATAATGGATATTGTGAAGAAGATACTTATTATGCCCGCTGTAATTTAAAAGTAATCAAGGGCAATTACATTACATGGGTTAACTGGCAGGCAGCTCCAACATTTATACCGGCAGGAACAAAACTGAGAGTTACCAAAGCTGGTAACAAGGCAACACTTGAAAACGTCAAGACAGGAAGCAGCTATGAACTGGATATAGGTGCTGATGGGGACGTTTTTCTTGAAAAATTTGTAACGAAGAAACCATTGAATATTAAAAAGTTTCCAAAGAATGTTCAGGCCAATATTAGAAATGCCGTAGCAAAAATCGGAATGACTAAAGAGCAGGTATATATAGCAATGGGTCCCCCAACCAAAATATCACGTGGCAAGACAAATACAATGATTTATGAAGACATTATGGGTGCCGATCTCTGGATTTATGCCAGAAGGCGTTTTGGGAAAAATATCGGAGTAGCATTTGATCCAAATACCGGCAAGGTAAACAGAACAGAAGGGATCTGGGGAAAATGATTTATTGTATAAAATATGTTTTTTAGATTATTAAACAAATTTATAGGAGGGTTAAGATGGAGAGTTTAAAGAAAATTTTTTTGGGGGTAATTGTAATTCTTTTAATATCAGGTTGTTCACGTACTTGGCATCCAGGTAGCAGTCCAGCTATAGATTTAGGTATTGTGCCACCATACACAGAAGCACTATCTGTGGCTCTTATAAACAATCAACCAAATACTGAACCACAACTTTTTGCAGGTGTTGGTGGAACTACACACTATGCAAATTATAATGAGTGGACACAATTCTTTATAGAACAATGGAAGAGTGAACTGACAAAGAGAGGTGTGAATGTTTCAGACGACAGCCCTAATAAAATTAACGTTAAACTGAGTGATTTTGCTTTTTTCCAAGGATTTGCAAAAGTGAGAGTAAACATGAAAGTTCTTCTTGAATCACCTGATAAGAGTTGGGCTAAGGAATATTTAGAAACCGATACCTCTGGTTGGAGTATGGGCCGAGCTTTTGGAAGTGTTATATATCATACTATTGAGAAACTACTAAATGATCCTGAAATAATAGGTAAAATGAGGGTTGAAGAGATAGTTAGTCCTAAATAAATTTCCTTACAATAAAAAATAAATAAAGGTTTCATATGGGTGCAAATAAGCTTAAACTTTTATTAATCTCCCCCCTCTCCCCTAAAAGCCTCCTCGGCGGAGACTTTTACTTCAGGATGCCTTATTTAGGGCTCCTTAAGGTAGCTGCACTTACACCACAAGACTGGCAGGTGAATATACTTGACGAAAAGATCGAGCCTCTTGATCTGAATCAGGATGTTGATCTTGTAGGTATCACTGCCATGACTCCTGCTGTCAATCGCGGATATGAAATAGCCAAAAGTTTCAGGCAGCGTGGAATAAAGGTAATTATGGGTGGAATGCATGCATCCATGCTCCCTGAGGAGGCACTTCAGCATGTTGATTCTGTTGTTATTGGAGAAGCAGAGAATCTCTGGGGCAATGTCCTCGAAGATTTCAAAAAAGGTGAACTTAAAAGGATATACAGGCATGCGAATGGATACCCTTCTCTGGAAAATCTTCCCATTCCAAACTGGGACCATTATGAAGGGAAAAAATACCTGCCTGTTCACTTCGTGGAAACTACACGTGGATGTCCACATAACTGCGAGTTCTGTTCAGTAACAACTTCTTTTGGCGGCAAATTCAGAAGCAGACCAATCGATGAGGTTGAAAAAGAGATGCAGCAACTGAAACCCTTCGAAGGGATATTTACACTAAAAAATGTTATCTTCTTTGTTGATGACAACATAATCAGCAATAAATCCTATACAAAAGAATTCCTGGAAAGGATCATCCCTTATAATCTTAAATGGCTCGGTCAGGCATCTGTGAATATTGAAAAGGAAGACAAGATACTGGAGCTTTGCAAGAAAAGCGGCTGCATGGGAATTCTTATCGGATTTGAAACACTCTCGACCGAGAATCTCTCTAACATGGGCAAGGCATTCAATAAACCTCAAAAATATATTGATGTAATCAACAAAGTCCATGATTATGGTATTGGAATAGATGCAACTTTTGTATTTGGCTTTGATAATGATGACGAAGGTGTTTTTGATCGCACACTCGAGTTTGTCATAAAATCAAAACTTGAAATAGCTTATTTTTCAATACTCACTCCATATCCAGGGACAAGGCTCTACAAACAGATGGTTGATGAGAATAGACTCTTGACGAATGACTGGTCGTATTACAACACAAACAATGTTGTATTTAGTCCCAAAAAGATGAGCCCCGATAAATTGCTTGAGGGATACTACCATGTGCTTAAAGAATTTCATTCATACCCGTCAATTTTTAAACGTCTCTGGGGAACAAAGGCATATAAGAATTTCTTTTATCCAATGAACTTCGGGTTTAGGCAGACGATTAAAAAAACAATCAAAAACAAACAGGATTTTACCAATAGCCAAAATTTTAGTACTTGATGATAAAGGTGAGGAGGAATTTTTATTAACATATTACTTGTAAACCCGCAAAGCACCAATGTCTTTGAAACTTTTGGATTTGTTTTTCCACCATTAGGTCTTCTCTATGTAGCGGCCTCAGCAGAAAAACAGGGTTTCAGAATCGGGATTAAGGACTTTTGTATTTCAGGGAATAAACCATCAGCTTTTGATTACCGCAACTATGATATGGTCGGGATTACATCGGATACGAGACGTTTTCGAAGCGCCTTGGCCATTGCAAAAAAAGCTAAATCAGACGGGAGTATTGTGGTTATGGGGGGGCCTCATCCAGCATTTGTCGATGATGATGTTTTAAGAAGTGGATATGTGGATTTTGTTGTAAGGGGTGAAGGGGAATTAACCTTCCCGGAACTCCTTAATGTAATAAAATCTGGTGATGAGCTTCCAAAAATCAAAGGGATTAGTTATCTCAAGGATGGAAAAGTTGTAAGAACATTACCTAGAGAACTCATACAGGATCTCGATAATTTGCCTTTTCCAGCCAGACATCTGGTTGATATAGAGTCATATAAGAAGACTTGCCTTAAATACGGGGGTGAAAGACCATTAGCAGTCATATCCTCCAGTAGAGGATGCCCCTATAATTGCACTTTTTGTCTTACTCCTCAAATGTACGGAAAGACATGGAGATCCAGAAGCGCAGAATCTGTCATTGCCGAGATAGAAGATTTATATTACAACTATGGGTTCAGAGCAGTCGCTTTCTGCGACGACAATTTTACAGTCTCAACTGAACGAGTAAAAAATATATGCTTGAAGATAATGGAAAAGAGACTTGATATTTGGTGGTGGTGTCTTTCAAGTCCAAATATACTCTTAAAAAATGAGGATATGGTTAATATAATGGCGAAGGCCGGCGCAAAGACCGTTTATATCGGGGTGGAAAGCGCGAGTCCATCGATTCTTAAGGAATTCAATAAAAATATAAAAAAGGATGTCCCCTTTCAGGCAGTAAATCTCCTCAAAAAAAACGGCATAGAGGTATTTGCAAGCTATATACTTGGGGGACTTAATGATGATTTAAAAACGATACTCAGTACTATAAAACTAGCCAGGAAGCTTGATACCGAGGTAGCTCAGTTTACTATTTTGACTCCTTACCCGGGAACATCTTTATACAACACATTAAAGAGCAGATTAAGGCACAAGAAGTGGCACCTTTATGATGCGATTCATCTGGTATTTAAACACGAAAAGGTTTCATATCTTTCGATGGAACTACTTTTAATCTGGGCATATGTAAGTTATTATGCTCGTGGTTGGCGTGCTTTCAAAGGTTTTCTAAAAGTATTTACAAAAAACACTTCTGTTTTTCGGGGATTATTATTCAGGAAATCTGACTAAAATGTGTGCTGCTAAAGCAAAAGTTTTAGTGCTTGACGGCATGTGGAACAAAAGCCTTGCATCTGTGCGGTCTTTTGGCAGGAGAGGATTTTATGTCGCAGCGGGTGAAAAAACGAGGTTTGCAACTGCCTTGTTCTCCAAATATTGCAACAGAAGGCTTGTCTATCCTTCAGCAAAAGAGAAAACACAGGAATTCATTAATTGGCTTGAAAGAGAATTAAATATGAATAAATATGATGTACTCTTCCCCATGGAATTAACAACTCAGAGAGTTATAACGTCAAATAAGAACAAATTATCAAAATACTGTCATATCCCCTTTGATGACTCAGACATAAGTCTACAAATACAAGACAAGGCCTTCCTTATGAAATTTGCAAATGAAAACGGGCTTGATATTCCCAAGACTTATATTATTGATAACCTTTCCATGATATACAACCTTGCAAACGATATTGATTTTCCTGTTGTCATTAAACCACGTATAAGTTCTGGATCAAGGGGTATAGCTTATGTTGAGAAAAGAGAAAATTTTATTACAACATATTTGAAAATCCACAAAAAATATCAATTACCCATAATTCAGGAATATATTCCAAAAGGAGGTGATGCAATCGGCGTTGGAATGCTCCTTAATTTTAAGTCAGAAGTTAAAGCCTCTTTTGTCTATAAAAGACTGAGAGAATATCCTTTAAAAGGAGGACCGAGCACCCTAAGGGTAAGTATTAAAATGGATGATGCAAGAGAGATTGCAAAGAAATTACTGGAGTCATTGAAGTGGACAGGTATTGCTCATGTGGAATTTAAGGTTGACCCAAGAGATGGAAAACCAAAACTGCTTGAGGTAAACCCCAGATTTTGGGGATCACTGCAACTGGCTATCGAAGCAGGAGTAGATTTTCCCTATCTCCTTTATAAATTAGCAGTAGATGGAGATATAGAGCCTGTTCATGATTATCAAACCGGGATAATGTGCAGATGGTTAATACCCGGTGATCTTTTGCATTTTCTGTCAAATCCCGATAGGTTCAGACTAAAACCGGGCTTTTTCAATATGAAAATTAAAGATGACATACTTTCCATCAGAGACCCCATGCCAGTTATAGGTCGCATTTCATCAATCTTTGCTTTTTTTTCTGATAAAGAAATGAGAAATATTTTAAAAAGGAGGTAATTATGAAGAAATTTAGATGTATTACAGTGGTATTTGTCATGGCATTGCTTTTTTTAAGTGTTAATGTCGCCTTTGCAGTTAATGAACAGTATGAAGCTGATTATCAGAAGGCAATGGCCTTAAAATATTCAGAAAAATATGACGAGGCATTTACAATACTTAACAGGCTTGCTAACAGTTCTCCTGATATTAAATATCATTTTGCTCTCATTGATACTATATTAGAACAGTTTAGGATAATGAAAGAGAACAAAAATCCTGCATGGAAGACAAAAGCGTATGCTGCAAAAGTAAAGATAAAGACTATGTTGATGAGCAATCGTAGCAACCCCGAATTCTGGCTCCTTTATGCCAAATATTCAGGTCTTGTTGAAAAGGATAAACATTTTCAAGGGGGTTTAAAAAAGGCCCTTTATTACAAACCAGGATACGTGGATGCTTATATCGTTAAAGGAGATATTTATTTCTACCAGGCAAGAATAACTGATGCATATGAAACTATTGAAGAGGATTCTGTTTCATATACAGGGGATTATGAAACTGAAAAATATGTTAGATTTTTTAAAGGCAAGGAAGCTCTTGCTGCATATGATAAAGCACTTAAAAGCCATGGCATAACAGATGAAAAGAAAGCTGCTATATATTATAAAATGGCTGAACTTAAGTTGCAGATATTTAAGAATAAAGATGACTCACTTGAATTCTGGAAAAAATCTGTCGAGCTATCCCATGACAGTAAATGGGGTAAACTTTCTAATAATCGTCTAAACACATATAAATGATAAATGCACTTACTGTAGACCTTGAAGACTGGTATCACATATGCAGTGCCGAAGGATATTCTGACCAATCACGATGGGATGCTTACGAGAGTCGTATACTAAAAAATACTGCCAAAATATTAAAACTTTTAAGAACGTACAATGTAAGAGCAACATTTTTTGTCCTTGGATATATAGCCTTTAGAGAGCCTGACCTTATCAAAACAATCAAGAATGAGGGGCATGAGATAGCGACTCATGGTTTTTGCCATAGAAGAGTCTTTGAGATGACAGAAAAGGAGTTTGAGGAAGACGTTATTAAATCTATTGAGGTAATATCTTTGAT
This sequence comes from uncultured Nitrospiraceae bacterium, assembly GCA_964345225.1. GTDB lineage: Bacteria > Nitrospirota > Thermodesulfovibrionia > Thermodesulfovibrionales > UBA6898 > CAYFQB01. The sequence continues at coordinate 3,479 of CAYFQB010000068.1, read as the reverse complement.
TACAAAGGAAAGGATATTAGGCTTCAGGGCACCTGAATGGTCTATAAGAAAGCAAACACCCTGGGCATTAAAAACGCTCAGAAAACTTGGTATCCTTTACGACTCAAGCATGGTGCCCCTTACACGAATGGGGGACAGGGATTTCCCTATTTATCCGTGCAAGCTTGATACCGAATTTGGAGAAATATGGGAACTACCTCTTTCAACAACAAGACTATTCTGGGAAAATATTCCTTTCAGTGGTGGTTTGCCTTTGAGAATCGTACCGTACTTTTATGTAATTTCCAGGATAAAGAAGATAAATCAGGAAGGACATCCAGCCATAGTCTATATACACCCATGGGAATTTGATAAGGAAAAGCCCAAAATTGAGATTCCATTAACCAGGAGATTTATGCACTATTTTAATATAAAGGCAACACCTATAAAGGTTGAGGGCTTGCTTAAGCACTTTCGATTTGCCCCCATTAGAGATGTGCTTGGATTCAGTGGATGAAAGATGGATATTTTTATAAATCGCTATTTTCTACTTTGTTTGTTTGGCTTGTTTTAACATTTATCTTGGTGGTTTTTGTCATTTATACTGGTATCATCGGGATATTTGTTATCGTATTAATTGTTGTATTATCGTTAATTTACTTTTACAGTGGTTCTAAAAAGAAAGTTGCAAAATGAGGATGATATTAAGTTTTGAGTAGAAGAGTTGTTGTTACAGGTATGGGCATTATAACTGCTCATGGGATAGGAAAAGGATCAAACTGGGCGAAGATAAAATCAGGAAAAGCCAGCATACAAGAGATCACATTTTTTGATTCGTCCAGATACAGGGGAAAGTATGGTGGTGAGGCAAGCGAATTCAGTACAACCTCTCTTAAAAATTTAAAGAAGTCAAGAGTTGACAGGGCATCACATCTCCTTATCCATACAGTTCGTGAAGCTATTTCAGAGGCAGATATTTTCTCCAGGCTTAAAAATACAGATATACTTGTATCCCTGGGTACAACACTCGGCGGGATGCTCTCCGGCGAAGCATTTCACCGAGATGTCCTGGAAAAAGGGCTTGCCAGAGCTAGACCGTCACGAGTATTTGATTACCTTGCACATTATCAAGCAATTAATCTCTTTAGAGAATTAGAACTAAAGGGGGATTTTGTAATATTTTCTGATGCCTGTGCTTCGGGCACCAATGCAGTCGGTTATGCATTTAATTCTATCCGCAGCGGTGATTGTGATATAGCCATTAGCGGAGGGTATGATACAATGTGTGAGTTTACTTTTGCAGGTTTTAACTCTCTTATGGCAGTGACCCCAACCCTTTGCAGACCCTTTGACAAAAATAGAGACGGCCTTGTGCTTGGAGAAGGTGCAGGAATTCTCATTTTAGAGGAGCTGGAACATGCTTTAAAACACAATGCACGAATACTCTGTGAGATAGTCGGTTATGGTAAATCAGTCGATGCTTATCACATGACAAGCCCCGAGCCGTCAGGCAGGTCCGCAGCGATTGCCATGGACAAGGCATTGATGGATGCAGGGTATCCGGAGATTGATTATATAAATGCTCACGGTACCGGAACAAAATATAACGATGCAATAGAGGCAAAGGCAATTAATATAGCATTGAAAGAAAGAGGCAATAAAGTACCTGTTAGTTCGATAAAACCCATGATAGGACATCTTCTTGGAGGTTCTGGTACGGTAGAGATAATTATTTCTATACTTTCAATAATTCATAAGACTTTACCACCCAACATAAATTACAAAACTCCTGACCCCGGGTGTGATTTAAATATAATCATAGAGGCTACCGGATATAATGTAAAAACTGTCCTTTCCAACTCCTTCGGGTTTGGCGGCTCAAATGCAACCATTATAATAAGGGAATATCCATGGGAAGATTAGTTCTGACAGGCATAGGTCCTATGACTCCTATTGGCATTGGGAAAAAACAATTCTGGGATGCTGTAGTAGAAGGTTCTTCTGGCATCAGAAAGATAACCAGATTTTCATCACCGACTGAATGTTATGGTGGGCAAATTAGCGATATAGATTTTAATGAATATATAAATAATAAGAGTTTCAGACGTGCTGCAGATATATCAAAGTACGCATTTATTGCTATTAACCTGGCAATAAGTGATGCAGGAATCAAGAAATTTAGAGGCGAAGATACTGCACTGGTTGTTGGGATTACACATGGTGCGCTCAATTACACCCAGATATTCCATAGGGCATTGTTAAAAGAGGGTGCTGACGCTATCAGTCCAATACTCTTTTCCGATTCAGTGTTGAACGCCCCTGCAAGTAACTCAGCCATTTGTTTCGGCAATAAAGGACCGGTGCATACACTGGTTGGTGGTCCAACAATTGCTGTAAAGGCAATAATGCTTGCCTTTCAAATGATGACCGCCAAAAAGATTAGCAGTAGTATCGTTATGTGTGCCGAGGAACTTAACGAACTTTCGTTTTTCTGCTATTCAAGATTGGGCATAGACAATTTATCAGAAGGTGCGGGGGCTATTATTATAGAAAATGAGGATGACATTAAGGAGTCGCATCCTTACTGTTACATATCAGGTATTGCATCCCAATTTAATCCTTCAAAACCGGAAGCCGCATTTGCCGAATCCTTAGATAGATGTTTAAAAATGTCGGGTCTTGTAATTGGAGATATTGACCTTGTGATGACAAATTCATCTCACACATCACTAATTCCTTCTAACTTATTTAACAGTATACCTGCAGGGTGCATATTGCCTCTTGCAGGAAATGCATTTTCTGTTACTACAACATGGCATGTAATCATCTCTGCTTTGATTTTAAGAAATGGTCTGATACCGGCATCTGTTATCATTAATAAAGCCAGAAATTATAAAATTCCAAATAACATAAGGAATATTCTAGTGTGTTCTACAGAGGAGGAAGGTTCTGCCTCTGTAGTAATTTTATCAAAGTGTTTATAGTAATACTTTCATGAGTGTAAATTCTTCTAACATAAAGCCGCTGTTAAGACATTTCCTTGTGCAGAGATTTCTAACTGAACGGCTTTTACGGTTTGCAGATGAAGAAGGCATTGCTGAACTCCTTGCATCCATGCAGCGGTTTGACATGAAAAAGGCTGTGGAGGCATTTCAGCAAAAATTCGGCTATAAACTTCGGGACAGGACAAGGTTGAGGATGGTAAAGGTGCTTTTAGATTTATTAAATGAATGTGAATACTTAAAGTGCAATGACGACTTTTATCTGTGGGATGACACAATAAATTTGCAGATAAAACTCCAGAAGGATGAACACGAAATTATAAATACCTTATTAAAGGGGCAGGTTATTTTTTTCGATGAATGTATAAGTTATACAGGTAATTTTTTAAGGGGAGCTCCGTCACTTTATGGCTTTAATAATAATTCAAAATACATTTGGGAGGAATTTCTGGGAAATGCCGAGTTCAGTTTTGCCCGTTCTGTCCTGACAAAATTATT
>CAYFQB010000067.1:0-2004 GCA_964345225.1 uncultured Nitrospiraceae bacterium | reverse complement strand
ACATAAATTCTAAAGCAAGTGAAACTGCTCTTTCAGCGTTCTCTCCATATATATCAGCTCCAATCTCATCAGCCCATTTTTGGGAAGTTGGGGCTCCGCCTATCATAACTAAATATTTTTCTCTTTGACCTATTTCTTTTAGAACGTCGATGAGATCTTTCTGGGATGCCATAGTAGTAGTCAAGAGCGATGATAAGGCTATAATATCAGCATCAGCTCTACCAGCTTCCTCTATAAAAGTAGAGGTGGATACATCTTCACCGATATTGTGGACATCAAACCCCCCCGTTTCTAACAACATAGCAACAAGATCTTTGCCGATTTGGTGTATGTCACCTTTAACTGTGCCAATTAGCACAGTACCTTTTTTGGCACTTTTGCTGTCCGATGAAATATGAGGTTTTAAGATAGTCATCGCTGAATTGAATACTCGTGAAGCCATCATAAGTTCTGGTAAATATATTTCAAGTTTATTAAATTTCTCTCCTATAACTTCCATCCCCTTTGACAAACCGTTCTCGATACCCTCCAAAGGATTATAATTTTCCTTAATAAGTAACGTGGCAGCATCTTTACCTTTTTGTTCATTTATCTCTACAATGGCATCGAACAGATTTTTAAATATTTCCTCTTTTTTCATAGCAAATACTCCTTTTAAATCGTTCTTTTTTTAGTATTCATATCTTAATCCCTTTAGAATTGTCAAGCGGTGTTCAGTTTTACGCAGTGAATCGGCGCATACCTTTAGTGCGCCACGAAGCGCCCAGTGATTGGAGGTAGTGAGTCTTTCAAAAAATTGCTCGTCTTTCTTATTTTGACAATTACATGGCAGTAAATTATTATTCTATAAAACAGATATGGCCTGGATTATTCACGAGTCGAGATTGCTGTAGCGGCGAGGCCGCAGCTTATGAAGCTGTAGTGAACTACCGCGAATGGGCTGCAACGAAGCCGATGCAGTGAGATCGGCTCGCCCGAAGGGTAAAAAATGCCGGCTTATAATAAAATTGAGAACATGAAAGAAAGCCTGAACCTTGGTTATGAGAAAAACAACATAACTAGCTCAATTCATTGAAAATATGATATAGTGTCGGCAGTTTTTATGAATAATTCAGGTTAGAAAGTTGTTTCAATATTTATGTGCAGCTATTTACACTTTAGCCACCGGCAACTGATTGAAATTTAAATAAAGGAGCTATCTATGGATAAACCTATTTATGGATATGCAGGAAAACAGCTGAGGATATCATTAAATAATAGAAAGGTGACTGTAGAAAACATCGATCCCAAGGTTTTAAGAAGATACTTAGGAGGTGCAGGATACGGAGCAAGGATTCTGTACGATGAACTCAAAAAGGGGATTGATCCCCTATCAAAAGCCAATAAGCTCATTTTTGCTACCAGCCCATTATCATTGAACCGCATCCCTGGAGGTGGTAGTGTAATGGTATGTTTCAAATCACCGTTAACAAATGCCTGGAGTGAGTCAAAATGCGGAACTGATTTTGGACCTGATCTGAAGAGGGCAGGTTATGATGCAGTTATTATAGAGGATAGATCTGAAAAACCTGTCTATATCGTAATAAATGATGAAGAGATTGAAATAAAGCCAGCAAAGCATTTAACAGGTAAATCAATATCAGAAAAAATAAAAATAATTCATGATGAATTAGATAACCAAAAGATTTCTGTTATGTGCATAGGCCCCGCTGGTGAAAAGCTTGTAAAAATTGCTGTTGCAATGAGTGATGGGCGCGCCGCAGGTAGATGCGGTGTTGGTGCTGTTATGGGTTCAAAGAATCTTATCGGTATTGCAGTAAAAGGTTCAAAGGAGGCTAGTGTTGCGCAGCCCGAGAAGCTTAAAGAAGCAATAAGGAAAGCTATGAAGATAGTCCGGGAGAATGAGGTTGCGGCAGGATTTAAAGAGCACGGAACTACCGGTGAAATGGTTGCGAACGACGCTGCAGGTGACTGGCCGACAAAGAACTGGCACTCAAATCAGTG
>CAYFQB010000066.1:0-93452 GCA_964345225.1 uncultured Nitrospiraceae bacterium | reverse complement strand
TCATCACTAAGATAAACCACTCGCCCAAGGCAGTTCTTTTCCCCCTCGTAGATGTGTATCTTCCTCTCCCTGACATCCAGGTCTCTTACATGAAGGCGAAGAAGTTCACCGATTCTCATACCTGTTCTTAAGAGCACGAGTACGAGAGCACGGTCACGAGTCTCTTTAATAGCGCCGAGAAGCCTTCTGATATCGCCCGGGGCAATGGCTCTTGGAAGGAAATCCGGCACTTTCAGTTTAATCTTACGTTTCAGTATGCGCTCACCAATGATATTCTGTTGGATCAGAAACCTCATGAAAGCCCAAAGATGCTTAAGCTGTGTCCTGGCCGTCGTGACTTTGATCCCTCGATCCTGCTCGTGTTCGATAAATGCTTCAAGATCGTCGCTGGCTATATTCTGAAGTTGGCTTTTCCCTAAGCCCGCATAAAAAGTCAGAAAGGAACTCACAGCGCGGAAGCTTCCCTTAAGAGTGCTTGGCTTGTGGTTCATTCTCCACTTATGGCGCATGTAGCTCTCGATGTGTTCTCTGCCGGGTATCTCCATCTCGGAAATCTTTTGAAGAATGCGATCAATTGGAGAGTTTACTAAGTAGTGATAATCTACTGCTTCAAGTTTACTGCTTTGTGTTCTGCTGATAATCGGCTTTGTTTGGATCATTACTCCTCCTCTTTCTCTTTGAAAAAGCAGGATTAATCATGATCCTCGACAGCCCTAAGAATCAATCAATTTTGTTACGTATAGCGATATGTACTATTTCTTTTCAGCCCTTTTCAATAGTAATATTTGCTCGCGTAAAGAGATGTCAGCGGTTAGGAGTCGTTGAAGTCAGCAAACTTATAGATATTAAAGGATAATCTAAGAACCGTCCCTCTTATCTAATAACCATTGATTTTCATTTATAATCTATACCATTTTATCAGATTCTAAAGGGAAGTATTACAGGAAGAAGGAAATATCGTTGAAGATTTTTAAACAGATACTCGGTACACCTTAAAGGCTTGCTTCTTTAGACAGCCGTAGATAAAGATTGCCGGATAAAATCTGCTCGGGCTACCTTGCCACTATAAACCGTCCATCTTCTGCTTCTTTCCATTTATCAATCCTAGATTTATATGGTATTTTTTTTATGTAATTGCCACTATCGTCAAAAATATAATCAAATTCCTCTACCTTAAGTTCGTACCCTGTATGCCATATCCCCTCTGGATAAGTTGGATATGTTTGATATTGAAATTTAAGATACATGGAATCAAGAGGCTTCAATTGGACTGTAAATTCCCTACTGTCTTTAAGCTCCATATCAGGATCATATATATATACAATTACTATTGTTGCAGCAAACTTATCATTCAGGTTGGTTACCTTAATTTTAAGGTCTACTAACTCTCCCACACGAACGGTATTCTCTATTTCTGTCTGATGTACTACCCCTTCAGGTTTCTCATGCTTAGATAATTTCTCCGGCTCGTAGCCCTGCTCTGTTTTCAACTTAATAAGTCGTTTCATTAACGCTTCGGCATCATCTTGCTCATAACTTGCCTCTGGATGTTCAGAGATGCGCTTCAGTAAAGGTATCGCTCTTACGCTTTCTAATTGAGATATTGATCCTATTAGCGTGCCTGCTGTCCTTCGCCCATTATACCCAAGATATTCTTTATCCCACTTATCTTTTTCGACTAGTTCATTTCCAATCTCAAGTATTAGATCCTCAAGCTCTTTTAAGTCTTGCTTTATTGGTTTCCTTATTACTCCATTTATGACTCTCCACTTTGAAAGCTTTATTAGATAATAAGCTGCTTTCGCTCGAACGTGATTGCTTTCATAGCTCAAGGCTTTCCTCAGTATATCAATACCTTTTGGCCCCCATTCTTCATTTACCCCTATTTTTTCATCTAAATGCCACCAAAGCTCGTAAATGGCATTAAATGTGCCTTCTCGTGCTAATTGGTCAAATACTTCCAAAGCAGTGTCAGTCTCTCCCAAAACGAGTAAACTATTCGCAACTTCAAGCCTTACGTAGGCATTTTGGATGTTAAGTAGTTCCCGCAGTAAAGGTATAAACCTTTTATCTTTTGCTGGGTATATTTTTCTCACTGCAGCAATTATTGCTTCTGAGTATTCTCTCTTTGTCTTTAGTACCTCAATTATAAGTTCAAATTCTTCATTGGTGTCTGGGAAAAGACTCCTTATCGCTTTTGACACGGCTTCATCATAATTCCTTCTCCTTTTATCTTCACTAAGATCTTCTTATCCTTTATATAACTTTATATTCCTATGATCTCCCTTTAATAAAATCTTCAAATACTCTATTGCATTTTCTTGAGAAGAAAAATAATCTGTTGGTGCTATAATAATGATCTCTCCAATTTCATCAACTAATTTTTGCTCTTCTTCTGTCAATGGGCTGTCTTTGATTTCATATGGTTGTGATTTAACAGGTAGTTGTTCCTGCAGTTTGGTTTTTGACTCTGTACTAATTTCTGGCGTGTGTACTTCTTCCTTCTTTCCCTGAACTGCTTTCTTCCCCTCAGGCTCTTTTGGCCTCATGCAGGATACTAATAATAAGGCTACTGATATTAATGCTATTAAAATGAGAGTTGTTTTTTTCATTTATTTCTTTTTTAAAAAATATTTTATGTTTATTAATTTCAGCTTAAAATCTACAGGATTTGATATGGCTTTTCAAGTGAAGATAACAGGAAGGATTTAATATCCGGCCAATTTTTATCACACGAGATTTGGATAGTGCGGACTTCGATATGAAATGAGCAATCGCAGCTGAACAAGAAATCCGTTGACTTCAAGAACAATGTATTAAAAATCTTTAAGGGGGACTCAGGGTCAGCCCTTGACTTGTGACAAAGGATAACGAGAATGAAAGGCGACGTTCTTGACTACATTAACTAACAATAAATCAAGATAAGTCAACGTAGTCAAGGATGGCCCAAATTTTCGAAAAACATTTTATCTTGTGCAGTCTTCGGTGCTGCCTTTTATCTTCTCTATTGCATGAGGGATAACATCCACTATTATCTCGAGACTCTCTTTTATCGCTTTTGTACTTCCTGGCAGGTTAATTATTAAGGCTTTCCCTCTGACTCCTACAACAGCCCTTGAAAGCATTGCCCTACGGGTCTTTTTAAGTCCCTCACCTCTCATTGCCTCAGCAATGCCGGGCACCTCCCTGTCGATTATCTCCAGTGTTGCATCAGGAGTTACGTCACGCGGGGAAAGACCTGTTCCCCCGGTTGTCAATATAAGATCGACATTACTGCTGTAGGCAATAAGCCTTTCTTTTATTAAGTTCTTATCATCAGGTAAGACATCGTAGTGCTTTACAGTGGCATCAATTCTTTTGATTATGTCTTTAATAGCAGGCCCACTGACATCATTGCGCTCTCCTTTCGACCCCTTGTCGCTCAATGTCAGTATGGCAACAGTAATCATTTTCATATCGCAAAGCACACAGCGCATAGCGCTTGATATAAAAAGTAAGCAGTAGGCAGTAAGGAGTAAGCAGTAAATGAAAACATTGTAATATATATACCGTTATACGTTAACAGTTATCCGCTTGCAAATCATAAATGTCAATCTTCAATTTTCAATATTCAATTACCGAATTACTCCTCACTCCTCACTCCTCACTCCTCACTTCTTACTTCTTACTTCCTACTGCTTACTCCCTACTGCCTACTTTTACAGCGTCTCCTGCCCTGATTCTGCCACCTTTGATAACCCTGGCAAAAACACCCTCTCTTGGCATCACACAATCTCCTGCCAGGTAATATATAGGGCATCTATCATGACAGACCTTTCCTATCTGGCTTATTTCAATTTCAGCATCTCCTATCGATAACCTTGTGCCAACAGGAAGTTTGTCTAATTCGATGCCTTCAGTAGTTATATTTTCAGCAAAATCACCGGGAGAAACATCAAGTCCTGTCTCCTTCATTTTCCTGATGCTCTCCATTGCAAGCAGGCTGACCTGTCTGTGCCATTCTGAAGATGCATGAGCATCGCCCCTGATTCCATAATCAGCTTCCAGAACCACCTCTTCAACCGACATCTTCCTGACACCCTTTTCATCGCTTATATTAACCGAGATAATACCCCCTGTCACTAAATCCATAATTTTCAAATTGCGATATTCAATCTTCGGTTTGTAATCTGCAATTTACAATTATTTAGGTGCCCATTTCCCAACTCTTGAGGTACTTTCTCTGCTCAGGTGTAAGAACATCTATCTTTATTCCCATTGACTTAAGCTTCAGACTCGCAATAGAACTGTCTATTTTGGGGGGAACGCTGTAGACTCTGTTTTCGAGTTTTTTGTGATTCTTAGCCATATACTCGGCACATAATGCCTGGTTTGCAAAACTCATATCCATTACAGATGAAGGATGGCCCTCTGCCGCCGCAAGATTTATAAGCCGGCCCTCTCCCAGCAGATAAATCCTTTTCCCGTTCTTCAATGTATACTCTTCAATAAAGTCCCTGATAATTCTTCTCGATCTTGATAATTTCTTTAATTGATCTATCGATATTTCAACATTGAAATGACCTGAATTGCAGAAAATTGCACCGTCTTTCATGAGCTTGAAGCATTCTTTACTTATGACATTAATATCACCCGTTGATGTAACGAATATATCGCCAACCCTGGCTGCATCCTTCATGGGCATGACTTCAAATCCATCCATTGTTGCTTCCAGCCCACGAAGTGGGTCGACCTCGGTCACAATGACCCGTGCACCCATGCCCTTAGCCCGCATTGTGATGCCTTTGCTGCACCATCCATAGCCAGCAACCACGAAGACCGAGCCAGCAATCAACCTGTTAGTAGCCCTCAGTATGCCGTCAATTGTCGACTGACCTGTGCCGTACCTGTTGTCGAACATATACTTTGTGTATGCGTCATTAACTGCAATAATAGGATATTTCAGCACCCCTTTGTCTGACATCGCCTTCAGCCTGATCACACCGGTAGTTGTCTCTTCAGTTCCTCCCATTAAATGCTTCAGAAGTTCTTTTTTCCTTGTATGTAATGTTGAAACAAGGTCTGCACCGTCATCCATTGTAATATTTGGTTTTAAGGATAGAGCTTCAATGATATGTCTGTAATACGTCTTATGGTCTTCACCCTTTATTGAAAAGACAGGTATTCCTGAATTTTTGACAAGAGATGCTGCTACATCATCCTGGGTACTGAGGGGATTGGATGCGCATAGATGTGTTTCAGCACCACCTGCCTTGAGAGTCTCCATGAGATTTCCGGTTTCGGTTGTAACATGAAGACATGCAGCAACCTTTATCCCTTTGAGCGGTTTATCCTTTTTAAAGCGTTCCTTAATACCCCTGAGAACAGGCATCTCCTTTGCAGCCCATTCGATCCTCAGTTTCCCCTTTTTTGCCAGATTGATATCCTTTATGTGGTGTTTTACCATTTTGCCTCCAAATATTATTCAGCTTAGAAAAAGAATATAGTTGCTACCTTGCTATTTTCTGTTCAGTCACTCTTAACTGTCTTTACAGCCCTGCAGCCTTTTTTAAAACTTTTGCCTTATCGGTCATTTCCCATGTAAAATCAGGATCTTCTTTGCCGAAATGACCGTATGCAGCGGTCTTTTTATATATAGGCCGCCTGAGATCCAGATGCTCGATTATCCCTTTTGGCGTTAAATCAAAATTCTTCTTTACAATCTCTGAAATATCTTTATCGGGAACTTTTCCTGTCCCGAAAGTGTTAACAAGTATTGATACAGGATCAGGAACTCCAATTGCATAGGCAAGCTGTACCTCGACCCTGTCTGCGATTCCAGCAGCAACAATGTTTTTAGCAATGTACCTTGATATATATGAGCCTGAGCGGTCAACCTTGGAAGGATCTTTTCCTGAGAAACACCCGCCGCCGTGGCTTCCTACCCCTCCATAACTGTCTACAATTATTTTCCTTCCTGTTAGGCCAGTGTCAGCCATAGGACCACCCATAACAAAACGGCCAGTGGGATTAATGTAGTATTTCACATTCTCCTCATCAAGCAATTCACTGGGGACAGTCGGTTTTATGACTTTTTCGATAATATCTTCCTTCATTTCTTTAAGTGTTATTTCAGGGGTGTGTTGAGCTGACACAACAATAGTATCAATCCTGTGTGGCTTGCCTTTTAAGTATTCAATTGTTACCTGGGTCTTGCCGTCGGGTCTAAGATAACCAAGGACGTCCTTCTTTCTGACCTCTGCAAGCCGCATCCCAAGCTTATGTGCCAGCATGATAGGCAGGGGCATCAACTCATCGGTCTCATTACATGCAAAGCCGAACATGAGGCCCTGGTCTCCTGCACCTCCAATATCAACACCCTGCGCTATATCACCAGACTGCTGGTCGATAGAGGTTATAACTGCACATGTCTCATAATCAAATCCATATTTTGCCCTTGTATATCCTATATCTCTAATTGTATCCCTTACAATACCGGGAATATCTACATAACATGTCGTGGTAATCTCACCTGCTACAAATGCCAGGCCTGTTGTAACGAGGGTCTCACATGCTACTCTGGCAACAGGGTCCTGCGCTAATATTGCATCAAGGATTGCATCTGATATCTGATCAGCTATTTTATCTGGATGGCCTTCCGTGACTGATTCTGAAGTAAAAAGATAATTTTTCTTCAACATGGCTTCTCTCCTTTCTCTCTGGATTGAAATTGATATTCTAAACTATTTTATTAGAAAAAAAAAGAAAATAAGGGCATAATGATGTAAAATTATCTTAAAAAGGAGAAAATAATATCAAAAAAATTTTATTAGCATATGACGGTTCAAAATCATCCGAGAAGGCGTTAAAAAAAGCCTTTGCTATTGCCGAAAAGTTTGATTCAACAATCACTGTAATATCAGTCGTTCCGGAATTCTATCTAACAGAGTTAATGGAGATTGACAGAATGAGGATATTCGAGACACTCACTGCAGAAACAAAGAAAATAATGCAGAAGATAAAGAAAAGAGCCAGAGGCATCAAACCTATAAAAACAGTCATTAAAAAGGGCAACCCTGCAGAAGAAATACTTGAAACAGCCAGAGAGTTAAAAGCTGATTTAATTATTACAGGTTCACATGGAAGACACGGTGCTCAGAAATTCTTGATCGGCAGTGTCTCATCAAAAATTGTCGATTACGCTCCCTGTGCAGTACTTGTAGTGAAATAAATTATGTCCATCTTCAAATTAGTTGGTAAAAATAATAAGGAGTTAAGTCTATGACTCACATAGAAATCAGAAGTTGAAGGGTCTAGGATTCAAGGGGTCAAGTCGAAGAGACTCAAAAGATCATCTGTGAATAAACTCCTTAAGCGCATCTTCGAATCTTACAGGTCTGAAACCAAAGTTTTTTTCTACGGAGTCCAGGCCGCAAATATTATCGCTTTCAAGAAGTCTCAGCTGGTCAGAGCTGACTGGTGGGGAAATAGGAAGTTTCTCCAAAATAGATGTAGCCAGTTTCATAATGCCCATAGGCATCTTAAATGCCGGTTTTTTGTACCCCATGGCCCTTGACAACTGTTCTACAATCTCCCTGTATGAAAGATGTTCAGGACCACCGATTTCATAAGTAGATATATAGCTGTCCGCATTATCAACAACCTTGCCTATACATTTCATCCAATCTTTCACATAAAGTGGCTGGAACTTTGCCTTTCCTTCTCCAGGGATGGGCAGAACCGGCGAGAGTTTAAGCATATCAACTAGTTTTTTTGTAAACCCGTCCCAGGGACCGATTATAATAGAAGGCCTGAATATAGTGAATTTCAACCCGCTGTTCCTTACCATATCCTCGGCTTCTGCCTTTGTCTTCAGATAGCCAGACCAGGAGTTCTTATCAGCTCCAAGTGATGACTGGTAGAAAAAATGTCTGGTGCCTGCCCTTTTTGCCTCGTTAACAAGGTTTGAAGTACCATCGACATGAATTGACCTGAAAGTGGCCTTTCCCCTTTCTTCAATGATCCCTACAAGATGTATTACAAAATCTTCAGGCTTCAAAATACCGCTGATTGTTTCGGGCTGGGTTATATCGCCTTGAATAACCTGTATGCCTTTTGCAGAAAGTAATTCTCCTGCTTTTTCAGAACGTACAATACACTTTAACTTATTACCTTTTGAAAGCAGGTAATCTGTCAGATGTCCACCAGTAAAACCTGTTGCTCCTGCAATAAATATTGAAATAGTTCACCACCAAGCTAATCCCCCCTGTCAAGGGGAGAGAATTTATTAGATTCCCAGCTTAATATCCACTTTTTGTAATAATGCCAGTATTTAAAACTCACTTGCCTATTAATTTTGAGAATCTTTGAAAAGATATATTTTCAATATCTCTGTGTATGTTATTACCATGAGCATCCATGGTTACAATAGCAGGGAATTCTGCTACCTCGAACAGCCACATAGCCTCTGTTGGACCAAATTCATCTAATTTCCATACATCAAGTATGTTCTTTATCCTGTCAGCAAGATAAACAGCTGCACCACCGATTGTGTGGAAATAAACGCAGGTATTTTCTTTCAATGCCTGAAGAGTCTTACTGCCCATGCCACCTTTACCCATAATCCCTCTTATATTGTATTCTTTTATTACTGAAGCCTCGTACATTTCAACACGCATGCTTGTGGTGGGACCTGCAGATATAACCCTGTAGCCGCTGTCTAACTTTTTTATCACCGGACCGCAGTGGTAAAGAACCGTGCCGGATAGATTTAGTGGGATATCCTTCGTGGGAGGCTTCTCTTCCAATAGATATTTGTGAATGCTGTCCCTGCCTGTCACTATATTTCCGCTAAGCAATACTATATCCCCTGCCTTCAGGTCAAGCACGTCCTCTGAGGAAAGCGGAACGTTAAGATTGATAGGCTTTATTCCGTCAGAAAAAGCTGTATTCTTCAGGTCGGGGTTAGAGTCCTTTCCAAATTTTCTAACGGAATTTACCATATCAGTCTGCCCCTCCTGGTTGCCCAGCAGCTTACGCAAATATCAACGAAATAGGAAGCAGGGTGACGGTGATTAACACCAATCTTTACGCCGATTGCTGTTGAATTTCCTCCAGACCCCAGAGGACCTATCCCGAGCTCATTTATCTCTACTAAAAGGAGTTTTTCAAGCCTTTCAATCTTATCTATCTTATTGGTGTCATTCAGCTTGCGCATAAGCTGTTCTTTTGCAAGCCTTGCAACCTGGTCTTTTGATGCACCAATACCAACTCCGAGGACGTATGGAGGGCATCCTGTGCCTTGTGCCTTATGCACCGTGTCGAGGATACATTTTCTTACTCCATCGATATCCCTCTGTGCATTCAGTTCTTCAACGGGGAGCTTATAAATCCGTCCTGCATTTTCGCACCCCGCACCCTTTAACATAAGGTCTATAGTGAGTGTGCTACTTAAGGTTTCTTCAAAATACATGACAGGAAAACCTGCTCCGGTGTTATCACCTGAATTTTTATCTGTGATTATGTCTACAGCATTTGGTCTTAGAGGTATCTTTTCTGTTGCAATTCGAGTAGCATCAATAAATGTATTTTTTAACTCAAGGTGGCTAAGTCCGACGGGAATTTTCACAAAAAAAACCGGCACACCTGTATCCTGGCAGATAGGTCTTTCAGTTTCCCTGGCAATCTTTATATTTTCGAGGATTATCCCCAGAGATGATCTGGCGATCGAGCCATCGACCTCATTAGAATGGGCAGACTTTAAAGCACCTTCAATATCAGGTGGAAGAGAGGTAGCGACTTTCTTGTAAAGCTCTACAATGCCATCACGAAGTTTAAGCAAGTTTCAACCTCATTTCCTTAAGATAATCAATATGTTTAAGTTCCTGTTCCATCATCTCCTTAAAGACGACCCTTGCGTTACTGTCAGAGGCACTCTCTGAGAGCTTTCTATAAAGATTATATGCCTTGCCCTCTATCTCAAGGGCTATTGACAGTGCTCTGTCATCGTCTATAAAAGTATGTTTCTCAATTTTCTCCTTTAGTTCCTCTACAGGTATGCCCGCCTCGGTAATCGGGGCATTAGTTTGTGATCCGAACTCCTCAAAACCTTTTATATCCCTATCATCCTGTACTGAAAGATAGAGAAACTGTATGAATTCCATGTGTTTTTTTTCCCAGTCTGAAAGGTCTTCGAAGGCTTTTTTTGCTGATTGATTGCTAGCTTTTTCAGCTGCCTTAGAATAAAATTCATTCGTCCCCTTTTCCATCAAATATGCTTCAATAAGCGACTTGAGTAAATCTTCTTTCCCAGTTATCATGCGATTCCCCTTTTATAAAGTTATTTTAAAAGATTTAACTTTTAGATTCAAACACATCTTACCAAATTAAAAAAATTATTTTTTGGATTAAGATTGTTTATTCTGTCTTATGTCAGATCAGCAGGTGAAAAAACTATCTCGTTCCTGAAAGATTTTATCAGATATATAACATTTCTGATATCAGGATCTAAAATATCGATCATTGCTGCATCAAGACCCGCTCCGCACAGATAAGTCAGAAATACCGAATTTATCTTTGATTTCAGTGTCCTGGAAATACCCGTCGATACATTTGATATCCATGAAATGGTTTTGATAGGTGGATTTATTACATCTTTCAGAACATTTATACATCTGTGGGCATTTACCAGGTGGTTTTGACCCATTCCTCTGCCTATATGAACTATTGACGGATCAGCAAATAGCCTTTCGTTTGGAATGTCTGCTGCATTTGCAGCCTCTATCAGGTCATATAACAACTGCATTCTTGCCTCTAACGAGCCTGGAATTGTTCCTCTCGAGGCCCTCAGAACCAGATTAGTTTTAAACTTTGCTGAGACCTCAATAATTTTATCTGTCTGCTCTTTTTCATCCGCAGATACAAAATTAATTAAAGGGGGTATTTTGCAGACAGGCAAGGTCTTCTCAAGTGCTTTAACATTTCTGGAGTCAATAGAAAGTCTGGTGTCTAAAGCCTCCTGTACTGTTTCAACTATAAAAGGAAGCACATTCTCATCATCAATTCCATCAAGAGAACACTGGATATTGATAATTTCAGCGCCGGAACTCAATAAAGTTTTGGCTTGTTTGATTATTTCATTTTTATCCCTGTTTCTGACTGCCTCCATATAGGATGCATTTCTTGTATTAAAGTTTTCTGCAATCACTAACATGGTAATAACCACCTTGTCTTGTATTTTTAACGAAAAAGCTGAAAATTATTATGAATTTAAGGAATTAACTTTTTTATCTATTGCATACCCGCAAATAAATTACAGGGTTCTTTTACGGGAGTAACTCCCGTAGAAAGGATCCTTTTTTTACGGGGTAAATCGGAAATTGAGCATGCATTATCTTATAATTAAATAGTAGCATGTAATCACTTCATGTCAAGGAAAAACAATCTTTTAATAGAATATGAAAAATTGCAGGCAGATATTTTCTTTATCCAGACGGTATTAGACGATACACTCTGTCTTAAAAAGAAAACAGAAAACTGAGATTCTACATTTTGGCCTTTTACAGTCAACCTGCAGGCAGAGTCGAAAGAGATCCTCCTCGAAATGCCTAGGGCGGATTATTCCCATCCTAGGGGGGT
This sequence comes from uncultured Nitrospiraceae bacterium, assembly GCA_964345225.1. Taxonomy (GTDB): domain Bacteria; phylum Nitrospirota; class Thermodesulfovibrionia; order Thermodesulfovibrionales; family UBA6898; genus CAYFQB01. The sequence goes on along the minus strand of CAYFQB010000066.1, from coordinate 81,836 downwards.
AATGTTAAAAAAGTCTGCAACTTATAGAAAATATTTACAAAAATTGATTTTTATGATATGTTGCCAATATGGAACTAATTATCAATAATATGACCCGGAAAAGTATCGTACTCCTTTTGAAAAAAAGTGGCGGTATGTCTATAGATGAACTCAGTAAGAACATAAATATTACCCCCATGGGAATAAGACAGCATTTACTCTTACTTGAGAAGAAGGGTATCGTAACTTACACTGCAAAAAAGCATGGCATTGGCAGACCAGGATATATTTATAAGCTTACAGACACTGCTAACGGGCTTTTCCCAAAATCTTATGACAATTTTATAATTGAGGTTTTAAGGGATATTGAAAAATATGAGGGCAATGAAAAAATCGACAAGATATTCACGTGGCGGAATGAAAGAATCCTTCAAATGAGAAAAGATGCCCTTTCTGACAAAAAAGACCTTGACGAGCTTGTAAACGGGCTTAAAGAGATTCTCGAATCAGAGGGTTATATTGTTGAGCTTAACAGACATGACGGCTCTTACCACTTATTGCAATATAATTGCCCTATAAGCAAGGTTGCTATTGAATTTAAAGCAGCATGCGAACATGAACTTCAGATGTATAGAGACCTGTTCCAGAAAGATATCACAAGGAAACAGAGTTTAGCCAAAGGTGATACTTCATGTCTGTATGTAATTCCAACAGTATAATTATTCCACCCAGCCTAAACTTACCGGGACTTTTTTAGACTACCTGAATCTCTTCAGTGTACTGATCAGTAATTCTATATGTTTTTCGGTATGTGCTGCACTAACAGTAATCCTGATTCTTGGCTCTCTGACAGAAGGCGGCCTTATCGCAGGTACATATATACCTTTTTTATATAGATATCTTGATAACCTGAGTGCATCTTTGATCGAGTCTGCCCTTAAGGGAATAATAGGGGTTTCACTTCCCATAGTGTCATAATGCAAACCTTTAAGGCCTTCCATAAGCATTTCTCTGTTTGACCAGAGCCTTTTTATTAAAGTTCTGTCTTTCTTTATCAATTTAATTGCTGCGATAGAAGCCGAGATTATGCATGATGGGAGGGCCGTTGAGAATATGAAGCTTCGTGAAGTGTTGGAAATCCATTTGATTACATCTTTACTTCCAGCAACAAAAGCACCGAAAGAGCCCAAAGCCTTTGAGAATGTACCCATCTGTATTATCCACGGCTCCGGCTTAATATTTGAATGAGCAAGTGCTCCTATCCCGTTTCCGAGAACACCCGTACCGTGAGCATCGTCAATATAAAGGATTGCATCATGACTTGTGCATATGTCACAAATATCACTGAGCGGTGCAATGTCACCATCCATACTGAAAACTGTATCGGTAATAACAATCTTTCTCCCTGTCCGCCCTTTCTTAATAAGTGCCTTCAGGTGAGTCATGTCCCTATGCCTGTATATGACTGTCCTGGCCGTACTTAATCTGCACCCGTCAATTATGCTTGCATGGTTTAATTCGTCACTGAAGATTACATCTCCATCCGAAGCTATTACAGGGATTATTCCGGTATTGGCAGAGTAGCCTGAATTAAATACAAGTGCAGATTCTGTGCCTTTGAAATTCGAAATCTGCTCTTCAAGCATTTCATGCAGAATGCTCCCCCCGGCAAGGAGCCTCGATGCACCCGTGCCAAAAGCATATTTCCTTAAGGCACTGATTAAGGCTTTTATAACCTCTGGGTGGCTTGCAAGACCGAGGTAGTCATTTGTGGAAAAATTTATATATTTTCTGCCTTTAATTGTTATAGTCGAACGCAGCGGTGATGTGTGCGAAATAATTTGACGTATAAGGTCCTTCTTCTTCAGTTCATTAAGCTCTTTAGCAAACACTGATAGATTTTATCATATTAACCTTGCTGGATATGTATAAAAAACTCCAAAAATTTCATTCTTCTGTAACGTTTTTAATGTAGATAGTTAATTTTAGTATAAGGTATAATTTAAAAATACAGCAGGAGGTGTATCATGCCCATTTACGAATATCTATGCAAGAATTGCCAGAATTTATTCATTATATCTCTAACATTAAAAGAATTATCATCAAATCCCCAGATAAAATGTCCGAAGTGTGACAGTCAGGATGTCAGGAAACAGATAGGAAGTTTCTTTGCAAAAACGGATAAAAAGTCCTGATACTGTTTTTAGATTATATTTTGGCAGATAAATTCTTACAAAAAAGCTTCACTAAAAAGGATGGCGTGTGCCATCCTTTTTAGTGACCAAAAATTGAATCCTTACTTTTATTTCTTGGTCTTTTTGGCAGCCTTTTTTGTAGTCTTTTTCACGCTCTTTTTTGATGTTTTGCAAGGTGCGCCCTTAGGTCTGCAGGACATTTTATACCTCCCTATCAAGAAATTTAATTTAAAAATATCACAGCCAATATTTACTGTCAATAGAATGTATGAAAAGCATACAAGTTGTAATTCTTATATTAAAAAGCTATAATCATCAAAATCAATTGTTTGTAGTTGAAAGCATCTGAAATAACGCCGTAGAAAGGATAAGCCTTTATTACGGCGGTAAACCCCGTGGAAAGCTACAGCTTTTAAGGGGTAAGCCTTATCCCTCTAATTTAAAGAGTAGGGGCAAAGGGGTTTATCAGTTGAAGATATGCTCATTATGCAGTAAAGAAATCGAGATTGACAGATACTTTTCGCGGAAGTCAACATGCCCGAAATGCGGAGGGGATCTGCATATATGCCTTAACTGTAAGTTTTATTCCGAATCAGCTCATAATAAATGTCTTGAACCTAAAGCTGAATTTCAGCGGGTCAGAGACAAAACAAATTTCTGTGATTACTTCTATTACAGGGAAGGGGCTATTTCTTCATCTTCTGAAAAAGAAAAGGAAGAGGCTAAAAGAAAACTGGATGATCTGTTCAAAAAGTAATCCCTGTTGAGTGGATAATGCCTTTTCTACAGGGTAAGTCCCGTCATTTTTTGAGTTTCCTGCCTATCCTCTTTTCAACAGATTTCACTTTCTGGTCAAGTCTTTTAGGCTTACCTTTACGGTCGTCTATTGAAATATTTGTTAAAACCCTTTCCTCATTTTTGAGTACAGCCATATGACATTTTCTGATAAGTTTAAACAATTCTTGCCACTCACCTTCTACGATTGTACCCATTGGGGTGACTTTGTATGGGAGCCCGCTTGAGCTGACTATTTTCAAGACCTCTGCAACCCTGTCCCCGATACTACTTCCAGAGCCTAAAGGTATTATACTGAATTCAACAAGCATTTTATTCTCCTCTTTTAAAATCTTTAATGAGTATTTTTTAAAAAAAATAACAGGAATAATGAAGAAACAAGAAGGGACAAACTATGTTTGTCCCTTCTTGTTTAATTATAAATTTTGATTCTATCTTCTTACTGCGTCTTTTAAGGCCTTGCCGGCTGTAAACTTTGGTGTCTTGGCAGCAGGGATATTAATAACCTGTCCTGTCTTGGGATTGCGACCTTTTCTGGCTTTCCTTTTTGTTACCGAGAAGGTCCCGAAACCAACAAGGGTAACCTTCTGCCCTTTCTTTAAAGATGCCTTTACCCCGTCAAGTGACGCATCTAATGCCCTTGAAGCATCTGCTTTAGTGAGACCAGCACCTGATGCTATCTTATCAATGAGTTCTGCTTTTGTCATTAAATTCCCCCCTTTCGTTTGAATTATTTCTATCGAGATAGGACTGAAATAACAGTATCAAGAACTAAAGATTTTGTCAAGAACAAAAATCGCTCTCTAGACCGAAAATAAAGGGGTTAAGCCATCTAACATATAAATTTACAATTTTCCTAAAATGAAGATTACAATTAGATAAATTAATATCGAGGCTACTTGATTTACTTATCATTATAAATATATAATTAAATTTCAATCTATATTAGGACCTGTAAAAATGTTCCCTGAACTAATCAACTTTGAGCACCTGTCTGCGGTACAACAAACTATAGAAGGGCTTACTGATATCTGGGTTTCGATTTACGATGGCGACGGCAGACCTGTTTTATCCCCCCCGTTAAGAGACCCTGTTTTATCTTTGGTAACCTCTTCTAAAACAGGAAGGGAAGAATATAACAATTTCATTAAGGATACAATTAATACCTCTATCCTTAGAAATGAAATATCAATATTCAAGTCTCCATCAAACCAGTATCACTTCTTTATACCCTGCCATATAAATGAAATAACTCTGATTCTTGTTGGAGGTGCCTTTTTCCTTTCCCTGACCGATTTTAATGAATTCATTTCAAAATCAACCTACAAATACCAACTTTCAATACAGCAGATTGAAGCATTCTCTAAAAAAATCCTGATAATGGATTATGAAAAAATTCAAGAAGTTTCACTTTATATACAGAAATTATTTTATTCTTCCGTTAAAAACGGATATGAAAACAGGTTATACAGTAAAAAATACCAGCGGACAAAAACAATTTTAAGACTTCTTTCAAACGTAGAAGAAGATATCTCACTTGATGGAATACATGCGCTAATGTCTGATATTCTTATATTCCTTTTCAGTGTTGACTCCCTTTCATTAATGGAAGAAAGAGGTAGTGTATTTAAAACCGTTTTCTCAGCCGGAAGACTGAAAGAACATATTGCTAACTTAAATTTCAACAAAAGCACATGGTTGATCTATGAAACTATCAAGGGGGAACGACCTATTTTCTACGACAACCCTGTTGATATCAGGGATCTCGGTCTTGAGAAGCAGATCGAATCTATATATCTGTTCCCCATTTTTTCAAACAAAATGGGAACCCGACTCCTGTGTCTTTTTAACACAACTCTTAAAAAGAAAGAGGTAGAAGAGGTTTCCGAACTCTGTCAGCTTATAAATTTTCTTTCAGCTACTGTCTCAGTACAAAATGAGTACAGCGACAGGATGAAAGAAATGACCATACTGAACTTTGCAACATCCGGATTAAATCTTATGTTCGATCAACCTGAGGTTCTTTACACCTCCATTCTGGACACCGCTGTCAGGATCTCAAAGGCTGAAAAGGGATCACTGATGCTTGCCGATAACGGCGAGGGAGAGTTGAGTATTAAAGCAGTTCACGGAATAAACAGATTGCTTCTAAAGGATCTGAAAATCCAGCCCGGTGAAGGAATTGCAGGAAAAGTATTCAAAGAGAATATTCCCATTATTTCTAAAGATATCGAAAAAGATTTCTCGGTGAGAAGCAAACCCAGGTATAAAACATCTTCATTTATAAGTATCCCGTTAAAAGTGGGGGAAGAAACAATAGGCGTTCTTAATGTATCAGACAAAATTACCGGTGAGATATTTTCAGAAGAGGATCTTGCATTAATCCACTATTTTGGCAACTATGCTTCCATAGTATTAAAAGGATCGGCCTACTATAACATAGCTGAATATATGAAAGAACTTTCTATTACCGACTCCCTTACCAATCTTTATAATAGAAGATATTTTCAGGAAAGATTATCTGAGGAAATAGACCGTTCAGAACGGCATAACTTGAATTTTTCTTTATGCATAATAGACATCGATGATTTCAAACTATTCAATGATACCGAGGGACATCCCGCCGGTGATTACATATTAAAAAGGATATCTCGGTTAATACATGAATCGTTAAGGGCAATTGATGTACTGGCACGAATAGGAGGTGAGGAGTTTGCAGTAATTATGCCCCAGACAGAAAAACATGAAGCTTCACTTGTTGCCGAAAGGATAAGAAATACAGTAAAACAAAAATTAGAACCTACGTGGAAGTTCTATCCTAAAAAAAATATTACCGTAAGTATCGGGATCTCTACCTTCCCTTCTGACGGGGTGAAGTCCAAGAAATTAATAGTAAACGCAGACAAGGCATTATACAGGGGGAAAATGCAGGGGAAGGACAGGACAATTACCTGGGAGGAATATTCTTCAATCTAACCTTTAACCCAAAAAATGCATTTGAAGAGGGAGATGAGAAATTTACTAACTTTAAGCGGATTCTGCCATGATTGAAACCGAGATAAAGATTCTCGAGATAGACAGGGAAAAGATAGAAGAAAAGCTGATTTCTATCGGGGCAAAAAAGGTCTTTGATGACAAAATCCATGCAATATATTACGACTCTCCCGACAGTTCATTAAGAAAAAGCAGGGCTACATTCAGACTGAGAAAAGAAGGTAAGAGAACTGTTCTAACATTTAAAAATTTTATTGAAAACACTGAAGCAAAGGTAAGGGAAGAAAAAGAGGTCGAGGTCTCGGATTTCGATACTATGAGGACAATTCTGGAATCAACCGGTTTTTCACCATGGCTTGAGATGAAAAAACACAGAACAACCTATGAACTTCAAGGAATCCATTTCGAACTTGACAAATATATCAATGAATATGAATATATACCTGAATTCCTGGAGATTGAAGGTGCTGATATAAAAAAGATACATAAATATGTGGAAGATCTGGGATTCAAAAAACAGGATTGCAGGCCCTGGGACTCTCTTCAGGTTGCTGAATATTACTCGAAAAAAAGGTCTGTCCATTCAAAAGGGTCTACCCCGTAAAAAAAGCTGTAGCTTTCCACGGGGTTTACTTAAACAGATATTATCTGATAGTTTAAATTAATAATTTTTTAGGAGGGAACAACAGTTGAATAAACTGAACTTAATTTCACTTTTATTTATTCTTTCTATAGGGTTCTCCTGCAGTCCTGTCTTTACAAAAAACGACCTTGAAAATGCCAGTGCACATTACAAGATAGGAACAGCATTTCTTAACGAAAATAAGATACAGCACGCATTTATAGAATTCCAGAAAGCTTACGAACTGAATCCAAAAGATAAGGAGGTTCTAAACGCAATAGGAATAATTTATCTTTTACATTTCGATGATATACCAAAGGCCATAGATCATTTTGAAAAATCTATAAAGGTAGACCCAGATTATTCAGAGGCTAATAATAATCTGGGCTTCGCTTATGAAAAGCTTGGCAATTATAAATTAGCCATATCCTTTTATGAAAAAGCAATCTCTAATCTTCTTTATCCCACACCTGAAAAAGCCTATCTCAATATGGGTAATTCATATTACAGGCTTGGCAAATACGATTTAGCTATAAATTCATTTAAACAAGCAATTAATAGGGCTCCGGATTTATACCTCCCATATTTTGGACTTGCTCTCTGTTACAACGCAATGAACAGATACGGAGATGCATCAACTGCCATTACAAAGGCAATAGAACTTCATCCTGTCTATAAAGGTGACATAGAAAAGGCCATTGACGACCTAAACCTTAAAAGGCTCAGTGCAACTGGTAAAGAAGCACAAGATATCGAGGATTATTTAGATATTATTAATTATTAGGATTACATCACCTGAGATTGCATCTGTTTGATTTTTACTTTTATTTTCTATTAATGTATATATTTCGGGGCGTAGCGCAGTCTGGCTAGCGCACCTGCCTTGGGAGCAGGGGGTCGGAGGTTCAAATCCTCTCGCCCCGACCAGATTGAACATTGGGGAGTTTGGGGGGAAATTTCCTTCTTCTTGCTTTCGCTTCTGCCAATGTTTATTACGAGAAGAAAAATATAATATATTATTTCATGTCCGCGAGCATAGTTTATAAAATTTATTGATGGTCCGTCCATCTCGAGATGTGGAAAAGTTTTTATAAAATGATTTCCTACTATATAATTATAATGGTAATATTTATTCTAGATGTACGGTAGTTAAAATGAAGACATTATATCCAGTAGATGATATAGGTTGGTTGTTAAAAGATTTGAAGGAGAAGCATGAAATAGGCAAAAGTATACTTAAAAAAGATGTGGGTAATTTTTTTTCAAAAGATAAAGAACCTTTAATAGAATATTTTGCTGAATCTATTAAAAGCAGTGATACCCCAAACAAAACTTATATGGACTTTTATGTAAAAATATCTAAGTATGAGAAAAATAGAGAATGGGGTATTTGGTACAGGTTATCAAAAACTGAAAGCAAATTGATTTTGGAAGAGGGAAGAAGAACCCAGCGGAGTTTTTTAAGTATAGAGGGCAGAACTCTGGATGGGTTGTTGGATTTAAAAGATGAAACATTGGCAAACAGGGAACATATTAAAAATTTGTTGAAAAGTAGTGGAATAGAATTGACGTATAACGTAAGAAGAGAGCTTCTGAATGCCTACAGCGGAAATCCAGATAAATTTAAAAAAGCGATAAAAGAAAAAAAAGATGAAATTCTTAATTTATTAGAAAATTCTAAGGTAAGGAGATTTGGAGGGAGGGAAGATTTTATAAGAAATTATTATAAGTGGAAGAGAAATGCTAGTGATATAACAGATAAGGATTATTTATTTCTTAAGAAAAGCTTTATACCCAATATTCCTGACAAAGTCATTGGTTTAAATGATCCTTGGATAAGAATATACATTGACAGAATACAACTGGACAATAATATTGAGGAAGGTCATGTGATAGACATCAAGGAATTGAGTGGGACAAACCTTTTACAATATACAAAATTTTTTCTAACACATATAAGAGAAGAAGAAGACCAAAGAATATTGTACGGAATACAATTCTATCCAAAAACAAAATATTTGCATGTTTTACCAATATTTGTTATTTATAGAGGGAAGAATGCCGGTGCAATAGTTTCTGGTAGGACGCCTCAAAACATAGATAAAATATTAACTAAGTATCCAAATGGGCAACCAGCTAATCTTCCTGTTGGCAAAAATAAGCCAAATCTTTAAGAATTATTTCCACATCTCGGCCCCTGGTATGAACCAGTCCATACATACCACGGTCAGCAGAACCTTTAACGGGGTCCTCCAAATAGGCACACATTCACTTTTAGTCATAGCGAGATAATCCATGAGTCATTGAAGCCTGTGCTTAACTTGATTCAGTAACGGTTGGACACGCTCTGAAGGCTGAGGGCTCTTTCAGTGCATAACTCTATGGAGGATGGCTTAAGACCTTTTTTCAAAAAAGGTTCCAAGAAGTAGTCCCGACAGGTCATCTGGACACTACGGGGTAGGCGCACTGCTTTTAATAAATGCGCCCAGCAAGCCATCTAATATAAATAAAAATCATGCCAGCCTTTTCTCAATTTTTTCTATTGCTTCGGAGGCGGCTTTACTGATTCTTGAATTTTTATCAGATGTGTACTTATTCAATATCTTCAATGATTTTGCCGTACCTAAAGTCGCCAGTGCACCAATTAATCCAACTTTTAATTGAAGACTTATCTGGGATTTTTTCCTTACCATTTTTAAGATTGACGACTCCTTCAACATGTCGATCAAGGCATCTTCAAGCGAAGGTTCTTTATTTGGAGGTATGTCTATATTTGCTATAGTATTAATCACCTGCTCCACTGTTGTATCGTCTTCTCCTGTTTTGTTTTTAAGCACATCTACAAAAAAGCTTAAGAACTCAGTACTTGTACATCTTGTTGTCCCAAGTGATGAAATCACTCTCTTTCTAACATCGGCATCTTCATCTTTAAGTAAAGGTATAAGCAGGCCCTGGCTTTCTTCTCCCAGTATATTGGCAATGCCTTGAACAGCTTCTTTCCGAACATTTGGTTCCGGGTGGTGAAGATTGCGCTTAAAAATATCTTCAATTTCAGGGCCTACAGCATCGAAATTTGAAAGTAATAGAAGTGCATTCCTTAAGTAATACCAGCCTTCCTTCTTTTCAAACCTTGCAAGTACGAAAGGGATTATCTCGGGTCCCTTTTTTCTCAGCAATTCAATTACAGAACGTCTGATAAATCTGCTTCCATTATCAAGCATGTCAACAAGTATAAATGCCCCTGTTTTGTCTAAAGACTCCAGGACATACAGAAGTTCCATCTGTTCATCTTTGTTGGCATTCTCAGCTCTTTTATTTACCTTTTTAGAAATACTTTCGATAAAATCCTGCTCATGAGTTATTTCATAGTCAATACCTTTTTTCCTAGAAACTGCAAATATTTTAAGTATTTCTTTATATCGGCCCATTTCAAAAAGTGATGGCAGGAACTCGAACAATAACAGAAGCTTGTTTTTAATTTCTTTATAGTCAATACCCTTATTAATTTCTTCAAAAAAACTATCAGGAGACTCAAGGAAGCTTTCCAATGACTTGTGTTTTAGTATCTTATTACGAATATTTTCTGGAACTTCATCAGTTGTAATAACTTTATTTTTAACAAAATTTTTGAAAAGATCCTCTTCAACAATATTATAGTCTATGAGTCTTACTATGACTTTCCTGGCTATTCCTTTAAGATACCCCTGTCTCACCAATAGTTCTACCTCCTGAAGCTTGTCGAAGGCTTTTCTTATATTTGAAATACTTTCAATTAGTTCTCTCGATACCTCAGGAAGTAATTTTTTATCAAGATGTTCAATTATTTTTGTCTCAAAGTCTTCAGAATCAAATCCTTCTAAATCACCACTTATGAGATCCAGATTTACAAGCATCTCTCCTATAAGCTTCGGGTGATTTAAAGGCTTAATAATATCCTCAAAAACCATTTTTCGTATTTCATTTATCTTCTCTTCAGAAATGTTTTTATATAGCGGTATCAAGTTCAGATCCCTCTTGAGTCTTGAAATCGATATCTCAACTCTCCATGGAAGTTTCCTCCCCTTTCCGACGAGATCTATATTAAAAACAGTAGAGACCATAAGAACTTCGTTCTTTATAAGGTCCATACTGAGCTTCTCTCTAACATCGATTTCTTGTGCTTCAGAAAGCTGAGTTTCGGTCATTATGTCTATGAATTTTTCAAATTCATCCTTGCTTATAGCTTTTTTCATAGAGAAGGACGATAGATTTTTCCTGTTAAAATATTCAGTAAATTTTGGTATGAACATTTCTGCCATGCTTTTCAGCATGATGCTGCTTACGGGTATAGGGTCATCAGATATCCCCCCGATAAACACTTCCTGATTTCCGCCTTCTGTAACAGCAATAAAGGATATCTCACCCCTGCCTTTTAAAAAGGTCTTCAAATTATCGTATAGGCCCATTCTTGCTTTTTTAGCTTCAGGATGATCCTGTCTGTAATAACCAGTCTTGAGAAAGGCTTGCATTAGTGAGAGAATAAATTCTGAAAGCTCGGGGTTTACTTTGATGTCTTTTCCCTGATATTTTGTAGTTTCAGCTTTCTCCATAACCTATATGGATTAAGTCTAAAAAAGGCTAACAAGCAATGCATTTTGCCTATGCCTTGCTTACAAATTTGTGAATATTATATCATGATTTTTATAATTTGTTATTATCTTATATATGTATTTCGTTTGTCCCGTAAAAAAAGCCTTCGATGAAATCAGATGTTACTTTTGAAAATCTTATCACCCTTTTTACATAAACTGAATCTAAGCTATAATTATTTATCCCTGGATTTGGGAATATATTAAAAAAATGAGACATAACGTATCTCGAGATACAAATGAAAACTGTCAGTGCTGACTTCTTAATTTGCGGCGGGGGAATAATAGGACTAACTATTGCGAGAGAGTTAGTCAAGTATAATTACGACAATATAATCGTAATAGAAAAAGAAGACGATCTGGGCAAACATGCATCCGGCAGAAATAGCGGGGTCTTGCATGCTGGCATCTATTATAGTTCTGACAGTCTGAAGGCAAAATCATGCCTCAGCGGAAACTTTCTTATGAGGCAGTACTGCAAAGAAAAAAGTCTTCCGATATTGGAAACAGGCAAAGTAATTGTAGCAAAAGACGATAACGATATAAGGACACTTAAGGAATTATGCTACAGGGCAGAAAAAAACGGGGCTAAGGTTGAGTTAATTGATGAAAAACAGCTTGAGGAAATAGAGCCGAATGCAAAAACCTGTGAAACTGCCCTGTATTCGTATCATACCGCTGTAGTTGACCCCAAAAAAATCCTAGAAAGCCTGTATGATGATATTATCTCTTCCGGCAAAGTAAATATATTTTTTAAAACAAGGTTTGTCGGCATAATAGGAAGCAATACTGTATTGACGAACAATGTCAAGATACGCTTTGGCACTTTTATTAATGCTGCAGGTTCTAACAGTGACAGGATAGCCCATGCATTCGGTGTAGGATTAAATTATAAACTGATCCCTTTTAAAGGAATATACAAAAAACTGAAGAAAGAAAAATCAAATATAATAAGGGGCTGTATATACCCTACTCCTGATATAAGAAATCCTTTTTTAGGTGTCCATTTTACAAAGGATATGAATGATGAGGTTTACCTGGGTCCTACTGCTATTCCCGCTTTTGGAAGGGAAAATTATGGGATATTAAAAGGAATGGACAGTGAAGCCTTCAATATCTTTATAAGGGATACAATTTTAATATGTTCAAATCCCGGATTCAGAGAGGTTGTATTTTCAGAACCTAAAAAGTATTTTTTTAAATATTTCTGTGAGGATGCAGAGAAATTAGTAAAAGGGCTTCATCCCGAAGATATAGTTCCTTCTGGCAAGGTAGGTATAAGACCACAGCTTGTGGACTGGGATAAGAAAGAGCTTGTTATGGACTTCCTGATTATTAAAGACGGGAACTGTATTCATCTGCTGAATACAATCTCACCTGGCTTTACAAGTTCTATGTATTTTGCTGAATTCTTAGTTAAAGAATATATTAGGAGGTGAATTACAGGTTGGAAACACCGATTTTTCATGAACAACAGCGATTCACTAACAGGCGACTCGCATATGCCTTATTTATCATTGTTCTTGTATTCTCAGTATATTCAATCTTAAGCGGCTTTGTTCGTGGCATGGAAATTTTAGGACTTGTCATAGCTGCCCTGATCACGTACCTCTTTTACAGGATTGAACTTACCGTTGAAGTTACGCCTTCTACACTGCGGATCCTCTATCCACCCCTGACAAAGAGAAATATTCCTATTTATACCATACGCAGCTGTGAATCCCGGAAATACAGGCCTTTAGTAGAGTATGGAGGGTGGGGTGTTCGTTGCGGCAGAAAAGGACGGGCATACAATGTAAAGGGTAATCTGGGTGTTCAGCTAACACTCACAAACGGCGAATCCATTCTAATAGGCTCACAGAAACCGGATGAACTTTTAGAGGCAATTCGCAAGAACTCACCTGACCTTATGCAGGAGAAAGTTCTTTAACCGAAAAATACATTTCAGTATAAAAAGAGTTGGTCGATTAAGTAGTTGGATATATTCCTTTTGCTCCCTGGAGGGAAATTTTTACCCAAAAATTTCCCTATGTCCGCTCAAGAAACATGCCCAACTATATAACATGTATACCTGATTCAAACGAATTTCTGGGGTTAAGCAATACTATGCTACATGTGATATTGAGGGGTCATGAGTAATACGGAATTTAACCTTGAATTTTGAATGATGAACATGTTTTAAAGATCTCAAAATTTTCATTGAGATTTTTCGATTTTTTATGTTACGATTCTTCGCCTTCAACATCAAATTTTAGCTAATCCAATTTCTAAACAAAGGGGGTTTTATGTGTATGGTACAGGAACGTAAATTTTCGGGAGATAACACGTTGTATTACTCTATTACCTTAACGGTCGCCTTCTTAATATTGTTCTTCATATCTGCCATAACTTTACCGTTTAGTGCTTCAGCAGAAGTCATTATTAACGAAATAGATTCATCTACACCGGGAGTAGATAACCTTGAGTTCATAGAATTATATGATGGTGGAACCGGTAATACTGACCTGAATGGCCTTGTGATTGTTCTCTATAACGGTTCCAGTGACCTCTCTTATGCTGCATTCGATTTAGACAGCTACTTTACAAATCCTTCAGGTTATTTTGTCCTGGGTAATGCAGCAGTTCCTAATGTTGATCTTATATTTGCAGATAATACTTTGCAGAACGGTGCTGATGCATTAGCACTTTATACCGGAGACGCTGCAGATTTTCCAAATGGAACGTCAGTTACAACAACCGGCCTGATTGATGCAGTCGTATATGATACAGACGACGCCGATGATCCTGAACTGCTCATTCTATTGAACCAGGGACAGCCTCAGGTTAATGAAAATGAAACAGGAGATCAGGATAATCATTCAAATCAGCGTTCTCCAAACGGTGCCGGTGGTGCCAGGAACACAATTACATATGTTCAACTGCTACCATCACCCGGCACAGCAAACGGGGAAATCCCGCCAAGCCCACCCGTGCCTGACATCAAGGCCAACGGCTACGATGGAGAGATTTCAATTACTCCCCCCGATACGATCAACATCACCGTCTCTCTTGATCCTGCGGACAAGAAGAATGTCATCTGCGACTGGTGGATTGGTGCATTGACACCCTATGGCAATTTTTGGGTTGACCCTTCTCTTGACTGGATAGAATCTGACATCCCTCTGAGTGTTGGTCAATATCCATTATTTAATCTTCTGGAGACATCTCTTCTCACTACACAACTGCCCGAAGGAATCTACACGTTTTTCTATATACTTGACGATAATCCTAACGGCATACTTGATGCAACATGGTATGACTATGTCAATGTCATAAGCTCGTCATATACAGTACCGATGTTTGAAAGTGATTAGAAGAAATATTGAGGGATAGTGGTATATTTTTATATATTTGTCGTATAATACTCGGAAGAAAGCTAATAAAAATGGAAAGAAGACTCTCAAGGAGAATATCAGTCAGCTTTAAGACCGAAATCATTTCTGGCGGTACAAGTTACTCCGGCATTACAGATAACCTTTCTGAAAAAGGCATAAATATCATAACCTCACCTGCTGAGCCTGCAATAGATGTTACCCCTGGAACAAGTCTCAAGCTTAACTTCCTAACCGACAATAATGAAATATTAAATCTCCAATGCACTGTTAAATGGTCAAATAAAAATTCACCCTTTGGCTTAGCAAATAGAATAGGCATGGAAATTATAGACCCACCTTGGAAAAAGAGTAATTACTTTCTGTAGAGAGAAGATGAAGGCTTCTCTGGAGAACCGGCCTTTTCCTGCTGTTATTGTATCGTTTTGAACATATACTTATATATAACATCGAACTTTGAACAATCTTTTGAATAACATAAAGAATTATGAAGACGGCTTTCATTTATTCTGATGATTTCTCAAAATTCGAATATGGTTCAGCCCATCCTCTAAAAACCTTCAGACTTAAACTTACATATGATCTTATCAAGGCCTACGGCCTTCTAGATCTCCCAAATACTAAACATATCAAGGCAGAGCCTGCAGGTGAGAAAGATGTTCTCCTGTTCCATGACAGGGATTATATCGAAATCCTGAAGGCTGCCAATAGCGGTCTTATAATACCCAATGCCGAATTCTCCGGTCTAGGTCCCGGTGATAACCCAATCTTTAAAGGGCTCTTTGAATGGTCAATGCTTGTAACCGGAGCATCTCTACAGGCTGCCTCAATGGTTGAAACTGGAGAGTTTGATATTGCGTTCAACATATCAGGCGGTCTTCATCATGCCCTTAACTCAAGGGCATCCGGTTTCTGTTATATTAATGATCCGGTTGTTGCTATAATGTCGCTTTTACAGAAAGGCAGGAGAGTTGCCTATATTGATATAGACGCACATCATGGCGATGGTGTCCAGGAAGCCTTTTATAGTACAGATAAGGTTTTAACAATATCCATACATGAGACAGGAAGGATGCTTTTCCCGGGTGGAGGTTTTGAGGTTGAGATAGGAAAAGATGATGGTCTTGGATATTCTGTAAATATACCTATGCCCCCATATTCTGACGATGAACTCTTTGTTTATGCATTCAATGAAATAGTACCCCCGCTTATCGAAAAATTCAGGCCGGATATTGTTGTTACACAGCTCGGTGTTGACTCTTTCTGTTCTGATCCTCTTGCTCACCTGAATTATACAACCAACGGATTCTGTGAAGTGGTCAAAAAGATAAAGGAGATATCACCAAAATGGGTAGCCTTAGGTGGAGGAGGGTATGATGTTGCCAATGTTGCAAAGGCATGGACACTCGCCTGGGCTATCATGAATGACACGTATATCTCAGATGTTACTCCCGTGGATTTCATTGAGAGGTATTCTAATACAGGGCTTCATATAGAAAAGATCAGAGACGAAATTTATATAGAGACCGGGACAGGAAAAGATTTAATGAAAAAAGATGTTGAAAGGGTGGTAGGTTTTATTAAAGAGAATGTTTTTAAAATTTTCTGAACTATTTATCTTTACCTTTATCCGCCTCTAGTTTTCAATATTTAATATTCAATTTTCAATGTTCTTTGCCTTTTCGCTTTGCGCCATGCGCCTTGCGTTTTACTCCTCACTTTTCTTATAATTTAAACGGATCAAACCTTCTCATTCAATGCATCTTTATAAAACTCGCATTTCCTGCAATCCTCTAATTTCTGGGCAAATGTGCCCTGCACCTTTCCTTCACAAAATGTACCCGCCACTACCCAGCAGGCCCTTCCGAAATTCGGATATGCAGGACATTTAATCTCTTTGTTGACATCTCTCTTGCACTTCATAAATTCCCAGCAAGGCATCCTTGCAAGATCATCCTCACTCTGATATGGGAAATAAATACTTACAGTAAGCCCTCCTTCATCACTGTTTTTTGCCCTGATAAAACCTCCATGCTCTTCAATAATCTTCCTGCTTATGGAAAGCCCAAGCCCTGTGCCATGTCCTATCCCTTTCGTCGTATGAAATGGTTCAAATATGAGTGCAAGTTGATCTTCAGGTATACCAGGGCCTGTATCAGAAATATGAATTGCCACATATGTAATATTGTTTATCTCCTCTGCTTTTGTGCTAATTGTAAGGATACCGCCTTTAGGCATGGCATCTATTGCGTTTTTTATGAGATTGTTTAATGCCTGCCTTGCCTGGTCTTTGTCTAAAAGAACTTGAAATTCCGTGCCGAAGTTTACATCGAGCTTTATGGAATTCTCATCGAATATCGCAGCAAATGAAGAAAGGGAATCATTTATTATATCTTTAACAGACATCTTCTCAAAATTAATCCTTGTATCTCTTGAAAAAGTAAGGACATCTTTGAGAATTTTTTCAAGTCTACTTACCTCCGAGACCAAAATGTCAGCATATTCCTTTTCCTTTGGATCTTCAGCTATCTTCTGAAGCCTGCGGCCGAACCCGCCCAGTGCCGTAAGAGGATTCCTTATCTCATGGGCTATGTCTGAAGTCAGTCTTCCTATGGCAGCCAGTTTTTCTGCCTTAATGAGTTTTTCCTGGGCTTTCTTTATCTGATCTGTATTTTTCTTCACTTCTATCTCAAGGCTTTGTGTCCATCTCTCCATCTTCTGTCTTGCCGAATTTAACTCCTCAGTCATCTCATTAAAGGTCTGGGCAAGCTTTCCTATCTCATCTTTAGACAGGACAGGTACCTTCTGGAGCAGGTTTCCCGAGGAGACCTGCTCCATACCTCTTGATAAAGAAGTGACAGGCCTGAGAACAAATCTCCAGAGGATGTAGTAAAGAAGTACAACACTAACAGTTATGAACAACAACATATAAATAGAGGTCTCTATCATCTCTTTATTTATTCCGGTATCAATTGTATGAAGTGAGTAATCCGTTGTGAGGATACCCAGGACTTTCTGATCCTTGGAATGGATATGGCACTCGGACGTATAGCAGTCCGGCTCGTTATATATAGGCTCAACAAAGTTTAAGACCCTGTATCCATCGGTTACTTCATAAATGCTCCACTGTTTCTCTTTTATAAGGGTCTCCACAGGCCTTAAAGGATCCCTATGACATCCGATACAGGCACGAGAATCCCTGTCCACACTCTGCCCCAGATCTCCTCTTTCAGACGAATAAAAAATTACTCCTTTACTGTCGAATACCCTTACTCTTTTTATCGATTCAGATGCACCGATAGACTCCAGTATCATTTGGATATCCTCTCTTTTAAACTGGAGCATATCGTATCTGATACTCCTCTTCACAACCTCAGAAAAAGAGGAGACAAATGTTATGGTATTATCCATTAAGTTTTTTTTGTCAGTCTGGATAGATGTATACCAGAAGATGCCGCCCCCAACTAAAAACAGTAGGCCTAAAACTATAACGAGCTTGCCTGTAAGGGATCCGGCGATAAGTCTAAAGGAGTTTAACACGTTACCCCTCTCTTATTTTAATATAACCTAAGTTATAACGTTTAGTAAAAGTTAAATCGTCTATCCTCCTAATAAAAAAGGGGACTTTTAGTCCCCTAAATATTTAAAGTTATTTTCTTTCAGGTCATCATGCTATGAAAGCCTTTTGATTACATCCTTCAGGATGTCTTCTTCCTTGTGCAGGACTTCCTTCCACCCATGTTTTTCTGTTTTTACAATTTCCTCCCTCAGATTGGAGAGGTACTCCTCGAGAGCATGCCTTATGACCTTCTTTTCATCCTCAATTAGATCGAGTGTCATACAACTCACCTCCTTCCCCCAAACTCGAAAGGCTGTTTAATACTTTCCTTAAATAAAGTATATCACTGCCAATTGACCTCTGCAATTGAATTAGGTAAAGGAAAGATGTGAAAGTATAGCTCTGTAAATACTTGATTTTAATGACTTTTTTAAAAATATCGAACATGGCACCTAGAACATTCTACCAGAACTAATCCTGCCTCTTTCTGTGTTGCCATGGGAACTTTCTGAAAGCATATTTCTAAAATTTTATTAAGATGCCGAGAGAGTACCGGTCATGTCAACAGTCATGAGAATTGAACTTTTTTAGTTGACATTAATCGAAGCTGTTTGTTAAATTTAAAATTATAATTTTAATTTATATATTAATTACAATTTTAGATTATACTAATTTTTTTCTAATGCAATGTCAATCAACGGTACATTTTATCACTCGATGCGTTATTAAGGAGCCATAATTGCATCATGTGTGTCCTGGCCATCCCCCAAAAGATGATTTTAGGGCACACATGGTGCATTAAGGTATGTCATATAGCATTTAATGTCATGTGTCAAACACTATCTCAAACGTATTCTCTGTAATTTATCCCCTTTCCCGGCCCTGCTATCCTGAAAAGCTTGTCGCCATCGATCAACTCTTTTAGTTCATCTGTACTTACTTGATTGTAGAAGACCGGTCTTATCAATTTCTCGTCATTCATATACCCTAAAAGATATCCACATAATTTCTCGTCATTCATAACTATACCGGTAATCTGCAGTGACGTGTAGAGTCTTATATAGGTATTTATATTTACCCTTTCAGGCTGGAGTCTCCGGAACAGGTCGAGACACCATTGCAATAAATCTCCATCTTCATAAGGAAATCCTGTAAGGAAATCAACAACTACAGTAATCCCGATTGACTTTGCAATAAATATAATCTTTTCTATATCTTCCCAGTACTGAGGGCACTTCTTAAAGGAATCAACCGTAAGCGTTATAAGGTAAGCACCTGTTGCTTTCATCAGCCTGAATAATTTTTTATTGTAGTTGGATGGTTTCATATAAACAGCCCACTTTATATCTAACTCCTCATTTCTTAATGCGTTGCAAAAATCGATCGAACAGTCGAGGTCTTCGTTAAATTCAGAGTCGCATATATGGAAATGATTATATTCCATTTTGACGAAAGTCTTTATCTCATCTATAACATCTTCTACCCTTTTAAAAGACACCCATGAATTTGCTTCAATACAGTAAACACATGAGGAACTGCATCCCTTGTGAGTCTCGAACCCTGCTATCCCCCCTGCCTCAAAATATCTCTTGTAATCTGTGACGTCTGTCCTCCGTATGCATTTAATACCTGCATTATGCCTTCCATAAAAGATCTTTCTTGTTTCCGGGGAATTCTGGATTTCATCAAGACATTCATGGATAGTGTCTTCTGCAGGTCCTGAGATTGCAAAGTCTGCCTCCAGATATTCTAATACACCCTTTGGGTTAACAGAAATACCGCTTCCTCCTAAAATAACGGTTGCACCGTATTCGGATTTCAGATAATTGACAATATCTTTAATTTCACCGAGAAAAAATTCATTTGTATGATAGAGCACACTGTCTATGTTTCTTACCGAAACACCTATGACATCGGGGCTAAAAGAGTTCAAGGCAACATCCAGATCTTTGTAAATATTTCTGGAGAAACATAAATCAACTACCTCTGCAGCATGTCCACCCTTTTCAAGACTGCCTGCAAGGTATTCAAGCCCTATCGGAGGGACAGGGGGATCACTATATCTGTTAGGATTTACAAGAAGGACTTTCATAGTATTATTAAAATCTTATATTAGGAAAAATTGAAGAATTTAATCAATGCAATTCATAGAAGCAAATTGAGAAAATGGAAATCCAGAAAGACTTTCCACCTGTCTATCAACACCTGAAAGATTATAAATGTGAAATCAGGTTTCTTTTAAACACAGAATAAATAGTAAAAGGTGTGGTAACCAGCAATCCAAGAATTATTGTCCCCAGTACAACGAATGCAAAGGACTTCCAGGACCATATATACTGAAAGCTTACCTGAATATCCTGAAAGATGGTAATCAGAAGTGCTACAAGCTGGCCAATAGTTGAACCCAGAAATGCTATCCAGATATTCCTCAATGTGAGAATCTGGAAAATAATACCTTTTGTCGCCCCTAAGGTGTATATGGTAGATATCTCCGATCTTCTGCCGTCAAGATTGATATAAGTGCTTATGACAATGCATATTGCGATCAGGACAAAAGCTGCGGCATACACTGCTTTCTGATAATCACTCAAAACAGTCTCGATGCCCTCTTCTGCAATCTCACCCCTGTATGAATCTACTATATCGATCTGAGGATATTGTTTTTTAAACAGGCTCTTAATCATATCGAGAGAAGAGGATGACCGGGGGTAAATCCGGATCTCATTAATAAACCCTCCTTTCCCGGTCAATTCCTGAAGGACATGTAAGGACATGAATACGGAAATGTCATCGATTCCTCCTGTTGTATCAACGATTTCGGCAATCATGAATTTACGTGACTTTACCTTAATTGTATCTCCTTTACCCTTCCCTAATTTCCTTGCCAGTATACTACCGATCAAGACTTCATCATCTCTTAATGAGAACTGTGAAAAGGGGTAAGAATAAACTTCGTTGAAATCCATTCCCACGAGAGGCACCTCTCTCTGTCCTACACGCATATTCATTAACAATCTTGCCTCCGAGGCTCTCAAAAGAGATGAAAAATCCTTACTGAGATCATAATGGACTTTCAGGGGAAATGTTCTTCCTTTTAATTGTGCTGTAGAAAGATCCGAAGACCTGACCCCCTTTGGTACCAGACTAAGGGACGGTCCTATATAGTCAACTCTGTTAAGAATGGAACCCTCCCTGGCCTTTCCCATGAGATCAAGGGAGACTGCAAGTGCTATGAGAAGCATAATAATGAGAAGGTTTATGAAAAAGACAATTTTTCGGCCTTTCAGCTCTTGCCATGAAAACCAGAGACTCATTTTGAAGGAATAGAAAATATCTTTTTTATCAAACCGTTTCGTTCTGAAGTACCCCTTCTTTTAAATGAAGTGTTTTCCCTGCGTACGATGCAACGCCCTCTTCGTGTGTCACCAGAATGATCGTCTGCCCTTTTGCGTTGAGTTCTAAAAAAAGGGTCATAACTTCCAGGGTCATTTCAGGATCAAGATTTCCAGTAGGCTCGTCAGCGAGTATGATTTCCGGTTCATTGATTACACTTCTGCAGAGGGCTACCCTCTGTCTCTCGCCAACACTTAGTTCTGAAGGTTTATTATTCAGTCTTGAGCCAAGCCCGAAACGTTCAAGTAAATACAATGCCTTTTCTAAGGCCTTTTTCCTTGATTTCATGGTAAGCATGGCAGGCACACCAATATTGTCAAGACAGCTCAGATAAGGAATCAGGTTAAAGGTCTGAAATACAAAACCTATCTTTTGAAGCCTTAACGCTGACCTATGGGCTGGCGATGAGTTATATATGTCTTCATCAAGAAAAAATACACCTCCACTGGTCGGGTTCATTAAAGCACCAATAATGAATAATAGTGTACTTTTGCCGCTTCCGCTTGGACCGACAATAGAAATAAAATCACCATGGTTAGCCTTCATATTGATATCGTTAAGGGCTACGATCTTTTCCCTTTTGTTGTTTAAGAACTCCTTGGTTACAGACTTAAGTTCAAGAATCATCACTTTTCCCTCAACAGGTTTGCAGGATCAAGCCTGGTAACATACCATGAAGGTAAAGAGGCTGCAATAAGGGCAATTACCAGAGATGAGCCCATGAAATATGGAAACAGATCCCATGATGGTACCAGACTTATTCTCATGAATTTGATGCCAAAATAAGACATGAGGGGAAAACTTAACATATATCCTGCAAAAGCCCCCGAAACGGCAGTTATTATTGAACTGATGATATTCTTAATAATTATCCTCTGGGGCGTCAGGCCAATGCTCAATAACAGCCCGATCTCCATGCCCCCTCTGTAAATGCTGTAGAGTATAAGGAAGGCAATACTCCCGATTGCCAGCGACACTCCAACAATCCAGAGTGCAGCAGTGTATCTTTCCATTACCTGGACAATCTCCTTTTGCGCCTTGGCCATTCCGTCAATTGTTAAGGCCATGGTTCCGGGCAAATTCTTTTCCACTTCACTGGCAAAGGCGGGAATATCCAATTTGCACCAGCATCCTCCCATATGTAGAGCATTTATCTTCCCGGGTTTATTGAGAATTCGCTGTGCCAGATTTAGCGGGGCAAATACTGCCATATCCATACCTTTAGGGGGAGGATCAATAATCATTAAAACCCTCAGGCTGTTTCCTCTGAGATCAATGGTATCATTTACCGAAAGCCCGAGGCTTTGAGCTGCACCACTGCTTAAAATGATGAAATCTTCTCTGGAAGAAATGTACCGAGGCAATTCTATGTTCTGTCCTACAATGATCAGCTTTGCTCCATTAACGGTTATATTTCCATATAGACGCGGCTCGACTATTCTCAAATGTTCACCAAGAGAGGTGGCTTTTATTTTGTTGGAATAATCCTCAGGCATAACCTCATGTCCGTAATCCATTTTATAGAATCTCTCCAGGTCAGTCCCTTCGGGCAACACCAGCATATTTTTTCCCAGTTTATGGGAAAGATCGTGAATCTTCTTTTCTGCTGAACTGTTCATTGAGCTATGTATTACCAGGATGGATACTATAAAGGCCATCAAAAGAATCGTGAGAAAATAGATAATCCAGCGATACCTGAGTTCCTTAAATAGAAGAATTAACATAACTTTTAAAAATCTCTCTATTTACTTAAATATATCTGCTAATTATCTATATATCTATAATGATAATGTTTCAAATTATAGTACATTATAAAATAAATAATATGAAATAAATATGAAGAGAACCTGGACAGCCCACACATGGAATTTAAATAATATCTTAATACCTTTAAAAACATCTATTGAGAGTAATCAACAAAAATTTATACAATATAAACAAGTGTGCTAAAAATGGAGGTCAGACTTTCTAAAGAACCCAAGCTGGACAAACCAGTTCTCCTTTGTGGCTGGTCAGGGATCGGTAACATCGGTTTGATTGCAGTCGATTCTCTCAGAAAAAGGTTAGACGCAGAGGAGTTTGGAGAAATAGAAAGCTATAATTTTTTCTATCCCAAAAAGGTTAAAATCGAAGAAGGGCTTTTAATGGAAATGGAATTCCCGGTCAACAGATTTTATTCAAAGAAACTCGAAACAGGAGATCTGATATTTTTTATCGGAGAACAACAACCAGGTAAAGATGACAAGGTCTATCGAATAGGTGAAGCTGTTTTAGATATTGCAGTACGGTTTGACTGTCAGAGAATCTATACATCTGGAGCAGCTATGGCACAGATTCATCACCAGACAAAGCCCAGAGTTTGGGCAGTTCCAAACAAAAAAGAGCTCATTGATGAGATAAAAAAATACAAGAATACGGTTTTAATGTCGGAGATTGAAGGAAGTAGTGATCAGGGGTTTATAACAGGTCTAAATGGCCTAATGATAGGTATGGCCCGTGAAAAAGAGATGGAAGCAATTTGTCTCATGGGAGAATTCCCTGTGTACATTCCTCATTCATTGCCCTATCCAATGGCATCAATATCTGTTCTGGAAGTTTTAACGAAAATCCTCGGGATAAATTTCGATACAAGTCGCCTGCAGGATTGGGCAAACGAGACAGAAAAGAGAATCGAGGAATTCTATCTGCAGATTCCGGATGATATGAAGGAACGTATTGAGAAATTAAAATATAGCAAACCAGCTTCTTTTACCGAAAAAGACGGGAAAAAGTTTGTTAAGGAAGTAGAGGATTTTCTAAAGAGGAGTAAGGAAGATGGAGAGATCCCCCTCTGAAATGTATCGGATCCCGGATTTCCAAAATCCATCTCTGGTCGTAGGCTGGAAAACTCAAGATGTTGGGAAACTGGGAACAAATATAATAGATTTCCTGAATGAAAAATTGGGAGGACAGGAAATTTGCAGAATCAAACCAATAGATTTCTTTACCCTGGGCGGAGTACGAATAAAAAATGATCTTGCCATAATTCCCGAGGTAAAATTCTTCGCCTGTGAAAAAAATAACCTTCTACTTTTCAAAAGCGATGAACCAGAGGATGACTGGTATAGATTCTTGGATTCTGTTCTGGACATAGCACAAAACACTTTTGCGGTAAAAGAACTGTATACTATTAATGGAAACCCTTCTTTGATTTCTCATACCCAGCCTCGAAGAACGTTAACAGTATTTAATCAGCCAGAATTTGGCAGAGATATTGAAAAGTACGGATTATTGGGTATGTTCTATGAAGGACCTCCTGCAATGAGCAGTTTTCTCTTATGGGTAGCCAAAATGAGAAATATTCCAGGGGCCAGCATCTGGGTGGATGTACCTTTTTATCTTGCACCTTTAAAAGATCCTGTAGCTCAAAAGAAGCTTCTTGAATTTTTTGGCCAGAAATTTAATTTACATATTGATCTAAGAGAATTAGATAACGAGATCAAAGATCAGAATGAAAAAATAGTTAAACTGATGGAACAAGACTCGGAGATTAACAGCTTCATTAACCTTTTAGAAAGCGGAATGAGCTTAGAAAGGGAAGATCAGCTGAAACTGGCTAAACAGATTTACGAATTTTTCGTATCCCGGGAATACAATAATTAAATAGAGAATGGCAAAGGGCGAAGTGTTTTTAATAGGGATATATTACCTTTTAAATAATTTCTCTTTATCTTTCTTTAGTAGATGGTAATAGATAGCCACATACATTGCGGGAAGAAACTTCCCTATGAAATAATCGAACCGATTCTCCGGAAAGCAGGAATAGATAGTGCATGCCTCTTTTCCCCTGTGGATGATATCTATGACAGATATGACCCTAACTTTCAGGATACCCCTGAATGGCAGAGGAAGCGGAAAGAAGCGAACCGATACCTTCTTGAAATAGCACAGGGTACCACCAGGATATTTCCATATTTTTTTGTCTGGAATGATTTCGATGTAAATGGCCTCCTGCCCGGATACAAAGGTATAAAATGGCATCGCCACGAGGACGAGCCAACCTATAATTATTCTGATACGAAATGCATGGAATTTATTGAGAAGATAATCGGGCTTAATCTGCCTGTTGTTCTAGAGGAAAGCTACTCAAATACACTCAATTTTATCAATAACCTTGCACCCGCCTCTTCAGTCATTATCCCTCATCTCGGATGGCTCAACGGCGGTTTTTCTGCACTCGATGCTTCAGGTATATGGAAAAAAGAAAATGTATATGCCGATTCCTCAATTGCATCCCGGCATGAGATAGAGGTTTTTGCTAAAAAATATGGATCCGATAAACTCATTTTTGGAAGCGATTTTCCTTTTGCACAGCCCGAATCAGAATTACGTAAGATTCTTTCCCTTGACCTTCCTGAAAGTGATCAAGAGAATATACTCAGCGGGAATATCCTCAGAATTCTTGGAAAAACTTAGAAAGAATAACAGGCTACTGCTCCTTGTGATTTCTGTTCTCAAAAAGTTTTATAATTAATTAAGTGGTTGAAAAAGCAGGGAAACCAATAGCCTTAAAAGGAAAAACTTACTCTCTCTTCGGTAACGATAAAGTAACAGATCATTATTACAGAACCGTTGCACACATAACTGATGAGCTGTTAAACCTCTGCCCTGATCCAGAAAGGCTACTTATTCACCTTCAAAAAACAAGCAGTAACAAGTCTTTTTTCAGAAAGCGTTCTGGAAAAAATATTGATCAAGCACTAATTTCCAGTATAAAAGACGCGCTGCAGGATGCGCTCTCAGTGTATACCAGAGGTGTTCGCAAACACCTGAAAACGTTACCGTTATCACAGAGATTTGACGATACCCTGCGAACAAAAGAAAAGCAGTACCACCTTTATATGATCGAGATCGAACTCATAAACCGTATATACAGAGAGGCATTCAAACAGAGTGAGTACAAATTCGCACTTCTTCCCCATTGTCTCCGTGATTTCAGACCTGAATGTAAGTCGGTACCAGGAGATATTGAATATACCTGTAAGAGATGTACAAAGGAATGCTTTATCAATCTTGGAAGTATTCTTTTAAAAAAATACAATATTGATCCTTACATAGCCATCACCATAGACCTGGAGAAACTCTTTAAGAAACTAAAGGCAGAACATCCAAGCATCGGTGCACTTGGTGTCGCCTGTATACCTGAACTTGTTGGGGGTATGAGATTATGTCTCAAGCTTGACATCCCCCCTGTTGGTATTCCGCTTGATGCAAATCGATGTGCCCGATGGATGAACCAGGCTTACGAGAGCTCTTTTAATCTGCAAGAACTTGATAAATTGTTAAAGTAAACCCCGTTAGAAGAAAATAGTAACACTTTCTAATGGGGTAAAGAATTTGGGACTTTGAACTTTAAATTATGAGCTTATTTCTCTCTTGATCTCCTGAAAATTGCACCTCTTTTTTTAAAAGTTACAATATTTTTCCACTTATTTATCATGATTTGAACTGCCTTTTAGAAGAGTGTTTCAACAGGTTTTGGAGACATAACCCTATATAGCCTTTCTGTAATATTAGGGATAGTACTTTAGTTTTAATACTAAATATTTTTCAGATTTAAAACTAATAGGTGATTGACATAATGATAATGAAAAATTTTAACATTAAGTACTTATTCCTAACAATTACTATCAAAATAACGTTATGGTGAAAGGTTTTTTGGTCAATAGTTTTCAATATTAAGATACTAAAATCATTATTAAAAATAATTTAATTATTACTTTGAAATATGATATGAAGTATGAAAAAACTTAATCATAAGGGAAGCATATCAATAAAGGGAATTTACAGCATAAGGTATGTCCTGTCCCTTATGTTAGCATTCTATCTTGTTCTTGGATTTGCTTCTCATTCTGGTGCCCTGACTGAAGCCAAGCTTACCGCAAGTGACGGTGCATCAGATGATAGATTTGGCAATTCAGTCTCTGTCAGTCGCGATACAATAGTAATCGGGGCTTATGGTGACGCTGATAACGGTTCGAACTCAGGTTCTGTCTACGTATTCCGTTATGATGCTGTAACATCAGCATGGGTTGAAGAGGCCAAGCTCGTTGCATCTGATGGTGTTACAAATGATTATTTTGGCGTTTCAGTCTCTGTCAGTCGCGATACAATAGTAGTCGGAGCTTATGGTGACGATGATGGCGGTTCTAATTCAGGTTCGGTCTATGTATTCAGGTATGATGCTGTTACATCAGCATGGGTTGAAGAGACCAAGCTCGTTGCATCTGATGGAGCAGAAGGTGATTATTTTGGCAATACAGTCTCCATCAGCCGCGATACGGTCGTAGTCGGAGTTCCTTTTGACGATGATGGCGGTTCTAATTCAGGTTCGGTCTATGTATTCAGGTATGATGCTGTTACATCAGCATGGGTTGAAGAGGCCAAGCTCGTTGCATCTGATGGAGCTATAGATGATTGGTTTGGCCGTTCGGTCTCTGTCAGCTACGACACGGTTGTTGTCGGGGCTGATGGTGACGATGATGCCGGTCTGTCTTCAGGTTCTTCCTATATATTCCGTTATGATGCTGTTACATCAGCATGGGTTGAAGAGGCCAAGCTGGTTGCATCTGATGGAGCAGTAGGTGATGGATTTGGCCGTTCAGTTTCCATCAGCCGCGATATTGTTGTAATTGGTGCTTATGGTAACGATGATGCAGGTTCTAATTCAGGCTCGGCCTATGTATTCCGGTATAATGCTGTAACATCAGCATGGGTTGAAGAGGCCAAGCTGGTTGCATCTGATGGAGCTATAGATGATTGGTTTGGCCGTTCGGTCTCTATCAGCTACGACACGGTTGTTGTCGGGGCTGATGGTGACGATGACGCCGGTCTGTCTTCAGGTTCTTCCTATATATTCCGTTATGATGCTGTTACATCAGCATGGGTTGAAGAGGCCAAGCTGGTTGCATCTGATGGAGCAGTAGGTGATGGATTTGGCTATTCAGTCTCCATCAGCGGCTATAATGTCTTGTCAGGTGCTCATTTAGACGATGATCCCGGTTTGTCTTCAGGCTCGGCCTATATATTCATGCTAATGTGCTCAACTCTTGATCCTGAAGTTTACTATTTCGATTATGACCGTGATGGCTATGGTAATCCTTATATCTCGATACATGCATGTGCAGCTCCGGCTGATTATGTCAAAGACAATACAGACTGTGATGATACAGATCCGGATGTCAACCCTGGAGCAGCAGAGTTATGCGACACACAGGACAACGACTGTAATCCAGGTACTGCTGACGGCATTGATGAGTCATGGTATGGCTCTCCCTGTGATGGACCGGATTCAGACCTCTGTGAAGAAGGAACATTTGAATGCTCCAATGGCTCCCAGTCCTGTAATGATACAACAGACAATAATTTAGAGTTATGCGACACACAGGACAACGACTGCGATCCAACCACTGCTGACGGCATTGATGAGTCATGGTATGGCTCTTTAACAACCTGTGGTTTAGGAGACTGTGCCAGTACTGGAGAACTTACATGCATAGATGGTAACCAGGCAGACACCTGCATACCGACTAATCCGACAGCATTAGTTGTCAAGATCAATGCACCTTCTGATGGATTTAATGTGTCTAAGGGTTCTTCAACAAATATAAACGCAACAGTAAGAGATAACTGCTTCAACACTATTACTGGCGCAACAGTATCAGCATCATTCAATAACGGAGATCCAACAGTTCCCCTTTATGACGACGGTGCACATAGTGATGGTGCTGCAGATGACGGAGTATATGCAAATACATGGACACCAATAAACTCAGGAAGTTGTACTATATTGCTTACTGCATTAAAAACTGGCCTGTCAGACGGCAGTGAAACTGTTTCAGGAACAGTATCTTTTAACAGATATGTGAAAAAAGGGGGGACTGATATTGGTGATTGTACAAGCTCTTCATCACCATGCAAGACAATACAATATGCGATTAATATATCTGAAAGTGGCGATTCAATAAGAGTAGCTGAAGGGATGTATTACGAAAATATTTCTGTTATGTCTTCAATAAGTGACTTGTTGATTCAAGGCGGCTGGAATCAAACTTTAACATCACATTTAGATAACCCGCTTCTTACCATAATTGACGGAGATGCAAGCGGTGACGGTGTTGGCGACGGAAGTGTAATTTCTGTGAATGCTGGAACAGGGGAAATAATTACAGCCACCATTGAGAACTTCACTATCACAAACGGCTATTCATCATCTGGAGGCGGTCTGCAGATCAACTCATCTAATGCGGGCACAGTTCAGATGAACCTCTTAAATAATATAATCGTTGATAACGTAGCCCCCTTTGGCGGTGGTATTTATGCAGATGCTTCTGGTGAAGGAGTAATAGCAATCATGCTGACCAATAACATGGTTGTAGAAAATTCAGCAAACTCTGGAGGAGGTATATATGCCACTTCTGCAGCTACTGGCAGCAGTATATACCTGAAACTCCTGAACGATACCATCACAGCCAATAGTTCAGTTTATGGAAGCGGATTGGATCTTGTTGCAAAAGATTCCGGTATTACATTCGCAAATGCAAAGAACGAGATCATCTGGGGCAATTCGGCAACTGCTACAGATGATGATATATACCTCTACCAGGAAAATGCCACAACATTATTAAAAACATCATTTTCAGATGTGGGTAATGTTGTCAATGACCTAACATATCCAGGCAAATATATTGGTGATTCAACGGATATCAGTGAAGATCCTTTATTTAAGGATCCAGCAGCAAGGGACTATCATTTGACTGAATTCTCTTCATGTATAGATAAAGGCACAAACGTAGGTGCACCATTGAATGATTTTGAAGGAGATCCACGGCCTATTAATGGTGATGGAGATGCTGTAGCTATAACAGACATGGGGGCAGATGAATATTATATAACGGTTTTACCTGACATCAAGGCAAACGGATCAGATGGGCCGGTTATCATTACCCAAAGTGATATCCTGTCTATAACCATAGAACTTTCTTCAGGAAGCCACTCAGGTAAAAATGCAGACTGGTGGGTATTAGCCTTAACACCTATGGGCTTGTATCATTATGATTTTATAAGCGATTTCTGGATGCCTGGGCCTGTTGTTACCTATCAGGGTCCTTTGTTTGATATGAGCCCTTATGAGATATTGAATATGTCTGGCTTACCCGCAGGTTTGTATCATATCTTTTTTGCTGTTGATCTGGTTATGAATGGCTTATTGGACTTGGAACAAGTGTATTATGACTATGTGGATGTGGATGTAAGACCGTAATAGAATTACTATATAGAATCTAAAGTATTAAGACTTAAGCCCTAATATAAATACACATAATGGCTGATTGACAAATAGTATATCAAGGGAGGACTATATATATAATAGTCCCCTCTTTTTTAATAAATGTTTACTTTTGTAACATTTTGTTCAATAGTGAGTTAGATGTTTAATGAGAAGAAACACATCTCAGAGAATATTCTTTAAACACCTTGATAAAATTGAAAAACAAAGAAATATAAAGAATAGAAGATAGTATGGAAATCCGAATTAAAATAAACGGCTTATTATCAGATGGAGGATTAAAATCATGAAAGTGCACCATCTATCGAATAAAGTATCCTATCTTATGATGGTTCTAACAGCTTATATTTTCCTCAGCATTTTATCACTTTTTCCCGCCCGGGCAATGGAACCTCCCCGACCCGGGGAAATTGAAAAGCTCAAGGCCGAAGGTAAATTTGAAAGCCGACAGGAAATGGCAAAGAAGATTGGCAACCATAAAGTTGACCCATATCTTCTTGAGAGAGCCGTTATCAAACTCAAGCGAAAGATTCTCAAATCACAAGGAATGACAGAATCTGAGATAGATGCAATTTTACCCGCTGTGCCTCCGCCTGCCTGGCAGGGCATGCCATCAACTGGAAACGTAAAGACTTTTGCTCTTCTTATTGAATTCCAAGACCATACTCACACTGTCTCCGAAACAGATATCAACGACATGCTATATGGGAATGGAAACCCTGCTAATTTTCCGAGGGAAAGCCTGACTAACTACTATGATCGTGCTTCATATGGTCTAATCGACCTGGGCAATGGAACTACTCTCGGCTGGTACCAGACTGCATATAACCGCAGTGCTGTTACTACAGATACTACAGGACGAGAGAATCTTATAAAAGAGGCCCTCAATTACTATGACACAGCAGGACACGATTTCAGTCAGTACGATAATGACGGTGATGGTGATATAGACTATTTCATCGTAATGTGGACCGGACCTGATACAGGTTGGGGTTCATTCTGGTGGGGTTATAGACACAGTTGGATTGACGGCGGTTATAATCTTGATGGCAAAACACTTTATTGGTACTCATGGCAATGGGAATCAAACAATCCAACTGTTGTAATACACGAGACAGGGCACGGCTTGGGTCTGCCCGATCTATATGATTACGATGATACTGTAGGCCCTGACGGTGGTGTCGGCGGCTTTGATATGATGGATGGCAACACAGGAGATCACAATTGCTTCAGTAAGTGGATGCTTGATTGGCTCACTCCAATTGTCGTTGCTGGTACCAGACAAGATATAACCCTTGATGATACAGCTACATCCAAGGATTGTGTTCTTATCTGGCCGGGAGTGAGCTTGGGAGACATTTTTAGCGAGTTCTTCATAGTGCAAAACAGACAAGACATTGAAAATGATAGTAGTGTTTGGTTTACACTTGACGGTTTGTCTATTTGGCATATTGATGCAACACTAAACGGTGCGGGTACAAGTTTCGCATACGATAATCAATATACTGATCACAAGTTCGTCAGGCTGATGGAAGCTGACGGACTGGAGGAGATCGAGGCAGAGCCGAGTGGCGATTTAGCTGACAGCGGAGACATTTATACTGCAGGGGATGTAATTGGCACAAATACTGCACCGTCCAGTGATAAATACGATGGCACTGACTCATGCGTTACAGTCTGGGACATCACTGACCTGAGTACAGTTCCAGGTGCAGAGATAACTGCAAGTTTTAGCACGATTTGTGGCGAGGCAGACCTTGATATCACAAAGACAGATGACGTAGACCCTGTGGTCGCGGGCAACGACCTTGTATACACACTGACAGTGTATAACGCAGGGCCTGATATCGCCCAGCACGTGATGATAACTGACACACTGCCGTCGGGTGAGCAATACGTCTCGGCAAGCGGCACCAACTGGAGTTGCAATCATAGTAACGGTATCATCTCATGTGACTGGCAGGGTGGGACCCCGGTGGGAAGCCTATCAGCTGGTCTGACCACTGATCCCATTACCATCACAGTTAAGGTACTTTCCGAGACAAGCGGGCAGCTTATCAATAACGCTAATGTGACATCGAGCACTCCCGATCCGGCCATGTCAAACAACTTTACCGAAGAAGATACTCTGGTGATAGGTGAGGCTGACCTGCAGTTTTTATCTAAGACCGATACACCTGACCCGGTCGTAGCGGGCACTAACCTTACATACACATTATCTGTTGTTAATAATGGTCCGTCCAGCGCTGAGAACGTAAAGATCGTTGATCCCCTGCCGGCCAACACTGTATTCGTGTCTGCAACTCCGAGCGCAGGCGGCTCATGTGTAACACCTTCTCCGGGCTTTACAGGAACCGTAACTTGCACCTGGGGCGGCCTGACACCGCCGACTCCTGACCCGGCCTCGGTACGAACAGTGACCATCGTAGTACAGGTACTGCCGAGCACGCCGAATGGTACCATAATCACCAACACGGCGACAACGACTTCGGATACGACTGACCCGCTCTCTACAAATAATTCTCGAACAGCCACTACGACTGTCAACACGCAGGCAGACCTGTCAATAGAGAAAGACGACTTTCCGTTTGACCCTGTTGTTGCAGGTCAGGATACGATTACATATAAGGTAACAGTTACAAACGGTGGTCCTTCAGATGCACAGAACGTGTTAGTTGTAGACACACTGCCTGCAGGTGTAACTTTCATGTCTACTGTAGGGTGTGCTGAGGATCCGAATGCAGCTGTAGCCGGTATAGTCACATGCACACTCGGCACTATGCCGGCAGGTAGCTCTAAACAGTTTACGGTAAAGGTATCCGTAGATGCCTCGACCGTTGGGATAATAACCGACACGGTTACCGTCTCGTCAACCACTAATGACATCAATCTTGCAAACAACACGGCAACTGAAGACACCCTGGTCCTGTCCATTGCTGATGTTTCTGTGACCAAGGATGATGATCCAGACCCCGTATTGCCAAATAACCCATTGACTTACACCATCACGGTATACAATGCAGGACCGTCTGATGCACAGTTAGTGGACGTAAACGACACTCTGCCTCCGCAGGTAACCTTCGTGAGCACCAATGGCTGTCTGAACGACCCTAACGGTGTACCGGTATGCAACCTGGGCACAGTGCCAGCAGGGACTTCTGTTCAGTACACCATTAACGTACATGTACCTCTGGGCAGTGGAGGACAGATCATCCAGAACACTGCACAGGCAGTGGTAGGCGGCGGCAGCACTGATCCGGACCTTAGCAACAACACAGACACTGAAGATACTGCGATACTCGCTCCTATAGTTCTTAATGAACCGGGGAGCCTCCTGGTGTACCCATTGATAGACAATATCAACTACAACACCATAATTAACATTGCTAACATGAGCTCTCAGGATGTTGTGCTTGAATGCTACATGGTTACTCATGGTGTGGGTACTCCTATTGATGAGAAGAAAGACTTCATCATCAAGATGAGCCAGAAGGAGAAATTCTGGTGGAACACAGCCTTTCCATACGACAGGACGAACGCCAATGGAGACAGGGTGATGATCGGGGATTTTGATGACAGGAAAGGGTATATGTTCTGCTGGGCTATTGATGATGACATTAACCAGAGGGAGATAATGTTCAACAACCTCAAGGGTGATGCCACTGTTCTTGATATTCAGAAGGCATTAAACTACAACGCTATTGCTATGCAGGCCTTTCCCGGGCTAGTGTCAGACAGGCGACTGCTTCTGGACGGTATTGAGTATGCAGCGGGCACAGGCACAATATTCTTTGAGGGCTTTTCCGGAAATGCCTTTGGAATAGTGCAAGGCACCCTGGCCGTTGCAGACATTGATATTGATCTGGTGCTGTCGAGACAGCCTGAGTTTGACATCAATGTAGTCTGCTGGAATGAGGACGAGGTTAAGTTCAGCAGGCACCTGCATTACAAAGACTTTGAGCAGTATGACCTGATTGAAGACCTGCGGCTGGATACACGGTCAATCTTCACTGAGGGATTCCAGTGCGAAGCAACTGCAGGCCCCTGGATAAATCCTTTTGATGGTACGGTCATTGCACCTGGTGCCCTTTGGGCGGTCTTTATGCAGAGAGCAAATAACATTATGACTGGTGGTAATGTCTGGCAGCCGGGCCAAGGTACTGCACCGGTTGCACGTTCCTGTATCAGACTGCCAGGAGGACCAGCGTGTCCTAATTACTAGTGCCTATCATAAATCGTAATGAGAGAGGCAGGGTCTGAATTTACCCTGCCTTTTTTATGATCATAATAAGAGTAACAGCCTACTCAAAAAGACCAAACTTCCTAATGGTTTTACCTTTTTTCGTTAATGAGGTACTTGGCAACCACTGCTTCAAGAGAGTAAGGTGCTGGAAGACTTTGGGACAGAAGGCGTAGTATCTCCAAGTCAGACTTCCAGGCAACATCACCGGGTACGAGAAAGCATATGCTACCTGGCTCACGCGTCATGTAAAGTTTGCTGTCCTTAAAATAATAGTAATTATCACTTACTTCGGTGGAGTAGGCATGCATTAATGGCGGGATATCATTTGGCTTGAACCATAGCTTAATTTCTCGTTCCGCTTCACTATCTGTTCCAGAGGCGTGAATTAGGTTATCCATGCGCTCGCCGATTACATTTCCTGCTTTGTCTTTAATAGGAACCACGGTCCCCAGTGCACGGATGCATCCTGGTTTTTCCTCCCTGGCAAAGTGAGGATTCGTAGGGCCTGCAATATCCCGAATTTTTTTTGTTGCATTTGGACCTTGATACACAATCGCAATCACTCTATGTTTCCAGGGTTCACTTGGATAATGAATGAGCCCCATGATATAATCCAGAAGCGAAGGGAAAAATACCTTCCCGCGATGTTCCGCATAGTGTTCAACGGCAAGCATTTTACTGACATTGACAATCTTAGCTCCGGCGAAGCGCAATCCTGTATGAAATTCTGATAATTGAGAAAGCACATATCCTGTTAAAGAATTTTTAAGAGCATCCGGTTTAATAAGCACAAGCGTCTGTTCTCGTTCTTTGGTTATCATTACAATCTCTCCTCTTTCATAACTCTCTTGTTCTGATTAAAAATACTAATCACATCAGGCAAAAAATGCAATAAAAAACACTTAAAGGTAAATGGCTAATGGTAAGCAATAAGCAGAAAACATTAATAACAAACAGTTTACCCCGTTAGAAAAAAATATCAACACTTTCTAACGGGGTAAACAGAAGAGAGTTGAGGATATAAAGCAAATATTTAATATTTAAAATATCCCCCCAACCCCCAATTAATGTATGGGCACAATATAATAAAGAGCTAAAGTGAAAAGCTTATAATATATAATATGTTTATTATCAGGCCTCTTTAAAATCTATCTCAAGGTCCCTGATGAATTTTTCTCTCCTCTTCTTGTAATATGTCGTCTTATATTCCATGTACGACCTGAAGTTAATGAAGAAGTACAGTTCGAAACAGCAACCTGCCACTGCTGTGAAAAGAGCCAGGTTCCTTAATGATCCGATGTCCGGCAGAATATTAATATTCATCTTGAGAATAAAGATAACCGAGAGGACTACGACAGCCAGCATTACCTTGAAAATTTTGAAGAATTTCTTCTGCACTTCTAAGATCTCTATTGATTCGATATAGTCGAAGAGCCTGCCGGCGGTCATTTTGAATATATTCCACTCGCTTTTATTACAGCAACGGAGGAGTAATTTTCTATATTTTTCAACCTCTTCATTAAATAATTTTGTTTTTT
This sequence comes from uncultured Nitrospiraceae bacterium, assembly GCA_964345225.1. Lineage (GTDB taxonomy): Bacteria > Nitrospirota > Thermodesulfovibrionia > Thermodesulfovibrionales > UBA6898 > CAYFQB01. The sequence goes on along the minus strand of CAYFQB010000066.1, from coordinate 45,194 downwards.
CTTTTTTCATAAACGCCTCGTTACCTTACTTAAACTGATCTTATTTTTAATTTCTCACATGTAATGGAGCTTTGTCAATTATCTAATTTTATTTAGTATTTAATATATAAATTCTTAAATTAAGGGGGTTGTAAATAATTTCATTAGAGAATCTGACATTTAAGATTATGCATGGAAATACATAATTTCTGAATTGCTTATACTTACAAATCTTCAATCAGGGATTTACCCCGTTAGAAGAAAATAACAACAATTTCTAAACGGGGTAATTGCTATTATGTGAGGACTTCAGATTTCGTAGTTACTTTAATTTCTTCCAAAATGCTAAGTCGTCAAGTATTTGTTTTAATAGCTGAGGAAAAGTTTTTCCTTGAGCCTCTTTGCATCTGCAATTGACGGAATTGTCCTCTTTTTCTGCCTGCTTTTTATATTTTTCTTGTTTTAAAGGCCCTATTTCAGTATCTACATTTCTCTTATTAACTTTTGTCATACTATCAGCCTCTAAGATATTTTACCTGATCTTAAGGCTTTACGTCATACTATATTATAGAATCCTGCTATAGAGGCTGAACATCCATAACTTTTAATGTTCTTTATTTGGCAGAATAAAGTAGAAATTATTCCCATATTCTGTAGCTTCATAGCCTGTAACGCCTTTGTGCAGCTCAACCACATTCTTGATAAAAGCAAGACCATGACCGGTACCAGGCCTGTTACGGGCATTTGAGCTGCGGAATTCCTCATCAAATATTTTCTCCCTTTCTTCTTCAGGAATATGTGGTCCTGAACTGAAGACATTAAACTTGGAGCCGTCCTTGCCAGGCCCGAAGAAATCTTTCATAATCTCATGGCCATAAGCTATATACTTTTTCCTTTCACCAAATATATCCACTTCCTGAGTATATTTCAGGGCATTTGAGAAAAGGTTTGCATATACTTGCGATATTAATCCTACGTCAACAACACTTATGGTCTCTTCGTCGGGAATGCCGCTTAAACGGTCATCAATAAAAATACCCTCACTTGCAAAACGTTCCCGGTACCGATCTAACTGCTGCAGCACCACATCCTTTTTCATGTTGCATTGTTTTGTGCGGAGAACAAGTCGCCCCTGATCGAAATGACTCTTTCTGAAGAGTGTCTCTATGAACAGGCTCATATTCTTGTAATGCTTTTCTATGTTCTCCAACTCCCTGCTCAGACTACTGTTGATTTCTGACCATTCCCTTAAAAGATTTCCCATGTTTTTGCTATAGTGCTCTTCTGATACAAGTTTGGTAATAAGGTTTTCTATCTCTATATTTTTTATTACCTGTGCTTTTAGGTTTTTCAAAAATAGTTTATATACTATATTAGGTACAATTATATTATGCTCGATATCAGTGACAAGTGACCGGATAAACTTCAGGTGCTCTATGTTCTTTACAACCATAATTTTGTTGTGCAGTCTGAAACCTATACGGTTTGCATATTTTTCAAAAAAGAGTTCAGTATGCCTCTCATGCTTATCAACAGGAAATACTTCCAATAATCCAAGGACATTATCTTCAGTTCTGAATGGAAGTTGCTCTATAAGCATTTCCTTGCCGCGAATAGTTAAAATAAGGCTCTTTTCGTTGACATAAAAAGGACTTTTGCTTGGTTTTACATCGGGCGGGGGAGGAGTGTTCACTTTGTACCCGTGCTCTTTACTTGTTGCTCTGAGAGCTAACGAATTACTGGCGGGATCTATCAGGTAAAGGTTTGCATCCAGGTTAAAGAAACTTTTAGGTATTGCAACGCATAAAATGTAGAAATCCTCAATGCTGTCAAATTCCTGGGCAAGATCAAAGAAGGTCTTAAGGGCGTCATTTTCTGTATTAGTAAAATTGTACTCTTGGTAGTCACTCTTTTTGCTGGCTAAGCGTTCTAATAAAAATTTAGATATTGCCATAATTGAAATGACCCCCCGGACATTTCAAATCTCTTATAATTGTATCATACAAAATAGTATTTTAGGCCTTGGCTGAAAATAATTTCAGCATGACATTTTGTGCTTTTTTTTCGACTTTTTTAAAAGCCTCTCAAGTTTATCCGCCTTGCCCGCCTATGGAGAGGCCTGCCTGTCGGAACATCGTGTAGATCCCGGCACTTCGGGGCCAGTTTGTTTGGCATGGTGGCGGGTTTACCCCGTTACTTTAGTTTTACGGGAGTCTGACTCCAAAAATTGCTCCAAAATTCCCGTCACGATGATAATTCATGCAATTTTTTGGGAACAAATATGCTAATCATGTTGTCTAAAAAGCCAGAGTCAAATAAAAGAAAGGAGGAAAAACAATGCGCTTTGTGATTGTAACATTAATTGCAATAAGCATGATTTTATCAACAGCAGTACCGGCCTCTTCACATCGGGGAGGTAATGTAGACATTGCGATTGTCTCTGACAACGGTGATGAATTCTATACTATACCATTCAGAGACATTCAGGGGAAAAGAACACGTATAATCAAGAAATATCTGGAAGCACGGAAAGGAGAAAACTACGGTATCGTCATAAGAAATAATATACCAGAAAGGATCGGAGTTGTTATAGCAGTTGATGGAAGGAACATCATTTCCAGCAAGAAGTCGTATCTCAGGAATGACGAGTCAATGTACATCGTGAATGCATATGGATATGCTAAGTACGAAGGGTGGAGGACGGACAGTAATACTGTACACAGATTCTACTTCACGGATATCGGGGATTCTTATGCTATGAGAACCTTCGGTGATTCTTCAGCCATGGGAGTAATTTCAGTTGCGGTATTCCGTGAAAAGGAAAGGCCGGTTCACCATGAAAAGAGGCATAGAGAAGGAGCACCATCACCATCTGCAGAAGCCCCTGCAAGAAGCGAATCAGGGAAATTTAAAAGTGATGACGCAGGCACAGGCTTTGGCAACAGCAAGTACTCGCCTGCAATTAAGGTAAAGTTCGAACCCGAGAGCAATCCGTTTAAGAAATTACTGGTAAAGTACGAATGGCGTGATGTTCTTTGCATGAAAGGGATCATAAAATGCTTGCCTGAGGTGGGAAACAGGCTCTGGGATGACAGCGAATATGCACCCTATCCGCCAGGATACTCAGGTAATTAAAAAAAGCTTATTTAAAGAAGCTTATAGAAGCCCAGCCATAAATGGCTGGGCTTCTATGGGCCCGGGGTCAGGCTTTTGTATTTACAATGGTTTCTTTTAAAAAAGCTACATAAAAAAATTTTTACATACACATGGATCATCGGGTAAACTAAAAGTGACAACCTTCTATCTTTTTTTTATAGATCTAAGAAGGGGAAAAAAAGAACCCAGATGAGACATAACCGACATAGTAATTTTAAAAAGAAAAAGCCTCAAAGCAAAGACAGCGGTAAAACCGTAGATGATATTGTGCGAGAATTGAAAAAGCTTAGCAATTCTCCATCTGATTACAGAGAAAAATCTCTCAAAATACACGGGCTTATTTGTGCCAAATGCGGAAGAGAGTTTGAATATAAAGATCGGCATCTTTTGACCATTCATCATAAAGATGGTAACCATAAAAATAATCCCACTGATGGTTCCAACTGGGAAAATCTCTGTATATATTGTCATGATGATGAGCACAGCAGGGGTCTGCTTGGTGACTATTTTGGCAGTGAAGATTAAGTTTTTTGGGGTGCAAATTTTCATTACATGTGAAAGGAATATTTTTAAAAGGAGGGGGCTATGAAGGAAGAAAGAATAGGTGTGATAAACCATTACTATTCGAAATTGGGGGTGGCAACGATTGTCATGGAAGGTGAGCTAGCGGTCGGTGACACCATTCACATCAAAGGACACACCTCAGATTTCATTCAGAAAGTAGAGTCTATTCAGTTTGAACATAAGAATATTAACCTGGCAAAGAAGGGGGAGGATGTTGGTATCAAGGTAAAAGAACATACAAGGGAGCATGATGTAGTTTATAAAGTATTGGAAGAGTGAGTCTTCTTAAGAAAATTAGCGTTTCTCCTCTTTTACGAGTGTCAAATACTTACTGCAACACTTTACCCCATTAGAAGGGCGAATGTCTTCTAATGGGGTTTACTCTAGAAATATAATATGGGGTCTGCCCTTTATCATGAATTTCCTTATCTCTTCCATTTTCTCCCAAATATCACAACACAAAAAGTCATAAATCAAAGTTCTATTTTTAAGGTTCTATATTCAAATGTTAGCATGGACAAAATGTCTGAAAAAACTGTAAAATCAATCAATTGTCTACGACTCGTAGAGCAGGCGAGTCCTGATTTTTTGATTGTAAAATTACATATGGGCGAGTGGCGGAACTGGTAGACGCGCGCGGCTTAGGACCGCGTGGGGCAACCCATGGGGGTTCAAGTCCTCTCTCGCCCACCATTTCGACGAAATATTCCAAATAAGGTTTTTCGGGATGAAGAAATCGCATGGGTTCATCTACCCTCTCACGCACCATTCAATTTCTGTATTTTCAAAAGGCTTATTATTCTGTCAAGGCATAACCAAGAATTTTATATATTACATATAATCTAAAATTACTATTAACAGACTTATTAGCACTGACAGTTAAAATCTTGTGCACCGATATTTAATTCTATATAATAATACTTAAGGAAAAGTATAAGATAATATAAATCAGTTAAAAAAACTTTGTACAAGATGTCCTGCCCGTTATAGAATTAAACTTTGAATGCTAAGAAGGTTGATAACAATAGAGATTATTTTAAGGAAAGGAGGAATTATACAATGGTTACAGTAGGAAAACTATTAGAAAAAAAGAGTTCTAATATCTGGTCGATTTCATCTAAGGAAACAGCATTTAAGGCTTTGGAAATAATGGCTGAAAAAAACATCGGTGCCCTGCTGGTCATCGATGAAGGAAAACTTAAAGGAATTTTCACAGAAAGGGATTACGCACGCAAGGTAATCCTGAAAGGAAAATCGTCAAAGGATACAACTGTTGGCGAATTGATGACCACGGATATGTGCTGTATATCTCCGGATAAGAAAATCGAAGAATGCATGGCACTGATGATAGAAATGGATATTCGACATCTGCCTATTTTTGACCAAGACAAGTTGGTTGGTATATTGAGTATTCGTGATGTAGTTAACGCTTTAATTACCGAACAGAAAGTTACCATCTCTGAACTTGAAAACTATATCTGCGGCAAGGGATACGGGACTCTTTATTAAAGTAAACCCCGTTAGAAAAAAAATATCAACAATTTCTAACGGGGTAAAATAGGAAGGCAACAGTAAGAGACAAAAGTGATAACACAGACCGGCGGATAACAAAACGTAAATTTTCCGGATGGTTTAACTATAATTTAGCTGGAGATATTTGGTTAACCGGTCTGTCACCTATAAGGTCCTGCTCTATTACCTGATGCCTTACGGAAAATTTTTCTATCTCTTCCACCTGCGGTGTATCCACAACCATTCTTCAGGGTTCTGCCTTATATATTCCTCGATATAGCCTGTAAAACTGATAGTATCATTTAAAACAGCTTTGTCAGTATCTTCTGACTTATCAAGCCCTATCTCTTCCCCTATCTGAATAATGTGACCTCCATCATTTCTCCTTATAAAAATAGGCAGCACAGGAGAGCCTGTTTTTCTGGCTATCGTTGCCGGCATCTTCATTGTATATGCCTTTTTCCCGAGAAAATCTACTCTTATACCTTCAGATCTGATTACACTCTGGTCCATCAATATCCCTACAACCTCATTTCTTCTTAAAGCTGAAAGTATTATCTTTAAAGCGCCTTTTTTGTATATCACATAGTTTCCGTATTTTTTTCTTGCTCTCTCGACAATACTGTTTAGATACGGGTTGTTCAGCGCTCTTGCAACACCAAAAGCTTTCGTTAACTTCGCAGATAAGGCAAGACCTATCAGTTCCCAGTTTCCACAATGTCCTGTTATTAAAACTATTCCGGCACCCTTTTTACGGGCCTTTTCGAAGTTCTCAGCCCCTTCAATCTCTAGCTGTTTAATTATACGACCGCCAAAACCAAAATAGATTTTCAGTATCTCTATAACAGATTTCCCAAGATTTCTGAAATTCTGCTTTATTATTGATTCAGGACTGGTATCAAGAGTTATTGCGCCCCTTGAAATTACTCCCCTGAGATTCTCTAATGCAATATTCCGCCTGCTTTTCCACAGGTAAAAAAGCAGACCTCCAAGTGCATCGCCAATCTTAAGCGAGATCTTGTAAGGGATTATCGCAAGAGGAAGTGAGAAAAAAACGAACAGTATTGATTGAAAAAACCAGTATATATGCCTCATTTATCATTTTCTTCTTCTTTCTCTTCTCTTTTATCATCTTTCTTCTCTTTAAGGGACTTGGTGATCTCTTTAAGACGTTCTGAAACAAGATAGTTTACGGTTCCTTCCGGGAATGTTCCATCTTCCTGCATCTCTCCCGCTGGCATATCTGTAAATATCTCCAGGCCCTCTTCAACCCTGTCTATTGGATAGATTGCAAATTTACCCTCATTGACCGCATCTATAACATCTTTTTTAATCATCAGGTTATGCAAGTTCTTTCTTGGTATTATCACTCCATGTGTTCCATTAAATCCACGCAACTTGCAGAGGTCAAAAAATCCCTCTATCTTTTCATTTACACCGCCTATTGGCTGGACATCGCCATTCTGGTCCATCGAGCCTGTAATGGCTATATTCTGCTTTAATGGAATCCCAGCAAGGCTGCTCAGTATAACATATAGTTCCGCACATGAAGCACTATCTCCCTCTACCATTTCATATAACTGTTCAAAAGTAATTGATGCCGAGAAACTGACAGGCTCTTTCCTGGCATATGTGCTTCCAATATAATGCGTAATAATAAGGATGGCCTTTTCGTGGATCCTGCCGCTCATCTTTGTCTCTCTCTCAATATTAATAACGCCAGCCTTCCCTGTATAAGTCTTTGCAGTAATCCTCGAAGGCTTTCCGAACCTGTAGTCTCCCATATCCAGAACAGCAAGGCCGTTTATCTGCCCGATTTTTTTGTCTTCTGTATCGATTATTATTGTGCCTTCAAGAACCAGTTCCTGTAGACGCTCTTCAATTCTGTTGATCCTGAATACTTTCTCTCTCAATGCCTTCTCGACATGTTCGTCCTTAACTAACTTGCTTTCTGATTTTAATGCCCAGTAGTTAGCTTCCATGATAACATCTGCAACTTCGCTGAATCTTGAAGATAATCTCTCCTGATGCTCGGCAAGTCTTGAGCCATATTCTACTATCTTGGCAACACCTGTCTTGTCGAAAGGAAGAAACTTTTCCTGTTTGCATCTGCTTGCCACAAAATCTGCATATTTATGTATGGTCTCTTCATTCTTTATCATCCTGCTGTCAAAATCCGCCTTTACCTTGAACAATTCCCTGTATTCCTCATCCAGGTTGTAAAGGAGGTAATAAAGATAAGGATTGCCTAAAAGTATGACCTTGATATTTAACGGTATAGCTTCGGGCCTCAGGGTCGTTGTCGAAATGAGTCTGTATTGTTCCCATATATCCTCTGTCTTTATCTCTCTATTTCTTATCGCACGTTTCAGTGCATCATAGGAAAAGAGATTTCTTAATAGATCAAGGGCATTTATTATTAAGTATCCCCCATTTGCCTTGTGAAGAGACCCCCCCTTCACCATCGAGAAGTCTGTTGTAGCCACACCATACTGGAATTTATGTTCCATCCTCCCGAAGAGGTTATAGTAAGCCGGATTACTTTCAAATATACAGGGCGCTCCCTTTGTATCCTTATTATTAACGACGACATTTACAGTATACCTTGTAAAAGTAGGTTCTGCCTTCTGGACTTTCATGAAAGGCATTGAAGGAGCCTGTTCTTCCTGAACTTTGAAATCATCAAGGTGCTCGAGGATATCCTCAGTTACATCAGAGAGATATGTTATTATCCTTTCATAATCCTTATATTTACTCTTCATCTCGTCCATAAAATGGCCCACAGCAGCAAGCGCAGCTTCTTTTTCAAGCTTTGAAAGAAGATCCTTTACATTCTTGTCACTTTCTCTCACTTCCCTGACTATATCGTTAAGGTTCTCCTGAAGTACCTTCCCGATCTCATCTATCTTCACCTTGGTTCTCTTGTCAAGTGACTCATATTCTTCTTCGGTAAGAGGCTCTCCGCTTTTTTTCACGGGAACAATCAGAAGCCCGCTAACAGTTTTTCTTATTGAAAATCCCTTCTCCTTTGCTTCTTCTTCAAGATCAGCAAACATTTCTTTCTGTTTCGTCTGGAATTCTTCTAAAATCTTATTCCTCTGTTTTTCATATTCCTTGGATTCAAATATCTTCGGTATCTCTACCTTCAGTATTCTTATCAGTTCTTCCATGTCTTTATGAAATATAGATGCCATTCCGGGTTTCATAGATATAGCAAGAGGTATATCAGTGTCTTTGAAATTATAGACATAACACCAGTCATCAGGAACAGGCTCCGACGCCGCTTTTTTAATAAGGATCGACTTTATAGTTGTCATCTTACCTGTCCCATTCTCGCCGAGTATAAATATATTGAATCCCTTGCTGTCTAGGTTCAATCCAAAATCTATAGCACTTAATGCCCTCTCCTGTCCTATTGTTTCTACTGTATCAGGCAGTTCATCAGTAGTATCGAATTTGAATATCTTTGTATCACAGCATTTATAAAGTTCTTCACTTTTAAGCGGTTTTGGCATTTTAACCTCCATTTAATATTAATTAATGCAAAATGATAATAAGGTATGAGATAAGACAATTATAAGACAATTATTAAGAAAAACCAAACAGATTTTCCAGTAACAATTTTTGTGCAAAATCTTATCAAAAATTTATCTGAAACCTGTCCCCAGCTATTAGATGCTGCTACGTTGATTAACCTTTGGGATTTCGATTAACTCAAAAAATGCATTTCAGTATAAAAAGAGTTTTCGGATTAAGTAGTTGGTCATATTCCTTTCTATCCCTAGAGAAAAATTTTTACCCGTCTCATGACTCATTCGCTCGAATTTTTACCCCGAAAAGAAACTCATCCTTTCAATGGGGTAAAAACTCCCCCGTAGACGGGTTACCCCGTTTTACGGGGTCAGACAGTAAAAATTCGGTCGATTCGACACGCTTATTTCGCCATGACGGGTGCCAAAAATTTCCCTATGTCCGCTCAAGAAACATGCCCAACTGTAGAACATGTATATCTACTTCAAACGCATTCTTTCAATTAACAGCAACCAAATTTATCTTGCGATCATTAGTTTTTAATTATTTATATCTCGCAGCAAGTTTATTCAAAGCATTCAGGTAAGCCTTTGCAGCAGCTATAATGATATTGGTGTCAGCCCCATAGCCTCTTACTGTCTTGCCACCTTCATCAATTATGACTGATACCTCTCCGAGTGCGTCAGTTCCGCCTGTAATGCTCTTAACCTCGAACTTCAGTAGGTTGCTCTTTGTTCCTGTTATGGAGGCTATAGCCCTGTAAGTAGCGTCAACAGGGCCGTCCCCGTGCTCCATCCTGTCGAAGATTTTGTCCATAACTTTAAGCTTCACAGTTGCCATAGGTTTCTGGTATAAACCGCCTGAAGTAGACATGTCAAGGAGACTGTATATTTCAGGGACTTTCGATACCTCTTCTGAAACAAGGGCTTCAATATCCTCGTCAAATATGTATTTCTTCTGGTCTGCAAGCTTCTTGAATCTATCGAACGCCTTGTTCAATTCCTGATCTGTCAGCTCATATCCAAGGGTCTCGAGTCTGTCTCTAAATGCATGCCTTCCTGAATGCTTCCCTAGCACAAGCTTACTCTGAGGAATACCTACGGTCTCGGGCTTCATTATTTCATATGTTGAGCGTTCCTTAAGATAACCATCCTGATGTATGCCTGCTTCGTGAGCAAATGCATTGGCACCAACTATGGCCTTGTTAGGCTGTACAACCATACCTGTAATTTTCGACACAAGTCTCGATGCCCTGTATATTTCTTCCGTGACGATGTTTGTATCGGCATTGAAGAATTTAGGCCGTGTCCTCAAAGCCATAACAATCTCTTCCATCGATGCATTACCGGCTCTTTCTCCGATACCGTTGATTGTACACTCCACCTGTCCTGCACCTTTCAGAACTGCAGTAAGCGAATTTGCTACTGCAAGGCCAAGATCATTGTGGCAGTGTACAGATATCACGGCTTTATCAATATTCGGAACCTTTTCGAAAAGATATCCTATCATCTCGCTGTATTCCTGTGGAACAGTATATCCGACTGTGTCAGGCATATTTACGGTTGCAGCACCAGCTTTTATTACAGCTTCTGTCACCCTGCAGAGATAATCCCAGTCAGACCTTGTAGCATCCTCAGCCGAAAACTCCACATCATCAGTATAATTTCTCGCCATTTTAACAGCACGCACTGCTGTCTCAAGTACCTCATCCCTGTCCATTCTTAACTTATGTTTGAGGTGTATATCTGATGTTGCAATAAAAGTATGTATCCTTTTTTGTGCAGCCGGCTTGATTGCGGCGCCTGCCCTTTCAATATCTGTATCCTTTGTTCTTGCAAGAGCAGCAATAGTTGCCTGCTGGATCTCGGCTGCAATACTTTTTACTGCATCGAAATCACCCTGTGAAGCTATAGGAAACCCCGCCTCTATTATGTCAACCCCGAGTTTCTCAAGCTGTTTTGCTACTTGGATCTTTTCATCAACGTTCATGGATGCGCCTGGTGACTGCTCTCCGTCACGCAGGGTTGTATCGAAAATCTTTACTTTCCTCATCTCTTGACCTCTACCGCCCTTACTTTCTGTTTTTTTCTGTAATAAATATATATATTTTCAACGATTCCTTCAATAAGGTAGATCATTGCAAAGACAAAAAGGGCAACAGGCGGATGGATAACAATAATTGCAAAAACAAGTACAATAGCCACCAGTATCCAGAAAGGCTTTCTCTTTCTAAAGTCGATCTCCTTTAGACCATGGAATTTGAGTGTGCTTACCATAAGAAGGGCAAGAAACATTGTTAGCAACAGAATAAAAACATTTTTCTCAGGCAGTCCTTCCCATATTTCATAATAGAATATCACAAGAGTAGCTATGACTGCTGCAGCACCGGGAATCGGCATTCCTGTGAAGGCCTTTGATTCTGTTGAACCCATCTGCACATTGTACCTTGCAAGCCTTAGTGCACCACAGGCCAGAAAAAGAAAAGCGACAACAGAACCTATCCTGCCGAAAGGGGCTATTGCCCATTTATAAACAAGTAACGCAGGTGCAACACCAAATGCCACCAGGTCTGAGAGAGAGTCAAGCTCAATGCCAAACCTTGTTGTGCTGTGGGTAAGCCTTGCAACCCAGCCGTCAAGTCCGTCAAAGACATTAGCCATCAAGATAGACCAGGCAGAAAGAACATAATTGCCCTTTAAGGCTGCAAGTATCGAATAGAATCCGAAGAACATGCCGCACAGTGTAAGGCTGTTAGGAAGTATATATATCCCCTTTTTCATTAATTCTAATTATAATAAAAATGAACTGAAATTTTCCTGAAAAATTAAGTTGTTAAATAATATGTTTAATAAATACCTTTATGCTGCCAGATATTATCTGCCTGTTGAAAAAGATTTTTTATTGCTCTGCTACAGCATGTAAATAAATCTTGACAACTCTTATTAAAGCTTATAAACTGCTAATAATCACCAAGGATGCTCTTTGACAGCATATAAAAAGCGAGTTTCCGAAAAGGTAAACTCTAGGTAACTAGGGGGCACAAAACCAACGGGTCCTTTTAGTATATGAAAGGACAGCCGGGTTGCCGAAGAAACAGAGCTTTTACAGAAATCGATAATCTGATAAAAAAGCCTGTTTCCCTTTAAGGAAACAGGCTTTTTTTGTTCTCTGTAACCAGAAAAAGGCAAACCATCCGGAAGGATGGGGCGCAAAGCTACCGACCTGAACTCATATGAGACAGGCAGCGGGGCTGCCGGGCTAAGACAGTACCTCTCATGGACTGCATCCAGCACGGCAAGATTCACAAAATATCTGAAAGGCATTGGTGGAACGCTTTAAGCATTCACTAGAAGAATGGGAGGAAAAAATGAGAGACAGTGATATTTTCAAAGAGATAACTGATAGCGACAAGGGGTGCGGGATTCTTAATCATGATGATGATGATATGAATACCGACCTTTCCCCTGAATCTCTTGACCCTGATGGGTGCCGGGATTGTTCTGAAATTCTAAAGGATATGGGCTTCGAACCTGTAGATGTAGATTTAGATAATGAAGATCCTGATGCCCTGAATGAGGAAGCTTTATTGGAAGTAAGAAAAGAGGGATATGAAAAGACAGAAGACCTTGTTCAGGCATATTTCCGTTCACTTGGTAAGATTTCTATCCTGACAAGAGCCGAAGAAACAGAGCTTGCAAAGAGACTGAAAGAAGGGAATGAGATTATTAAGGGGATAATAACCTCTATGCCCATATACAAGAGACTGCAGGCCGGGTTTGAAGTGAACGATGAGGACGAAGAGGAAAAATCTGATAAGGTATTGTTAATGACCCTGAAGCTTCTTGAGGGCCTTATGAGGGAAGTAGAGATATCGGAAAACAGGTTAGCGAGCTATGGTTCGTTAAAGGATTTGAAAAGATTGATAAATGAAAAAAAGAAGAAAAATATCAAAACAGCTAAGCTTCTGGCTATTTCAAAACATATTGAAAATAAATACAAGCGGGTCGAATCAGAAGCCGGGACTAAAATAGATGATCTTAAGGATAAGTGGGACAGGATCAACAGTGCAAGGGCTCTTTTGAATGATGCCAGAGACAAATTGATAAACCATAATCTCAGATTGGTTGTCAATATAGCTAAAAATTACCTCGGGAAAGGTCTCCCTTTTCTGGACCTTATCCAGGAAGGGAATATCGGTCTTATGAAAGCTGTAGACAGGTTTAAATATGAAAAGGGGTTTAAGTTCAGCACATACGCAACATGGTGGATAAGACAGTCAATAACAAGATCATTATTAGACCAGACAAAGACTATCAGAGTTCCCGTACATATAATGGAACTCTCCAGCAAGGTCAACAGGGTATCCCGTGAACTAACTCAAAAACTCGGGAGAGAGCCAAACAATAAAGAGATTGCCAGGAAAGTAGGGCTTCCTATAAAGAAGGTCGAAGAAATATTAAGGGCAGTAAAGGAGACGGTATCACTTCAGACGCCTGTAGGTGATGAAGATTCAAAGCTAGAGGATTTCATCGGGGATAAGAACATTTCTTCTCCATGCTCATGTATGGAAAAAAATGAGTTAACCAGAAATATACGCAGAATTTTAAAGACACTTCCGCGTAAAGAGGAAAAAATAATAAGGATGAGATTCGGTATAGGGGTTAGCAGAGACCACACACTCGAAGAAGTCGGAAAACATCTCTCTGTTACTCGTGAAAGGGTAAGACAGATAGAGGCTACAGTCCTGAAGAAACTCAAACATCCAAGCAGGCTTAGTGAATTAAAGGTCTTGACAACAGTTTGATTTATTTTTTTTAGATCATATCTAGGGGTAATTACCTGGCTCCCTGCTGGAGATATTTGTTCACATAGAAAATGCTCTTCAGTATGAAAAGAGCAGGTGGATTAATTAGTTGGACATATTCCTTTCGCTCCCTAGAAGAAAATCTAGATTTCTCCTATTACTGTTTCTCCCGCTTTTACATTATCGTTCAGTTTTACCTTGATATCCACACCCTTTGGCAGATATACATCAAGCCTTGAACTGAATTTTATAATCCCGTACCTTTCTCCCCGCCTCAAAATATCGCCTATATCTTTCCTGCAGACAGCACGTCTTGCAACAAAACCAGCAACCTGCCTTACAAGTATATCGCCATATTCTGTCTCAAGTACCATTGCGATATTCTCATTTTCGATTGAAGCATCATCTTTAAATGCTGCAAGAAAACGCCCTTTTGTACGTTTAATTATCTTAACTCTTCCATCACATGGCGACCGGTTGACATGAACATCAAAAGGTGACATAAAGATACTGATTTCCTTCATATCTGCATCGAGATACTCCGTCTCATATACTTCCTTTATCAGAATCACCTTGCCATCTGCTGGTGATATAAACCGCCCTTTTCCCTCTGGTACTTTCCTGTCAGGATCCCTGAAAAAATAAATCATAAATATTGTCAGTATTAATGGAGGCAATGCAAGAGGCAGTTCTATCAAGAAGGCAATAGCTATAGTTGCAAGGCCGAAAACAACAATAAAAGGATAGCCTTCTCTAGCAAGTTTTAACATAATTTATTTAAAAAATTTCAATTTCCAAATTCCAAATTCAAATTGGATTATGCCTTTGATTTATCCACAAGCTTTCCTTTTTTAAGCCACGGCATCATTGCCCTGAGTTTAGCACCAACATCTTCTATCTGATGTCTTTCACCCTGCTTTGTCAAGGCATTGAAGACAGGCTTGTTTGCCCTGCATTCGAGTATCCATTCCCTGGCAAAGGAACCGTCCTGCACTTCCTTTAGGATCTTCCTCATCTCTTTTCGGGTATCTTCAGTGATAATCCTCGACCCCCTTGTCAAATCTCCATACTGGGCTGTATTGCTTATGGAATAACGCATATTGGATATGCCGCCCTCGTATATCAGGTCAACAATCAGCTTGACCTCATGCAGGCATTCAAAATACGCCATCTCAGGAGAGTATCCTGCATCAACAAGTGTCTCAAACCCTGCCAGAATAAGCGATGTCAGACCTCCGCATAAAACTACCTGTTCACCAAACAGGTCAGTCTCTGTCTCCTCCCTGAAAGTCGTTTCTATAATACCCGCCCTTCCTCCGCCGATTGCAGAAGCGTAAGCAAGTGCAATATCCTTTGTATTCTTAGAAGGATTCTGGTGAACTGCAATAAGGCACGGCACACCGCTACCCTTGAGATATTCTGACCTGACAAGATGTCCCGGCCCTTTAGGGGCTGTCATGAATACATTTGCATCCGCTGGCGGTATAATCTGGCCGAAATGGATATTAAAGCCATGTGCAAAGCCGAGACAGACACCTTTTTTCATGTTATTCTGAATCTCATTCCTGTAAATATCAGCCTGGTATTCGTCAGGTACAAGCATCATAACTATATCTGCTCCCTTAACAGCCTCTGATGCGGTAAAAACCTTAAAACCTGTCTTCTCAGCCTTTTTCCAGTTCTCACTCTTTTTAGCCTCACCAACTATCACGTTCATGCCGCTTTCTTCGAGATTATTTGCGTGGGCATGGCCCTGGCTTCCGTATCCGATAACAGCTATCTTCTTTTTCTTAAGCATCTTCAGATTTGCATGCTTTTGATAATATATCTTTACCATGACATTCCTCCTGAGAGATTAATTGGTTTCAACTATTAAAGTATTACTAGAACAGGGTTTATTATATTACAAATGATGGGATTTTTCTATTTTTGAACCTTTTTGAAAAATCAAAAATCAGCATAATTTATAATGCTTGATTTCCTTTATGCCATATTTGTATGCTTTTAGTATGAAGACTGAAATGGTCGATTTCCTTATTATCGGGAGCGGAGTAGCCGGCCTCAGGGCAGCAATTGAGCTTGCACCATTCGGCAATGTACTGGTCGTTACAAAAGGGAAACCCTCCGAGAGCACTACAGAATATGCGCAGGGCGGTATAGCAGCAGTTATGAGTGATGAGGACAAGGTAGGCATTCATTTTGAGGATACACTTAGGGCAGGAGACGGATTGTGCGATGAAGATGCCGTCAAAACCCTTGTTGAGGAAGGTCCTGAGAGAATAACGGAACTAATATCATGGGGAGCTGAATTCGACAGAGATGGTTTAAAACTGGCACTTACTATCGAGGCAGCACATTCAAGAAGAAGGATACTTCACGCTCACGGTGACTCAACAGGCAAAGAACTCGAAAGGGTGCTTCTTAACAAGGTTCGATCATTCGCATCTGTCAGAAAATACCCTTTTGCCTTTACGGTTGACCTGATAATAAATGACAACGAATGTCATGGTGCATATGTTCTGAGAAAAGGGGAAATTAGAGCTCTATTTGCCAAGGCGACCATATTGGCCACAGGAGGAGCCGGGCAGCTTTTCCTGAGAACAACTAATCCACCTGTTACAACAGGTGACGGAATGGCCATATCATTCAGGGCGGGAGCTGAACTTGAAGATATGGAATTTATCCAGTTTCACCCGACAAGCCTATATTCTCCTGCGGCTCCCCAATTTCTTTTAAGCGAGTCCATGAGAGGTGAAGGAGCAGTACTTTTAAATATAGACAGACAGAGATTTATGGATAAATATCATATAATGGCCGAACTTGCACCGAGAGATATTGTCTCCAGGGCCATTATCTCAGAAATGGTAAAGACTAAAAGCAACCATGTATATCTTGACCTTAGGCATATGGGAAAAGAATTTGTTAAAAAACGTTTCCCGAGAATTTATGCAACATGTTTGCAATATGACGTCAACATTTCTGAAGACCTAATCCCTGTATCACCTGCAGCACATTATATCATGGGCGGTGTCAAGACTAATCTGGATGGTGAAATGAATATTAAAGGCCTGTATGCTGCAGGTGAGGTTGCATGCACAGGTGTCCACGGTGCAAACAGGCTTGCTTCAAACAGTCTGCTTGAAGGACTAGTTTACGGTGCACGGGCAGGCAATGCTGCCTTAAGGACAACCGTAATCCCTAAAATGCACACAATGCACGGTTTAAAATACTCAACAATTAAATATCCAGATGAAATAAAAAGGGATCTTAGAAAATTAATGTGGGAGAGAGTGGGAATTATAAGATGTGCCGATTCCCTGGAAGAGGCCAAACTGAAACTCCTTTCATGGAAAAAAATCACCACTGAATATTACTTACTTAGAAACGAACTCGAATTGAAAAACATGATTACAGTTGCCAGTATTATTGTTGAGTCTGCCCTGAGAAGAAAGGGCAGCATAGGAGCCCATTACAGGTCGGATTATAAGGAGAGGGGAAAAGACTGGTACAAGCCTATAATATGGAACAAAAATAACTTCAGATTCGAAGCAGAAGATCTTGAGCCCATCTTTAACAGTAAATGCTAAAAGGTTTATGAGCCTCAGAAGGGCAAAGATAGTCTGCACCTTGGGACCTGCCTCTGCAAATAAAAAAGTTATCTTCAGCCTTGTTAAAGAAGGTCTTGATGTTGCAAGGGTCAATTTCTCGCATGGTGACTATGAGTTCCACAAAAAGGTCATTGAGCTTTTAAGAGAGGCTGCCAGAAAATACAAAAGGCCGATATCGATACTGCAGGACCTTCAGGGAATAAAGATACGGACCGGTCTTATCAGGGGGGGAAAGGCTGAACTGAAAAAAGGAAGGGAAATATCTATCCTGCCCGGTGACGGTCTTGGTGATGAAAAAAATCTATATATTTCATTCCCTTCAATTCTGCGAGATGCAAATAAGGGGGACAAGATCCTTCTTGACGACGGTCTTATCCAGCTCAAAGTAATTAAAAAATCCCGAAACTTCCTGAAAGCCAGAGTTATTGAAGGCGGAATCATAATGGATAAAAAGGGTGTTAATTTCCCCGGTATGAAGATATCTCAAAAATCATTTACAGAAAAGGACAGGAAGGATTTAGTTTTCGGACTCCGCATGAACCTTGATTATATAGCGATCTCCTTTGTTAGGACAGCTCTTGATATCAGAACCGTTAAAGAATGGTTGAGGGGAAAAGGCCATAATAAACCTCTAATCGCAAAAATAGAAAAACCAGAGGCACTTATTAATATCGATGAAATACTTGATGAATCCGATGGCATAATGGTCGCACGTGGTGACCTCGGGATCGAGGTCTCTACTGAAAAAGTACCGCTGATCCAGAAGGACCTTATCGATAAGGCTAACAGAAAAGGCAAGATTGTGATTACGGCTACCCAGATGCTGGATTCTATGAAAGAGCATCTAAGGCCAACAAGGGCTGAAGCCACAGACGTCGCAAATGCAGTTATAGACGGAACAGATGCCCTTATGCTTTCAGCAGAGACAGCGATAGGTGCATACCCTGAAGCTACCTTCAAGATGATGGACAGGATTATCAGGCATACTGAGCAGACACAGAAAATATCATCTTCTTATATTCGTGGCAATTCATATGCCGAGGCACTGGCTGATGCAGCCTGCAGGGCTTCTGAAGACATAGGGGCAAAGGTCCTGGTTGCATTTACTCAATCCGGATTTACCGCAAAGCTGGTATCAAAATTCAGGCCTAGGGTCCCTATTATTGCGTTTACAATGGATAATTCAGTCCTGACAAGGCTGCCATTTTACTGGGGAGTTATACCAATATACATGAAAGTTCTTTCTAGCACGGACCAGATGCTTAAAGAAGTCGAAAGGGCACTAATTAAGCAAGGATTCGTGAAAAAGCGTGACCGGATAGTCATTATAGCGAGTTTACCGCTTTCAACCAGGGGCAAAACAAACTTTATGAAACTGCATCAGGTAGGCGGACAAAACAACTAGTATCCTGAAAATTCCAGGCTAATTGCTCCAAAAGAATCCTGGTTTAGACAAAATATGATTTAATTGCTACAGTTCTATTGATAAAAAACCATATTTTATGTTAAAAAATATGATTACTTTTTAAGGAGGTTTTTAAATTGCCTGCAAAAGCAGCACCAAAGAAAAATCTTTCAGCACTAAAGAGAGCCAGACAGTCTGAAAAACGGAATATCCGTAACAAAGAGGTGCGTACCAGAATCAAGACCGCTATCAAGTCTGTCAGGGAAGCAATCGAAACCAATGATAAAGATGAAATCGAAAAAACACTGAAGACTGCAATAAAAATAATAAGCAGTGCTGCCTCAAAAGGGGTAATCCATAAAAATAACGCCTCAAGAAAAATTTCGAACCTGTCCAAAAAAGCTAATTCTGTTTTAAAAGCCAAAGCAGCATAAAGGCGGAGGTTTTACCCTGTAGAAAGGGCAAGACCTTTTTCTCAAAGAGTCGTAGACTGCACATACACCTGCTCTTTTTATACTGAAATGCATTTTGTGGGTTTATAAATAATCAGGAGCAACCAAAATTATGACCAATAGAATCATGACAGTCTTTGGCGGTAAAGGTGGTGTTGGAAAGACTACTTGTTCAGCTGCAATAGCATTGCAATTTGCCTCTTTAGGCCAGAAGAGCATTATTATTTCCTCAGATATGGCACCGTCCCTCTCTGACATTTTTGAAAAAAAGATAGGAGATCAGATAAAGACAATAGATAAAAATCTTGATGCTATTGAGATCTGTCAGGATACTATCGTAAACAGGTGGAAGAAAAGATTCGGGAAAGATTTCTATGATATCCTATCACATCTTATAGATGTTGATGGTCTTGACAGCGAATCCAGGCATCAGCTTCTGGATTATATAGGATCTGCACCTTCCCTGAGGGAAGAGACGATGCTCGACCTTATCGTAGATATGGCTGAAGGCAACAGATATGACAGGATTATCTGGGATACTGCTCCTGCAGGTGAGACACTGAATCTTATTAATATGCCCCAGTATATAAGAAAACACCTCAGGGCTGGCGCAAAGGTATTTGAAGGACTTGACAGAATAAGCAAACAAATCATTGGCAAAAGATCCATAGCAGACATCATGGACGAATGGATTTTGGTTTCAGAAAGGATTTCCAGATTTATTCATAACAGATCATTATTTATCATTGTTGCCAATCCTGAGGCCCTCGTTGTTAATCAATCCCGCAGAATTATAGAGACTATCGAAGATTACCAGGTCAACATACACGGAATGGTTATAAATCGGGTCATAGAAAATACAGACTCTGAGTCTCTACTGGCTGTTAAAAGGGTTCAAGAGAAATATATATCGGAATTGACTTATATTGCGAAGGGCTTACCCGTTGTAATCCTGCCATTATCACTAACAGAAATCAAAGGTAAAGAGATATTGAAAAAGATAGGGAAAGAACTGTTAAACAAATTGAATCTATAAACATTACACTCCGTATATAAGACTTTTTTGCTAATCAAATCCTATGGCACTGAGAAACTTCTCCCATTTCTCCTTCAGGGATTTCCCTGCTTTATCCAGTGCATTGGATATGCTTTTACGCATGTCCGAAAGGGTCTTGCTGAAACCCTTTTTCTCCTCTTTCACTTCCTTTTCTTTATTCTTGAACTCTTTTTCTGCCTTTTTCTTGACCTCATTAAAATCCTTTTTAACTTCTTCCTTTATATCAACTGCAGCTTCTTTAGTCTTCCTGCCCACTTCCTTCACATTCTCTATAAATGAATTATCTGATTCTACAGGCTCCTCACCTGCAAATGCAGGAGAAATAACGGCCAATACAAGAAAGACTGCTACAATATAACAATATTTTCTCAAACCCTATGCATCCTTTTGACCCGACAAATAATATCAGTCTCTTTTGAGTATATCCCTAAACTTTATTGTGGTCAAGCCATCATCAGTTAACCAAGCATCTCCGATTCCGTGATAAAAAACTATTTAAGGAAGAATAGATGTCCTTATGATAGAAGAATAAGATATTACTCTTGACAACCTAAGGTACCTCTATTTAAATTTTAAAATGCAGGATAAAAAGATCAAAGTCATCTCCTATTCTGGCTACAAGGGTGAAGAAAGACCAAGATCTTTTGTTATCAATGGTGAAAAAATAGAGGTCATTGAGATGCTGGGGATGTGGATCGAGGAAAGGCAGGACAAAAGTCAAAGAAAAAGGTTTTTTAAGATCAAAGGAAGTGACGGTTATATACACACACTATATTATAATGAAAAGTTAATGGATTGGTTTTTAACCACAAAATAAAAACCGCTTATAGTTGCAAATAACAAAACCAAGCTTTGTTTAAATATATCAATTAGTGTATTGATCGTTTATGACCCTGGATATCGGTACAATTTCTACATCTTTTTCAGAAATAATTTTCTTTAAAAATTCAATTGTCTTTTCTCTCGGATGGGCAAGTGCAACTGCATATCCCCTCTTCCTAGCAATCTTGACTAAGCTCCCCCACTTGTCTTCCATAGAGGACAACGAGCCATCATAATCAAGGAATATATCCCTTTTAAAAATCCTTAACCCCTTTTCTACAGCAAGCTTCTCGCCAACTGACTTTGAAGTTGTGAGACTATCCAGTGCAAAAAGTCCGTTTTCCTGAAGAACTGATAATAAAACATTCATCGTCCTTTCATCCTCGGTAAAAGCTGAACCCATATGATTACTAACCCCTTTAATATGTGGTATTGACTCAATGTCTTCATTCAGTGCCCTGCGGATCTCGTTATCTGTCATCCATGTATAGAGCCCTCCTTTACCCAGTCTTTGCGGATCCTTAGCCTCCATAGGAATATGTCCTATAATATCGTAACCAAGCCTGTGCCCTTCGTCTGCAATCCAAGCTGTAAATGTCTCCTGTGGCAGGATAGAAAGGGTTAAAGGGGCCTTTATATTGAAAACTTTCATAGCAGTTTTTTTATTAGGTCCAAGGTCATCTATAACAATTGCAATCCTCGGTGGGACTTTCAGTTTTTTTTCGGGTTTTACACTGGGAACTTCACGCTTAGCTTCTTTCTTAAACTTAAGGCTCTCTGTGTGTTCAGGCACAGGCTCTAACCCCTTTTCAGGCTTAAAGCTCTCCATACTTAATTCTCTATATGAAAAATATGCTGCCAGTAAAAACAAAGTTAAAAAAAACAGGATATAAAAAAGATATTTCCTTATCTTAATTCTTATACTCCTTTTTATGCTTTTTTTTGAACTCATCTGGATTTATCCTAAACCCCTTATCCTCTTTATCCTCTCTACAATTGGCGGATGTGAATAATAAAAAATTGCATAAAGAGGATGGGGGTGGAGATTAGAAAGATTGTCCTTTGAGAGTTTGATGAGCGAGGCAGCCAGACTTTCCGGATCTGATGTCAATCCAACAGCAAATCTGTCAGCCTCTTTCTCATGCCTTCGAGAATAATAACTGAAGAGAGGAGAAAAAGGAAAAGATATAATACTAAAAATGAATCCAAGGACTATCAGCTTCGCAAAAAATGTGGGTTGCGCTATATTAAACATCTCTGCAAGAAAATCTGTCTTTAGGGTTTCAAACCCTATATATGCACCTACTAAAGAAAGCAGCTCAAACACAAAAATGCGTTTCAATACATGTTTCTTTTTCCAGTGTCCAATCTCATGTGCCAGTACAGCAAGTATTTCGCTCTGTTCCATCTTGCTAATAAGTGTATCATAAAGCACTATCCTTTTTACCTTTCCGATGCCTGTAAAATATGCATTCGTGTGCTGGCTTCTTTTTGAGGCATCCATCATGAAGACCCTGCTTACCTTTAAACCCACCTTTTTCATTATATCTCTGATTTTATCTTCAAGCTCAACACCTTCCAATGGTGTGAATTTATTAAATAGAGGTTCAATTATATATGGTGATACATACATTATAAAAATACTGAATATGAAGAAAAATCCCCAGATAAAGATCCACCAGTAATCGGGGCTCGACTGTATAATCCAAAAGCTGCCAAGTAGTATAACACCTATAACCAGCGTTGAGATAAGCGTGGATTTTATCAAGTCAACTATCCATAGCTTCAGGGTCATTGTATTGAACTCGTATTTATTCTCAATCTTAAATGTACTGTATAGACTGAATGGTATTGACAATAAAGAGCTCACATAACTCAAAAGAAAAAAAAATAAAATGCCCTTTAAAACAAAAGGTAAATCAAAAGATGCAATCCACGAATTGTACATATTCATTAAGCCGCCAAAAAGAAAGATGAGGAGAATAACATTGCTGAACAGTGATTCAACAAAAGAAAGGGAATTCTTCTCTACTGTATATGAAAGTGTCCTCTTTAATACTGATCCGTCTATATGCTCTTCAAAACCACTGGGGACGTTCATTCCATATTTCTTCATGTGCCTGATATTGATAAACTTAAGCCAGTATGCAATAAGTTGAAAAAATAGATAGCCTAGCAGCAATATGATCATGTAGCTTGTCATTTAATATTACCTGTAGTACATGTACTGCTACTATTATAACATTTGATCTTTATGTGGAGTCTTTATAACAGTTTGTTGTCCTTTCTTAATAATGTGAGAAAGGGTTAGGTTAAATCTATATTTTTTTAATTATAATAATTTATCCAAAAATTACTTATGCGTGTTATATTATTTTATACATGGAATTCCATCTGTCCATAGAGGAGATTCTTAGAGCTAATATTAAAACGTTCAGCAGACTTTTTCCTTATGAAAATTTCAGTTGTGTAGAGAATGCAAGGAAGAGATTACATTATTTTCATTCACACCGATATACCCTATTCTATAGCGGCGAAAGAAGACTCGAGATAAAAATTAATTAGATAAATGAGGAGGTAATATGTACGCGGTAATACTTGCAGGCGGGAGTGGAACAAGATTCTGGCCCTTAAGCAGGGAGACAACCCCAAAACAACTGCTCAGCATATTTGGTGATACAACAATGATTCAGCAGACATTCAAAAGGCTCAACAAATCTATACCTGTGGAAAACATATATATCGTTACAGGACAGAAGTATTCATATGATATTAAAAATCAGCTTGTTGATGTATGCGGTTCTGACAGATTCAAGATGCTGATTGAACCTGAAGGGAAAAATACTGCACCTGCAATTGGACTGGCAGCTATACATATAAGGAAAAAGTCACCCAATGCAGTGATAGCAGTTATTCCTTCAGACCATATTATACTTAAAGCTGACTCATTCGCAAAGGTTTTGTTAAAGGCTAAAAATCTTGCCCTAAAAGGTTATCTGACTACTATAGGTATCATTCCAGACAGACCCGAAACCGGTTACGGGTATATTAAGAAAGGCAAACTTATAAATAAATTAAGAAGTAAGCAGTCAGGAGTAAGCAGTAAAAAAAATAAAAAAAATGAATCAAAATTCACGTCTTATGAGGTTGAGAAGTTCGTTGAGAAGCCTGACCTCAAAAATGCAAAAGAATACGTAAAGTCAGGGAATTACCTGTGGAACGCAGGTATTTTTGTCTGGAGGGCCTCTGATATTCTGCAAGAGATAATGAGACAGATTCCGGATATATATAAAGGACTTCTAAAAATAGAAAAGTCAATAGGCAAGAATAACGAACAGAAAGTGCTAAATGATATTTTTAAAACTATAAAGCCTATATCTGTAGATTACGGTATAATGGAAAATGCAATTAAAGTTGCCGTAGTACCAGCTGACATTGGCTGGAGTGATGTGGGAAGCTGGCGTGCCCTGGATGACATTGCAAAAAAGGATAGATATGGAAATATTGTAACAGGAAACGTCATTGATATCGACTCAAAGAACTCTATTGTATATGGCGGGAAGCGTCTTATTGCAACTGTAGGTTTAGAGAATGTCGTTGTTGTTGATACACCTGATGCTACCTTGATCTGTAATAAGAACAACACTCAGGATGTGCGAAAGGTAGTAAATGAACTCAAGAAAAAGGGGGCAGATGAGCTTATTGAACATGTTACTGTCAACAGGCCATGGGGTTCTTATACTATTCTTGAGGTTGGTGACCGATACAAGATAAAGAGGATAGTTGTAAAACCAGGTGCCAGACTCAGCCATCAACTCCATCATCACAGGAGCGAACACTGGGTTGTTGTCTCAGGAACTGCAAAGGTAACTGTCGGTGATAAGATCTATAATGTCCATCCCAATGAATCTACTTATGTTCCGATGACAACAAAACACAGGCTCGAAAATCCTGGCAAAGTCGATCTGCATTTAATAGAGGTTCAGATTGGTGATTACATTGAAGAGGATGATATTGTAAGATTTGATGATTTATACGGCAGAAAAGCATAGGCATAGGCACAGGTAGAGGTAAAGATATCAGCAATAAAGGAAGTGTATCGAATTTCATTCTCTGCCTGTACCTCTACCTTTTTTTCGTAAAATGCTAAACGAAAAAATTTTCAGAGAATACGACATTAGGGGTATCTGGGGAAAAGATCTCTCGCCGGATGTTGCTTATCTTATCGGCAGATCATTCGGTACTTATGTGCTTAATATCTCTAAAAAAAATTCCCCTGCTCTCTCGGTAGGGAGAGATGTAAGACTTAGTTCTAAAGAAATATCTGACAATCTGATTAAAGGCATAATTTCAACCGGAACAAATGTAATAGATATAGGAGAGTGCCCTACTCCTGTTCAATATTTCTCGCTCCATTATCTTAATCTGGACGGCGGTATAATAGTAACCGGCAGCCATAATCCACCTGAGTATAACGGCTTCAAATTAAGTATTGGCAAGGATACTCTTTATGGTAAAGAAATACAAAACATCAGAAAAATCATCGAAAACAGGGAATTTATCGAAGGTAAAGGAATTTTAAAACAGCAACCGATTAAAGATGCATATATAAGCTATCTTAAGAAAGATTTTTCTGATTTATCAGGTATTAAGGTCGTACTCGATGCAGGAAATGGTACCGCAGGGCTCGTGGCACCTGAAATCGTCGGAATACTTGGCTGCGAGGTCATTGAACTCTTCTGCGAGCCTGATGGGAATTTCCCAAACCATCACCCTGATCCTGTAATACCTGAAAACCTCAAAGCAATGACAGACAAAGTAAAGACTGAAGATGCACATCTTGGTATAGCTTATGACGGTGATTCAGACAGGATAGGAGTCGTTGATGCTGATGGTGAAATTATCTGGGGGGATCGTCTTATGATAATATTTTCAAGGGATATCCTGAAGAAGAATCCAGGTGCTACTATTATAGGCGAGGTAAAATGCTCTCAGGTAATGTATGACGATATAAAAAGAAACGGCGGCATTCCTATAATGTGGAAGACAGGACATTCTCTCATAAAAAATAAAATGAAAGAGGAAAACGCTGTCCTTGCAGGAGAAATGAGCGGGCATATATTCTTTTCAGACAGATATTTTGGTTATGACGATGCGATTTACACAACACTCAGGCTACTGGAAATAATAAAGAAAAACAGAGAACCATACAGCATAAAGAGATTATTGGACGGGCTGCCGACTGTATTTTCCACACCCGAGATAAGGTTTGAATGTGACGACAGTCTGAAGTTCAGTGTTACAGAGAAAATCAGTGAAGCTTTTTTAACTTATGATGTGAACACAATCGACGGTGCCAGGATTAATTTCGAAAACGGATGGGCACTCGTAAGGGCATCAAATACCCAGCCAGCCCTTGTACTGAGGTTTGAATCGTCGACTGAAGAAGGTTTGCATCATATAAAATCGACCGTTGAAAAAAAATTAAAAGAAATTTTTTGAAAAAGCTGATCAAAGGTCATAAAATTTGCATTTTGCAATCTGAATTCTGATTTTTAACAAGGAGGTTTAATTGGCAAAGG
Source organism: uncultured Nitrospiraceae bacterium (assembly GCA_964345225.1). Lineage (GTDB taxonomy): Bacteria > Nitrospirota > Thermodesulfovibrionia > Thermodesulfovibrionales > UBA6898 > CAYFQB01. Next base: position 18,722 of record CAYFQB010000066.1, on the reverse strand, counting down.
ATTCTGGAGACTTAAAAATGCTATTGGAAAGGATAGAGAAAAGGACGGCTTCAGTCGGTATCATAGGGCTTGGGTACGTAGGCCTTCCAGTTGTAATAGAGTTTAATAGGGCAGGATTTTATGTCACAGGTTTTGATCTAAATTCTAAAAAAGTCTCTCTCTTAAAAGACGGTAAAAGTTATATAAAACATATTCCTTCTAAAAGCATCAGGGATATGAACAGAACAGGACGTTTTTTACCTACCAATGATTTTTCCCGACTTAAGAATACCGACTGCATACTTATATGCGTGCCAACGCCCTTGAATGAATACAGGGAACCCGATATCTCCTATGTCCTGAGCACCACTAAGACAATAAGCCGTTATTTAAGACCAGGCCATCTTATCGTTCTCGAAAGCACTACTTATCCTGGTACGACTGATGATGAGATGAGAAAGATACTTGAAAGGAAAGGTATGAAGGCTGGCTGGGATTTCTTCCTTGCCTATTCGCCTGAACGTGAAGACCCTAATAACCCCACTTTTTCGACATCAACCATACCTAAAGTTGTTGGTGGATATACTGCCAGATGCCTAAAAGCTGCAAAGGCCCTTTATGACACTATAGTAACAAAAACTGTGCCTGTATCTTCAACAAAGGTTGCTGAAGCCAGCAAGCTTCTTGAGAATATTTACAGGGCGGTAAATATAGCACTTGTGAATGAACTGAAAATGTGTTTTGAGCGTATGGGTATCGATGTATGGGAGGTTATCAATGCATCAAAGACAAAACCTTTTGGGTTTCAGGCTTTTTACCCCGGCCCAGGACTAGGTGGTCATTGTATACCCATTGATCCTTTCTATCTGACCTGGAAGGCAAGAGAATTCGATTTTCATACCAGGTTCATCGAGCTTGCAGGTGAAGTAAACACCAGCATGCCTTATTATATTGTCGAAAAGCTTGTCAATGCACTTAATTCAAAAGGCAGGAGCGTCAGGGGTGCTCGTATCCTTGTTCTAGGTATTTCATATAAGAAGGATATTGACGATGTCAGGGAGTCTCCATCATTGAAGCTCATCACACTACTTTTAAAAAGGGGAGCAAAGGTGGATTACAATGATCCTCATGTACCTAAAACACATAAGATGAGGGAATACGACCTTAATATGAGTTCCGTCCCTTTGACAGCAAATAATCTAAAGAAATATGACTGTGTTCTTATTTCAACAGACCACTCGGCGTATGACTATAAATTTATAACCAAGTACAGCAAACTCATAGTCGACACAAGGAATGCAACGGGGAAAATTAAATCAAAGAAAATATTAAAAGCATAATTAGTAATTGGTAATTCGTAAGGAGTGAAAAAACTAATGAGTAATATACCGAGAAGACGCAAAGTACGCCAAGTAAAGACAATAATGAAATTAAGTGAGCTGTTTACAAATTGCAGAAATTACGAAGTCAATTCCCTGCAATTTGTAAATAACTTTGCGCCCTTAGCGGTTCAAATTTTTATAACGGAGTTATAAAATGAAGATACTTGTTACAGGTGGTGCTGGTTACATAGGAAGCCATATGGTACGAACCCTTGGGGAAAAAGGTTATGATATTGTTGTATATGATAATCTCTCCACTGGCTACAGGGAATCCGTTTTATATGGAAGACTCGTCACTGCTGATCTTTCTGACATAGATACACTCGATAAGCTGTTTAAAGACGAAGGTTTCGATGCCGTCATTCACTTTGCAGCCCACATAGTAGTGGACGAGTCTGTCAGAAATCCAATTAAATATTATAGAAATAATTTTGCAAATGCACTGAATCTCATTGAAAAATGCGTTAAGTATAATGTAAACAAGTTTATATTTTCATCGTCTGCTGCTGTATATGGCATGCCTCTTAAGGTCCCTGTTACTGAAGATTCACCGTTACAGCCAATAAACCCTTATGGAGCATCCAAGATTATGGTGGAGCAGGCCCTGAAAGACATTAATCAGACATTTGGTCTGAGATATGTTTCATTAAGGTATTTTAATGTTGCTGGGGCTGATCCACTTTCAAGAATAGGGCAAAAATACAAGGATGCAACTCATTTGATCACTGTCTCCTTGAGAACAGCCCTCGGAATCAGAAAACAACTCGAAATATTCGGTACTGACTATGATACCCCTGATGGAACTTGTATAAGGGATTATATCCATGTAGATGATCTAATAGATGCACACTTGCTATCTCTTGATTATCTTTTAACAAACAACCAAAGTAGAATCCTTAATTGCGGATATGGCCATGGATATTCCGTAAGAGAGGTGGTTGACAAAGTGAAAAAAGTGACTGGTATCGATTTCAGGGTAAACGAATCAGGCAGAAGAGTTGGAGATCCCCCCGCCCTTATTGCAGATCCAACAAAGATTAAGAGAGAGCTTGGCTGGGAACCTGCGCACAACAACCTCGAATATATCATCAAGACAGCGTGGGAATGGGAGAAGAAATTAAGTAAGAAGTAGGGAGTAGGCGGTAGGCACTTTATCATAACCGCTAAGCGCTGAGACTTATTTTCTGAAACGCAAAGGCGCTAAGGGCGCTAAGTTATTTACAAATTGCAGGGAATTGACTTCGCAATTTCTGCAATTTGTAAACAGCTCACTTAATTTCATTATTGTCTTTACTTGGTGTACTTTGCGTCTTCGCGGTTCAATTCCAAGGACTTAACTTATAACTTCAAGAGTACCATATTTGATACTGGGTCAAGTTCCCTCCGTGCTGTCACCCCTTCTATTTCAATGATAACTGCCTCTAGCACCAGGAATGTCTCTGAATTTTCCCGGAGACATCCTATTTTGACCATATCCTTCTTGCCGAATGCTCCGTGAAAATGCACCCTGGGTTCATCTCCTTCACAGAAAATGGTTCCGAAACCTACAACCTCATGGCTTTCCCCTAAATGTCTCCATACAGGTGAAGGAGGAATTTCATCTTTTTCCGGGCCAACCACAATACTGCCTTCTCTCATGCCACCAATAAGATAGAGAACACCGGACATTATTTTTTCTCTTTTAGCAATGTCCACCAGATTCCCAAGAACGTCATCCCTGTCTTCAAACTTTGCTACTATAATTCTTCCAGGTCTTCCTATCTGATATCTCACATTCCCTCCCTTCTAGAAAGTACACCTCGTTAGAGACCTTCTGCCTCCCACGGGTCTCCAGTGAAGGTGTCATTAAACCACCGTCACTGCTGCAAGGAATGTTTACCACCGACATTGTCGGTGACTTTCTCTAACGGGGTAAAAAAATCATGGTGGGCGATGTCCGGATTGAACGGACGACCTCTGCCGTGTGAAGACAGCGCTCTCCCACTGAGCTAATCGCCCCCCTGCTAAAAGCAGGCAGTAAGCAGTAAGCACTAGGAATTATTATTAAACTACAGGGACATCGCACGTTTTTCCTACGCTTGGCGAAGTGCCCTGCGCCTAGTGTTTACAATTAACTACTTAGGTTCTGCCAACGCTAAAATATCTAAACCCGAGTTTTTTCATTTTCTCAGGTTCATATATATTTCTTAGGTCAAAGAAATACGGAGACTTCAAAAGTTTCCTTACTTTAACAAGATCAAGATTTCTGAATTCATTCCATTCTGTAACAATCACAACAGCATCAGCGCCTTTCACACAATCATAGGCCTCTTTTGCATATTTTATATTCTTATTAAATATTTTCCTTGCATCATCCATTGCAACAGGGTCGAATACCTTAATTTTCGCCTTTTCCTTTATTAGATTTTTGATTATATATACGGATGGTGCCTCGCGCATATCATTGGTGTTGGGCTTGAATGATAGGCCGAGCACTGAAATACTTTTCCCCTTAATCTCACCCATGCCTTTTTTTATTTTATCAAGCATGTACTCTCTCTGCCTTTCATTTGCAGCTATAACTGACTTTACTATTCCGAGTTCAACACCTCTATTGTCGGCAATTGTCAGCAGTGCACGAGTGTCTTTAGGAAAACATGATCCGCCAAAACCAGGCCCAGGGTGCAGAAATTTTGATCCTATTCGCTGGTCAAGTCCCATACCCTTTGCAACCACGTGCACATCTGCCCCCACTTTTTCACAGAGGTTCGAGATCTCATTTATGAAGGATATTTTCGCTGCTAGAAAGGAATTTGACGCGTATTTTATTAGCTCAGCAGTCTCGATATTAGTTATGACAAATGGGGTCTCAATAAGATACAGTGGCCTGTAAAGGTCCTTTAATATTGCTACTGCCTGCTGGCTTCTTGCACCGATTATAACTCTATTGGGCCTCATAAAGTCTTCAATCGCAGAACCTTCCCTCAAAAATTCAGGATTTGATACTATATCAAAATCCACCTTTTCCTTTAACCTCTTCGAGATAACCTTCCTTAATCTTTCACCTGTTCCAACAGGAACGGTGCTTTTCATTACTATTACTTTATAACCTTTAATATTCTCTGCAATCTCTCCTGCTACATTTTCTACATAACTCAAGTCGGCAGAGCCATCTCCTCTAGGAGGGGTTCCTACAGCAATAAAAATAACAAGAGAGGAATCTGCAGCATCATGTATTCTTGTTGAAAACCTGAGACGGCCATTTTTTATATTCTTATTTATAAGGTCTTCAAGCCCTGGTTCATAAAAAGATATTACACCTTTTTTTAACTCTTTTATCTTTTTTTCATCTTTATCAACACAGGTAACAAAAACACCAAATTCTGCAAAGCAGACTCCGGTAACCAGCCCAACATACCCTGTTCCAATTATCCCTATATGCAATTTTACTCCTTAGTCCTAATTAGACAAATTTATTAGATTTATATATCATATTATACAAAAAGTAACAACTATTATAATTTCTTATTACATTTAATTTATTTAAGCTAGAGGATCTGACCGAAGTCAAATTTCCATATTAAATTTATATCTTCCAAAACCTGAAAAGATGAATTTAAAATGCAATTACAATCAATAAGACTAATTTTTTCAAATAACATATGGATAATATAAAATATTCCTGGAATAAGGCTTATACCTGGTTCAACAATATTTCATATAGCAAAAAGTTATTACTGTTAATAGCGTTTGCCTTTATTATAAGACTATATGTGGTATTAAATGCTACAACAATTGCACATGACAGTATCCTCTATATTGATCTGTCCAAGAATCTCGCAAGTGGTAATTACGATAAGTCATTAAATCTGATTAGACCGCCTTTATATCCCGTAATGATATGGCTTTTTAGCTATATCTTTCAGGATATTGAATTTGCTGGTCGTATGGTCTCAGCTTTTGGGGGAACCCTTACTGTCCTGGTCAGTTATTATCTCGGGAGAAAACTCTTCAATGAAAGAACAGGAATTATCATTGCGCTTTTTGTCAGCATACATCCTTACATGATCAGATATTCCGGAGAAGTTCTTACGGAAGGGATGTTTTTTTTCTTTGTTGCGACAGTATCACTGCTGGGTCTAATTTCCATATCCAAAAACAGCACTTTCTTCATGATACTTACCTCTATATTTTCAGCCCTTGCATACCTGACACGACCAGACGGAATTGGATTTATTATAGTAATATTCGCCTGGATACTTTTTTATAAAATACACAAAGTAAAAGAGGATTGGGCAACAAGATTAAAGCTCTTAATCTCAGGACTTTCTGTTTTTTTAATAATAACACTTCCATATCTCTCTTTTATATACCAGGATACAGGAAAATTTGAGATTAGCGGCATACTTTCTCTAAAGGAACTATCCCCAATTGCATTTTATCATAAAATTAATATTAATAAATTTCTGGACTTTCTAAAATATTTTCCTGAATCATATACTTACCCTTTTATACCACTTTTTTTGTTGGGAATCATAAAACGCTACAGGGAGGGATTCTCTAAAGAGGAGTATTTCCTGATTACTATTTTGATATTTTATTATATTGTACATCTTGGTCTAAATCCAAGACGGAGATATTTAATTCATCTTATGCCAATTGCACTGGTCTGGGTTGCTGAAGGGTTTAACATTCTCGAACAGTGGCTCAAAGTAAAGTTGAGGGGAAAGGCTTATGTAACAGCAATACCTTTGCTGCTTATAATTACACTAATTCTAATTCAACTGCCCCGGGGTATGATCTCATTGCACGAGCACCAGTTATCAGAAAAACTTGCCGGCCAATGGATTAAAGCCAATCACAATGTCGGCTCAACAATAGTAACATCAAGCCCGCTAGCCGCATATTATGCAGACGGTAACAATATACCATTGCCAGCGAATATAAGCACTATGAAGGAATTTATAAATTTTTGCAAAGAGAGAGATGTGGATTTTATAGCAGTGTATATCTCTGGATTTGAGGAAAGAATTTCAGATTTTAATGTTTATAATAAATTTTTTTTAAATCTGTTAACATCGTTTGAGGATGATAAAAAAGGGAAATTTATAATATATGAACCTATTTATAAAAATTTAACAACAACTGAATAATACGAGTGTATTTTAAATATAACATCATAAATCATCAAAATTTCTTGATTACTGAGAATTGCCACCTCAGTAGCAAGACTCTATGCCATTTCTTTAGGATTTAACCTATGCCCGAACTAAACCGGAAAATACAAAACAATCATAGAGTTTTCAGCTCTTTCTTGCTTCTAATGCATTCTACAATCGATTTTTATTTATGTTATAATTTCACAATATCTCGGCTCAGAGAATCGCCATAATGTAGATTTATCTCAAAATGCCGACAATTCTTATAAACAGTTAGGATAATATCTGTGGAAAAATCAGGGGATCATTTTAGCTGGAGCAAATTTTATTCATACAGGGAACAAATTCGCAATAAATATCCATCTGTATATAGTATTAAGATAAAAAAGAAACTGCTGGATATAATAGTCGGGGAAGTTAAAGACAGGGCCAAAGTTCTCGATGTAGGTGCATATAAAAGAGAGCTTTGTGAAAGAATTAAACTTAGGTTCCCATCGATTACATGCAAAACCATGGATATCGATAAGGCCCAATTTCACGATTATTACAGTCTGGACGAGATCTCAGAAACTTTTGATATAATAATACTGTCTGAAGTAATAGAACACTTTGAATTTAAAGAAGGAATTTCCGTGCTGCACAAACTTTCAGGCTTGCTGAATATCGGTTCTAAGATAATTGTTTCGACTCCAAACATTAATCACCCTAATAGATACTGGGACTCAGACCATAAAACTCCATATCGCTATGATGAAATAGGCGGAGCCCTTCTCGCAGTTGGTTTCAATATAGACAAAATCTTCAGAACTTATAATGATCAGTTTTTTAAAAGACTTTTTCGAATGTATATAGCATCACACCTCCATAAATATCTTGATGTTGACTTTGCAAAATCAATTGTTATAGTGGCAACCAAAAAGTGAAGATTGCATTCTTAGTTCCAGGACTGGAAGGCCCTAGCACTCGTTACAGAGTTCTTCAATACATCCCTTTTCTCGAAAAAGATGGATATACATCGGAGATCTATACAATTCCAAAAAATTACTGGGACCGCTTAAAACTATTCAGAAAAATGAAAAATTATGATCTTTTATTTTTACAGAAAAAATTGTTAAATCATATCAGCTTTTACATATTACGAAAAAATTCCAGGAAGCTTATTTATGACTTTGACGACGCTGTAATGTTCAGAGACCCTAATAATAAAAACTTTTTCTCAGCAAAAAGAAAAAATAGTTTTATGAGAACAGTAAAAAAAGCAGATTTCGTTATTGCAGGTAATGGATATCTAAAAAATTTCTCTTTAAAAGGAAACTATAATACTTTCGTTATACCAACATCTATTGATATGGACAGGTATAAAGAAAAGCCTGCAGGTATCTCATCAGAATCTCTTGTTCTTGGCTGGATTGGCAGTAGTTCTACTTTAATGTATCTTGAGAGAATGAAAAACGTCTGGGACGCTATCTATGACAGATTCCATGATATAAGTTTAAAGATTGTTGCTGATAGGTTTTTTAACTGTGACAGGATACCTGTAATAAAAAAACAGTGGACATATGAAGATGAAATTGTCGATTTGCACACCTTTGATATCGGGCTTATGCCTCTTACAGATGATCCATGGTCACGCGGCAAATGCGGATTTAAACTTCTGCAATATATGGCGGTGGGTATACCGGCAGTCTGTTCTCCTGTTGGTGTTAACAGCGAAATAGTAACCGATGGTTTAAATGGCTTCCTGGCAGGCGAAGAAGACGAATGGCTCGAGAAACTAGGTGCACTTATAAAAGACATCCAATTAAGATCGGAAATGGGGAAATTGGCAAGAGAGACAGTTAAAAAAAGATACTCAACAGAGGTTAACAGCAAGAAAATAAAAGAACTGTTTGATACTTTAAAATATTAAAGGTTCCTGGTTCCTTAGGAAAAAATAAAATTTGCTAAATTCAAGGAATTTAATTATCTCTTTTTTAAAGAATAATGTCGTGTATCATATATTACTTTACTAATCTGTCATTCCAAGAGAAGCGAGGAATATCGTATTATGACGCCTTATCTTCTAAAAACAAAACTTAGGAAAGATAATAAAACAATTCTCCTTGAACTTCCAAAGGGGCAGGAAACCGATGATGTATTTAGAATAATAAATGCTATCAACAAAAATGGTATATGTGTAAGGAAAATAACCGGGAAGCGTGAAACATGGCGCGTAACTGACTCAGGGATGAGATACTATGTCAAGATAACTTTTCAAAATACAGCTTTACGAAAAATTCTTACGTTTTTAAAACTCTCAAAACTTCAGAAGGAACTACGGACATTAAAATTACTTATGGAAAAAGCTATTTTGGTCCCGGATTTTATTGCCTATGTTAAGGAATATGGAACAGTATTTCCTCAAAAAGAATACATAATTACTGAAGAGATAGAAGACTGCCGGATATTAAAAGATTTTTTTCTTAATGTTTTCCTCAGTCTGTCACAAAGTGAACAAAAAAAGTTAATCATGGACTTCTCTGAATATATAAGAGAACTGCATGATAAAGGGGTATTCCATCCAGATCCCAACCTCGGTAATTTTTTAGTCAATCATAAGAACGGTTCATTCCATTTCTATATATTAGACCTGGCAGATGTTAAGATAAAATCTTCTGCTTCCCTCAATGATAAGTGGAAGAATTTATCCCTTTTAAATCTTAATTTTTTCAGACATGTTTCTGAGTCTCTTAGATATTTATTCTTTAAAAAATATTCTGCAGGCCTTTTGAAAGAAAAAGCTGATATCATTAAGGTTATCAAATCGATTGAGTCCATGACTTTGAACTCAGCAAACAGAACATGGGGCAAGAGAGTTAACTTGTGTCTTGGAATCAATAGCTTTTTCTATACGATGCGTAAAGGCCATTTTGTAACCCATTTTAAAAGAAACTGTGAGGGCATCAAAGGCTTTGAAGATATACTTTTCAACCCTGATACATTTATTGATGGAGGCGCTGGAACTGTTTTAAAAGATGGCAGGACAGTAAAAGCAGCTTTAGTGGATATTGGTGACGGGGAAAGTCTTTTTTTAAAACGTTATAACAGAAAAGGATCTCTCCATACGTTTAAAAATATATTCCGCACCTCAAGGGCCCGCCGGGTATGGATAAACAATTATAGATTCGAACTGAGAAGTATCCCTATCCCTTCCCATGTAGCCTACATGGAAGAGAGGATTTTCCGTATATTAATAAGAAGTTATGTCATAAGCAGATTTATCCCCGATGCAGTAATGTTAAATTATATGTTTATGTCCGATAAGCTGAATTTCCCTTCCAAACATAAAATATCAATACTGCAGGAAGTTGGTCGTGAAGTTGGTAAAATGCATAGTCTTGGCTGTCTTCATGGCGATATGAAATGGAGCAATATCATTGTTAAAAAAATAAATGGTAAATATAAGTGCTTTTTTATTGATCTCGACGGCTCTAAAGTTAAAAAGAAGCTCTCCCTTCCAGAAATTATTGGAGAGTTATCCAGATTTTATATAGAAATGCTAAAATATTCATTCAGTTTTGAAGAACAAGAGGCTTTTTTAAATTCTTATTATAAACATTGTAAGTTTAAAATTTCTCACAATAACTTCCTAGACAGAATAAAGAAAGAGGCTCTCAAAAAAATTAGTAAAAATTAGAGGAAGCTGTGAAAGAAAGGGAAAATCTCTCTGTAACAATAGTAACTCTGAACGAAGAGAAAAATATAAGAGACTGCCTTGAAAGCATAAAATGGGCTGATGAAATCATTGTCGTGGATTCCGGAAGCACCGACAGGACTCTGGAGATCTGCAGGGAATTTACTGACATGTTATACATCAATCCCTGGCCCGGCATGAATGAACAGAAGAGGCTGGCTGCTGAAAAAGCAACAAATCAGTGGATACTGAATATAGATGCAGATGAAAGGATAACCGATGAACTCAAAAAAGAGATATGCGATATCCTCAAAAATCCTGCATTTGATGGATACCGGTTCTCCAGGAAAAATTACTTTCTTGGCAGATGGATGAAACATGGAGGCTGGCATCCTGACTATGTATTGAGATTATTCAGAAAAGATGCGGCCTGTTATAAAGGTATCGATCCACATGATAAGGTGATTATAAAAAATGGCAGAGCAGGAACAATAAAGGCCCCCCTTCTCCATTACACATATACATCTTTATCCCAGTACTTTGCCAGGCAGAATTCTTATTTAACTGAAGCAGCCATTGAAAGGTTCAAAAATAATAAAACGGTATCACCATTTTCGATACCCTTCAGAATGATCTGGAAATTTATAGAAACATATATCCTCAAGAGAGGCTTCATGGACGGCTTTCATGGACTAATTGCAGCTATGGGAGCAGCATTTTCAACATACCAGAAATACGCAAAGATCTGGGAACTGTCTAAAACTAATAAGGAAAGCTGAATTTCTCTGCATGACTATATGACAATTATCAGTATTTAGAAACAGTTCTTTACAGGGTATTTGAATGCCACTTCCATGCTGTTTCTATAATAGACTCGATGTCCGGATACCGTGGCCTCCATCCGAGTTTTTCTTTTGCCTTTTTACTGCTGCTGATTAGAACTGGAGGATCTCCCTCGCGTCTATCCGATTCCCTTATTTTAAAATCCTTTCCTGAAACCTGTCTGACAATATTGATAATCTCCCTTACCGAATAACCATTGTCATTGCCAAGGTTAAAGGAGTCACTTTTTTCTTCCGCTTTAAGATACTGGAGTGCCCTCACATGGGCATCAGCAAGATCCATAACATGGATATAATCCCTTATGCAGGTGCCATCCTTCGTAGGATGATCTGTTCCGAATATTCTAATATCATCATTAATGCCAAGGGCAGCATAGATTGTTAAGGGAATCAAATGCGTTTCATTGGCATGTCTCTCGCCAAGTTCTCCGTCAGGGTCTGCTCCAGCAGCATTAAAGTATCTTAGATTTATATACTTTATTCCATAGGCAGTATCGTAGTCTCTGATAATCTCCTCAATCATGAGTTTACTTCTGCCATAAGGATTGATTGGACTCTGAGGGTGTTCTTCTGTAATGGGTATCTCTGAAGGAATGCCATAGGTAGCACAGGTAGATGAAAAGATGAAATGCCTCACATTGTATTCCCGCATGATCTCCAAGAGGTTAAGTGTATTTGCGACATTGTTTATATAATATTTTGCAGGATCAGAGACTGATTCATTAACGTAGGCAAAGGCACAGAAATGCATTACAACATCAATAGGATATTTTTTAAAACAGAAGTGTATCTGCTCCCTATCAGCAAGGTCTCCAAGGATAAAATCTCCCCATTTCACAAATTCCCTGTGGCCATATATAAGGTTGTCAAAGACAACTGTTTTATAGCCCTTTTTGCTAAGGAGCTTATTCACATGCGAACCTATGTAGCCAGCACCACCAGCAATAAGTATCATTTATAGACCTCATCTTTCATGAGTCCTTCAAAATACTTGAATTTACTCAATAGTCACTTCTGAAACTGTTAAGTCTTTTAATTACCATATTATATCACTATTGCCAGCTTAAAATAGGCCATAAATACTAAAACATTCGGTTTCTGTTATTAGTAAAGGGCAGGGGGCAGGGAGCAGGGAGTAGGGAGAAAAAAGTAAGAAGTAGGCAGTAAGTAGTAGGAAGTAGGTACGAATGACGTAGCCGTTAACCGGCAACGGTAACGAAGCCCGTTTCGGTAACGTTTAATGGTCTACGACCTGTAAGGCAACGTGACTTCGGCGAGCCCTCGGCCTGAGTCTTTCGACCCTGAGTCGCTCAAGACCGAAGGGCTCGGGTCGAATGGCTCAGTCGAACCGAAAAAGCCAAAAGACGTAACCGATAGACGATACGGGCATCCTAACCGTAAGACGTAACCGTTTAGTTCTCAGGGAGTAGGGAGTATTGTCGAAAAATCGCCTTAATCGTATAATATGTCATACTGAAGCAGTTTCACATATTTTACAAAAATAACTTATGAGACCCTGAAATGATTTCAGGGTGACAATTTTAGGATTTAACAACACTATCCTCAATGAATATTCTCCATCTATACAGCGATTGGAAATGGACAGGGCCTGCTGATCCTGTTCTTAATATCTGTAAAAAATTGCAGGAAAGAGGCCATAAAGTAACCTTAGCATACAGGAAGCCGCCTGAGGAGTACCCTGAAACAATAGAAAGATCTATAGAGGAAAGAGGGATTAACGGTACCGATATTTTCAATCTGAACAGATTTTTTTCCGTTTCTGATAATGTATCAGATGTTATAAAACTGAGAAGGTTTATCCTGGATCAAAATATAGAGCTGATAAATACCCATCTATCTCACGATCACGTTCTTGGCGGTATTTCAGGCCGATTAACATCAAAAAGGATTGCAATTATTAGAACTGACCATAAGCGGGATTCTTTCAGTCCGACATTCAGTAATAAATTTTTATTAACCAGTTTAACAGACGGCATCATAACTTTTTCAGAAAGATCAAAAGAAATTTTGATTAAGGATCTCTTAATATCAGAAAACAAAATAACAAGAATAAATCCCGCTATTGACACTTATGTTTTTAATCCTCACAGTAAATTTAGAGACATAAGGAAGGAATTTGATATTAAAGACCAGGACATAGTTGTTGGCATAGTTACGAGATTTCAGAGATACAGAAAAATGGATTTATTTTTTAATGCACTTTCAGCTGTAGTGAAAAAACTACCGAATGTCAAGGCACTTTTACTTGGCACAAGCAGTCAAATGAAAGAGACGGTTTATAAGCCTGTTAAAGACTACGGGCTTGAAAAAAATGTTATAATTGCAGGTTATTTAACAGACAGATACATAGATGCACTGGCATGTATGGATATCTTTGTCTTTTTGATTGCAGGCTCTGATGGTACGGGAAGGGCATTGCGTGAGGTAATGTCAATTGGCAAGCCTGTCATTGTGAACAATGTTGGAATGCTGCCCGAGATGATCGACGATAATCGGAGCGGTCTAATCTTTAACAATAACTCTCATGAGCTTGCGAAACTTATTATTAATCTTGCACGTGATGAAGAATTGCGTTTCTCAATAGGAAAGGCAGCATATGAAAAGGCACAAAATGATTTTTCCCTGGACAAACAGGCTTCTGATATTGAATCGTTTTATGAATATATTCTGCAACAGAAAAAATAACCATGAAGATTGCATTGAATATTGAAAATTTTTCTTCTTCAAAAGGCGGTGGTGAAGGCTACGCCAATAACTTTGCACTTCAACTTATTAATAACGGCCATGAAGTCCATGTTTTTTCCAATTCATTTGAAGGACAGGCAGGACAAATAACCCCTCACAAAGTACCGATAATAAAGGTACCGAGGGCTTTTAGAAGACTATCTTTTGCCATTAACAGCCAAAGACTGTTAGGGAAGAAAAACAGTTTTGACCTCGTCATAGGATTCGGCGGCACATGGTGTATTGAGGTATACCGTCCCGGAGGTGGTACAGAGAAGGAATGGAATGTTCAGAACATTAATTCAATCGATAGTAAATTTGTCCGACTTATAAATAGAATAATCAGACTGATAAACCCAAAGAACATTACAGGTTCTTATGTTGACCACAGGATATACAAGAGCGACAGATTAAAACTTGTAATAGCGAATTCATATAAGGTGAAAAACGATATAACAAAATATTACAACTTTCCCGAAGACAGGATTAAAGTGGCATATAATGGTATTGATTTAAACAGATTCAATCCAGATAATAGACCTACCTTCAGAAAAGAAATAAGAAATTCTTATGGAATAGGTAAAAATGAAATAGTTATATTGTTCATTGCAAATAATTTCAGGCTGAAGGGCCTGCATTGTTTGATTAAGGCTATAGCAATATTGAAATCCAAAGTTAATGTGCCCTTCAGGCTCATGGTAACCGGCAGGGGAAAGGCAAAAAAATTTGTAAAACTGGCAAAAAAGGAAGGATGTTTGGAGAATATTATCTTTACAGGACAGGTAAACAGGGCAGAGATGTATTATGCTACAGCTGATATTTTTGTTCATCCAACATTCTATGATCCATTTGCCAATGTATGTATTGAATCTCTGGCAAGCGGGATTCCTGTCATAACCACAAAATATAATGGTGCAGGGGAACTCATAACTGACGGCATTGAAGGATTTATACTAAATGATCCCAGGGATATAGGCACCCTTGCAGAAAAAATGGCATTCTTTTTTAATGAATCAAAGAGAATAAAGGCCGGGGAAAATGCTAGAAGACTTGCAGAACGATTCCCATGGGAGAAGAACTATCTGGAGATATTCGAAGCCTTAAAGGGGGTTAACAGTTAAAAATATATAAGATTGCTTCTGCCGAAGTATCTGCATCGCAATGACGTTATAAAATTGTCATTTATTAATCTGTCATTGCAATTTCGAACTTGATTAGAAAGAAGCTATCCTTTTTTGGACAAAGATGAATAAAGATATCTCAATAATTATTGTTAGCTGGAATACCCGGGATTTAGTTGTTAACTGTATCAAATCTGTATACAAGACCGTAGAAAACTTTTCTTTCGAAACATGGGTTGTCGATAATGGCAGCAAAGACGGAAGTCAGCATGCTGTCAGAAAGAGATTTCCAGAAGTTCACCTTATCGAGAATGAAGAAAATAAAGGTTACTCAATGGCAAATAATCAGGCATTGAAACTGATTAACGGAAGATATGCAGTCTTGCTTAACAGTGATACAGTATTAAAAAATGGAGCTATTGAAACGATTGTGAAATTCATGGATGAAAATAAGGCTGTGGCTATCTGCGGAGCACAACTGCTTAATTCCGATGGTACAAAGCAGAACTCAATTGCAAACATCCCGAATCTTACTACAGAACTATTAAACAAAAGCCTGTTGAGAAGACTGTTCCCTAAAAAATATCCCGGAAAGGAGCGTGACTTTCAAGAACCCTCCGAGGTAGAGTCTGTTATCGGAGCTTGTATGGTCGTAAGAAGAGAGGCAATTGATGATGTCGGGCGGATGGATGAGGACTACTTCTTTTTCCTTGAAGAGACAGACTGGTGTCTTCAGATGAGAAAGAAGGGATGGAAAGTCTTTCACCACCCTGAAGCTAAAATTTATCACCTACAGGGACAGAGTGCCGGTAAGTTTAAAATAAATGCAAGGATTGAATACTGGATTTCAAGATATATCTTCTTTGAAAAGAACTATGGCAAAGACAAATTACTGGCACTCAAAACATGGCTTTTAATAAAACTCTTCTTAAGCACACTTTTAATAACAGCGCTGAATATTATCTGCCTGTTAACTAACAAAAAGTTTAAATTTAAATTCAAGCTTAATATAAAATTAATAGTCTGGCACATAAGAGGACGTCCTAAAAATTGGGGATTAAGAACAAGTCATTCTAATTGAAGACAGATTCAATAATATGGATTCATTATGTCTGGACTTACAATATATAAGATAAGGCATGAAATTAACGGTTGATAAGAATCATCTTTTGCACATTAAAAACAAAGCTGCCAAATTGGAAGGACCATATAGAGAAGAGTAATATCAATAACTATGTATTCAGAAGTTCACTGCAGAGTTTTGAATATGTATTACCTTTGGAAAGAAGTGCTTCATGTGTTCCGATATCAGTAATCTCACCATCTTCAAGAACAATGATTCTATCAGCCTTTTTTATTGTTGACAGCCTGTGAGCTATAATAATTGTTGTCCTGTCTTTCATCAGTCCTTCAAGTGCTTTCTGTACCAATGACTCAGATATTGTATCGAGAGAAGATGTTGCTTCATCAAGGATCAATATAGGCGGATTTTTGAGGATTGCCCTTGCAATAGCAAGCCTCTGCCTCTGCCCACCGGATAGAGTCAGTCCCCTTTCCCCTATTATCGTGTCGTAACCATCGGGTAGATTTTCTATGAATTCACTGGCATAAGCCATCTCTGCAGCCTTTTTAATATCTTCAAATTTTGCCTGATGATTTCCAAATGCAATGTTCTCCATCACAGTATCATTAAAGAGAATAATATCCTGACTGACAATGCCTATTAAACTTCTGAGCGATTTGATTTCAATTTCTTTTATATCTATACCATCTATTCTGATACCACCCCCTGTTGGGTTATAAAACCTTGGTATAAGATCAGCAAATGTTGTCTTGCCAGCACCGCTCGGACCTGCTAAAGCAACAACCTCACCTGCTTTTATGTCAATATTGATATTTTTTAGAACTGGTATATTATTCGATGAATAAGCATATGAGACATCTTCAAAACTTATTCTATCTTTTACTTCTGTTATTTCTATTACTCCCGTATCTTCTACTTGTGTGTAAAGTACTGTCTCTATCCTTTCAATGGCAGATCTTATCTCCTGTAACAGAGTGTATGATTCACCTAATTTTTTTACGGGTGAAAAAACCATATATATAGCAGCGATTATGGAGGCAAAGTCTCCTGAGGTAATCACACCATTTTTGACAAGATTACCACCATACCATAAAACCAGTCCAATTGCTATTCCTGTTATTACATCTATTATTAGTTTTGTACCCTCTTTTAATTTAATTACGTTGACAAGTTCCTTGTAAACCCGCCTGTTTTCTTCTTTGAATTTTATATCTCTATATACTTCTCTATTGAATACTTTAATAAGTTTTGATCCAGTTATAGATTCGCTGAGTCTATGGGTAAGACTGGATAATTTACGTTGTGCCTCAAGACTCCTTCTTTTAACATTTTTCCCAAACTTCCTTGCACTATAGGCGATAAGCGGAACCAGCATGATACTTAATAATGTCAAATCCCACTTTCTGTAAAGGGCAATTCCTAAAAGCACAATTATCGTAGGAACCTGGATAATTAAAGTCTTGATAACCGAAGAAAAAAGGGTACTTAACATTTTCACATCATTTATAACCCTCGATATGACCATACCAGATGCCTCTTTATGAAAATATCCAACAGGAATATACAGTATATGGCTATGTAGCTTATTCTGAGTATCTCTGACCAGTTTCAGGCCGGATGAAGCCATAAGATACTCCTGGCCAAAATTTAACATGCCTTTTACTGAGAATAGTGCAAAAACACCAAATGGAATAAGCGTGAGATATTCATATCTTTTCTCAATAAATATAATGTCAAGGGCAGGTTTGACCAGCCATGCTATTGCCCCTGTTACCATGGAAACCAACAAACCAAGAAATACACCAAAAATAACCCTCGTCCAGTAAGGCTTTGTTAGTTGAATTATCTTTTTC
Organism: uncultured Nitrospiraceae bacterium; assembly: GCA_964345225.1. Taxonomy (GTDB): domain Bacteria; phylum Nitrospirota; class Thermodesulfovibrionia; order Thermodesulfovibrionales; family UBA6898; genus CAYFQB01. Next base: position 905 of record CAYFQB010000066.1, on the reverse strand, counting down.
AGAATCTGCATTGTTTATAGTATAACATTAGCATCTGATAAGCACACAATTAAATGAAAATAAGGTATAGGCAATGATCATCCATCGACTGGCTCAGGACTTAAAAAGTAGAAAGTAAGCACTAAGCAGTAGGCAGTAAAGCACATATTTAAATGTAAGGAGTGAGGAGTAAGGAGTAAGGAGTAAACAGTAAGCAGTAGGCAGTAAAAAACAGGTACAGGTAAAGGTAAAGGCGAAGCTAAACGTATAGGGCATGGAGCAAAGAGCATATCGGTGTTTACTTATTAGCCAAATATGGTATTATTTTAATTATATAACTTTATGTTAATTATCCCTGCTATAGATCTAAAAGACGGAAAATGTGTAAGGCTTCAACAGGGCAAGAAAGAGGCTGTTACAGTCTATTCTGCTGACCCCTCAGCAACTGCCATAAGATGGGAATCCTATGGCGCACAGGTACTCCACGTAGTAGACCTTGACGGCGCCTTTACAGGGCGCCAGAAGAATCTTGATGTTATCTTAAATATAAGAAAATCAGTGAAAATGAGCATGCAGGTAGGCGGGGGAATCAGGATTATTTCGACTATTGACAAACTCCTGTCAGCCGGGATAAACCGTGTAATTCTCGGAACATCTGTATTAGAGGACTCAAAGTTTGTAGTTGATGCATGCAATAAATTTCCCGGAAAGATCTATGTCAGTATCGATGCCAAGGAAGGAAAAGTGGCAGTAAGAGGATGGGAGGAAATAAGCTCTATTGATGCATTAGAACTTGCCAAAAGGGTTGAAACTGTTGGCGTCTCGGGCATTATATATACTGACATTTCAAGAGACGGCATGCTTACAGGCCCGAATATATCGGCAACGAAAGAACTGGTTAATACAGTGAATATACCTGTCATTGC
>CAYFQB010000065.1:0-37671 GCA_964345225.1 uncultured Nitrospiraceae bacterium | reverse complement strand
TGTGCTAAAAATTGTGCTAATGAGTAATAAAAAAGGGGGTAAAAGAGAGTAAATCCCTTCTACCCCTATAGCTGTAAGTATCAGTAAATTAAGTAAATTAGTAAAATCAGGTAAGTTATTTTTTCTACTGGAGTTCTTTGACACGGTAGAGGTCGGCGGTTCGAAACCGCCCGGGCCTACCATTGAAATCAGAGGTCGTCCAGAAAAGTCGGGGCCGGGCCTACCATTAAAGATCATCAAATTACTGTTATTATGGACTTTCCTGGAATGCAGGGCATTAAATTTTTTGCCCGCTAAACTTTATTGAAATATGAAAATAATATCATGTATGATAATTTCATATATAACATAGATGGAGGTCTTGAATATAAAGCTGAAAGCCGAAGACGGAAGCGAACTGGATATAAGCAAAATTTCTGAAATCGAAAGGCATCTCAAAAAAACAGAAGCGATAGCTTTAAAGATAAACGGCCAACCATGTGATCTCAATTTAATTCATTCAATCAAGGAGAACGATTCAGTCGAAATCATTACCTTTAATTCCGATATCGGAAAAGAAATATACAGACACAGCACTGCACACGTTATGGCCCATGCTGTAAAAAGGGTTTTTCCCGAGGCAAAAATAGCCATTGGCCCGGCAATACAGGATGGGTTTTATTATGATTTCGATATTGAAAAAGCATTTACTCCTGCAGATATCATCTCTATAGAAAAGGAGATGGAATCGATAATAAGCAAGGGGTCACCTTTTATCAGGAGAGAGATACCAAGGTCTGAAGCTATTAGCATGTTTAATTCAATGGGTGAGAAGTACAAGGTTGAGCTTCTTGAGGAGATACAAGAAGATAATGTATCCATATATGAGGAAGATGGATTTATAGATCTATGCAGAGGGCCGCATCTGCCCTCCACAAGCAGAATCAAAGCATTCAAGCTTCTGAATACTGCAGGTGCCTACTGGAGAGGCAACGAGAAGAATAAAATGCTCCAGAGAATTTATGGCACCTCATTTAATAACAGTACGGATCTAAAAAAATACCTTGATTTTCTGGAAGAGGTCAAAAAAAGAGACCACAGGCGGCTGGGAAGGGAACTGGATCTCTTCAGCATCAGCGATGAGATAGGATCAGGTCTGATTCTCTGGCATCCAAATGGTGCTTTAATACGGAAGATAATCGAGGAGTTCTGGACAAATCAGCACCTTAAAGCCGACTATAAAATTCTTTACTCACCTCATATTGCAAAGCTTGAACTTTGGAACCGCAGTGGACATCTTGATTATTACAGAGAAAATATGTACTCGCCTATGGAGATTGACGAGATTAAATACGAAATCAAGCCAATGAACTGTCCGTTCCATATTGCAGTTTATAAATCTTCCCTGAGGAGTTACCGTGAATTTCCTGTCAGATACGCAGAACTCGGGACGGTATACCGGTATGAAAAATCTGGAGTACTTCATGGTCTTTTAAGAGTAAGGGGTTTTACACAGGATGATGCTCATATTTTCTGCAGAGATGATCAGATAGAAGAGGAGATTTTACGTGTACTCGATTTCACACTATTCATCCTGAAGACATTCGGGTTTGAACATTATGATGTCTATCTGTCAACAATGCCTGAAAAATATGTAGGATCTCCTGAAATCTGGGAGAAATCGACAAATGCACTCAAAATGGCACTTGAAGAAAGGCATCTAAATTACGAAATTGATCCAGGTGCAGGTGTATTTTATGGACCAAAGATTGATATAAAGGTGAAGGATTCATTGGGGAGACAATGGCAGTGCAGCACCATTCAGGTTGATTTTAATAACCCTGAGAGGTTTGATATGAAATACAGGGGAGCTGATGGAAAGGATCACAGGCCTATTATGATACACAGGGCATTAATGGGCTCTCTCGAGAGATTTTTTGGTGTTTTAATCGAGCATTATGCCGGTGCTTTTCCACTCTGGCTCGCACCTATTCAGGTATCTTTGCTGACAATCGCTGAGAGACACTCATCATATGCTGAAGAACTCGCATTAGAACTTAAAAAAAGTGATATAAGAGCTGAACTTGACACTGACAATGAAAAGATAGGGAATAAGATAAGAAAGAGTACTATTAGAAAAATAGCATATTCAGTTATAATAGGTGATAAGGAAGTATCGGGAAAAAAGGTCCCGCTCAGGATGCGTAATGGGAAAAACTTAGGCCCATATAGTCCTGAAGAATTAATATCTTTTCTTAAAGATGAGATAAACTCAAGGAGGTAGAACATAGCCGAGAAAGACCATTCTAAACATGTAAGGGTTAATTTAAAGATTAAAGCCAAAGAAGTAAGACTCATCGATACTGATGGAAAGCAGATCGGTATGATGCCGATTAAAGATGCCTTGAACATTGCATCTGAAAGAGATCTTGATTTAGTTGAGGTAGCGCCTAACTCAGTCCCGCCTGTTTGTAAGATAATGGATTTTGGAAAGTATAGATATCAGCTTAATAAGAGGCATTCCCAGAGGAAGACAATAGATGTAAAAGAAATCAAGATAAGACCCCGTATCGATGGACACGACCTTGACCTGAAAATAAAGAATATAAATCGTTTTATTGAAGGAGGTGATAAGGCAAAAGTTGTCATGTATTTCAGGGGACGTGAAATAATTCGTCCAGAGTATGGTATGAAGATTTTCGAAAAGATAGCCAAGGAGCTCAAAGGTAAGTTTCAAATAGAACAGCAGCCTAAACTTGAAGGCAACCATATAATAATGGTAGTTGCCCCTAAATCATAAAAGGAGCAAAAAGCAAGGAGCAGTGAGCAGAGCGCAAAGAGTAAACAGTAAGGAGTAAAGAGTAAACAGTAAGGAGTAAGGAGTAAGGAGTAAGGAGTTCCAAGTCCTAATTATCATTTTTTAATTTCAACCTCATTTAAGTGACAAATATTTTTTTTTGAGTTATAATCTATAATTCTTGACATAAAAATAGGGATAAGGACTGAAGTTATAACTTCTCATTTCCTATCTTATAGTTTGTTTTGGAGGAAAATATGCCTAAATTGAAGACACATAGAGGAGCGGCCAAAAGATTTAAACTGACTGCAACAGGAAAGATTAAGAGAAGAAAGGCATATAAAAGCCATCTCTTAACGGGAAAACCTGCTAAAAGAACAAGAAGTTTAAGAAAGGCAGTTATTGTTTCAGATAGCGATCGTGTTAAAATAAAAAGACTTTTACCATATCTGTAAAACAGTGAAAAGTAACGAGTAACAAGATAGAAAAGCAATTTAAATTCAACTTGTTACTGATAAGGAGGAGAAGATGCCCAGGGTAAAAGGCGGTTATAAAACAACAAAAAGAAGAAAGAGAGTCCTTCACATGGCTAAAGGCTATTATGGTGCCAGAAGCCGTCTATATAAAGTAGCAACTGAAGCCGTTGACAAAGCTCTTCAGTATTCATATCGTGATAGGAAGGCTAAGAAGCGTGAATTCAGATCTCTCTGGATTGTTAGGATAAGCGCTGCTGTTCGTGCAATGGGTTTGAATTACAGCCAGTTTATGTATGGTTTGAAGAAATCCAATATTTTATTAAATAGAAAAGCTTTGGCTGATTTAGCATATTCTGACCCAAAGACATTTAGTCAGATAGCTGAGACTGTAAAAAAACAATTAGCTTTATAAAAATTATCCCTGTGGATGAACTTCTCCCTTTAAAGAAAGCATTCCTGGAAGATATTGAATCGGTTGTAAGCCTGACCGATCTCCAGCATATCAGAACTAAGTATTTAGGTAAAAAAGGTCTTGTAACTTCCAAGTTAAAAACTCTTTCCACCATACCTCCGGATCAGAGACCATTGTACGGGAGTGTACTCAATGAGATAAAAAATTTTATTACAGATAACCTGAAGAACAAAGAGCTAATATTAAAAGATAGTGAGAAAAAAAGGCGACTAAAGACAGAAAAGATAGACGTATCACTGCCGGGAAGATTCACGCCTTTTGGCAGAGAACATCCTGTAAACCAGGTTCTTTCAGAAATAAAGGATATATTTGTTTCGATGGGATTTGCAATAGAAGAAGGCCCTGAAATAGAGCTTGATTATTATAACTTTGAGGCATTGAATATACCCAAGAATCATCCAGCACGAGATATGCAGGACACATTTTATATTTCAGATGATGTAGTCCTAAGAACACATACTTCCCCTGTGCAGATAAGAGTAATGGAAAAGAGGAAACCCCCGCTCAAGATTATTGCACCTGGAAAGGTTTACAGATGTGATGCCGATGTCTCTCATACCGCAATGTTCCATCAGGTTGAAGGATTAATGGTTGACACGGGTATATCTTTCAGTCATCTAAAAGGCGTCCTTGAATCATTTATTCATAGCCTGTTTGGTAAAGATACCCCTGTGAGATTTCGACCGAGTTATTTTCCTTTTACAGAACCAAGTGCTGAAGTGGATATCGGCTGTATATTTTGTTCAGGCAAAGGCTGCAGGGTATGCAAGACAACCGGCTGGATAGAGATACTTGGAGCAGGCCTTGTAAATCCAAGAGTATTCGAAATAGTAGGATATAATCCGGAAGAATATTCCGGATTTGCTTTTGGTATGGGTGTAGAAAGAATTACCATGCTGAAATATTCAATAGATGATATAAGGCTTTTCTTCGAGAATGATTTGAGATTTCTAAATCAGTTCTGAGAATAAAGGTAAGGATTAATGCAGGTTCCTTTAGAATGGTTAAAAGAATTTGTAGACATCTCAGCTTCTCCAGATGAGATCGCTGTCAAATTGACAATGGTCGGCCTGGAGGTGGAAGGAATAGAGACTATTGATGGTGATGCTGTATTTGAAGTCGATGTAACTCCAAACAGGCCTGATTGTCTGAGTATTTTGGGCATTGCAAGAGAAGTGGCTGCTGCTTTTGGGTTGACACTAAAGATATATGATACAAGTATTAAAGGAACCCTGCCGGGCTCCGATATTCAGGTGGAGATTTTAAACCCGGAATTATGCAATAGATATGCAGGCAGGTTAATTAAAGGTGTTGCTATTTCCGATTCTCCAGAATGGATAAAAAAACGTCTTGAAAAAAGCGGGATCAGATCACTGAATAACAATATTGTAGACATAACAAATTATGTTCTTCTTGAACTTGGTCACCCATTGCATGCTTTTGATGCAGACAAGCTTTACGGGGGGAAAATTATAGTTGCAAAAGCCGGGAAAAACAGAAGCTTTACTACGCTTGATGGAATCGAAAGAAAGTTGTCCAAGGATTCTCTCTTAATTTGGGATAAAAAGAATCCTGTAGCTATCGCAGGTATTATGGGGGGAGAGGAATCAGGAGTGACGTTCGAAACAAAAAATATTTTTCTTGAAAGTGCATACTTTGATCCTATCTCAATAAGAAAGACATCGAAAGAACTTGGATTAAAAAGTGAATCTTCTTATAGATTCGAAAGAGGAACCGATATTATATTCCTTGAAAATGCACTAAACAGGGCAGCCATGCTTATAAAGGAGACAGGAGGGGGCATAGTCCATGAAATTGTGGATGTCTATCCGGAAAGGTACATACCTAAAACAATAGAAGTCAGTTATAGCAGGGTGAATTCACTTATTGGTACTGACTTAAAGCAGGGTGAAATACTTCGGATGCTTGAGAGTATCGGGATTAAAGCAAAAGATAAAGGCAAAAATTTTCAAGTATTTGTTCCTTCTTACAGGCGCGATATAACACGATATGTTGACGTTATAGAAGAAATAGCAAGGATTTTTGGTTACGGCAGAATACCTGCTGAGATTCCCAGGGCAGTTTTGTCTGACGGGGTCTTGAACCGGAAAGAGATTAATATCAACAAAATAAGGGAAGCAGTAAGAAAAGCGGGATTTACAGAGGTTATTAACTACAGTTTTATGAACCAATATGAGCTCGATATGCTGTTATTATCAAAAGACAATATCAGGAGAAGGTATTTAAAGCTCAAAAATCCTTTAAGGCAGGAGGATTCCCTGATGAGGACTACCCTCATCCCTTCTTTGATAAATAATTGTGTTTATAATCTTTCAAGAGATATAAACGATATAAGATTTTTTGAGATTGCAAGGATATACCTGGATCAAGGGAAAGAACTTCCATCTGAAGAATTAAGACTGGCGGGGATTTTTTACAGAGAGAATATTTCTTCAGTCTGGAAATATGATGCACCTGCATTTTTTGTTGTGAAGGGAGCTATTCAATCCCTTTTTAAAGATATAAAAATCAATGGATGCTCATTTATTCCCTCTGAAGAGGGCTTCTTACATAAAGGAAAATCCTCTGACATAATATTGAAAAACGTAAAGATAGGCTTTATCGGAGAACTGGGGCCAAGTGTCGTTGAAAGCCTGAACCTGAAAATTCATAAGCCAGAGATTATAGTCTTTGAATTAAACATAGATAAAATATTGTCTTTTCTGCCTGAAAGGTTGACATACTGCCAGATTCCCAAATATCCTTCTGTTCAGAGAGATATTGCAATAATTGTAGATGAAGATATAAGCTCAGCAGAAATTGTAGATGTTATAGATAGTTTCAAATCAGAATTCATAGAAAATGTCGAGCTATTCGATTATTATAAAGGCAAGAATATTCCACAGAACAAGAAGAGCCTTGCATTCAGAATAATATACAGATCTGATGAAAGGACATTAACTGACAGCGAAGTTGAATCTATTCACCACTCATTAGTTAAATATATCGTTCAAAATACAGGTGGAGAACTGAGAAGATAAATATAATTAATTTTTAATTCTATAGCCTGATTTTATAATCGCATTTTCGATATCTGTCTTCTGGATTTTTGTTTCATCGTAGGTTACCTTGGCCTTTCCTATTTCGACTTTCAAATCTTTAATATCACCTAAACCCTCTATAGCATTTTTAACCCTCATAACACAGTGCTGGCAAGTCATCCCATCGATATCGATTATTGTTTCAGCCATATTTTCCTCCCAAAATTATGTTAACATTTAAAATTGATTAGAATAATTATTTTATATTTTATTTAAGAAATCAGTAATAATTCAACTGTAAACACCGTTAGAAAGGATGTGGCTTTATAACTCTTAGTTAAGAAAATAACAGTACTTTCTAATGGGGGTAAAATAATGCTCCAAACCTTAATCCTTGACACACTGCATTATTATCCAGTATAAATTAAACAAGGATGTAGGTGATTAAGCAACATAGATGTTTAGTTTATATAGCTAATCATATGATACAACGGTATCTATTAATGATAGTGAGTACTTCTTTTGATGATTAAAGATACAAGATTCAGGATAAAAAGTCTAATTTATTTACAGGTCCTGCTTTTTGTGTTTTTAATCTTTTTAAGCTTTCCCGCCTTTGCTGATGAGAAGACTATCGGTATAATCATGACGGGAGATATACCCTATTACAATGAAATGCATGATGCCTTCATCTCTAAACTCAGGAAGAATAGATATTCCAGAAATATCAAGCTTATAATCCAGAAGCCTCATCCTGACTATATCTCGCTGAGTAATGCTGTGAGGAAACTTGTGGCAGTTGATGTTGATCTAATTGTAACATACGGTGCCCCTGCAACAGTGGCAGTTAAAGATGAAGGGGTAAAAATTCCGGTTGTCTATTCAGGTGTCTATGAACCTGTTGCAAAGGGCATAAAATCCAGGAATATAACAGGTATTAGTTTCAAAGTTCCTGTTTCGAGCCTCATTCGATACCTTAAGGGTCTGACCACTATTTCAAGCCTTGGAGTTATTTATCATGATGCAGAGATAGATTCTGTTTACCAGTTATTGGAATTGGTGAAAATTTCAAAACAGTACAATTTTAGTGTTGAGAGGATAAGGCTAAAAAGACCTGATGATATCCAGAGAATGTTATTTAGTAAAAAATCTGATGCTTTTTTTATTACTAGTAGTTCCCTGGTTAACATGGCAGCTGTTGATATTATCAAGATTGCGAGGGCTAACAAAATTCCAGCAGTCTCAGTACTTTTAGACAGGGAAGAAAGCGGGGTAATTATTACCCTTTCTGCAAAACCTGATGAACAGGGTGAAAAGGCTGCATTAAAGGTTATAGAAATTCTTAAAGGAACACCTGTAGATAGGATTCATGCTGAATCATCAAGCAGTACCGAGCTTATCTTTAACATGAAAGAAGCCAATGCTATCGGGCTCAGTCTTTCGATGGATCTTATAGCAGAGGCTACAAAAATAATAAAATGATTATAAATAAATTTAAAGATATAAAATTGAAGATAGTTGCATCGGTTACTCTAATGCTTGTTTCACTGACCCCCTTGAAAGTGTTTTCCGAACAGAAAGAGGTGCTTTTAGGACTTATCCCTGAAGAGAATATCTTCAAACAGATGGACCGTTACAGAACCTTGGCTGAATATCTATCTGAGAAACTAGGTATTAAGGTAAGATTGACCATCCTCAGCAAGTATGGTGATGTTATTGATAGTTTTGTATCGATGAAGATGGACGGTGCCTTTTTTGAGGCATTCACGGCTACTCTTGCTATATCAAAACTTAAAGTAGAACCCATAACAAAACAGTTGAACATTAATGGAACATCTACAATTAAAAGCTATATATTTGTCAGAAGAGACAGTGGAATAGAGTCAGTAAAGGATATGAAAGACAAAAGAATAGCATTTGTTGATAGGGCAACAGCAAGTGGGTATGTATTCGCCATTGCCTTCTTTAAGGATAATGGAGTCAGTAATATTGATAAATATTTCAGCGGATATTTTTTTACAGGGAGCTATGATTCTGCAGTATATGCTGTTCTTGATAACAGGGCAGATGTTGGTACCGCAGGAAGCAGGTTTTACCAGAGAGTACTTGAGAAGCATCCGGGGATTAAGGATGAACTGAAGATTATAGCAACGTCTCAGGAAGTACCTGATACTACCCTTTGCCTGAGGAATGACATTTCTCCTGAGTTGAAGCTTGGGTTAGAAAAAGCACTTTTAGATATGGATAAAAATCCTGAAGGCAAAGAGGTTTTGAAGAAGTTTGGGGCATTGAGATTTATTAGTTCTAATAAGGATGATTTCAAGCCAGTCTTTGATTTAATAAAAAAGGCAGAGATTAACATTAAATGATATCAGGTAATTTATGAAGAAGAAGCTTATTCTATCATTGTTTTTTTTATTTCTCCTGTTCTCAATAGGTGCTGGAATGAGCATAATTTATATCAATAGAACAACCTCGGATCTTGAATCACTGGTAAAGCTTCACAGGATAGAGATAATACGTCAGGACCTTGTCATCAATGTCCATACTGTTCAGATACACCTTTATACTATAGGAACCGAGTTTGGCAAAGGACTCGACGTTATAATTGAAAATGTTACAGGTCTTGATAATTCAGTAAAAAGCTGTATGGGATGTCATCATAATGAGGAGATTTCAGCAAAGATTGAAGATATCAGGAACTTAGTGGAACAGTATAAAGAGGCTTTGAGTTATTTCATAACTACAACTGCTAACCCGGAAAGGTTTAAGAAATTACAGAACATTGGTGCAGAGATAGGGCAGTCATTGCTTTCAAAGACTCAGGAGATGGCATTTATTGCGAATCAGAGGTTGAATGACAGAACAATAAAAGCGATGAGTGATATTAAGAATTCACAGATTATACTTTTTGTAACTCTTATCCTTACATTTTTTATTGCACTTGCTATTGCTGTCTCGCTGGCACAAGCAGTGTCAAATCCCATAGCAGAACTTGTTAGTGCAGCCAGAAAGGTAAAATCAGGAGAATTAGGGTACACCTCAGACTATAAAGGAAAGGATGAATTCGGAGAACTGATAAACGCATTTAATGAGATGAGCATTTCTCTTAAAGAGAGTAACGACAGAATTTTGAAGCAGATGCAGGAACTTAAAGAAACACAGGAACAGCTTATACAGGCTGCAAAGCTTGCCGCTATTGGCGAGCTTGCCTCAAATGTTGCCCACGAAATAAACAATCCATTAACGAGTATAATGGGCTATGCAGAGCTTGTAAAAGAGGAAACCGATGTAGACGATATTATGAGAGACATAGATATAATCGAAAGAGAATCCATGCGTGCAAGAGATATTGTACATCAACTACTTGAGTTTTCAAGGAAGAGACCCCTTGAGATAATGGAGGTCGAAATAAATAACCTGATAAAGGAATCTATCTCCCTTCTTCATGTACAGATTAAAGATGCCAGGATTAAGATATCAGAAAAATATTCTGAGCTTCCTTTAATTACAGGAGATCCGAATCAATTAAAGCAGGTTTTTATTAATGTTATTAATAATTCTATTGATTCGATGTCCCAGAAAGGTGGAGAGATAAACATTAGTACTTCTAAGAATGAAACAGGTATTGTTGTTGAAATATCTGATGACGGTCAAGGTATTCCGAATAACATCCTCTCGAAAATTTTCGAACCCTTTTTTACAACGAAAAAGGACAGAGGAACAGGTCTTGGCCTTTCAATTACTTACAAAATAATCCAGAGCCATAAGGGCAAAATAGATGTCACGAGTGAAGAAGGGAAGTGGACAAAATTCACAATATTTTTGCCCAGGCAGATATGAAGCCTCACACCGTGTTTAAAAAGTAAGCAGTAGGCAGACTTCGGCGAGCTAAGTTGAGCCGTAAGGAATATGCAGTATAGATATCATTAATTGAAAATTGAAAATTAAAGGTAGATAAAAAATAAGATAAACGCAGAGCGCTTAGCACATAGCGTTTTTTTCTGTTTACTCCGTACTTTCCTTTGATCTTTGCCTTTTACTGCTTACTGCTTAGTTCCTACTCCCTACTTTTCTCTTTGCCCCCTGCTCTTTATACGGGATTTAACGTAAGTATTTTTCTTAATATATCAGGATAGGTAGCTATTAGGCGAAGTTCATCGTCTGTCAATGGTTTCTGGGTATGAAGGTTTGCATATTGTGCAAGCTCTAATATTGTTCTTGCCTCTTCATCGTTGTGGAATTGTATGCCGAGATTGTCATAGACATGTCTGAAACCTTTAATTCCGCCGTACTCACCGGTAGTTATTATTCTGCCTGTCTCAAGAAGTTCAGGTTCTCCTCTACCTACGTCTTCTGGGTCATATAGTTCATAATTCCGTCTGTTTTTAAGTGTGCCATCTGCATGAATACCGGACTCATGTGCGAATGCATTTGCTCCGACCCCCGGCTGATTGATTGGAATAGGAAGCCCGAAAGCATAGGATGCATATTTTGCTATCTTCCAGGATTTCTTTAAATTTACATTTTCGTCAAGAGGCTCTTTTTTGCTTAAACCATGTGAAAACTTAAGAGCAAGAATAGTAGATACAAGATCACAGTTTCCACACCGCTCGCCATAACCATTAATGGTTGTATTAATATAAACGTCAACACCACCTTCAATAGCAGCCTGGGCACCTGCACATGATACAGCCTCAGCCATGCCAAGGTCATTATGACAGTGCATTTCTAAAGGGAAATTTGTGGCAAGCGATATTTTTTTAATTCTCTCATATATTGTTATAGGGTCATCAGCTCCCAGTGTATCACAGTACCTGAAACGGTCTGCTCCGGCTTCTTTTCCTGCAAGTGTAAAATCAATAAGTTTGTCAAGTTCGGTTCTTGAGGCATCTTCGGCATTTATACCTATGGTCTCAGCACCGAGTTCACGTGCAGTTTTAACTGATTCAACCATTGAATTTACAATATCCTTCCAGCTCTTCTTACCCTGGAACTTTCCCTTTATCATTATTTCTGATGTGGATATCGATACATTAATGTGTTTCAGTTCCGGACAGTTTTTGAATGAAAGTTGCACATCTTCTGGAACTGCCCTGCACCAGCCTTCGAGATGAATTCTTTTTATTGCGCCGAGTTTAACAAGTTTAAGATTTGCATTAATATAGTTTATTTCATGTTTTAATGTTGGAAACCCTACTTCGCTTTGATAGATACCCATTTCATCGAGGTAAATATTTATAAGTGTCTTTGATAATTTTGGAAGAAGAATGCGCGATGTCTGCACCCCATCCCTATTTGTAACATCTATTAGATAAACTTTACCGATCATACTTCCTCTCTTTCAAAAACAGGATAATTATTAATTACTGATTGAATATCCTGGTGTTGTTTTGGAAATTACAAATCTATAAATTAAAATCAAGATGATGTAATGACTTATTAGTTTGGTATTAATTACTTAATAAAGATTAATTACATTTTCAACACTATGAAACATTATTATATACAAAATACTGGAAAAGATAAAGCTACTCTGTTAAAATTATAGGCGGTTTTTAGGGGGTTTTATGGCATTTGAAAAACAGGTTGTTTTGGTAACCGGAGGTGCTCGAGGCATTGGCAGAACTATTGCTGAAGGCTTTGCCAGAAAAGGAGCGAATCTGGCGATTGCTGACATATCTTTGGATAACGCTGATAAAACAGCTAAAGAATTGACATCGTACGGTATAAAGACTATAGCTTTGGAACTAGATGTTTCTAAATCCGACGAAGTCGCAAAGGTATTTGAATATATTGTTAAAGAATTTGGCAGGCTGGATATATTAATAAACAATGCTGGAATTACAAGAGACTCACTAATATTGAGGATGAAGGAAGCGGACTGGGACTCAGTTATAGATATTAACTTGAAGGGTGTATTTCTCTGCACAAAAGAGGCTATCAAGGTGATGGTAAAACAACGTTATGGCAGGATAATAAACATATCTTCCGTTGTTGGTTTTATGGGTAACCCAGGACAGGCTAATTACAGTGCTTCGAAAGCTGGAATAATAGGTTTTACAAAGACAATTGCAAGGGAATATGCAAGTAGAGGTATAACATCTAACGCCGTAGCTCCAGGTTACATTGCTACTGCAATGACAGATGCACTTGCTGAAAATACAAAGCAGGATATGTTAAAGTCTATACCTGTTGGGAGATTTGGTTCTGTTGATGATGTTGCAAATGCTGTTATTTTTTTAGCTTCTCCTGATAATGGATATATAACAGGTCAGGTTATACATATTAATGGTGGAATGTATATGTAAATATTTACCGTTTATATAGATGTAGCGGGGCTACGATTGTTACATCTTAAATCTTGAAAGAAAGAAATTGAATTGGAGGTAATTTAATGACTGATATCGATGAAAAAGTAAAGGAGATTATATCAAAGCAGCTTGGAGTAAATGCTTCTGAGGTTACACCGGAAGCTTCATTTGTAGAGGATCTTGGATCAGATTCTCTTGATACAGTTGAACTTGTAATGGCATTTGAAGAGACCTTTAATATCGAGATACCTGACGAGGATGCAGAGAAGATAATAAAAGTAAAAGACGCTATCGAATACATAAAAAATAAACAATCTCAATGAATGAAAGAAGAATTGTCGTTACAGGAATGGGGCTTATTACCCCTTTAGGAATAGGTGTTGAGAAAACCTGGAATAACCTGATTCAGGGTAAATCCGGCATAAGAAAAATAACTCATTTTGACCCTTCTTCATTTCAGACACAGATAGCCGGCGAGGTTGATGGTTTCAATCCTGAAAACTATATAGAAGTTAAAGAGATAAAGAAGATGGACAGGTTTATCCATTTTGCCGTTGCAGCTGCGACTATGGCAGTGGAAGATTCCAGATTAAAAATCAACGAGCATAATGCAGAAAGGGTTGGTGTGATTGTAGGTGCCGGAATAGGTGGATTGCCTGCTATCGAAAGGCAACACTTTGTATTAATTAATAAAGGACCGAAAAGAATGACGCCTTTTTTTGTGCCTATGTCTATAATCAACCTTGCTGCCGGTCAGATTTCTATAATATCAGGTGCAAAAGGACCTAACTCTGCACCTGTAACAGCATGCGCTTCAGGTAGTCACGCTATTGGAGATGCATTCGAGGTTATAAAGCGTGGTGATGCAGATGTAATGATTGCAGGCGGAACAGAATCAGTAATATCTCCAATGGGTATCGGCGGTTTTAATTCTATGAAGGCACTTTCCACAAGAAATGACGAACCTGAAAAAGCAAGCAGACCGTTTGATCGGGACAGGGATGGATTCGTTATGGGTGAAGGAGCAGGCATTTTAATACTTGAGGAACTCACCCATGCAATTAAGAGAGATGCTAATATCTATGCTGAGGTTATTGGATATGGTATGACAGGAGATGCATATCACATAACTTCACCTTCAATAAACGGTGAAGGTGCTGCAAGATGTATGGCTTTGGCTTTAAAAGATGCTGGTATCAGACCCTCGTCTGTCGATTATATAAATGCCCATGGTACATCAACTAAGCATGGTGATGAACTGGAGACAATTGCCATTAAAACTGTTTTCAAAGAACATGCATATAAAGTGGCTATTAGTTCTACAAAATCAATGACAGGCCATCTCCTTGGTGCAGCGGGCGGTGTAGAGGCAATTGTATGTGTTCTGAGTATTACTAATAATATAATACCGCCAACAATAAATCTCGATAACCCTGATTCTGAATGCGATCTTAATTATATACCCAATACGTCAAGCAAGGCTGAAGTTAGGTATTCTTTGTCGAATTCTTTTGGCTTTGGCGGGACAAATGCCTGCCTTCTATTCCAAAAATTCAAAGGTTAATCTGCTTCTTATGGTAAAAGATAGATTATAAAATTCAATTAATACTTTCATGTCCGAATCAAAACAAAACATAGGGAATATCGAGAAAAAACTTGGTTATCTCTTTAAGAACAAGAGTCTTCTTTTAGAAGCACTGACCCATAAGTCTTATTATCATGAAAATAAAGATAAGGCTTTCTCAAGCAATGAAAGGCTTGAATTTTTAGGAGATTCCGTTATTGGGCTGATAATAGTTGAATATCTTTTTCTTCTTGAACATAAATATCCAGAATCTGCTCTTGCAAAAATGAAGTCATACCTGGTATGTGAATCTGTTCTTGCAGATATTGCAAAATACCTTTCTCTCGGTAAATATCTATTTTTGGGCAAAGGCGAAGAATCAACAGGTGGCAGGAAAAAGAAGTCAATACTTTCAGATGCAGTAGAAGCAGTTATAGGAGCGGTATATATTGATGGAGGTTACGAAAAAACAAGGAAAATAGTTTTAACTTTCTATAAAGATAGAATAGATAGTGCAGTTAAGGCTGGTGAGTTTCATGATTACAAAACAGAGTTACAGGAGAAAAGTCAGCTTCTTTACGGTATTCTCCCGGAATATAAAGTTATCAAGCAGCAGGGAGAAGAGCACAAGAGGCTTTTTACTGTTGCAGTATTTCTTAAAGGAAAAAAACTCGGGGTTGCATCGGGAAAGCGAAAGAAGCAGGCTGAGACCCTTGCTGCCCAAAAAGCCCTGGGAAAGATTAAGTGATAAAATTTACAATCGTTATGTAATATAATCTATAAAGTGTGACTTTTACGATTTTATTCTCTAGAGCAGTGTTGTTGAATATTATCTGTAATTTACAAAGTCAATATGAAAATCATAATCCTTTTCTTTTAGAAATTTAATTATAGCCTGAAGGTCATCAATCTTCTTTGCCCTGACCCTCACCTGGTCTTTCTGTATTTCAGCCTGTACCTTCATCTTTTTATCCTTAATAATTTTTACAATTTCTCTTGCTTTTTCTATCGGGATACCCTGTTGAAGAGATATAATCTGCTTTACTGTTCCACCTGAAGCCTGCTCTATTTTACCGTAGTTTAATGCCTTAAGAGATACACCACGATTTACAAGTTTTGTCTGAAGAATATCGATTACGCTTTTAAGTTTATATTCGTCATCAGAGATAATATTTATTTCATGACTGTTTTTATTCAGTTCTATATTGCTTTTGCTTTCTTTAAAGTCAAATCTCTGCCAGATCTCTTTCATTGCCTGTTGAACGGAATTCTGTACTTCCTGCAAATCGACTTTACAGACTATGTCAAAAGAATGATCAACTGTCATAATTTGTTCCTCAAAATAAAAATAGGAATAGGATTTACATTATTTTACTATCTTGCAACTATTTCGGAGATAAACCTTTTAATAGCCTAATCAATTTTTGTTTTCAGTGCTATCTTTTATATTAGGTTTCGGCTTGCATACCGGACAATAAAATTCCCCCTGATCCAGAAGGCATACATGTCCTCATTCAGGACAGCAGATGCATTTGTTGACTGGCTGGTTGCAAACCTCACATCTTTCCATTATTAAATTATAAATGTTTAAGATAGTCTTTTGATAATCTAAAATATTTTTCCACCAATTTCAATCAAATTCTGTTAAAATAATCAACTGCGTCTGACATTAAACTTATATAGCCTTTGAAAATCCGGGGGGTTAGAAATGGACTATTTTTTAAATGAAGAGCAGGTTATGATAAGAGACCTTTCAAGGCAGATAGCAGAAGAAAAGGTCGTGCCTGTAAGGGCGGAACTCGACGAAAAAGGAGAGTTCCCATGGGACATAATAAATGTTCTTGCTCAATCAGACCTCTTCGGTCTTTTTGTACCTGAAGAATATGGTGGACTTGGCAAAGGCTGCCTTGAGATCTGTATTGCAGTTGAGGAATTATCAAGGGCATGTCTTGGGGTATCAACAACTTACGCTGCCAATGCATTAGGAACATATCCTATTTTGTTTTTAGGAAGCGATGAGCAGAAAAAGAGATATCTTCCAGATATAGTAGCTGGTAAAAGGCTTGTAGCCTTTGGATTAACAGAGGCGAATGCAGGAAGTGATGCAGGAGGAATTCAGACAACAGCAAGGCCTGAAGGTGATGAGTATGTACTGAATGGAACAAAACAGTGGATAACAAACGGTGGTGAGGCAGAAATTTATACCATAATTGCTATGACAGATAGATCAAAAGGCCCCCGAGGAGCATCGGCATTTATTGTAGAGAAGGGAACACCGGGATTTTCTTTCGGTAAAAAGGAAAATAAAATGGGAATCAGGGCTTCAGCGACAAGCGAACTGATTTTCGACAACTGCAGAATCCCCAAGGAGAATATTATCGGAAAAGAGGGCATGGGCTTTATTGTTACAATGAAGACACTCGACAGCTCAAGAACAGGTGTAGGGGCACAGGGAGTTGGAGTTGCGCAGGGTGCATTTGAGGAAGCAGTTAAATTTGCAAGGCAGAGGATACAGTTTGGACATCCAATAATAAGTTTTCAGGCAATCCAGCACATGCTTGCTGATATGACGACCTCAATAGAAGCTGCCAGGTCACTGGTATACTCAGTTGCCAGATTCATTGACAGCGGTGCAAAAGACGTTTCCAAGGAGTCTGCTATGTCGAAGCTATTTGCAACAGATGTTGCCATGAAGGTTACGACAGATGCGGTACAGGTTATGGGGGGGGCAGGCTATATGAAAGAGTATCCTGTAGAAAAGATGATGAGGGATGCAAAGATATTGCAGATTTTTGAGGGTACCAACCAGATTCAGAGGAATATCATTGGACAGTCATTAATCAGAGAAGCAGCAAGAAAGAAATAAAATATTTCCATGACGGGTTTTATAGAATCACTTGAGATATCATCTTCGCCATATGTAAACGCCGCTATAGCATTAGTTGTCTTTATTGTGATAGCAAAGCTTGCTGACCTGTTTGTAGATAAAGTTCTGCGCAGATTCACAAGGTTTACACATTCTGATATAGATGACAGAATAATAGACCTGATCCATAGACCGATTCTGGTAACTGTTGTCATAATTGGCGCTGTCCAGACCATCTTATATATAGGCCCCTCCCAGAAGGTCATCTTCTACTTAGATGGTGTCCTGTATTCGACCCTTGCAATTATGTGGTCAATAACAGTAGCAAGATTAAGCGATTCATTTATTGAACATGGCCTTCGCAGTGTGTCTGATGTAACAGGATTGAGCAAAGATGTAATACCTTTGATTGAGAATATAGTCAAGATTATAATAATTGTTGCAGCTCTCATGATGATCCTCTCTATCTGGAAGATTAGTATTACCCCCTTAGTAGCTTCAGCCGGGATTGCAGGAGCTGCGGTTGCCTTTGCCGCAAAAGACACTATTGCAAATCTCTTCGGTGGTGTCAGCGTATTTATGGATAGGCCCTTTAAGATAGGAGACTATGTTGTCCTTGACAGTGGAGAAAGGGGGGAAGTAGTTGCTATTGGTCTGAGGAGTACCAGGATAAAGACAAGGGACGATATATTGATTACTATCCCCAATTCAATTATTGCTAATACGAAGATTATTAATGAAAGTGCTCCTATACCTAATTTCAGGGTTAGAATACCTGTATCAGTTGCTTATGGCAGTGATATAGACCTTGTACAGAGTACTTTATTGGGAATTGCAAAAGACAATGAAAATATCCTGCATGATCCCGCCCCAAGGGTAAGATTCAGACAATTTGGAGATTCATCACTTAATTTTGAGCTCCTGTGCTGGGCAAAAGAACCTGCTATGAGAGGCCGTACCATACATGAGTTAAATTGTACAGTATACAAAAAGTTCAACGAGCTGGGTATTACTATCCCATTTCCCCAAAGGGATGTCCATTTCTACAAAGAATAATAAAAGATTTTTTTTCATAATAATTATTATCTATCACCCCGAAAGAGGTTGTACCTTAGTCTGTTCAAAATCAGCAGAATTCTTTACATGTTAAAACTTAAAGTCGTATAATTATAATTTACAGTATATTAATAAAATAATTGACTTATGTCTTATAAATTCAGGAAAGAAATATATTGAGAATTATTGTTTGCATAAAGCAGGTTCCTGATACTGCCGAGGTCAGGATTAATCCTGAAACAAATACCCTTATAAGGGACGAGGTGCCGAGTATAATTAACCCTTATGATCTTCATGCAATAGAGGCAGGCCTGCAGATAAAAGAAAAGGTCGGTGGCAGTGTAACTGTGATTACCATGGGGCCGCCTCAGGCAGAGGCTGCCCTGAGAGATGCTATTTCCATGGGTGTTGATGATGCCGTGCTCTGTACTGACAGGGCGTTTGCCGGCTCTGACACATGGGCAACGGCTTATACCCTTGCAAAGACTATAGAATATCTAGGTGCTGATATCATAATCTGCGGCAAGCAGGCGATAGATGGTGATACAGCCCAGGTTGGCCCTGAGATAGCAGAGTTCCTTGATGTACCTCATATAGCTTATATTCGTAAAATTGATGAAATAAAAGATGACAGGATTATTGTGCAGAGATTAATGGACGATGGATATGATGTAATAGAATCTTCACTGCCTGTACTTTTTACTGTAATAAAGGAATTAAATGTCCCGAGGATGCCTTCCCTAAAAGGTAAAATGGCAGCCAAGAAGGCTGATATAAAAAAGATGGCTGCATCAGATATAAAGGCGAGTGAAGACAGTATCGGACTAAAAGGATCACCTACGCAGGTCAAAAACATTTTTGCACCGGGAAGGAAAAAAGACAGGAAAGTGCTCGAGGGCACAACCGAGGGAAAGGTTGATGCCCTGGTTAAGGAACTTGTAAGGTTAAAATGTTTATAAAAATAGATAAAGATAAATGTAGTGCATGTGAAGAATGCTTACAGTCTTGTCCTTACGATGCAATTGTTATTAAGGACGGAAAGGCAGAGATTAATGAATACTGCCAGTTCTGTAATGCCTGCTTAAGCGTTTGTCCTGAAGGCGCAATATCTGAGGTTAAAGAAGAATACGATGAAAGAGAGAAAGGGGAGGGACGAGGTGTATGGGTTTTTGCTGAGCAAAGAGATGGTAAAATTGCCGATGTCTCATTTGAACTTCTTGGCGCTGGAAGAAGGCTTGCTGACAAGCTTGGTACTGAGCTCTCAGCAGTACTTTTTGGAGCCTTAGAATCAGAAGCAGATAAACTTATTCAATGGGGTGCGGATAGAGCATACCACTGTACGGATGAAATATTCAGCAGATTCAATGCTGAACCTTATTCCAGCCTGCTTTCAGAACTTATTAAAAAGTACAAACCTGAGATAGTCCTTGCAGGTGCAACTCCGATTGGAAGATCTTTTATTCCAAGGGTTGCCGCAAGGTTAAGGACAGGACTTACCGCTGACTGCACATCACTTGATATCGATGATGAAACAAAGAACCTTTTGCAGATTCGCCCTGCCTTTGGCGGCAATATAATGGCCACAATCATTTGCCCGCATACTAGACCCCAGATGGCAACTGTTAGGCCCCGTGTAATGAAAAGGCTGGAATATGACAAGAACAGAAAAGGCGAGATTATTAAAGTAATTACTGATAATATAAAATCAAGGACCAGAGTTATAGAGGCGGTTAAGGAGGTTTCCGAAACTGCTATAAATCTTCAGGAAGCAGATATTATAGTTGCAGGTGGAAGAGGGGTAGGCGGAGAAAAAGGTTTTGAAATCCTTTTTGAACTTGCAGAGGTACTTGGAGCTTCTGTTGCAGCTTCGAGGGCCGCAGTTGACGAGGGTTGGATTCCATACAGACACCAGGTAGGACAGACAGGAAAGACCGTGAGCCCTAAATTGTATATTGCATGCGGCATATCTGGAGCTGTCCAGCACCTTGTCGGCATGCAGTCTTCAGATATAATTGTAGCAATAAATAAGAACCCCGAGGCACCTATTTTTAATGTTGCAAATTTTTGTTTAGTGGGAGACATGTTCGAGATTGTCCCTATGCTTACAAAGAAGATAAAAGAGGTAAAGGGGCTGTGAAAATTGCATTTGTATTTCCAGGCCAGGGTTCGCAGTATGTTGGAATGGGGAGGGAACTCTGGGAAAATTTCAGTGAGGTTAAATCTGTCTTTGAAGAGGCCTCTGAAACCCTCGGATATGATATAAAAGAACTGTGTTTTAGTGGGCCCAGGGAAGAGCTAAATAAGACATTCAGGACACAGCCATGTATACTGACAGTCAGCATAGGCGCATTAAGGATTCTAACATCAAAAGGAATCATCCCCTATGTGGTGGCTGGCCACAGCCTCGGTGAATACACTGCGATTGTTGCAGCAGGCGTCCTCCCCTTTCAGGAGGCTTTAAAACTTACTGAAAAGAGGGGAATATTTATGCAAAATGCTGTGCCGGAAGGAGAGGGTCTTATGGCTGCCATTATCGGTCTCAGCAGGAATAAGGTAGACGATATATGTCTTTCAGTAGAATCTGGCTATGTCTCACCAGCCAATTATAATTCTCCAGAACAGATTGTAATAGCGGGCGAGAGAGAGGCAGTTGAAGATGCAATGAAACTCGCAAAAATCACAGGTGCAAAGAGGGTGATTCCAATTGCTGTGAGTGCACCCTCACATTGTACCTTAATGGTCGAGGCATCGAACAGGCTGGCTGAGCTTCTTGATACAATAGACTTCGTTAGCACCGATATTCCGGTAGTGAATAATGCAGATGCAATGTTTCTTATTAATGCAGAGAAGATTAAATTGTCACTTATCAAACAATTAAACAGCCCTTTGCTATGGGAAGACTCAATCAGAAATATTGTTGATAACGGCATTAACACATTTATTGAAGTTGGCCCTGGAAGAGTTCTCACAGGGCTAATTAAAAAAATAGAGCCTTCAGCAAAGCTTTTTTCAGTAGAAAATATGATGAGCTTAAATAAAACCCTTCAGGAGTTAGGAGATAGTAACTAATAAGCAGGAAGTAAGAAGTAAGAAGTAAGAAGTGAGGAGTAAGGAGTAAGCACTAAAAGGCAAAGATCAAAGGAAAGTAAGGAGTAGGAAGTAAAGAGCAGGGTGCACGGAGCAGGGAGCAGGGCGAAAAAGGCAAAGGGCAAAGAGTAAGGAATAAAAAGAACGCCATGCTCAGAGCGCCATGCGCCATGCGATGTGTAAACGGGCCTCGTAACCGTGACCGCAAGACGTAACCTTTTAGTCCTAAAAAAGTAAAAAGTAAGGTGTAAAGAGTAAGAAAGACAGGTTCCTACCGTTATTATCGCTTGAAAACTACTACAAAATTATTGACTTCAATGTTGATTTGTAATATTCTGTAATTAAGGATAAATAAAGAAAAAAACAAGTAAATCAGGGGATTCAGGTAACTGGCGAGGGGGTTGGAGTGGGAGTAAATTTTACCTTTATAAATAAAGTTATTGCCTAATAAAGAGTCTCATTTACCGCGAAAATTTTGAATTAACCTGCCAAAGTTCCTAACTGAGTGCCCGGTTACTTTTTAGAAGTTTCATACATAGAAAGATATTCCTTTTTTTAGGCATGATCTGTTAATCATTAAAAATGATTAGGAGATATTTTTTTAATTTTTTAACAATTAACATTTTTAAACCGAAAAAAAGCCTTTTTACGGTGATGACTTATAAAAATGGACTTTTATAAAGCAATAGACCTTGAAAAACTTACACCTGAACTGTGTTTTCAGTGCAACCGTTGTTCTTCGGGATGTCCTACCGCTTATTATATGGATTATAAGCCCGCCCAGATAATCCATCTTCTCAGGATGGATCAGACTGAAAAGGTTTTACAAAGTGAGGCAATATGGTACTGCGTCCTGTGTGAGACATGTACAGCAAGGTGTCCCCAGGGAGTTGATATCGCCCAGGTCATGACATCTGCAAAAGGTCTTGCAAACAAAGCAGGCATTATCCCTCAATCCAAGGAAATACTCTGGTTCAATAATGCATTTACTAAAAACGTTAAAAGGAACGGCCGCTTAAATGAACTGACTTTTATTATTTCCCTTAAATTGAAAACCAGGGATTTCTCTTCAGACAGAGAGTTAGGCATTAATATGCTGAAACTTGGAAAACTGCCTTTTCTGCAACTGCCAAAAGGTACATTAACTACAAGAAAGCTTTTTAAAAAATCCAGAAAGATAAAGGATTAAATATGGCTGATATTGCATATTACCCTGGATGCTCTTTACATTCGTTGTCAAAGGAATATGACAAATCGTTTACGTCTGTATGCAATGAACTCGGAATAGGACTGAAAGAGATTAAAGGATGGATCTGCTGCGGCTCAACGCCTGTCGCTTCAACTAATCATGTTTTATCTCTTTCGCTATCTTTTAAGAATATCTCTTTTGCCGAAAAAATGGGCCTTAAAGAGATTGTTGCACCATGTGCCTCATGTTATTTGCACTTAAGAAATGCCCTTTATGAATCAAAAAATCATTCACCTTTATTAAAAGAACTTGAGGATATTTGTGAAACAACGATAGATCCTGAGATGAACGTTTTACATCCGCTTGAACTATACAGTAGAGTTATTAATCCTGCACCAGAGAAATCCCGGTTCGGAATAAAAGCCCCAGACATTAGGAGTAAGATTGTAAAAGACCTCTCAGGACTTAAAATAGCCTGTTACTATGGCTGCCAGATAGTCCGTCCTCCAAAGGTTATGGATTTTGACTATACAGAACTACCTGAAAGTATGGATTTGCTTATTGAGGCCTTTGGCGCTCAAACTGTGAACTGGGAATTTAAGACAGACTGCTGCGGTGCATCACTTGCAATGGCCAGACCTGATATCATAGTTGAACTATCAGGTAAGATACTAAACGGTGCACTTGAAGCCGGTGCGGACTTTATTTCAGTTGCCTGCCCCATGTGCCAGTTCAACCTTGATTCACGTCAGGAAGAGTCAAAAGAAAAACATAAATTAAGTCAAACAATTCCTATTGTATATATTACCCAGCTTATGGGGTATGCATTAGGATTAACCGAAAAAGATCTTGGGTTCAAAAGGCATTTTATTGATCCCAGACCTGTTCTGAGTAATAAAACACAGGTAAGCTGATATGGGTAATGGTGATTATAAAACAACCATAGGTGCTGCATTAGTTGTAGGCGGCGGCATTGGTGGTATGCAGGCAGCACTTGATCTTGCTGAGTCCGGGATAAAGGTCTATCTGGTTGAGACAAAACCATGTATAGGCGGAGTAATGTCCCAGTTAGATAAAACCTTTCCTACAAATGATTGTGCTATGTGTACTATGGCACCTAGGCTTGTTGATGTAGGAAGGCACAAGGATATAGAGATAATCACATTAGCTGATATAGATGATATTACCGGAGAACCAGGGAATTTTACTGTCAGACTTAAGAAAAAGGCGCGGTATATACGTGAGGACAAATGTACAGGATGCGGTGAGTGTGAGGAAAGATGTCCAATAGAAATATTCTCTGAGTATAATTTAAACCTTAACAAGTCAAAGGCTATTTATAGACTTTATCCCCAGGCTATTCCAAACTATTTTGCTATTCGGAAAGCAGGGCGTTCTCCCTGCAGCTTCAACTGCCCTGCAGAGCAGAAAGTACAAGGCTATATTGCCTTAATCAGGCAGAAGCGATACGAGGATGCCTATCGGGTCATTGTAAGGGACAATCCTTTCCCATCTATTTGCGGACGTGTTTGCAATCATCGTTGCGAAGATGAATGTACCAGAGGACAGGTTGATGAACCTGTCTCGATTATGGCACTAAAAAGGTTTATAGCTGATTGGGCATTTGAAAAAAATATACAACCGGTCATACCAAAGGTTGAGAAATCTGCTGAGGCTTCATCCAAACGTGTTGCCATAATAGGATCAGGACCGGCTGGACTGGCTGCAGCACAGGATTTAAAACTAAAAGGATATGACGTTACTGTTTTTGAGGCACTGCCTGTTGCCGGTGGCATGATGTGTGTGGGGATCCCTGAATATAGACTTCCCAGAGAAAGATTGCAATGGGATATTAAGAACATTCTTGCTTGTGGGATTGAATTAAAAACCGGACAAAAAGTGGAAAGTATTAACGGGCTTTTTAAAGAAGGATATAATGCGGTCTTTATTGCTGCCGGGACTCATAAGGGATATAAGATGAAAATTCCTAACGAAGAGGCACAAGGGATACTGGATGGGACAGAATTTTTAAGAAGGATAAATCTGGGACAGGAAGTTACTTTAGGTCAAAAAGTAATTGTTGTAGGTGGCGGCAATACTGCTATTGATGCTGCCAGAGTTGCCAGAAGATTAGGCAAGGAGGTAACGATACTCTATCGGAGAACAAGGGATGAGATGCCCGCCAAGGAAGATGAAGTGGAAGAGGCACTGATAGAAGGGATAAATATACAGTTTCTTTCAGCGCCGGTAAAAGCAATTGTTAAAGATGGCACTATAACATCTCTAGAGTGCATTAAAATGAAATTAGGAGATGTTGATGCAAGCGGCAGACGGATGCCTGTTCCCTTAGAAGGTTCTAATTTTACCCTTTCTGTAGATACATTAATACCGGCCATTGGGCAGGGGCCTGACCTGCCGTTTACTGATGATGGTTTCGAATTTACTAAACGGGGTACGATTAAAGTAGATCCAGATACACTGGCAACATCCAAAGAAGGTGTATTTGCAGGCGGTGATGTTGTTACTGGCCCGGCTTTTGTAATTAATGCTATAGCTGCAGGACATAAAGCTGCCAAATCTATTGATCTTTACCTTTCAGGAAAACCACTGGAACGGGCTGAGGTAAAGCCTGCAAAGGTAGAATTAACACCTGAGCAGATAAGAGAAAAGATAACGAGTAAAAAGGGACGACATAAAGCGCCCATGGCTGCTGATGAAGTAAGACGCAGTTTTGATGAAGTACAGTTAGGATATACCGAAGAACAGGCGCTGGCGGAAGCAGAAAGGTGTCTTAATTGCGGAATTTGCTCTGAGTGCCTGATGTGCGTGGAAAGCTGCAAGGCTGGAGCAATAGATCACAGTATGCCAGCAGTGAGTACCCTTGAATTGAATGTCGGAGCAGTAATCCTTTCTCCTGGTTTTGAGCTATTTAAACTCAATATAAAAAGAGAGTACGGATACGGCAGGTTCCCCAATGTAATCTCAAACCTCGAGTTTGAAAGGATACTGTCTCCAAGTGGTCCTTTTGGAGGCAAGGTACTTCGGCCGTCTGATAACGGTCACCCTAAAAAAATAGCCTTCATACAGTGCGTTGGTTCCCGAGAGGTTGAACACCAGTACTGCTCTTCGATCTGCTGTGTTGCTGCAACAAAAGAGGCGATCATTGCGAAGGAACATTCACCTGATATTGACTGCACAATCTTTTACATAGACATGAGAACCTTTGCAAAAGGATATGAAAGATATTTTAACAGGGCAAAAGAAAGCGGCATAAAATATATAAGAAGCCGTCCATCATCTATTAAGGAGATCTCTGAGACAAATGACCTCTTAATGCACTATTACGATGAGGAAGGAAATTTCAAAGACGAGATATTCAATATGGTGGTACTCTCAGCCGGCTTTAGACCGCCAGCATTTGTTAATGATCTATCTGAAAAATTAGGTATAGAACTCAATGAATTCGGCTTCTGCAAGACAGAAGAGTCTAAACCTGTAGAAACCAGCTGTCCCGGCATATACGTTTGCGGGCCTTTTTCATCTCCCAAAGATATACCCGAAACAGTTATGCAGGCGAGTGCTGCAGCATCCAAGGTTTCTGGTCTTTTAGTAGATGCACGTGGGACATTAATTAAGAAGAAGGAGTTCCCTCCTGAAAGAGATGTTACCAAGGAGGCCCCTCGTGTTGGTGTATTTGTCTGTCACTGCGGCACTAACATAGCCAGCGTTGTTGATGTTGAACAGGTTGTACAGTATGCCATGACACTGCCGGGGGTGGAGTATGCTGAGAGAAATCTTTATACATGCTCTACTGACAGCCAGCAGAGAATAAAAGAAAAGATAGCGGAGTTTAACCTTAACAGGGTTATTGTGGCCTCATGTACTCCGAGAACCCATGAGGTCTTATTTCAGGAGACAATAAGAGAGGCAGGTTTGAATTTTTATCTTTTTGAAATGGCAAATATAAGAGACCAATGTTCATGGGTGCACATGAAGGAACCTGAAAAGGCAACTGAAAAGGCCAAGGACCTTCTGCGTATAGCAGTGGCCAAGGTAAAGCTGGATTCACCGCTTTATAAGCGTCCACTTAAAATCAACAATAACGCCCTTGTTATTGGTGGCGGTATTTCCGGGATGACCGCGGCTGTGGAATTGGCCAATCAGGGCTTTAATACTTATCTGATAGAGAGGTCCGGAGAACTCGGTGGCAACCTTAGAAGGATTTCAGCACTATCCTCAGGAATTAATCCTATGGGGGTAATACTCGAACTTGAAAACAAGATAAACAGTAACAAAAGGATAACACTATACAAAAATGAAACACTCAAAGAAGTAACCGGTTCTTTAGGCAACTTTAAAAGCACAATATCCAGTAATGGTCACGACAGGGAGATAGAACACGGAGTAATAATAGTTGCAACAGGTGCCAGACCGTATAAGCCTGATGAGTACCTCTACGGACAGGATGAACGGGTAGTGCTAAATATAGAGATGGAAGAATATTTGTCAAGAGAGGATTTAAAGTTCAACGATGTTGTATTTATACAGTGCGTAGGGTCAAGAAACGAGGAGCGTCCTTACTGCAGCCGGATATGCTGCTCTCAGGCAGTTAAAAATGCAATCAGGATAAAACAGCTCAGGCCTGAATCTAAAGTGTATATCCTGTACCGCGAGATAAGAACTTACGGATTCCTGGAAAAATACTACAGACAGGCAAGAGAATTAGGCGTTATTTTTATACGTTATCCTGACGACATAAAGCCAACAGTTGCCAAGAGCGGTAATAAGTTAATGGTTACCGTAAACGATCAGATGCTCCGTGAAGACATAACGATAAATGCTGATCTGTTAGTGCTTTCTTCTGCAGTCGTTGCTGATGAGGGGAATAAGGAGCTTGCCCAGAAATTAAAGGTGCCTCTGACAGAGGATAATTTTTTCCTCGAAGCACATAAAAAATTACGCCCGGTAGATTTTGCCTCAGACGGTATATTTCTGTGCGGCTTGGCACACTCACCGATGTTAATGGAAGAATCTATAGCCCAGGCTACCGGGGCAGCTGCAAGGGCCGCAACTATATTAAGCAAGGAAATTATAGAACTTGAGCCAACGATCTCACTTCTTGATGAAAGTAAATGCGATGGATGCGCATATTGTGTGGACCCATGTCCGTTTAAGGCTATTACACTTTTTGAGTATGAAAAAGAGGGAGTGGTCAAAAAGATGGTAAAGGTTGACGAGGCATTATGCAAGGGTTGCGGAACATGTATGGCAACATGTCCCAAAGATGCTGTACATGTACGTCACTTTGAGCTGAATAAATTAAGGGCAGAGGTTATGGCTGCCCTGGGCATAGAGGAATAAGATGGCAGATGATTTTGAACCTTTGATTATTACTTTTTGCTGTTACTGGTGTGCTTATACCGGTGCTGATCTGGCTGGTACGTCTCGCATACAGTATCCTACTAACATCAGGATTATCCGGGTACAATGCACTGGTATGATCCATACAAATCTTGTAATAGATGCGCTTACCAGGGGTGCAGACGGCGTGCTTATATGTGGATGCCACCCAGGTGACTGTCATTATCTAGAGGGGAATCTAAGGGCCAAGTCAAGGGCCGAGGCTATTGAATTAATGCTTGAAGACTTTGGGCTTGAACCAGAGCGATTCAGGCTCGAATGGGTGTCTGCAGCAGAGGCAGAACGTTTTGCTGATGTTGTGACAGAAACCGTTGAAAAAATAAGACAGTTAGGGCCGAGCCCTTACAAAATGTAAATAGGTGAGACGCTTGGCATAGACATCTAAAAATGCAAAACCATAACGGATTTTGCAAGACATAAGGAGGTGATATTATGGCTGTAAGAGTAGCAGAAGAATGGTTTAGTATTTGTGGAGGATGCGAGGTTGCTATACTTGATATCGGAGAGCCTCTTCTGGATATATTACCTAAACTTGAATTCGTTCACATGCCGGTTCTTATGGATCATAAATTATTCGGACAGACAGGTGAAGGAACAAAGGCTGAAATCCCTGAAGCTGACGTTGGTATTATAACAGGTGGTGTAAGAAATGAAGAGAACAGAGAGCTTGCCGAAGAAATGAGGGCTAAGTGTAAAACCCTGATTGCACTTGGTTCATGTGCATGTTTTGGCGGTGTTCCTGCACTCGCTAATCAGTTTTCTCTGGCAGATCTTTATGAAAAAGTATATCGAGGTTCAAAATCAACTGATTCTGCTGCAACACCGTCTGTAGGGCTTCCACCGCTGACCGACAGGGTATACGCACTTCATGAGGTTGTTAATGTTGACCTTAAACTACCTGGTTGTCCAACACCGCCAGAAATGATCGTAGGGGCATTAACCTCTCTACTGGAAGGGACTGAATTTAAGCTGTCTGAAAAGAGTGTATGTGATGAATGCCCTACAATAAGGGAAAAGAAGGCAGTTGCTACCCTCAAGAGACCTCTTGAGTCGATTGAGTTTGATCCGGCAAAACCTCTGGATACAGTTCGATGTATCCTTGAGCAGGGGTTCCTCTGCCAGGGTCCGGCTACAAGAGGAGGCTGCGGTGGTTCTGAAAAGACTCCGAGATGTATCAAGGCATATATGCCTTGTCGCGGTTGTTTTGGTCCACTTAAAGACACGGCTAACCCGATGGTTGATATGATGGGTGCACTCTCAAGCATCGGCCTGGATGTTAAACAGATACCTGACCGTGCAGCTCAGTTCAACAGGTTCTGTGGTGCCGGCAGATTAAAACCAGTACCGGGGAGGTGATAAAAGATGGGTAAAACTTTAACTATACAACCTGTAACGAGAATAGAAGGTCATGCAAAGGTAACAATAGATCTTGATGATTCTGGAAATGTAAGTGATGCCAGGGTGAAAGTAATCGAACTCAGGGGGTTTGAAAAGTTCTGTCTCGGAAAACCAGTGGAAGAGATGCCAAGGATAACCACAAGAATCTGTGGTGTATGTCCAATGTCCCACCATATGGCTGGTGCAAAGGCATGTGATGCGGTATTCGGGGTAACACCTCCATCGACTGGAGCTAAGCTGAGGGAACTATGCAATGCAATAGCCTATATGGAAGAGCATATCCTGCAGTTTTATTTCCTTTCCGGGGCTGACTTTGTCCTCGGTCCTAATGCTGAATATCCTGTCAGAAATGTAATAGGTATCGTGGGTGCTGCGCCGGACATTGCAAAAAGAGTAGTAAAGGTGCGCCATATGTGTGCAAAGATGCTTGAAGTTCTGGCTGGCAAGTCAATACATATGCCTGCAGCTGTACCGGGCGGGTTCAGCAGGCCCCTTAAGGAGGAAGAACGCGTGGAACTTCTAAAGCAGGCTGAGGAAGCCCTTGAACTGGCCAAGTTTACCATTGCCTATGCAAAAGAAAATATTTTCCCTAAATATCTTGATGTTGTCAAAACTATTGCGCCCATTACTACAGGCTTCCTCGGAACAGTAGCTGAAGATGGTTCAATGAACCTCTACGACGGCAAATTGAGGATGATGGCAGCAGACGGCAGTTACGAGGATTTTGCCTATGACCAGTACACAGATTATATTTCCGAGCACATAGAGGACTGGACATACCTTAAATTCCCGTATGCCAAAAAGGCTGGAGGGTTCTCTATGGACCTTGACGATCCAAAAGGAATTTTTCGTGTCAACTCACTGGCAAGGATTAATGTCTGTGATAAGATGGCAACACCTCTGGCACAGGCAGAGCTTGATGAGTTCCGTTCATCATTCGGCAGGCCTGCACAATTAACACTCCTTTATCACTGGGCGAGGTTGATTGAGCTTCTTTATAGTGCCGAGTTAACTGTTAAGTTGCTTAGTGACCCTGAGATTACCAGCACTGACATAAGAAAGAAAGTGGAACCTAGGGCAGCAAGGGGGGTCGGCTGTGTGGAGGCTCCAAGGGGAACTCTTATTCATGACTATGAGACAGATGCAGATGGTTTGCTTACCAATGTCAACCTGATAGTAGCGACTACAAACAATAATGCAGCCATAAATATGTCGGTAAAACACGCTGCAAAGACCCTGATTAAAGATGGTAAGTACGACCAGGGTATATTGAATACGGTTGAGATGGCCATTCGTGCCTATGACCCGTGTCTGTCATGTGCTACACACAGACTTGATGGAAAGATTGCTGTTAAGGTTCAGATTTACGATTTTCAAAAGAATCTGCTGAACGAATATTCAAATTGATTCGTAAACGAGGGTATTGCAATAATTGCAATACCCTCGTTATTTCTTAATCTTAAACCAAAAAATGCATTATACTGGTTAATCATGCAAGATAACTATCTGCCTGAATTTTGTCTTAAACCCATCCTTATCCTCGGATGCGGTAATATCTTATTTGGAGACGATGGATTCGGACCTGCTGTAGTTCAGTACCTTCAGGAAAACTATGAAATACCTGATAATATCTGTCTTATTGATGCAGGAACAGGTGTAAGAAGGATTCTATTTACGATTGCCTTAAGTGAGAAAAGGCCGGAAGAAATTATAGTTATTGATGCAGTAGACAAAGGCAGAAAGCCGGGGGAAATATTTGAGATATCATTAGATGAAATTCCCATTGAAAAAACAGATGACTTCTCAATGCATCAGGCACCGACATCAAACCTGCTGAAAGAAATAAAAGAAAGATGCAATGTTAAAATAAGGGTGCTTGCCTGTCAGGTTGATAATATCCCTGAGGATATTATTTCAGGTCTTTCAGAGCCTTTAGAAAAATCAGTTCTACAGATTTCTTCAAAAATCAGTTCAGAGTATTTTAATAGATAGTCTGCCTTGTTCCGTTATAGCCAGGGGAAACATTCGATATATATGTTACTGGATTGCAATGAATTTTTTATATGAATCAATTAAATTTTAATTTTAAATATTATTTATGGTCTGTGACATGGCACACTATTGTAATGATACAATTCTGTGTCATACCGCATTTTTGCCATCGCTTTGAATAGTCTATTATTACGTTTTTTATAATTCCAGTCCCTTGTTTTTATTAGATAAATTAAAGATCAAATTATTATTCCTCATATTGGCATATTTATTGATAAGAAATAATTAGATTCCAGTGAGAAAAATGTCATTAGGGGGATAGTATATGAATAAAGTCCGGTCCTGTTCTTTCCAGACTTTTAATTCAAGGGAAGAGTCAAAATTACTCGAACTATTTACCATGTTAGAAAGCCCCGCTGATTGTACCGTAAGAGACCAGAGGTCTTGTGGGGCTTACATCGTAGTGATATAGATTCATTATATAGCGAACACGTGATTTGCTGAAAAATATTTTGATTGAACCAATTTAACAATTATTAGCTGTAAAGGGAGGCACCTTATGAAAGATATTGTTAAGGAAATTCCTGATAATTCAGGAAGTCCCGTGGAGATATTACCCAAAAGAGGTGTTACTCGCAGGGATTTCATGAAGTTCTGCACTGCAATGGCAGCTTTCCTTGCGCTGCCTGATACTTTTGCCAGCAAGATTGCAGAGGCTATAGAAAAGAAACTCAGACCTTATGCTGTATGGCTTGAGTTCCAGGATTGTGCAGGTGACACAGAATCAATGCTAAGGGCTTCAAAACCGACGATTGCAGAAATAGTGCTGGATGTCCTTTCGCTTGATTACCATGAGACCATCATGGCACCATCGGGAAAGCAGGCGGAAAAATCCCTCATGGATGTTGTTAGAAACCAGAAAGGAAAATACTTTGCTATTGTTGAGGGCGCTATCCCAACCAAAGACGGAGGTATTTACTGCTGCATCGGTGGTAAAACAGCCCTTGATATCGCAAAAGAGGTTTGCGGAAATGCACTTGCTACTTTGGCTGTCGGCTCATGTGCTTCATGGGGCGGCATTGCGAGTGCCAGTCCGAATCCTACCGGGGCTGTAAGTGTAAAAGAGGCCGTTCATGGAATAACTGTAGTAAATCTTCCCGGATGTCCCATGAATGTCGAAAATGTTACAGCTACCATAGTACACTATCTGACGTTCGGAACACTCCCCGCACTGGACAGCAGAAACCGTCCGTATTTTGCACATGGCAAGCTAATCCATGACAATTGCGAAAGAAGGGCGCATTATGACGCAGGGCAATTTGTGAGGCAATGGGGGGATGAAGGGCACAGAAATGGCTGGTGCCTCTACGAAATGGGCTGCAAGGGCCCTGCTGCATGGTTTAACTGTCCTTCAATAAAATGGAACGGCGGAACAAGTTGGCCTGTCCAGGGCGGTCACGGCTGTATAGCATGTGCATCAGACCATAACTGGGATGAGATGTATCCTTTCTACAGAAAACTGCGGAATGTGCCCGGATTCGGCATTCATACAACAGCAGACAAGATAGGTGTGGGAGTTGCTGCAGTTGCAGCAGCAGGCGTTGCAGCACACAGGATCGCAAGGGCGTTAAAAGGAAAAGAAAAAGAAGAGAAAGAATAGATTGACGAAAGGAGAAGATAAGTATGGCGAAGATAGCTATAGACCCTATAACAAGGATCGAAGGACACTTAAGGATCGAGTCCCAGGTCGAAGGTGGAAAGGTTGTCGATGCCTGGTCATCGAGCACCATGTTCAGGGGCATCGAGATAATCCTGAAGAACAGGGATCCGAGAGACGCCTGGCTTTTCACCCAGCGGATATGAGGCGTCTGAACAACGGTTCACGCCACCAGCTCCGTGAGAGCTGTAGAAAATGCACTCGGAATAATAATTCCCACTAACGCAAGGATTATAAGAAACCTTATTTCCGGTATTCAGTATGTCCAGGACCATGTGATTCATTTTTACCACCTCCATGCGCTCGACTGGGTGGATATAGTAAGCGCATTAAAGGCTGATCCTGCAAAGACTTCTTCGCTTGCACAATCCATATCTGACTGGAATAAATCCAGTACTGATTACTTCAGTGCTGTGAAGGAAAGGCTTAAGACATTTGTAGAGAGCGGACAGTTAGGTTTATTTGCAAATGCTTACTGGGGTCATCCTGCATACAAGCTTCCTCCTGAAGCGAATCTTATGGCAGCGGCACATTATCTTGAAGCACTTGACTGGCAGAGGGATGTAATAAAGATTCAGGCTTTGCTCGGCACCAAAAATCCGCATGCCCAGACATACCTGGTAGGCGGCATGTCAGTACCTATTGATCCAAACAGCCAAAATGCCCTGAACGCAGGAAGTATCGCCTTTATGGCAGGGCTTGCAAATAAGGCAAAGGAATTTGTCGAAAAGGTGTATATACCTGACCTGCTTGCAGTTGCCTCATTCTACAAGGAATGGGCAGCATATGGAGGGGGGGTAGGAAACTTCCTTTCCTATGGACAGTTCCCGAATGATAATGAGAGCAATACAGCCAATACATTCTTTCAAAGAGGGATAATCAAAAATAAGGATTTAAGCGTGGTGCACCATGTTGACCATACCAAGATCACCGAATATATTACACATTCCTGGTATGAATACAGTGATGGGAACGATAAGGCTCATCATCCATGGGAAGGAGAGACAAATTACAAGTATACAGGGCCTCAGCCGCCGTATGAATACCTGGACACCGATAGTAAATATTCCTGGCTGAAAGCACCACGTTACGAGGATATGCCTATGGAAGTAGGGCCGCTTTCGAGAATGCTCGTTTCATATGCATCAGGACACAAAAGGGTTCAGGAGGTCGTAAATTATGTCCTGAAGCAGCTTGATGTCGGACCTGAGGTTCTCTTCTCGACCCTCGGCAGAGTTGCTGCAAGAGGAGTTGAAACACTGGTTACAGCAGAGATGCTTACGGTCTGGATAAATGAGCTTGCAGAGAACATGAGGAAGAATGACCTGAAAATTCATGAAGGCTCAAAATGGGATCCTTCAACCTGGCCGAAGGAATTTCAGGGCTATGGATTATACGAGGCCCCGCGCGGTGCGCTCGGACACTGGGTGAAGATAAAAGACGGCAAGATACAGAACTACCAATGTGTTGTGCCGAGCACATGGAATGGCTCGCCGAGGGATGCAAGAGGGCAGAGGGGGCCATATGAATCCGCGCTTATAGGCACACCAGTGGCTGACCCTGAAAAGCCTGTTGAGATATTAAGAACTGTGCATTCCTTTGACCCGTGCATGGCATGTGCTGTCCATGTCCTTGATGCAAAGGGCAATAGAGTGACAAAGATAAGGGTTGTATAGAAAGGAGCGGACCATGCAGAAAAAGGTTTATGTATGGGAGGTGCCAGTAAGGCTGACGCACTGGATAAATTTCATATGTCTGCTGGTTCTCTCCCTGACAGGCCTCTATATAGCCTATCCTTTTATTACAGTGACCTCAGCCGAAAAATATTTAATGGGATGGATCAGATTTATACATTTTGTTACTGCATATGTATTTGTAGTTAATTGGGCTGTTCGTATTTACTGGTCTTTTGCTGGAAACAAGTATGCTAACTGGAGAGCCTTTTTCCCTTTCAGCCCGATACAAACTGAAAAACTATTTAAGCAGATACTTTATTATTCGTTAATTAGTAAAAGGCTGGAACCTACTGCCGGACATACACCGCTTGCCGGAATAGTCTACTTGTTCATTATTATACTTTGCATGATTTCAGTGTTAACCGGTTTTGCTCTATACTCACTTTACAATCCGAATGGAATTATGAACGCTGTCTTTGGGTGGGTGTTTTCGATTTTTTCAATTCCTGCGACGAGGCTTATCCATCACAGTATTATGTGGCTGCTGCTTTACTTTACAATCATTCATGTGTATACCGTATTCTTTCTTAACTCAGCTGAAAAAATCGGCATACTCGGAAGCATTTTCGATGGCTATAAATACATTGATACTGAAAATACCAAATGAAGATTGCAATTCTTGGAGTCGGTAATATTTTATTGAGAGATGAAGGGATCGGTGTCCGGGTTGTCGAATATA
The DNA here is from genome assembly GCA_964345225.1 of uncultured Nitrospiraceae bacterium. Lineage (GTDB taxonomy): Bacteria > Nitrospirota > Thermodesulfovibrionia > Thermodesulfovibrionales > UBA6898 > CAYFQB01. The sequence goes on along the minus strand of CAYFQB010000065.1, from coordinate 1,887 downwards.
TTAAAGAAAAATATACTTTTCCTGACTCAATTGAAATCATAGATGGAGGAACAATGGGTTTGGATCTTCTACCTTTAATAGAAGGCAAGAATAAAGTCTTGATTGTCGATGCAGTTAATGTTGGAAAACCTCCGGGCACAATTGTAAAGATTGCTGGAGATGACATTCCTGAATTTTTAAGTATAAAGCTTTCGGTACATCAGATAGGACTCCCTGACATGTTGTCTGCAGCTAAGATAATGGGCATCTTCCCTGAAGATATATGTCTCATCGGGATTCAGCCAAGAACAGTTGCTACAGGTCTTGATTTATCTGTTGATATGAGAAATAGGTTTAACTCGTTCATCGAAGCTGTATTGGATAGTCTTGAAAAATGGGGCGTAAAGCCAAAGGAGAAGGTGTCAGCTTTACCCGCTTAAAATATCCTTTCACTGGACTTACTTAAAAAATCATTAAATAAACTATTGACAAAGTAGACTGTCCTCTATAGATTAGCTCATAAATAGAGATGAGAAACCTGAAACAGATAATAAGCTGGTGCCTTTTTGATTTTGCAAACTCAAGCTATTCTGCTGTTATATCTGCTGTTGTCTTTCCCGTATACTATGTCACCGTAATAGTCGGCAATGAAACAGGACAGGGTGACCTGTGGTGGGGGCGCGCTATATCTGCAAGTATGGCCTTTGTTGCAGTTACCTCACCATTTATTGGGGGCATTGCAGATTACAGCGGTAAAAGAAAGAAATTCCTTCTCGCTTACACAATTTTATGTGTTTTGTCAGTTTCATGCTTTTCATTTTTGAAGAAAGGAATGTTAATCGAAGGTTTTTTTCTTATACTTCTTGCGAACATAGGGCTGGAAGGTGGCCTTGTCTTCTATAATTCATTCCTCCCGGAAATAGCTGATAAAGAGTATCATGGTAGGGTTTCTGGATGGGGATACGGTGTTGGTTATGCAGGATCAATTCTTTCTCTTTTAATTGCACTTCCTCTTGTGAAAAATGCTAATTACAATGAAACATGGTTTATGGTCGCGGTATTCTTCTCCATTTTTTCTCTCCCTACATTCTTTTTTCTCCCTTCCGATAGAAAAACAGATTTAACAATATGGAGTTCTGCAAGACAGGGAGGAAGGTACTCATGGAATACATTTAAAAGTATATGGAAGCATAAAGAAATGCGAAAATTCCTTTTAGCATTTCTTATTTATGAGGATGGCGTAAGCACTGTAATTGTATTTTCGAGCATTTTTGCCGCTACTACTCTCGGTTTTGAAACAAAGGAATTAATAGGGCTTTATCTCGTTGTTCAGGTGACAGCCCTTATAGGGGCATTTACACTTGCAAAACCGATAGACTTATGGGGACCCAAGAAAGTTGTCACTATTTCTCTTTTACTGTGGTCATCTGTTGCTGTTGTTGCTTATTTTATAAACGTTAAAGGCCATTTCTGGATTCTTGCAAGTATCGCAGGTCTTGGTCTTGGTACTGTTCAGGCAGCAAGCCGGGCATTTTTTACACAGTTTATCCCGCATGGTAATGAAAATGAATATTTCGGTGTGTATTCACTCGTCGGCAAGTCCTCTGCTATTGCAGGACCTATTTTGTTTGGATATGTTTCTTCAGTCTTTGGCAGCCAGAGACCTGCCATTCTTGCAGTGTCAGTTTTCTTTATTGTAGGACTGATTCTTATTCAATACGTAAAAGGCGGAGGATCTAATATACTGGGTCAGGCTTGAGTATTGACTTTCTCCATTAAATGTCAATACTCAACAGGCTGTTGAAAAACTAAGTTTTTACAAAGCAATCTCTGTAATCAAAACGGCTTTTCTTGGTATTCTGATATAACCAGGTAAATATCAATATCAATACATTAATTAAAGCCGGT